>CAVWOW010000010.1:0-282455 GCA_963756755.1 uncultured Gammaproteobacteria bacterium
CCTGCAACGGACGACATCCATTGTAGTGTTTGGACTCCGATGGCGTTCCGCGCTTTGTGGGCTTGGATTTCGGCGGCCGCGCCCCCACGATCAGAGGATTGCGACCTCCGGGAGCCGACGATGGCGAATCCGATCCAGATCGTCTGCAAGAGCTGCGACAGCCTCGTACGCGTACCCGGCGAGCGCCTCGGGGACTCGCCGCGCTGCCCAAGTGCCATGCGCCGCTGTTCGACGGCCGGCCGATCACGCTGACGGCCGCGAACTTCGATCGCCACGTCTCGCGAAACGGGTTGCCGCTCGTCGTCGATTTCTGGGCGCCATGGTGCGCGCCATGCCGCGCGATGGCGCCCGTGTTCGAGCAGGCCGCCGCGCGGTTCGAGCCGGCCGCGCGCCTCGCCAAGCTCAACACCGAGGACGCCGGCGCCATCGCGGCGCGCCACGGCATCCGCAGCATCCCCACACTGGTCGTCTTCCAGGGCGGTCGCGAGGTGGCGCGTCAGTCGGGAGCGATCGACGCGGCTCGCTCGACCGCTGGCTCGTCACGCCACCTCCCGAAATAAATCGGCTCAGAGCCACGTTGCGGCGGACTCGAATCTGGCTCTGAGCCATTTCACTCGAGGACGAGGAGCAGGTCCTTGGCGTCGACCTGCTCGCCGGGGCGTGCGAGGACTTCGACGACACGCCCGTCGCGCTCGGCGCGCACGGCCGTCTCCATCTTCATCGCCTCGAGCGTGAGCAGCACCTCGCCGCGCACGACGGCGTGACCGGCGCTGACGGCCACGGTCGCGACCGTGCCCGGCATGGGCGCAGCGACGTGGCCCGGCTGACCGGGCTCGGCCTGTCGCCGCGGCGGGCGCTTGGCGACCTGGCTGCGATCGACGACCCGCACCGGGCGCGGCTGGCCGTTCAGCTCGAAGAAGACGCTGCGCGTGCCGTCGTCGTGCACGTCGCTCACCGTGACCAGCCGGATGATGAGCTGCTTGCCGCGCTCGAGCTCGACGGTGATCTCCTCGCCCGGGGCGAGCCCGTAGAAGAACGTGCGGGTCGGCAGCACGCTCACGTCGCCGTACCGCACCCGGTCCGCCACGTAATCCGTGAACACCTTCGGGTACATCAGCCACGAGGCGAAATCGTAATCAGTGAGCGGACGCGGCATGCGCGCCTGCAGATCCTGCCGCGCGTGCTCGAGGTCTACGGCCGGCAGCGTCTTCCCCGGCCGCGTGGCGAGCGGCGTTGCGCCCTTCAGGATCTTGCGCTGCAGGGCCTCGGGAAACCGCCGTGCGGCTGGCCGAGGTCACCGCGGAAGAACGACACGACCGACTCCGGGAAACGCGACTTCGACCTCCGGATCGAGCACCTGCGCGGCGTCGAGGCCGCTGGTCACCATCAGCAGCGCCATGTCGCCGACGACCTTCGACGACGGCGTCACCTTGACGATGTCGCCGAACATCTCGTTGACCTGGGCGTAGGCGCGCGCGACCTCGTGCCAGCGCGCATCGTCGATGCCGAGCGAGCGGGCCTGCTCGCGCAGGTTCGTGTACTGCCCGCCCGGCATGCCGTGCACGTAGACCTCGGAGGCGCCGGCGCGCATCTCCGATTCGAACGCGGCATAGCCTTGCGCACCTGCTCGAAGTAGCTCGACAGCGTCCGCAGCTTGTCCGGGTCCAGGCCCGGTCGCGCGGCCCGAAGCGCAGCGCCTCGACGATCGAGCCGAGGTTCGGCTGCGAGGTCATGCCGCTCATCGAGTCGAGCGCGCCGTCGACCGCATCGACGCCGGCGTCGATCGCCATCGAGCACGCTGGCGGCCGCGATGCCGCTCGTGTCGTGCGTGTGGAAATGCACCGGCAGCCCGATCTCCTCCTTGAGCGCCTTGACCAGCGCGGTACGCCGAGCGCGGCCGGCAGAGGCCCGCCATGTCCTTGATGCCGAGCACGTGCGCGCCGGCGCGCTCGAGCTCCTTCGCGAGCCGCACGTAGTAGGCGAGGTCGTACTTGGTCTCGCGCGGGTCGTCGAGATTGCCCGTGTAGCAGATCGCGGCCTCGCACAGCCGCCCGCTCTCGCCCACCGCGTCGATCGCGACGCGCATGTTCTCCACCCAGTTGAGCGAGTCGAAGACGCGGAACAGGTCGACGCCGTGCGCGGCCGCCTGCGCCACGAAGTAGCGCACGACGTTGTCCGGGTAGTTCGTGTAGCCCACGGCGTTCGCGGAGCGCAGCAGCATCTGCAGCAGCAGGTTCGGCATCGCCGCGCGGAAGGCGATCAGGCGTTCCCAGGGGCACTCCTTGAGGAAGCGCAGCGCCACGTCGAAGGTCGCGCCGCCCCAGCATTCGACCGAGAACAGTCCGGGCAGCAGTCGCGCGTAGTGCGGCGCTACGCGCCAGCATGTCGCGCGTGCGGAAGCGGGTGGCGAGCAGCGACTGGTGCGCGTCGCGCAGCGTCGTGTCGGTGAGCAGCACCGGCTGCTGCTCGAGCATCCATCGCGCGAACTTCTCCGGTCCGAGCTCGGCGAGCCGCTGGCGCGTGCCCGGGCGGCGGCTCGCCGGGCGGCAGCCGCGGCGCGCGCGGCTCCTGCGCCGATGCGGGCAGGCGCGCCGCCCCTTGACCTCCGGATGGCCGTTGACGATCACCTCGCCGATGAAGCGCAGCAGCCGCGTCGCGCGGTCGCGCTTGCGCGGGTAACGGAAGAGCTCGGGCGTCTCGTCGATGAACCGCGTCGTGTACTCCGCCCGCTCGAAGCGCGGATGCATGATGACCTGGTCGAGGAAGCGCAGGTTCGTCACGACGCCGCGGATGCGGAACTCCCACAGCGCGCGATGCATGCGCGCGATGGTCTCCGCGGCGGTCGGCGCCCAGGCGGTGACCTTGACGAGCAGCGAGTCGTAGGACCGGGTGATGAAGGCGCCGGAGTACGCGGTCCCCGCATCGAGCCGGATGCCGAACCCGGCCGGGCTGCGATACGCGGTGATCGCGCCGTAGTCGGGGATGAAATTGTTCTCCGGGTCCTCGGTCGTGACGCGGCACTGCATCGCGTGCCCGGTGACGCGGATCTCGTCCTGCGGCGGCACGCCGCTCTCCGGCGTGCCGATCGCCGCGCCCTCCGCGATGCGGATCTGCGCCTTGACGAGGTCGATCGCCGGTGACCATCTCGGTGACCGTGTGCTCGACCTGGATGCGCGGGTTGACCTCGATGAAGTAGCACTGGCCGGTGTCGGCGTCCTGCAGGAACTCGACCGTGCCTGCGTTGACGTAGCCCACGGCCCGCCCGATCGCGAGCGCGTGTGCGCAGAGCGCGCGCGCGGCCGGCGTCGTCGAGGAACACCGCCGGCGCGCGCTCGACGACCTTCTGGTTGCGCCGCTGCACCGTGCAGTCGCGCTCGATAGAGATGCACGAGGTTGCCGTGCGTGTCGCCGAGGATCTGCACCTCGACGTGCCGCGCGCGGCCGCACGAGCTTCTCGAGATACACCTCGTCGTTGCCGAAGGCGGCCGCGGCCTCGCGACGCGCGGCCGCGACCAGCTCGCCGAGCTGCGCCGTCGTCCTCGACCACGCGCATGCCGCGGCCGCCGCCGCCCCAGCTCGCCTTGAGCATGACCGGGTAGCCGACTGCTGCCGCGAGCCGCGCCGCCTCTTCCGGGTCGCGCGGCAGCGGCGGCGTCGCGGGCATGACCGGCACGCCCGCCGCGACTGCGAGCTCGCGCGCGGTCACCTTGTTGCCGAGCCGCCGCATGATCGCGGCCGGCGGACCGACGAAGGCGAGCCCCGCGGCGACGCAGGCCTCGGCGAAGTGCGGGTTCTCCGACAGGAAGCCGTAGCCGGGATGCACCGCGTCGACGCGGGTTTCGAGCGCGATGCGGATGATGTCGTCGATGTCGAGATAGGCCTCGACCGGCGCCCTTGCCCTCGCCCACCAGGTAGCTCTCGTCGGCTTTCATCCGGTGCAGCGAGAAGCGGTCCTCCTGCGAGTAGACGGACACCGTGCGCATGCCGAGCTCGCTCGCGGCCCGCATCACGCGGATGGCGATCTCGCCGCGGTTGGCGACGAGAAGGCTCCTGATGGGGCGGATCTCACGCATGGTGCGGGCCTTCCGGAGGCGCGGCCGCGGGAAGGCGGCCTGTCCGAATGATAAGCGGCCAAGGCGGATTAGCGCGGACAATCGCGGCGTCTGAGCCGAAGGCTCACGGGGCACCACTCGATGCTGGCGATCGCAGTCCACGGCGGCGCAGGCACGCTGCCGCGCGCCGAGCTCACGGCAGCGAAGGAGCAGGCGTTCCGCGCGGGGCTCGAGGCTGCGCTGCGCGCCGGCTACGACCTGCTCGAGCAGCGGGGCAGCAGCCTCGACGCGGTCGTCGCCGCCGTGCGCGTGCTCGAGGACGACCCGCTGTTCAACGCGGGACGCGGCGCGGTCTACGCTGCGAACGGTGCGCTCGAGCTCGACGCCTCGCTGATGGACGGCGCAACGCTGCGTGCGGGGGCCGTGGCCGGCGTGCGCCACGTCCGCAGCCCGATCGAGCTGGCGCGCCGCGTGCTCGAGCACTCGCCGCACGTGATGCTCGCCGGCCAGGGCGCCGAGGAGTTCGCACTGGAGCAGGGTATGACGCCGGTGCCGAACAGCTTCTTCGCGACCGAGCATCGGCGCCTCGAGCTCGAGCGCATCCTGCACGGAGAGCCGGCCGGACCGGAATCGCTGACCGGAACGGTGGGCGCGGTCGCGCTCGACGACCGCGGCAACCTCGCCGCGGCGACGTCGACCGGCGGTCTGACGGGCAAGCGCTGGGGCCGGGTCGGGGATTCGCCGATCATCGGTGCGGGAACGTACGCGGCGAACGACGCCTGCGCGGTATCTGCGACCGGTCACGGCGAGTACTTCATCCGCCTCGCCGCCGCGCACGAGATCGCGGCGCTGATGCGCCATCGCGGCCTCGGCGTGAGCGAAGCCGCCGACACCGTGCTCCGCCAGATCGGCGAGCTGGGCGGTTACGGTGGGGTGATCGCGATCGCCCGCGACGGGGCGATCGCGCTGTCTTTCAATTCCGACGGAATGCTGCGCGGCGCGATGGATTCGCGCGGACGCTTCGAGATCGGGTTGCTGAGGGACGGCGCGTGACGCGCCGGTCGGTCAGGACGAGCCGAACGGCCCGTACCGCCGGTCGCGCGGCTGTTTGACCCGGGTCAGCCAGATCTCATAGGGATCCCAGGCGCCGGTCGCGGATGGATCGCGCCGTACCGTCGATGCCGCGGATTCGACACCGCCTGCCTTGGTCCGACCGACGCCACCTTGGCCTGGGCGTCGTCCCGCGACAGCCCGAGATCAAACTTCCTGTTCATATTCCTTTTCCTTTTCCCTCGTCTTATTCCGTTCACCTGCCTCGTGTGCTCGCGCATCCAGGCGAGACCACCGAGGCTAGGGTCGACGCGTTGCACCCGAGTGACAAACCGGTGACGCGTCAACTTGCGAAGTATCGCGCAAGATACTGGTCGAAATCCAAGCGATCTGTCATTCCCTCGAGCCGGGCCTGCTCTGCCAGCGAAGCCTCTGCCTGGAGCGAGAACTCGGCCTGTCTGGATTCATTTGGGGAATACAGTTCCAGGAAATAGGCCTTATGTTGCGTGGACATTCGCAAGGCAAAGTTGAAGAACGACTCACCGGTCGTGTGTAAGTTCCAGCAGGGTCCGGGCTGCCGGCGTCCGGGCCGGGTCACGCACCTTGGCTTCCTGCATCTCGAGCGCGGTCGTATAGCGGCCGATCCGGGTCGCCTTGGTCCAGCAGCTCGCACACGCCGCGCATGGAATCGAGGATCTCGAGGGCCCAGTCCACGAGGCGACGTTGCGTCCGTCGTGTCGCAACGCGAGCCCCGGCTCGCGTCCACGACGCGCCACGAGCGCATGGTTGCCGTCGAGCTCCGCCTGCTCGGCGGGCTCGATCGACGGGCTGTCGCGCAGCACGCAGAACGCCGCGAAGGCCTCGAGAAACCGCAGCTTGATCTGGTTGACGCCAACCGGATCGAAGGCGCTGACGTCGAGTGATCGCATCTCGACGTACTGGACGCCGCCGCGCTGCAGGGCGCGCGTCGGCCGCTCTCCGGAGCGCGCGACGCGCTTCGGGCGGATGAAGCTGTAGTACTCGTTCTCGATCTGCAGCCAGTTCGCGTTCAGTTGCCGGTATTCCCCGTCGACCTTTACGCCGATCTTTTCGTAGTCCGGGTGCGGAGTCGTGATCGCCCAGGTCAGGTCGCGCACGTAATGCTCGAGGCTGTTGACCGATACGCTGACGCCCGCCTGGTTCTTGTTGCGATAGCCGAGGTCGCTCATCCGCAGGGAAGTCGCGTGCGGTGCATAGAGGGTTCCCGGCATCAGTTCCTGGAGTCCCTCGACGCTGCGTCCGCCGAGGAAGGACTCACAGACCGCCGGCGAATTGCCGAACAGGTACAGCACGATCCAGCCATGCCGCCGGTAGTTGCGCAGCAGCGCGAAATAGGCGTCCGAGCGGAAATCCTGGCCGTGATCCCGGCTACGGCAGAGCTCGGCAAGCACCGGCCAGAACTCCTCGGGGAAGGAGTAGTTGAAATGCACGCCCGGAGATCGCCTGCATCACCCGGCCGTAGCGGTGGGCGAGGCCAACCCGGTAGACGTGCTTCATGCGTCCTACGTTGGAGGTGCCGTAGCGCGCGATCGGGATGCTGGCATCGCCTCGGACGGCGCAGGGCATGCTGGTCGCCCAGAGGAGCTCGTCGCCGATGTGCCGGTAGACGAACTGGTGCAGGTCGCAGAGGTACTGAACCAGCTCCCAGGTCTGATGGAACGGCGGCGTGACGAGCTCGATCAGCGCCTCCGAGTAATCGGTGGTGATCGCCTCGTTCGTGAGCGCCGAGCCCAGGGCCCGGGGATGCGGCTCCTGCGAGATCCTCCCATCCGGACCGACCCGAAGGGACTCCTTTTCGACCCCCTTGAGTCCGCCATGCAAGGCGCCGGCCGTTCGTCCGTTCGTCAGGCCGGCCAGGCGTTTTTCGTAGATGCGGTCGAGGGGCATGAGGGACAGGTTCTTCTGCAGTCGCCGCCTGGGATGCCCGCGGAAAGGGCCGCTAGGGTAGCAGGAAGCCCGGTACGTCAACGCCGGGCGCCACTGGGGCGTTTCCGTGTGCAGGTCCCGCCGGTGGGACGCGAGGTCACGCGGGACCGTCCGTGAGCTATCCTCGGCACATGAAACGGCTGACGCCGTGGTTGGGCCTGGCAATCGGCCTGCTCGCGACGCAGGCCGCCCTGGCCGAGGATTCCTTACGTTGCGGCACGCGCCTCGCGAGCACGGGCGACTCCAAGTTCAAGGTACGCCAGCTCTGCGGCGAGCCGGCCGACGTCAGCGTCATCGGGACCATGCGCCAGCCGCGGATGTGGCTGCACGAGTTCGAGTGGTTCTGGCTCGACCCGCCCTGGGCGTACGTGACGGTCGAGGTCTGGACGTACAACTACGGCTCCAACAAGCTGATGCGCGAGCTGCGCTTCGAGGGCGAAGAGCTCGTCGATATCCGTACCACCGACTATGGCTTCTGATTCGATCCGCGTGGCAACGATGGCGGGCGCGGCCACCTGCTGCTCCTGGCCGCTGCGCCTGCGCGCGCAGACTCCATGCGCTGCGGCAGCCGGCTCGTCACCGAAGGGGACTCGATCGAGAGAGTCATGCATCACTGCGGCGAGCCCACGTACAAGCGGCGCACATGGATCGTCCGCCAGCCGCGCTTCGAGTTCGGTAACAACGAGATCCCGTTCCCGGGACGGGAGGACGTACCGGTCGACTACTGGACCTACGATCTCGGGCCCAACCAGCTGATGCGCCGGCTGCGCTTCGTCGCCGGCGAGCTCCAGACCATCGAAACCCTCGGCTACGGCAGCCGCTGAGCGGTGGCTCAGCGGCGCTGTTCCTCGATCCAACGATCGATCTGCGCCTCGAGCACCGGCAACGGCAGCGAGCCACCCGCGAGAATCTGCGTATGGAACTCGGCGAACGTCGAAGCGCCCCCCGAGCGCACGTTCCGCCTTGCGGCGAAGGGCGCGGATGCGGATTTCGCCCACCTTGTAGGCGAGTGCCTGGCCGGGCCGCGCGATGTAGCGCTCGACCTCGGCGACGACGTCGGCGCGGCCGATCGCGGTGTTGTCGCGCATGTACTCGATCGCCTGCTCGCGCGTCCAGCCCTGCGAGTGCAGCCCCGTGTCGACAACGAGCCGTGCAGCTCGCCAGATCTCCATCGTGAGCGCGCCCAGCTCGCTGTACGGTTCGCCGTAGAGACCGAGATCGCGCCCGAGCGATTCGGCGTAGAGGCCCCAGCCTTCGTCGTAGGCCGTGAACTGCGCATGCCGGCGGAACCGCGGCAGCTCGCTCGTCTCCTGCGCCAGTGAAACCTGGAAGTGATGCCCCGGCACGGCTTCGTGCAGATAGATGGCCTGCATCAGGTAGGTCGGTCGCGAGGGCAGGTCCCAGGTGTTGACGTAGAAGACTCCCGGCCGCCGGCCGTCCGGGCTGCCGGGCCGGTATGCGGCCGAGGGCGCGGACTGCTCGCGGAACGACTCGAAGGCGCGAACTTCGAAATCTGCCTTGGGGGCGATGGCGAACTGGCGCGGCATGGCCGTGGCAACCCGGGCCTTGAGATCGCGGTAGCCGCCGATCAGCGCCTCGGCATCGCTCGCGACGAAACGGGTGTCGCCGCGCAGCTTCTCGAAGAAGCTGCGCAGGTCGCCCGCGTGGCCGAGTCGCGTCCGGATCCGTTCGAGCGCCGAGCGGAGACGCGCGACCTCGGACAGGCCGAGCTCGTGCACCTGCTGTGGCGTGAGTCCCGTGGACGTGTGCAGTCGCACGCAGTACGCGTACCAGGCCGCGCCGTTCGGCAACTCCGACAGGTCGACCGTCGGCCGCGTGCGCGGCAGATAGTCGTTGGCCAGGTAATCGTGCAGGCGAGAGATCGCCGGCAAGACGGAGTCGCCAAGCTTGCGCTCCCACGCGCCGACGATCCGCCGGCGATCCGCGACCGACAGGCCGGCCGGCAGGTTGACGATCGGGCGCCAGAGCACGCTTTGTTTCGGATCACCGGCGGCGAGCGCGTCGAGCTGTGGAATCGTCCGCTCGATCACGACCCGCGGCTGCACGACGCCCTTGGCGGCGCCCGCACGCAGGTTGTGGATCGCCTGCTCGACCCAGGCCACGAATCCATCCATGCGCGACAGGAAGTTGTCGTAGTCCTGCGCGTTCGCAAAAGGATGGATGTCGCCACCGGAGCCGATCACCGCGAACTGCGTCGGCCGGTTGAAGAGCTGGTCGATCGGCAGCAGCTCGGCGGGATACCGGTAGCCTTCGATCGCGATCTCGCGTCCATACTTGAACGCGTCGTAGGTAACGCGGTCGGAATCGCTCAAGCCCTCCGGGTCCACCTCGCGCAGGTCCTCGAGCGCGTCCTGCTCGTTGGCGAGCGAATCGGCAAGCCACGTCGGGCTCAGGTAGTCACCGAACTCGGCGTCGTGGCGATGATCGCCCTGCTCGCTCGCGGCCAGCGGATTGAGCTCGAGCCAGCGCTCGTACCAGCCGTCGACGACCGCGGCGAGCCGCTGGGCATCCGGGCTCGCCTCGGCCGATGCCGCGCGTCCGCCTCGTTCTCCGTCGTCGCCGCAGCCGCTGGCGCCGACCGTGATCAATCCGGCGAGTAACAGTCGCGGCCAATCGACCCGCATGGGCTCAGCGCCGTGACTCGATCCAGCGGTCGACTTTGCGTTCGAGAATCTCCATCGGCACGGCGCCGTCGGAAAGCACCTCGCGATGGAAGTCGCGAATGTCGAACTTCGGACCCAGCGCCGATTCCGCCTTGTGGCGCAGCGCCTGGATGCGCAGGTCGCCCACCTTGTACCCGAGCGCCTGCCCCGGCCAGGCGATGTAGCGCTCGACCTCGGATTCGACGTCCGACGGAGCAAGCGTCGAGTTCTCGATCATGTACGCGATCGCCTGCTCGCGGGTCCAGCCCTTCGCGTGCAGACCCGTGTCGACGACCAGCCGCATTGCACGCAGCTGTTCGTCGTTCAGCCGCCCGAAGTACTGGTAGGGGTCCGTAAAGAGCCCGAGCTCGGGACCGAGATACTCCGCGTAGAGCGCCCATCCCTCGACATACGCCGTGTAATCGCCGCCGAAGCGCCGGAAGCGTGGCAGCCCGGTCAACTCCTGCTGAATCGACACCTGGAAGTGGTGGCCGGGCGAGGCTTCGTGCAGCGACAGAGTTTCCATGCCGAAGCGCGGCTGCGCCTTCAGGTCGTAGGTGTTGACGTAGAAGACGCCGGGCCGCGATCCGTCCGCGGACGGTTGCTGGTAGTAGGCGCCCGGCGCCGACCTCGCGCGGAAGGCTTCGACCTCGCGCACCTCGTAGTCGGCTTTCGGGAAGACCGAGAAGAGCCGTGGCAGCTGCGGCGTCGATCCGCTTCTTCACATCCATGTAGCCCGAAACGAGGTCCTGGCCGCGGGTGTAGTAGAACTTCGGGTCGCTGCGCAGGTAGGCGAAGAACGCAGGCAGATCGCCCTCGAAGCCCACTTTCTGCCGCACCTTGTCCATCTCACCAAGGATGCGCGCGACCTCGCGGAGACCCAGCTGGTGGATCTCTTCTGGCGTCATCGAAGTGGTGGTGTGCTCGGCAACGTAGAACTCATACCATGCCGCGCCGTCTGGCAACGCGGTCCAGGCGACACTGGTCCGGGCGCGAGGCAGGTACTCATCGTGCACGAAGTCGCGCATCCGGCGGTACGCCGGCACCAGCTCGTCGCGGATGGCGCTCGCGTAGGCGGCGGTGAGCCGCTCGCGATCGGCCGGCGTGAAGTCCGCTGGAAAATTGCGGATCGGGCCGTAGTAGTCGCTTCGGGTCGGGTCATCGACGATCATCACGTCGAGTTGCGGAATGACCTTCTCCATCACGGGCTTCGGCTGCACGACGCCCTTCGCGATGCCTTCGCGCATGTTTGCGATGGCCTGGTCCATCCAGACGACCAATCCGTCGAGCCGCGCGAGCCAGTTGTCGTAGTCCTTCACCGTAGCGAAGGGCTGCGCATTCGTGCCCGAGCCCAGGGCCGGCATCACCGACAGCTGACCGCGCCGGTCGGATTGATCGGCAGCAGGTAATCGGGGAAGCGCTCGGCCGCAAGCTCGCGCTCCCGTTCGCGCAGGAAGATCTCGAGCGAGATGCGGTCCGGACCGTCGAGTGACTCGGCGTCGATCTTCCGGGCCGCTGCCAGGTAGCGTTCGTTCAGCTCACGGTGCCGCGCGCGCTCCTCGGGGCCGATGTCGTTCGGCAGCCGGTCGTTGTACCGGTTGTCGCCGATGTAGGTCGCCATGATCGGATTGAGCACCAGCAGCTCCTCGAAATACGCCTCGACGAGCGCATTGAGCTCGGCACCCGTGCTTGTGGCGGCAGGAGCCGCGGCGGTCTCGGCGCGTGTATCGGATGCCGGCGAAGGCGACTGGGTGGCGCAGGCGGCCATCAACGCGAGCGTGGTCATGACGACGATGCGTGGTGCCATGTCGGAACGTTCTAAACGGGCGGGCTGCGGAGTATAGCGGGCGCACCGTCACGGAGCCGTTGCGCGCGCTGCAGGAGCTTCAGCGCTCGAGGATCGCGGTCACCCCCATGCCGCCCGCGGTGCAGATCGAGATCAGGCCGCGTCCGTGGCCGCGCTGAGCAAGCTGCTTCGCGAGCGTCGCGACGATCCTCGCGCCCGTCGCGGCGAAGGGATGGCCGAACGCCAGGCTGCTGCCGTTGACGTTGAGACGGGCGCGGTCGATCACACCCAGCGGGGCGTCGAGGCCGAGCCGGTCGCGGGAGAACTCCGGCGATTCCCAGGCCTTGAGCGTGCAGAGCACCTGCGCCGCAAAGGCCTCGTGGATCTCGTAGAAGTCGAAGTCCGCGAGCGAAAGCCGGGCGTCGGCAAGCATTCGCGGCACGCCATAGGCGGGCGCCATCAGCAGTCCCTCGCCGTGGACGAAATCGACCGCGGCAACCTTGGCGTAGGTGAGCCAGGCCAGCACCGGCAGGCCGCGGGCGCGCGCCCATTCTTCGCTCGCGAGGAGCACCGCGGCCGCGCCGTCGGTCATCGGAGTCGAGTTACCCGCGGTCAGGGTCCCGCTGCCCTGCATCGGGAATGCGGGCTTCAACACGGCGAGCTTCTCCAGGCTGCTGTCGCGGCGCAGGTTGTTGTCGACCGAAAGCCCCTGGAACGGGACCATGAGGTCCCCGAAGAAGCCCGCATCGTAGGCGGAAGCTGCGCGACGATGGCTCTCGAGTGCGAACGCATCCTGCGCCTCGCGCGGGATCTGCCAGGTGCGCGCCATGAGCTCGGTGCTCTGTCCCATCGACAAGCCGGTCCGCGCCTCGACGACGGCGGGGAGGCTCGGCTTGAGATGGCCGGGGCGCAGCCCGAGCCACGGCTTGAGCCGCTCGCTTAGCCGTCGCCCGCGGGAGCTGCGCAGCAGGATCCGGCGCAGTCCTTCGCTCACCCCGATCGGCACGTCGCTCGCCGTGTCGACGCCTCCGGCGATGCCGCTGTCGATCTGCCCGAGCGCGATCTTCATCCCGATCAGGATCGCGGCCTCGAGGCTCGTGCCGCAGGCACGCTGCAGGTCCATGCCCGGCGTCTCGGCCGACAGTCCGCTCGACAGCACGCTCTCGCGCACGAGGTTGTAGTCGCGCGAGTGCTTGAGCACCGCGCCCGCAGCGACGTCGCCCAGGCGCTCGCCGGCGAGCGAGAACCGCTCCACGAGCGCGCGCAGCGTCGCGACCAGCATGTCCTGGTTGCTGCACTCGGCATAGGCGCCCATCGAGCGCGCGAACGGGATGCGGATGCCGCCCAGGATGCCGACGCGCCTGACCTGCGATCCAACCAGCATGACCGCTCCGGAATGGGGACATTCTCGATTTCGCCGTTATGACGCGTCTACTCCGAGGGCCGCGAAATCGAGAATGTCCCCATTTCTGATACCTTCCCGCGACCACGAGAGCGAGGCACTGAATGTCGAACTTCAACTCGGTGATCGGCGCGATCAACGACTTCATCTGGGCGGACTGGACACTCTACGTCCTGCTGTTCACCGGACTCGCGTTCACGGTCTGGAGCCGCTTCTCCCAGATCCGGGCACTGACCCACGGCACCGAGCTGCTGCTCGGCAAGTACGACGACCGCACCGGTCCGGGCGCGCTGCGCCACTTCCAGACGCTGTCGGCGGCACTCTCGGGCACGGTCGGGCTCGGCAACATCGGTGGTGTCGCGATCGCGGTGGCGCTCGGCGGCCCCGGCGCGGTGTTCTGGATGTGGGTCGTCGGGTTCATCGGCATGGCGCTCAAGTTCACTGAAGTGACGCTGTCCATGCTCTACCGCAACATCGACGACCCCGCGAATCCCCACGGCGGGCCGATGTGGGTGGCGCGCAAGGGCTTCGCCGCCTGGGGCCCCGGCTGGCAACCGGTCGGCCGGGTGCTCGCGGTGCTCTTCTGCATCACGCTGATCCTCTCCACGATCACCGGCATCAGCTTTTTCCAGATGTGGAACGTCGCGAACATCACCGAGAGCTATTTCGGCGTCCCAGGCGTCGTGAGCTCGATCGTGATGGCGCTCCTCGTGGCCGCGGTCGTCGTCGGTGGCATCCGCCGACTCGGCACCGTCGCCGGCTGGCTGGTGCCTTTCATGATCCTGCTGTACATCGGCGGCGGGCTGGTGCTGCTGCTCCTGAACGTCGAGCAGCTTCCCGCGGTGTTCGCGTCGATCTTCCGCTCGGCGTTCTCGCCGCACGAGGCGACCGGTGCCTTCATCGGCGGCACGGCCGGCTACGCTTTCCTCTTCGGCATGAAGCGCGCGCTCTACTCGAACGAGGCAGGACAGGGATCCTCGCCGATCGTGCACGCAGCCGCCCGCACGCGCGAGCCGGTGCGCGAGGGCATCGTCGCCGGGCTCGAGCCCTTTATCGATACGCTGATCGTCTGCACGTTCTCCGCGCTCGTCATCCTCGTGAGCGGGGTCTGGAACCGCGCGCCGGACGCACAGTTCCTGAGCGCGCCTCGGCCGGAACGGGCGGCGACAGTGGGCCAGTGGACGTTCGCGGATTCGGCCGCGCCTGCGCTCGCGGCGGCACGCTGGCCGACGGCCAGCGCGTCTACGTGATCGTGCACGCGGACCCGAACCCGCGAACCGGCAACGACCTGCACCGCCTGCACGGCACGGCGCGGCTGCAGCCGAGCGGCGCCCCGACGATCGCCTGGGATCCCCTCGCGAGCACCACGCCGCCCAGGCTCGCGCAGAACGGACTCTGGCTCGACTACGTCGGCGCCACGCTCACTGCGCGTGCCTTCGACTCAGCCTGGGACGGGTTCGGCAAGTGGCTCGTGACCATCGCCTGCTGGCTCTTTGCCTACTCGACGATGATCTCGTGGATCTATTACGGCGAGCAGGGGGTCGTCTACCTGTTCGGGTCGCGCTGGGTCATGGCGTTCCGCATCCTGATCTGCGCGCTGATGGTTCTCGCCGGCACGCGGTTCGTCGAGACCGCCACCGAGGTCGACGCGCTCACGACGCTCGGCACCGGCGTCATGCTGTGGGTAAACATCCCGCTCACCATCCTGCTCGCCAGCCAGGCCATGCGCGCCTACCGGGGCTACATCGGCCGCCTGGATCGCGGCGACTTTGCGGCCGAACGCCGCAAGTGATTGAATCGCATTCTTGGTCACAGGAGGCGACCCATGGGAATGCTGCAGCTTCGAGCAAAGGACGGCCACAGCCTGTCGGCGTACATGGTGGCGCCGGAGGGCAAGCCGCGCGGCGGCGTGGTCGTGATCCAGGAGATCTTCGGCCTCAACTCGCACATCAAGCGCGTCACCGAGCAGTACGCGGGGCTCGGCTACCTCGCGATCGCCCCGGCGCTCTTCGATCGCATCAAGCGCAACGTCGAGCTGCCGTACACGGACCTGCAGCCGGGCATCGACTTGATGATGAAGACGACCAACGAGGGCGTGCTCGCGGACGTCAACGCCGCGGTCGACGCCGTCGCCCATGCCGGGCGCACCGGGATGGTGGGTTACTGCTGGGGCGGCCGGGTGACGTATCTCTCCGCCTGCCGCATCAACATCGCCGCGGCGGTGGCGTACTACGGCGGCGGCATTGCGCAGCTCCTGGACGAGAACTCCGAAGTGCCCGATCATGTTTCACTTCGGTGAGCGCGACGCCTTCATCCCGGCCTCGGACGTGGAGAAGATCCGTGCGGCGGTGCCGCAAGGGCATCTTCCACCTGTACCCGGCCAATCACGGCTTCAATTGCACGGATCGCGCCGACTACGACGCCGCGAGCGCACGGCTTGCCTTCGAGCGCTCGAGCGAATTCTTCCGCACGCACATCGGCTGACGCGGGCGGGCCCCGCCCGCGCGGCCAGGACGGTAATCACATGACCCTCAAGCTCAAGGACGCGGCGCTGTTCCGCGAGCAGTGCTATATCGACGGTGAATGGTGCGACGCCGACCAGGGCGGCAAGCACGATGTCCGGAATCCGGCGACCGGCGAGACGCTCGGCACGGTGCCGCAATTCGGCGCCGCCGAGACCCGGCGCGCCATCACCGCCGCTCGCGCCGCATTCCCGGCCTGGGCGGCCCGCACCGCCAAGGACCGCGCGGGCCTCCTGCGGCGCTGGCACGACCTGATGCTCGCGAACGTCGACGACCTGGCGACGCTCATGACCGCCGAGCAGGGGAAGCCGCTCGCGGAGTCGAAGGGCGAGATCGCCTACGCCGCCTCGTTCATCGAGTGGTTCGCCGAGGAAGGCAAACGGCTCTACGGCGACGTCATCCCCGGTCACCAGCCCGACAAGCGCATCGTGGTGCTGCGCCAGCCGGTGGGCGTCGTCGCCGCGATCACGCCGTGGAACTTCCCCGCCGCGATGATCACCCGCAAGTGCGGTCCGGCGCTGGCGGCCGGCTGCACCTTCGTCTGCAAGCCGGCCGGGCAGACGCCCTACTCCGCACTCGCGATGGCCGAGCTCGCGCACCGCGCCGGTATCCCGCGCGGCGTCTTCAACGTGATCACCGGGTCGGCGGCCGCCATCGGCGGAGAAATGACGTCCAACCCCGACGTGCGCAAGCTCACCTTCACCGGCTCGACCGAGATCGGCAAGAAGCTGATGGTGCAGTGCGCGGGGACACTCAAGAAGCTCTCGCTCGAGCTCGGCGGCAACGCGCCTTTCATCGTGTTCGACGACGCCGATCTCGACGCCGCCGTCGCGGGCACGATTGCGAGCAAGTACCGCAACACCGGCCAGACCTGCGTCTGCGCCAACCGCATCCTGGTGCAGGACGGCGTCTACGACGCCTTCGTCGGCAAGCTGGTCGACGCCGTGCGCAAGCTCCGCGTGGGCGACGGACTCAAGGGCGCGACCGACCAGGGCCCGCTGATCGACACCCGCGCGGTGGCCAAGGTCGAGGAGCACATCGCGGATGCGCTCGCCAAGGGCGGCAAGGTCGCGTACGGCGGCAAGCGCCACGCGCTCGGCGGCACCTTCTTCGAGCCGACCGTGATCACGCAGGTCAAGCCCGACATGCTGGTCGCACGCGAGGAGACCTTCGGCCCGGTGGCGCCCATCTTCGGCTTCAAGGACGAGAAGGACGCGATCCGCATGGCGAACGACACCGAGTTCGGCCTCGCGTCCTATTTCTACACGCGGGACCTCGCGCGCGCCTGGCGCGTCGCCGAGGCGCTCGAATACGGCATCGTCGGTCTCAACACCGGGATCATCTCGACCGAGGTGGCGCCCTTCGGCGGCGTCAAGGAATCCGGAATCGGCCGCGAGGGATCGAAGTACGGCATCCTCGATTACACCGAGCTCAAGTACCTCTGCATCGGCGGCATCGAGGCTTGAGCCCGGGCGACCCAGACCCACCCCGAGCGATCTCCTCGCGCGACGCGAACGGCGACCGCGGCCTGATGCCGCTGCTTGCGGCAATCTCGGCGCTGGGGCCGGTGTCGACCAACCTCTACCTGCCGGCCCTGCCGGACGTGCGCGCCGATTTCGCAGCGAGCGTCGCCTCGGTGCAGACGACGTTCTCGATCGCACTGGTCGCCTTCGCGACCGGGCTCCTGGTGTGGGGTCCGATCTCCGATCGGTTTGGCCGGCGCAAGGCGGTGATGTCGGGTCTCGCGATCATGGTCGCCGGCGCGATCCTCAATCTGCTCGCGCCCACGCTCGGCTGGCTGGTCGTGGGACGCGGCATCCAGGCCTTCGGAACGGCGTCCGGGCTGGTCGTGGCCCGTGCGATCGTCACCGATCGCTTTCCGGCGGACCGCATCGCCCCGACCCTGGCCGCACTCACGATGGCCTCCGTGCTTGGCAATGCGCTGGCCCCGACCGCCGGCGGTTACCTGGTCGCGGCCTTCGGCTGGCGCTCGGTGTTCGCCGTGCTTTCGGCCGGCGCGATCGCCGTGGCGATCGTCGCGTGGCGCGGGCTGCCGGAGAGCCCTCCGTCGGGTGGCCGGCACCCCGCGCCCACGAGATGCTCGCCACCGCCCGGCGGCTGATGCGCAACCCGCTCTTCGTCCACTGCATCGTGCAGAGCACGGTCGTCTACGCGATTTTCTTCGTGTTCATGTCGCTCATGCCGCACCTCATGGTCGACGCGCTCGGTCGCGGCAGCACCGAGTTCGGCCCGTACTATGTCCTGGTCGCGACCGGCTACTTTCTCGGCAACGGGTCGGTCGGCCGGTTCGCCTCACCTCGCGGCCAGCACTGGATGATCTCCGCAGGCCTGACGACCCAGCTCGCCGCCACGGTGACCGGGCTCGCGCTCGTCCTTGCGCATGTCGACCACCCGCTCGCCTTGTTCCTGCCACTCGGCGTAATGGCCTACGGCCAGGGGCTCATGCTCCCCGGCGTGACCGCGATCGCGGTGAGCCAGACGCGGGAACACATCGGCGTCGCCTCGAGCATCATCGGCTTCGTGCCGCAGTTCATCGGCGCACTGGCGCTGCAGGGCATGGGACACTTTCCGACGAACACGGCATTGCCGATGATGGCGTATTGCGCGCTGGTCGGCGCACTCGGTTGCGTCGTCTTGCGGCTGATGCCGAGGATGGAGATGACGTCGGTGCGTTGACGGCGTGCCGTGGAGCCACGAACCGCGGCCTCATCTTGCGCCGCTCAGGTGCGGCCGGAAGAACGCAATCGCCTCCTCGGCCTGCCTGCGCCAGTTCGCCGGGTTCCAGTCCGTGTGTCCCTCGCCCTCGAAGGTGATCAGCCGCACGCTCTTGCCGGCGGTATCGAGCGCCTCCTTCATGGCCAGCGACTGTCCGATGGGCACCACGTCGTCGGCGCTGCCGTGCATCAGCAGGATGGGGATGCGGATATCCGCCGCATGCTGCCGCGGCGAGGCCGCCTTGATCGCGGCCGCATCCGATTCCGGATCGCCGATCCGCTTGATCCAGTGCTCGTACTGCTCGGAATCCACGCCGCCCTTGCGGCGCGTGAACTTGAGGAAGGCGTCGAGATCGCTCAGTCCGGCGAGCGACGCGGCCGCGCGGTAGAGATCGGGCGTCACCACCGCGCCCGCGAGCGCCGCGTAGCCGCCGTAGCTCGCACCGTAGATCACGATGCGCCTTCGGTCGGCGACGCCTTGCTGAACGAGATCGTTCACCGCATCGGTCAGGTCGTCCTGCATTCGCTTCGACCATTGCCGGTGGCCGGCCTCCGCGAACCGCCGGCCATAGCCCGATGAGCCGCGGAAGTTCGGCTGCAGCACGGCCCAGCCCTGCGCCGCGAATGCCTGCGCCATCGGGTCGAAATCGATCCTGTCGCGGATCTCCGGCCCCCCGTGCGGCATCACGACGAGCGGCAGCGGCCGGCCGGCGCATCAATCGGCCGCGTCAGGTAGCTCGTGATGGTGGTGCCGTCGCGGGTCTTCGTGCGACGCACCTCGACGCCTGCGAGACGGTCGGGCTCGAGCCATTCGCGAGCCGACAAGATGAAGCCCAGGTTGGCGCGGCCGACGTCGTACAGATAGTAGTCGCCGGGCGCCCGCGGCCCGGCCACCTCGAGCAGCAACCGCGTCGCGGCGCGATCGAACCCGGCCACGAACACGTTGGCCTCGCCCTTGAAGTAGCGCTGCACGCCTTCGAGGTGTTTCTGCAGGGTGCGGTCGCGGAGCGAGTAGGTGAGCGTGTCCGCGAAATAGCTCACGCCGGCGAACTCGTCGTCGACCGAGACCACCCCGAGCAGGTCGTAGTCCCGCACGTCGCTGACCGGCGGCCCGAGCGACTTCGTCTGCATGTCGAAGGGATAGATGTTCGCGGTGTCGGCGACGTCCTTGCGCGTACGGACGAAGATCTTTCCGGTACCGGGCGCATCGGCGGCGTAGTTCCAGTCGAGCGCGTCGCCTTCGACCCGACCGTACTTCGCGATCAGCGACCACTCCTCGTCGTCCGATCCCGAATGACCGAACACGCGGACAGTCGTGCCGCTCTCGTTCTGGTCGTAGCGCAGCGCCGGCCGGCCGTCGTCGGCCGCCCACGCGAACGTACCGGTGCGCCCGCGGGCAATCTGCGTCGCGGCCCCGGAGTCGATGTCGACCCGGTACAGGTTATAGCTGTGACCGGTCCAGGCGGGCATGAGCACCTGCGACGTCGAGCCGGGCACCTGGCCGACGACGCGGTCGAGACCGATGGCGCGGCGCAGCAGCCCGGCCTGGTTCTCGAACAGCATCCGCGGGTTTGTTCCGTCCGCATCGATCGCCATGATGCGGTGGCTCGGTATGGTGTTGTCGCCGCCGTCGTCGACCGTGACACCCACGAGCAGGCGCGTCGGATTCGCCCAGTCGACCCAGTTGACCGAGACCCGTTCGCGCGCACCGAGCGAGAACTTGAGCGGTTCGGCACGCTGGTTCAGGTCACCGATCGCGACGATCGTGAGCACGTCGCCGAGGGCCCGGTCGTCGGCCCTGCCGCGCCAGCGCGATCCTCGTGCCATCCGGCGACAGCGCCACGTCGCGCACCCGGCTGGGCCGGAGCAATTCCTCGACGGTGTGCGGGGCGGCGGCCGTCGTGGCCACGCCGAGCGTCCCGAGTATGAGCGTCAGGCCGAACCTGAGCCGCAAGATCGATTCCTCTTCAGCCCGTCGCCGCCAGCTCCGCAAGCTCGCGCAGGCTGGCCGCCCAGACCTTCTTCAGCTTGAGCGCCGCAGCCTGCGAGGCGAGCTTTTCCTGCTGCACGGTGACCTGCGCCTTACCCGGACCCTTCGCGTAGAAGTAGAAACTGATGCTCTTGCTGCCGTCGCCGGCGGTGGCGCGCATCGATTTCGCGCGCGTCACCTTGTGCACGACGACGCCGGCGGGCAGCCATTTCCGCTGCCGCTTCGGATCGGCGGCCGTGTCGTACAGGCGGTCGAGTCCGGCTGCGACGGTCAGGCTGCCGCTCGCGGCAAAGCCGCCAGCCTTCTGCAGGTTCGCCCGCCTGCCGGTCAGGCGCTCGTACCCCACCGTCACCGACTGCGCCCACCAGTCGCCGACGCCGAAGCGGCCGTGCACGAGCTCGGCGATCTCGGTATGAGAGAGCTTCCGCGCGCCGGCGCGATCGAGCGCAGCCACCCACTCGTCCCAGCTGCGGCCGGTCTTCGCGGCGATCGCCGCATCGCTCACCGGCGCAGACGCCGCGGCCGGCGTCGCGCGCTTCTTCGTCGCCATCCGTCCCCCCGGTCGACCTGTCGAGGCCGGTCGATAGCTTACTCCCGGCCGGAAGCGTTTTTGCCGGCCTGTCGGCTTCCGGTATCGTTGCGCACCTCCTTGCGCGGTCGTCCCGATGCCCGCATACACCGGAACGCCGGATTTCACGCACGGCACGCCGCCGCGGCTGGGCGTGCTGCTCGTGAACCTCGGCACCCCCGATGCGCCGACGGTGCCGGCCGTGCGGCGCTACCTCGCCGAGTTCCTGTCCGACCCGCGGGTGGTCGAGGCGCCGCGCCTCCTGTGGTGGCTCGCGCTGCACGGCGTGATTCTGCGGGTGCGGCCGCGTCGCACCGCCGAGGCGTACGCCAGGATCTGGACGCCGCAGGGCTCGCCGCTCCTGGTGCATTCGCAGGCGCTGACGCAGGCGCTGCAGCGCCGGCTCGCGGTGCGCTTCGGCGACCGGGTGCTGGTCGGGCTCGCGATGAGCTACGGGTCGCCGTCGATCGGCGCCGCGCTCGAGCACCTGCGCCGCCAGGACGTGCGACGCCTGCTGGTGCTGCCGCTCTATCCGCAGTTCTCCGTCCACGACCACCGGCTCGATCTTCGCGCGCGTGACGGCCGAGCTCGCGCGCTGGCGCTGGATGCCGGAGCTGCGCTTCGTGAACGACTACCACGACGACGAGACCTACGTCGCCGCGATCGCCGACAGCGTCGCCGCGCACTGGCGTGCGCACGGCCGCAAGCACCTGCTGTTTTCCTTTCACTCGATCCCGAAACGGTACTTCCTGGCCGGCGATCCGTATCACTGCCAATGTCATGCGACGGCACGCGCAGTCGCCGCGCGCCTGGACCTGGCGGCCTGGGAGTGGTCCGTCGCCTTCCAGTCGCGCTTTGGCCGCGAGCCCTGGCTCACGCCTTATACGGATGTGCTCCTGGACCAGTACGCCCAGTCCGGACCGAAGCAACTGACCGTCGTCTGCCCGGGGTTCGCGGTCGACTGCCTCGAAACGCTCGAGGAAGTCGACATGCGCTACCGCGCGGCCTTCCTGGCGCGGGGGGGCGAAGCCCTCGACTACGTACCCTGCCTCAATTCGAGCGAGCCTCACTGCCGGCTGCTCGAACACCTGCTGTTCCGCCACGCCCACGGCTGGCCCGAGATCGAGGGGCGCACCGACCTGGGGGAGCTCGCATCGGCCCGCGAGCGGGCGCGCGCGATGGGCGCTCCGCGTTAGCGCGGACGCGCGGCCTGCCCTCGCCGCTGACATAAGCCGCCAGTGCTGCGCTGCGTGGCGCCACGACCGTCCGTCCGCCCGCATGCACCGTCCGGCGCCGGCGGCAGCGAGGCGTCGCGGGTCTTTAGTAAACTGCCAATCATCATGCTCGGGCGCTTCCTCGAAGTCAGCGTTCATACGCCCGATGTCCGGGCCTCGCTGGCGTTCTACGAATCGATCGGTTTCGTCCAGGCGACCGTCGGCGAGATCTGGACGCATCCCTACGCGGTCGTCACGGACGGGCATCTCTATATCGGGCTGCATGGCGCGGGCATTCCGTCGCCCTCGCTGACCTGGGTGTGGCCGAACCTCGCGCAACACGCGACCGGAGCTCGAAGCGCTCGGCATCGAGTTCGATTTCGCGCGCTTTGGCGAAGAGGCGTTTCACGAGCTCGGGTTCACCGATCCATCCGGGCACACGATCACTCTGCTCGAGGCGCGAACGTTCTCGCCGCTCGCGATCGGGCATGCGCCGACGACGGCCATCGGCTACTTCGAGGAGTTCGGCCTGCCGACGCTCGACTTCGACGTCGCGACGACGTTCTGGGACAAGCTCGGCCTCGTCGCTTTCGACCCGATCGAGGAGCCGTTCCCCAAGGTCGTGCTGGCGGGCTCCGACATCAACGTGGGCCTTTACGACCTCGAGCTGCGCGCGCCCGTGCTCACGTTCTCCGACCCGCAGATGGACGAGCGAATCGCAACGCTGCGCGAGAAGGGGCTGCGGTTCTCGCCGCGGCTGCCGCGCGGCCTCGATGCGCGGGGCAACGCGATCCTCGAGGCGCCCGAAGGGACGCCCCTGCTGCTGACGACGGCTTCGGATTAAGGCGCCTTCGCGACGATCTCGAATCGGATCTCGAGCTCGTCGGCGACGGCGATGGCGCCGCCCGCGATGCTGAACGGCTTGATGCCAAGCTCGCTCTGCAGGATGCGAAAGTCGCCACGGGCGGTGACCGTATCCTCCGCGATCTGCGCTGTGACCGGCACCTCACGCTCGAGCATCGCGTCGCGGACCAGTATCCGGACCTTCACGGTCGACGGCGAGCTCGCGAGCGGGCCGATCGAGCCTACGACGACTTCCGGATAGCGCGCCGCGTCCAGCACGTCCGGCCCGAGCATGTTGCGCCGGGTGCCGGCTCGAGCGTCTTCAGGGACACTTCGCGGCAAACTCGGCGCCGGCTGCGGCGCGTGCGGCCGGGTCGTCCACGACGAATTCGTTTACCGGCAGACGGACCTCGAACCCGGACAGATCGGGCGTGGCCCCGAACCAGACGCGACCCGTCTCATTGGCGGAGGTCACGACGTGCACGTGCCCGAAGCCAGACAGCTTGCCCCCGCGCCGGACGAGCATCGTGACGACACTGGCGTCGGGGTCGACCTCGTACTCGCGTGCACCGCTCGGGATCGCGGCTCGCGGCGCGGTCGTCGCGGGGCCCGGCGCCGGGGTCTCGGCCCGGCGGGGCGCGCAGGCGGCAATTGCGAGCCAGGCCAGTCCGGCGAGTAAGAATTTCCATCGTCGGCGCCGTGCCGGCCGGCCACGGCCGCCGCGCCAACCCCGGGCATCAGGCTGCGTTAGTATCTCGGGGTCGCCGGAATCCAAGGGTCCCTCCCGGATGTCGCTGCGCAACACGCCGTCGTCCTATGGCTCGATCGCGAAGCTCCTGCACTGGAGCATCGTGATCCTGATCATTGCACAACTGGCCCTGGCAATCTCGGCCGACGACCTGCCAAACGGACTCCGCAAGCTCGAGCTTCTCGCGTGGCACAAGTCGACCGGGATGCTGATCTTCATGCTGGCCCTGGTGAGACTCGCCTGGCGATTCACCAGTCCGCCGCCCGCGCCGCCCGCCGACATGCCGCGCTGGCAGCGGCTCGCCGCGCTCGGTACGCACCGCCTGCTCTACGCGCTGATCCTGGTGCAGCCGCTGACCGGGTGGCTGATGTCGTCCTACAAGAACTATCCCGTCAGCTTTTTCGGCCTCTTTCAGTGGCCGGACCTGGTGGCACCGAACGAGGAGATGCACGAGCTCTTCGAGGAAATCCACGAGTGGCTGGCGCGCTTGCTCGTGACGGTTGCGATCGTCCATCGTGAGCGCCGCGCTCTATCACCACTTCCTGCGCAAGGACAACGTCCTGCGGCGCATGCTGCCGTTCACCGGGGTCATGCTGCTGCTGTTCGTGTCCGGAGTCGCGCAGGCGGCCACGGCCTGGCGCACGGATCCGGCGTCGAGTCAGCTCGTCTTCCGCGCCATGCAGGCCGGCGCCGAGTTCGAGGGCCGGTTCACCCGCTTCTCGCCGCAGATCCAATTCGATCCCGACGACCTCGCCGGCAGCCGATTCGTGGTCGAGATCGACACGCGTTCGGCCGATACGCAGGACGGCGATCGCGACGCCGCACTCGCGAGCGGCGACTTCTTCGCCACCGATCGCTGGCCGAAGGCGCATTTCGAGACGACCGCCTTCGCCTCCAAGGGCAACGGGCAAGTACGAGGCGC
Organism: uncultured Gammaproteobacteria bacterium; assembly: GCA_963756755.1. Lineage (GTDB taxonomy): Bacteria > Pseudomonadota > Gammaproteobacteria > Steroidobacterales > Steroidobacteraceae > DATJKD01. Next base: position 24,461 of record CAVWOW010000010.1, read on the forward strand.
GCGGCCGGCTCACGATCCGCGACGTTACGCGCGACGTGCTGCTGCCGTTCGACTTCACGACCGCGGCGGATGGCCGGCACGCAACCCTCGCGGGCGGTACGACCATACGCAGGCTCGACTTCGGTGTCGGTCAGGGCGAGTGGACCGACACGACCTGGGTCGGCAACGAGGTAAAGATCCACTTCACGCTCAAGTTGGCTCCCGCCTCGAACACGCCGTGATCCTGGCATAGAATGCTCCGGCTGCCGGAGCAGCATCGATCTCCCGACACAACCGTTCGAACGCTGGGGGTCCACATGTCATCCCGGTTCACGGCGCCGTTTCCGCGCCTGTTCTTGTCCATCGCCGTCGTGCTCGCGATCAGCGCCTGCCAGAAGAAGCCCGAGCCTGCCGGGGAAGCGCCGACGGCCGCAGCCGGGGCCGCAACCGATGCGCTCGAGGGACAGGTCGACATCGTCGCCTGGCCCGGCTACATCGAGCGCGGCGACACCGACAAGAACTTCGACTGGGTGTCCGCGTTCGAGCAGGAGACCGCCTGCAAGGTCAACGTCAAGACGGCCGGCACCTCGGACGAGATGGTGTCGCTGATGACGCAGGGCGGATACGACCTCGTCACGGCGTCCGGAGACGCGTCGCTGCGCCTGATCCGCGGTGGCACCGTGCAGCCGGTCGACATCGGCCGCATCCCGAGCTTCGCGAACGTCGACGAGCGGCTGAAGGAGGCTCCCTGGCACTACGTCGACGGCAAGCACTACGGCACGCCGTATCAGTGGGGACCGAACGTCCTCATGTACAACACGAAGGTCTTCAAGACGGCGCCGACCTCGTGGTCGGTCGTGTTCGAGTCGCAGAAACTGCCGGACGGCAAGGCCAGCAAGGGACGGATCCAGGCCTACGACGGGCCGATCTACATCGCGGACGCGGCGATGTATCTCATGGCAAAGCGCCCGGAGCTCGGCATCAAGAGCCCGTACGAGCTCAACGAGGAGCAGTACGCGGCATCGCTCGAACTGCTGCGCAAGCAGCACCCGATGGTGCACCGCTACTGGCACGACGCCAACGTCCAGGTGCAGGACTTCACCAACGAGGGCGTGGTTGCTTCGGGGTCCTGGCCCTTCCAGGTCAACACGCTGGTCGCGAACAAGCAGCCGATCGCAAGCACCGTCCCCGCCGAAGGCGCGACCGGATGGGCGGACACCACGATGCTCGCCACCGACGCGAAGCATCCGAACTGCGCCTATCGCTGGATGGAGTGGTCGCTCAACGCCAAGGTGCAGGGCGATCTCGCCGCCTGGTTCGGCTCGGTGCCGGCGGTGCCCGCGGCCTGCGAGGGCAACGCGCTGCTCGGACCGGAGGGCTGCAAGACAAACGGCTTCGAGAACTTCGACCGCATCTGGTTCTGGCGCACGCCGGAAGCGGCGTGCGCGCAAGGGCACCTGCGTGCCCTACAGCCGCTGGGCGACCGACTACGTGGCGGTGATGGGCGGCCGCTAGGCGCAGCTCATTCCGGGCACTGCCGGCGATGCTCGCGGCGATCGAACTACGCGACGCGTGCCGGGCCTTCGGTCCGGTCGTCGCGCTCGACCACGTCTCGCTCGCGATCGCACCGGGCGAATTCTTCGCGCTGCTCGGGCCGTCGGGCTCGGGCAAGACGACCTGCCTGCGGCTGATCGCGGGCTTCGACCATCCGGACAGCGGCCAGGTGCTGCTCGACGGCGTGGACGTCACCGGCGTGCCGCCGTTCGAGCGCAACGTGAACACCGTGTTCCAGGACTACGCGCTCTTCCCGCACATGAGCGTCGCGGAGAATGTCGCCTACGGCCTGCGCGTGCGGAGCGTGTCAACGGCGGAACGGCGCAAGCGCGCGCTCGAGATGCTCGACCTCGTTCAGCTCGAATCCTTCGGCGACCGTCGCCCGACGCAGCTCTCGGGCGGGCCAGAAACAGCGCGTCGCGCTCGCGCGCGCATTGATCAACCAGCCGAAGGTGCTGCTGCTCGACGAGCCGCTGGGCGCGCTCGATCTCAAGCTGCGCGAGGAGATGCAGACCGAGCTCAAGGGGCTGCAGCAGCGGCTCGGGATCACCTTCGTGTTCGTCACGCACGACCAGGGCGAGGCGCTGTCCATGGCGGACCGCGTCGCGGTGTTCAACGCCGGGCGCATCGAGCAGCTCGACACGCCGCGCGAGCTCTACACGCGGCCGCGCACCGCGTTCGTCGCCGGCTTCGTCGGCAGCGCGAACGTCGTCGACGGCCGCGCTCGCCGAGCGGCTCACGGGCCGTGCGCAGGCGTTCGCGATCCGGCCCGAGCTCATCCGGATCCTGCCGGACGGCGCCGTGCCCGACGGCCACGTGAGTGCCGAGGGTGTGCTCGAGGACATCCTCTATCACGGCGCCAGCAGCCGCTGTCACGTGCGCATCGACGACGGCGACGTTGCTCGCGGTCGCCCGGGCCGAATCTGGCGGCGACGCTGCGCTGCCCGCGCCCGGCACGCGCGTGCGGATCGCCTGGCCGCAGGCGAGCGCCGTGCCGCTCGGCCTGACGCATGGCTCGCGCCGCAGCGTCTCGCGCTTCCTGCACGGCCGCCGCGGCTTCTACTTCGCGCTGCTGCTCGCGCCGCCGCTGCTGTGGCTGGGCACGGTCTACCTCGGCGTCGCTGCTCACGCTGCTCGCGCAGAGCTTCTACGCGATCGACGAGTTCACCGCGCGCGTCGTGCCGGAGCTCACGCTCAAGACCTACCGGCAGCTCGTCGCGCACCCGGCCAACGTCGACATCATCCTGCGCACGCTGGCGATGGCGGTGGCGGTGACGCTCGCCTCGGCGGTGATCGCCTTCCCGGTCGCGAACTACATGGCGCGCTACGCCGGACCGCGGATGAAGGCGCTCTTCTACGTCGGCGTGATGCTGCCGATGTGGACCAGCTACCTCGTCAAGGTCTACGCATGGCGGCTGATCCTCGCCAAGGAGGGCATCGTGTCCTGGGCGCTCGCCGGGCTCGGGCTCAGCGCCGCTCGACCTGGCTGCTCGCCGTGCCCGTGGTCGGCGGCCCTTCGCTCGCCTCGAGCTACATCGGCATGTTCATCGTGTTCGTCTACATGTGGCTGCCGTTCATGATCCTGCCGCTCGCCGCCGCGCTCGAGCGCGTGCCGCAGTCGCTGCTGCAGGCGTCCGCCGACCTCGGCGCGCGCCCGCGGCAGACGTTCCGCAACGTCGTGCTGCCGCTGGCGCTGCCGGGGCTCGCCGCGGGCTCGATCTTCACGTTCTCGCTCACGCTCGGCGACTACATCATCCCGAGCGTGGTCGGCGCGCCCGGCTACTTCATCGGCATGATGGTCTACCAGCAGCAGGGCACGGCCGGGAACATGCCGCTCGCGGCGGCGTTCTCGATCGTGCCGATCGTGCTGATCGCGATCTACCTCGCGCTCGCGCGGCGGCTGGGGGCCTTCGATGCGCTCTAGATCGGCGCTGGGACGCGCGCGTCGCCTGGGCTGAAGATCGCGGCCGTCGGCCGGGCTCGTGTTCCTGCACCTGCCGGTGTTGGTGATCGTGCTCTACGCCTTCACCACCGAGGATCGCACCTACGCGTTCCCGCCGCCGGGGCTCACGCTGCACTGGTTCGAGGTGGCGTTCGCGCGCGACGACATCTGGGCCGCGATGCGGCTGTCGCTCACGGTGGCGCAGCGTCGCGACCGCTGGTCGCGCTGGTGCTCGGCACGCTCGCGGCATTCGCGCTCGCGCGCAGCCGCTTCCGCGCCAAGGAGTCGATCACGCTGCTGTTCGTCCTGCCGATCGCGCTGCCCGGCATCATCACCGGCATCGCGCTGCTCGCCGGCGATCCGCTCGGTCGGCCTCACGCCCGGGTTCTGGACCATCGTCGCCGGGCACGCGACGTTCTGCCTCGTGATCGTCACAACAACGTCATCGCGCGCCTGCGCCGCATCCCGACCAGCTGGGTCGAGGCCTCGATGGACCTCGGCGCCGACGGCTGGCAGACCTTCCGCTACGTGCTGCTGCCGCAGATCGCGACCGCGCTGCTCGCGGGCGGCATGCTCGCCTTCGCGCTGTCCTTCGACGAGATCATCGTCACGCTGTTCACCGCCGGGCACGAGCGCACGCTGCCGATCTGGTTCTACAACGAGCTGTTCCGGCCGCGCGAGCGGCCGATCACCAACGTCGTGGCGGTGATCGTGATCCTCGTGACGCTCGTGCCCATACTGCTCGCCTATTACCTGACCCGGCCGGACGAGCACGGCGTCCGGCAACTGACCCCGCAGCGGGCATCGAGGCACACCATGCAGACGAAGCTGCTGATCAACGGCAAGCTCGTCGCCGGCGCGGGCGAGGTCGAGGACGTGCTCAATCCGGCGACCGGCAAGGTGCTGGCACGCGTGGCCGAGGCCTCGCGCGAGCAGGTCGACGCCGCGGTCGCCGCGGCGGACGCCGCCTTCGACGGCTGGGCGCGCACGCCGCCGAAGGACCGCGCGACGCTGCTGCTCAAGCTCGCCGACCGGATCGAGGCGGACGGCGCCGGCTTCGCGAAGGTGGAGTCGCAGAACTGCGGCAAGCCCTACCCGGCCGCGCTCGACGGACGAGATCCCGGCCATCGCCGACGTGTTCCGCTTCTTCGCCGGCGCCTGCCGCAGCCTCACGGGCGCGGTCGCGGGCGAGTACCTCGCCGGCTACACCAGCATGATCCGCCGCGATCCGATCGGCGTCGTGGCCTCGATCGCGCCGTGGAACTACCCGCTGATGATGGCGGCGTGGAAGCTCGGGCCGGCGCTGGCCGCCGGCAACACCGTGGTGCTCAAGCCGTCCGAGCAGACGCCGCTCACGGCGCTGAAGCTCGCCGAGCTGCTCGCCGAGCTCTTCCCGCCGGGCGTCGTCAACGTCGTCGCCGGCCGCGGCGCGTCGCGTCGGCGCCCCGCTCACACGCCATCCGAAGGTGCGGATGATCTCGCTGACCGGCGACGTGGCCACCGGCGCGAAGATCCTCGAGGCGGCCTCCGACGGGCATCAAGCGCACGCACCTCGAGCTCGGCGGCAAGGCGCCGGTGATCGTGTTCGACGACGCGGACCTCGAGGCGGTGGTGTCCGGCGTGCGCACCTTCGGCTACTACAACGCCGGCCAGGACTGCACGGCCGCCTGCCGGCTCTACGCGGGCGCGAAGGTCTACGACCGGCTCGTGGCCGACCTCACCAGCGCCGTCGGCTCGATCAAGGTCGGGCACGCAGACCGCGAAGGGCGTCGAGATGGGCCCGCTCATCAGCGCCGAGCAGCGCACGCGCGTGGCGGGCTTCGTCGACCGGGCGCAGGCAGCAGAAGCACATCGAGGTCACGACCGGCGGCAAGGCGGGCGCCGGCGGCGGGCTTCTTCTACGAGCCGACGGTCGTCGCCGGCGCGCGGCAGGCCGACGAGATCGTGCAACGCGAGGTGTTCGGCCCGGTGGTCTCGGTGACGCGCTTCAAGGATCGCCGACGCAGGCGATCGCCTGGGCCAACGACTCCGACTACGGCCTGGCCTCGTCGGTGTGGACGCAGGACGTCGGCAAGGCGCTTGCGGTCGCCGCGCGGCTGCAGTACGGCTGCACCTGGATCAACACGCACTTCATGCTGGTGAGCGAGATGCCGCACGGCGGCCTGAAGCGCTCGGGCTACGGCAAGGACCTGTCGATGTACGCGCTCGAGGACTACAGCGTCGTGCGCCACGTCATGGTGAAGCTCTAGCGGGACGAAGTCGCAGCGCGAAGATCTAGGGATGGATAAATACCAGACGGCCCTGCGAAGTGTGCGTCGAGCATTTGATCCGAACTCCTACTGGGCTTGACTGCTCTCTACGGACGCTGTTTTTGTTCTGCTCCACGTGTTGCACAAATTGTTGTCATTACCGAACTGCCTCTTGTCTCTGAGCGGTATGTGGATATTCCGAAGTGTTCCAATACATCAAGGAGTACTGGATAGCCATCGTGCTCTTCGCGGTCGTGCTGGCGACGGCGCGGAAGGGGTGTACGCGATCTGGCCGCTGCGGCCTGCATACCTGATGCGATGAAGCACTGATCCATTCATGAGGCAGTCGGGCGCTTTCCCGCGGCGAACGGGTATTCCCCTGCCGTGGGTTTGCGGGCTCAGGATCTGGGATAAACTCCATGTTCTTTGCGGCAATCGGCTCTGTTTTCCGTATTGATGGTGTACTGCTATCTTCGGGGCAGTGATGCCCAATAGACGTTTCAAAGGACCAAGCTTTGCATGCTCGCACTGCTGGTGTTCTTCGGGGCCTTTGTAGACATGGCCCGCATCGCCCTGCCCCTCATGGGCTGAGCCTACGCCGAGGAGGGCGGAGAGATGATTACAATGAGCTTCTCGTAAGCTATGTCGAGGATCTCCGCGAGACGGAAGAGCACGCCCCGGGATTGCTATCGCCACACCCAAAGCACCTCTGACGGGTCGGTGGCGACGACGCGGCAGAGGGCTCATGAGGTCTGACCGTGGACAGGACCTGCTCAGCGTCAACGGCGGCAGCCTGATACCACATCGCATGAAACCCATAATCACGGTTCTAACAATCGGCGTCGATGACCTGGATCGTGCGGTTCGGTTCTACCGGGACGGTCTCGGTCTCAACACCAAAGGGGTGATCGGCGAAGAGTTCGAGTTCGGAGCCGTGGCCTTCTTTGATCTCCAGTCCGGACTGAGGCTCGCACTCTGGCCGCGCGAGAGTATCTCTCGCGATACGGGCATTCATGTCCCTCCATCCCTACAGTTCCGACGGCCACAACGTCTCCTCAAAAAGGTCGATCCTGATCAGCAGCAAGGACGCCGTGCAGTCATATCAAAGCGGCGCAAGCGTTCTGGGGTGGATATGCGGGCTACTTTCAGGATCCGGATCGTCACCTCTGGGAGGTCGTATGGAATCCGCAGTTGCTTCCCGCCGATTGACGGATGCGTCTCTGGTCGCTTCACCCCAGGTATCTTGACCCTCAAGGGCTGGTCGCTGTCTGGCGGGAAGGCCTCCTGGCCAAGGCCGTCCTGCGAGGTGAAACGCGTGGCTACACTCATCATCCGCAACTCGAGCGCTTTCGCGCACACCCATCGCCCAGGTTGGCCCTCAATGCCTATCTCGCAGCCGTGTATTCCGAGGCCACGTTGCGGGGATATGGCTTTGACCGGACCAAGATCGGCCCTTCACGCCCAGTCGAGCCCATTGACGTGACCTTCGGCCAGCTCGCATACGAATGGCACCACTTGCTCGGCAAGCTGTCGGAACGCAACCCGGCCCTTTTCGAGCGACTGCGAGGCGCAGGCCATCCAGCGTGCCATCCGCTGTTTCGTCCGGGTCCCGGTCCGGTGGCCGCATGGGAGCGGACGCCTGAAGGCGGCCCTTGGTCCAGGGAGATCTGAAATGAGAACGTTTTTGGTAATGCTGACCGCGATGTGCCTCTGGACGCCAATACTCGCCGAGGAGGGTGCGCAGAAGCAGGAGGGCAAGGTGCCGCTGATGGTGTCGTTCACTGATCTGAAGTGGACCGAGCTCCCCGAGAGGCCGGGCATGCAATTCGCGGTGTTGTCCGGTGACCCCAGGAACGGGGAGTACACGCAAATACGCAAGGTTCCCGCCGGAACTGACAATCCCCGGCACGCGCACAGCAGTGAGCTCAAGAACGTGATCATCCGCGGCGTCTGGTACACCGGGGCGGACGCGGCCTCGCCGGGGACTTCGGCCCAGGATCGGTCGTCATGATGCCCGCGAACTGGGTGCACGTGAGCGGCTGCCGCCCAGGAAGCGACTGCGTGTTCTACCAGGAGGGCAAGGGCAAGTTCGACTTCAAGCCCGCTGCGGAGGCGTCTGCCGGCGGGTAAGGGCCTGCAGCGGCTCCGGCGCGAATCAGGCTACACTCCGGCGGCTCGAGCGGAAAAGTACGGAATTGGAGGGGGCCGATGATTGATGCGCCGATCGACGGGGGCGCGGCATGAGCGCGGTGCTTCCCTCGCAACAGCACTTCGACGAAGACGCCTGGGACGACCTGCTCAACTACATCGAGGAGCGCCGGGTCATCCCGATCATCGGGCCGGACCTGCTGCGCGTGCAGACCGACCGCGGCCTGCGCCCGCTCTACGAATGGCTGGCCGAGAAGCTGGCGGCGCGCCTGTCGGTCGAATCGGCCGCCCTGCCGCAGCCGCTGACGCTCAACGACGTGTTTGCTGCTACCTCGGCCAGCGCGGCCGGCGCGAGGAAGCCTACACGCGGCTGCGCTCGATCATGCGCGAGGTGGAGTTCGAGCCGCCGCCGGCGCTGCGCCAGCTCGCGCAGATCACCGACTTCGACCTGTTCGTCACCACGACCTTCGACCCGCTGCTCGAGCAGGCGCATCAACCTCGAGCGCTACGGCGGCCAGCCGAGCGCCGAAGTCATCGCCTACGCGCCGAACCGGGTCGCCGACCTGCCCGTCGAGCGCAGCCAGCTGCAGCGCACGGTCGTCTACCACCTGCTCGGCCGGCTGTCGGCCTCGCCGACCTACGTGGTCTCCGACGAGGACATGCTCGAGTTCATCTGCGCGCTGCAGTCCGAGCACCTGACGCCCGAGAAGCTCTTCCACGAGCTCGAGCACAACCACCTGCTGCTGATCGGCAGCGATTTCTCCAACTGGCTGGCGCGGCTGTTCCTGCGCATGGCCAAGCGCCGGCGCCTGTCCGATCCGCGCGACGTCGGCGAGGTGTTCGCCGACGACCACACCATGCAGGACGAGCGGCTGGTGGCGTTCCTGCAGCAGGTCAGCGTGCGCACGCGCGTCTACGCCGGCGCCGAGGCGTTCGTCGCCGAGCTGCACGCGCGCTGGACGAAGCGGCGCGGCGGCCGCAGCCGGCGCGTCGCGGCAGCGCTCGGCGCCCGCTGCGCTTCCTGCCGCCGTCGCGCGAGATGCCCGAGAACGCCATCTTCATCAGCTATGCGCGCGAGGACCTGCCCGCGGTGCAGCGGCTCAAGGCCGCGACTCGATGCCGCCGGGCTCACGACCTGGTTCGACCTCGACCGGCTCGAAGGCGGCGACGACTACGACCGCAAGATCCACGCCAACATCGCGCGCTGCAGCTTCTTCGTGCCCGGTCATCTCGGCGACGACGCAGCGGCGCCACGAGGGCTATTTCCGGCGCGAGTGGAGCTACGCGGTCGATCGCTCGCGCAACATCGCCGAGGGCGCGGTGTTCATCCTGCCGGTGTGCATCGACGACACGCCCGAAGCCGAGGCGCTGGTGCCGGAGCAGTTCCGGCCGCTGCACATCGCGCGCGCTGCCGGGCGGCGAGCCGGCGCCCGAATTCCTGCGCCGGCTGCAGGACCTGTTCAGCGGGCGCCGCTCATGAACGAGACCTGAGCCCGAACGCCCACCGTCGAGGCGAGCATCGATCCGGAGAACCCGTGGCTGGGCCTGTCCTCGTATTCCGAGGAGACGCGCGCCTATTTCCACGGCCGCGACGAGGAGACCGCCGAGCTCGCCCGCCGCGTGCAGCGCAAGCTGCTGACGGTGCTGTTCGGCCAGTCCGGCCTCGGCAAGACCTCGCTGCTGCGCGCCGGCCTCGTGCCGCGGCTGCGCGCGCGAAGGCTATTGCCCGGTGTACGTGCGGGTGGACTACTCGCCGGATTCGCCGCCGCCGTCCGAGCAGATCAAGCAGGCGATCTTCCGTGCGACCGCCGACGGCCGGTCACTGGACGCGGCCCGGCTCGGCCATCGAGGGCGAGTCGCTGTGGGAATTCCTGCACCACCGCGGCGACCTGCTGCGCGATGCGAGCGGCCGCACGCTGCTGCCGCTGCTGATCTTCGACCAGTTCGAGGAGATCTTCACGCTGGCGCAGGCCGACGACGCCGGGCGGCTGCGCGCCAAGCCTTCCTGGACGACCTCGCCGACCTGGTCGAGAACCGTCCGCCGGCGGCGCTCGAGCAGCGGCTCGAGCGACGACGAGGCCGACGCCGAGGATTACGACTTCGCGCGCGCCGACTACCGCATCCTGATCGCGCTGCGCGAGGACTATCTCGCGCACCTCGAGAGCGTGAAGGGCATCATGCCCTCGATCACGCAGAACCGGATGCGCCTCGCGCGCATGACCGGCGCGCAGGCGCTGAGCGCGGTGGTGAAGCCGGGCGGCCGGCTGGTGTCGCAGGAAGTGGCCGAGTCGATCGTGCGCTTCGTCGCCGGCGGCTCCGAGCTCGCCAACGCGGAGATCGAGCCGTCGCTGCTCAGCCTCGTCTGCCGCGAGCTCAACACCGTGCGCCTCGCGCAGGGCCGCGCGGAGATCTCCGCCGACCTGCTCGCGGGCTCGCGCGACACCATCCTGACCGAGTTCTACGAGCGCGCGCTCGCCGACCAGCCGCCGGGCGTGCGGCGCGTGATCGAGGACGAGCTGCTGACCGAGTCCGGCTACCGCGAGAGCCTGGCCGAGGAACGCGTCCGCAAGGCGCTGGCCGCGGCCGGCGCGGCGCCGGATGCGCTCGCGAAGCTGGTCGATCGCCGCCTGCTGCGCATCGAGGAACGGCTCGACATGCGCCGCGTGGAGCTCACCCACGACGTGCTGTGCAGCGTCGTGCGCTCGAGCCGCGACCTGCGCCACGAGCGCGAGGCGCGCGACGAAGCGGAGCGGCAGCTGGCCGCAGCAGCAGGAGCGCGAGGCGCAGACGCACCGCGCGCTCGTGCGCACGCGCATGGTCGCCGGCGTCTGCGCGGTGCTGATGCTGGTCGCGGTCGCCAGCGCCGTGTTCGGCTGGATCAACTATCGCCGCGCCCGCGCGGCCGACGCCGGCCGCCCAGCAGGCAGCGCGCGCGATGCCGAGAAGCTGGTCGGATTCCTGATCGAGGACTTCTACGCCGAGCTCGAGCCCACCGGCCGGCTCGAGACGATGGGCAAGCTCGCGCACATGGCCGTGAGCTACTACGACGGCCTGCCGCCGGAGCTGGTGACGCCGCAGACCCAGATCTACCGCGGCATGGCGCTGGTGCGCGCCGGCGGCGCCGCGCTGTTGGGTAACGATGTCGCGGGCGGTGGCCAGACCCTCGTCGAAGCGCGCGCGCTGTTCGAGAAACTCCGCGCCGAAGGCGACACGAGCGAGCCGGTTGCATTGGGTCTCGCGCTCACGCTATTTACCCCCTACTCGGCCTTCGGCCCGAGCGGGGGGCCGTCGTCGAAGCGAACCGACCTGCCCGAGGCAGCCGGTCTGCTGCGGCCCTACATCGGCAAGCCGGAGAGCTCGCGGCAGACACGGCTCGTCTACGCGGACATATTGAATCACTGGAGCCATCAGCAGCCCGAAAGAGGCGGGGATCGCGTCCTGCGAAGAGGCGCGCGGCATCCTCGCAGGCATCGGCGCGCTCGAGCTGACCGACCTGGGCGCGACTTCGTTGTACGCGGACACGGCCGACTCGCAGGCGCGTCACGCGCTGGGTCTCGGGCGGCTCGATGACGCCGAGCGCCTCGAGCGAAGAGGTGTATGAGCTCGCCGAAAAAGTGCTGCAGCGGCGGCCCGGCGATCTCCGATCCATGGCGAACCGCGCCTTGTCGGCGGACATGCTGGGGACGCTGGCCCGCCGGCGTTACGACTACACGATGGCGCTCACGTACGCTCACAAGTCCGAGCAGGCGGGTGAGGACTACGTGGCGTTCGACCCGTCCGACCCAAACACCTGGGTCTACTGGATCCGGGGCAAGGCCCAGGTGGCCGAGACCCTGCTCGAGCAGGGTCGCGTTCAGGAGGCCATGGACAAGCTGCGATCCGCGATGGCGCTGCTGAAGGATGAGCGCGCGCAGTCCACGCTCGGCGCGTCGCTGTATTTTACGTCGGTGCGTGTCGCGGCGCTTTCGGTTCGCCTCGGCCCGCCGGCCATGGCCGAGCGAGACCTGCAGGCGATGCTGCACGCCCAGGCCCAGTACGTGGAGCTCACGCCCAGGGAAAACGCTTTTCGGATGTTGTCGCCCTATTCGGAAGGCTCGTGGCGCGCGCGGATCAATGGGCTGCGCGGCGAGTACGCAGCCGCGCTCGACGAGGCGACGCGAACCGCCGCGCGGGTCCGGAAAGTCGAAGTGCCTCCCGAAAACCTCGCCGGCGCTGGTGTTCGTGCGAACTTCATGCGCAACCTCCTGCACACGGCCACCACCGCGGCGATCAGGTCAGACCGGTACGCGGAAGCCGAAGCCGCGGCCCGGGAGCTCAATGAGCTGCCGCCCGACCTCACCTCCAACGGCGACCCGCAGGACGAGCGTGCCCTCGCCCGTGTGCTGCTTGGCCATGCCGTGGCCCGGCAGGACCGCGCCGCAGAAGCGCGGGAGATACTTCAGCCCGCGCTCGAGCACTGCCGGCGCGCACAGAAGGCCGGCGCCACGGGGCTTACCTTCCGTCGCGACTGTGCCTATGCGCTCTACGTAAGTGCGCTCATCGAGCCCGATAGGGCGAGGCGGGAATCGACGCTCGCGGAGGCGGCCGCCCTGGTCGGCGGACTGTCGGCCGAGGCACACCGCCTCGTCGACGTTCGCGACGTGAGCAACTTGATAGCGGCGGCCCGCGGCCGCGCGATGTAGCGAAGCCGCTGACGCTCCTCACGGAGCGGCTGCGCAGTCGGCGCTGCCCGGCGTCGTTGAGCCGGCGATCGAACCTGGTCAAGGACGAGGTCGTCCAGGCCCGGTTGGAATTGCTGATAATGCGCCGGATGAGCAACACCTACTATCTCGCCTCGGTCGCGAAGGCTCTGCGGGACCGGGTGCTCGTCAAAGTCGTGGACCAGGAAGCCCGCGGCGTGCTCGAGGCCTCGATTCGCGCCGTGGCCGGAATGGCTGATGCGCTCGATGACGAGCGATATCTTGCTCCGCCGACGCCGGTTCCTGGAGCGGCCTTGATACCGTTGTCTTTTCCTCCCGAGAACGGCGCGGCACGTCCACGTACCGCGTCAACGATCAGCGCCGGGGTCGAGCTGGTCGCCAAGGGTGCCTGGCTGGAAAGCAAGGCGGCTGCCACCGACGCCCGAGCCTGGATCGATTGGGAACGCGCGTTGATGCGTGAGGCCGTAGCCTCGCTGAAGCGATCAGGAAGCGCCCGCTCCCGAGTCGCCGACCGATAACGGCGACGATCCGCTGCTGATCCGGCCCGAGGCCGTGCAACGCTATCTGCAGGGCCGTTTTGGCCAGAATGCCCTCATCACGGAGTTTCGCCAGGCCACGGGCGGGCGTTCGCGCCAGACTGTGCTCTTTACGCTCGAGAACGATGCTGGGCTTCCGCCCAATCTCGTCCTGCAGCGCGATCATCCCGCCGGCATAGCCTCTTCCGGCGTGGCGAACGAATTCCCGGTGCTGCAGACGTTGGCGCGTACCGCACTCAAGAGTCCCCGCCCCTTGCTTCTCGAAACCTCCCCGACGCCGCTCGGCGCAGCATTCATCGTAACGGAGCGGCTTCCCGGCACCATCGCGGGCCCCGACTACTTCAATCCACCGAGCAATCCGCCCCTGGGTCTGCAGCTCGCCGAGCAGCTCGCCGTCCTGCATTCGGTCGACTTCAGTTCGCTCGAAGGATCCCTCAGACGTGCGCTCACGCCGGGGGAAACCTGGGCGGCGGAGTTGAACCGCATCGAAGAAGCGTTCGTTCGCTTGCAGCACTGGCCATCGATCAACGCAACCGCCGCCATTCAATGGATGAAGCGTCGCGTGCACGAGATCGGACCTGAGCTGTCGATCGTCCACAACGACACGGCGTTCCATAACGTCCTGGTCGACGGAGGCAGGATCACCGGCCTGCTCGACTGGGAGCTCGTCCACATCGGCCATCCCGCGGAGGACATCGGTTACTGCCGTCCGTTCCTCACTGAGATGAACGCCTGGGATGGCTTCATCGAAGCCTATGTGGCGGCCGGCGGCAAGGCGTTCTCGCAAGGCGTCATCGACTATTTCAGCCTGCGCAGCCAGTTGCACCTCATGACTCTCGTGCAACGCGGCCGGGAAATGTTCGAGCGCAGGATCACCGACGACATCAATCTTGCAGAAGTCGGCGCCTCGTTCATGCCCAAGCTGATGCTGCGCTTCGCAAACGTCGTGGCAACGGTCCTGGAGTAGACAGACATGTCGACCACACCGCGATACCCCGAACTGGGCTGCTATGCCCTGCCGGGTCACATCTCTGATCCGACGCAGGCGATCGGCGAAATACGGGACGCCGAGCGGCTCGGCATCGGTTCGATCTGGATATCGGAGCGGTTTGCCGCCAAGAATGCCGACGTGATGTGCGGCGCCGCGGCAATGCTGGCGCCATCCATCGGCATTGCCGCGGGCCTGATTCAAAACATGCCCCTGCGTCATCCGTTGGTGACTGCGGGCTTCGCCGCGACGATGGCGAAATTGTCCGGGGATCGCTTCGCGCTGGGCGTCGGTCGTGGCACACATGCGCTGGCCGACGCCACCGGCACGCCTCGGCTGAATTTTCCGATCATGGAGGACTACGTCACCATCCTGCGGCAACTCTGGCGTGGCGAAACCGTGAACTATAGCGGGCCGCTGGGTCGCATCGCCGGCCTGCGTCTCGGCGCCGATCTGCCGAGAATTCCGCCGGTCATCATGGCTGCCATGGGGGAAAAGACGCTCAGGTGGGCGGGACGTTTCTGCGACGGCGTCGTGTTCAACTCCCTCTGGACGGTCGATGCCGTGAAACGGTCGTCGGCGCTGGTGCACCAGGGAGCCGAGGAAGCGGGCCGCGATCCGGCGAGCGTCCGCATCTGGACCATCCTCGTCTGCGCCTGCGACGTTCCCGAGGAAGCAATGCTGCGTTACGTCGTCCGCCGGATGAACACCTACCTGCTGTTTCCGGCGATGTTCGACTCAATCTGTGACGCGAATGGCTGGAATCGCGCCGATGCCGAACGCCTGCGTGCCGCCCTGGCGGAGTTCGACAGGAACAGCAGGAAAGGAACGATGGGTGACGAGTCGACCACGCGAGACCTCGATGCGTTGCGGCACATGGCGTCGCTCTATCCCCGGGCGTGGCTCGAGGAAGGCAATGCGGTTGGAACCGGTGCCGACGGCGCTCGAGCGGCGGCGGCCCGGCTCAAGGCCGGTGCGGACGGCGTGTTGTTTCACGGCAGCCCACCGGCGGAGCTTGCCGGCGTCCTCACGGCCTGGAAGAAGGCACGGCCCGTGGGCCTCGAGATGCGACCCGTGAATCCAGGTCTTCCAGGGCGGCACTCCGCAACTTCATGAAGTTGCGCGTTCCACGCCTTCCATGTGCCGCACTTCTGCGGCGCTCGGCGATTGACGACATCAGCGACTCGTAAGCTACGGAGACAACCATGGCAAGGATAACCGGCATCGGCGGCGTCTTCTTCAGGAGCAGTAACGACAGCGTCGCGCTTGCGACCTGGTATCAGAAGCACCTCGGCATGCCGCTGGAGAGCTTCGGCGGCGCCATTCTGAAATGGCCGGATGACACGGCCGAGGATAAGGGTCTCACCGTGTGGCACGTCGCGGAAAAGGAGAGCCAGTGGTTCAGTCCGAGCAACTCTCCTTTCATGATCAACTACCGAGTCGACAATCTGGACGAAATGATCGCGCAGCTCAGGCAGGGTGGAGTCGAAATCATCGGCGGACCCGAATCTCACGAAAATGGGAAGTTCGCGTGGATCATGGATCCGGACGGAAACAAGGTAGAGTTGTGGGAACCGATGATCTGGGACGATAAGAACAAGGGCGTCTGACGTGGCTTGCTCAGCCCGCCTGTCGCGATCGTCAGCATGTTGACTGGAGAAAGGAGATTCCCATGGCTGAAATTACTGGCGCGACATCTGTCGCAGTCGTTCTCGTTCACGGAGGCTTCGTGGACGGTTCCGGCTGGGAGGATGTGTACAGGATCCTGAAAAAGGATGGCTATAGCGTGAGCATCGTGCAGAACGCGACCATATCGCTGGCCGACGACGTGGCAGCCACGAAACGCATCCTCGCAATGCAGGACAAGCCTGTCGTTCTGGTTGGACATTCCTATGGTGGAGTCGTAATCACGGAGGCGGGCAACGATCCCACAGTCGCGGGGCTTGTTTATATTGCGGCTTTCGCTCCGGATGCGGGCGAATCGGTGGCTGCACTAATCAAGGATCCACAGCCTGGCGCGCCCGTGCCGCCCATACTGCCTCCGCAGAACGGCTATCTAGCTCTCGACAAGACGAAGTTCCGTGAATCCTTCGCGGCTGACGTAGGGGCGGAAAAGGCCGCGTTCATGGCCGATTCGCAGGTCCCATGGGGCGTCGAGGCGCTCAGTGGCTCGATCACCAAACCCGCGTGGAAGGCGAAGCCGAGCTGGTACCTGGTCGCCACCGACGACAAGATGATTCCACCGCCGGCCCAGCATTTCATGTCGAAGCGCGCCGGCTCGACGGTTGTCGAGGCACAAGGCAGTCACGCGATTTACGTGTCCAAGCCAGAGGCCGTGGCCGCCCTGATTGAGAAGGCCGCCAAAGGTGTGATATCGGCCGCAAAGTGAGCCTGCCGACAATGCCGCCGCCGGCAGCGACGCCACCTTAGGCATGCCGGCGGCAATGTGCTCGCAGCGGGCACGAGGGAGTCCGCATGAAAGCGATTCGAATCATCCCGGTAGCGATACTGATCGTCGGGAGCGGTTTGGCGCTGCACGCGGCGTTAGCGCAGCAGCAGGGGGTCAAACGCACTGAGCTCCAGAGATACGATCTCAGCGTTCCGGGGCGCGAGGTGATCCAGGTGCGCGTCGATCTTGACCCGGGAGTGACGTTTCCTCAGCACTCGCATCCCGGCGAGGAGATCATCTATGTGCTCGAGGGCGTGTGGGAGTATCAGGTCGAAGGCAAGGGACCGATGAGGCTCAAGGCCGGCGAAGTCTTGTTCATCCCGGCTGGAGTGAAGCATGGGGCGAAGAACGTCGGCAGTGGCAAGGGTTCGGAGCTGGCGACGTATATCGTCGAAAAAGGGAAGCCGCTCGTAGTCCTGGCCAAGTGATTCCCGCTGTTACCATTACGCTTCCCACCTGGTAGCCGAGCGTGGCCATGTGTCCGGCAACAACTCAGAACGAGCCGAGCCCTGCGCAACAAGCCGCCATGGCAACGCTCATCGAAATCGTTCACGGCGCGCTATGGTCCACCTGTCTGACAGAAATCGCGGAACTGCGGGTTGCGGATGTACTCGGCGACGCCGCCGAGACGGCCACTGAACTCGCGAGCAAAGTCGGCGCCAATGCCAATGCGCTGGAGCGGGTCCTGCGCCTGCTGGCCACCAAGGGTGTCTTCGAGGACCTCGACGGACGGTTCCGGCACACCGCCTCGTCACGGCTTTTGCGCAGTGATCATCCGCAGTCGATGCGCGGGTTTGCACGCCTGGCTATTCCGACGCGACCACTTCTAGGCGCGTTCAGTCACACCTTGCGCACCGGGCGCCCCTCGGTCGAGGCACTCGATCCCGACGGCCTCTGGGCGTACCTGGTCAAGAACCCGGCGCTTGCACGCATCTTTGATGAGGGCATGACTTCAAAAGCGAACATCGATATACCGGGCGTGCTCCGCGCCTATGACTTTTCCAGGTTTGCCACGATTGCCGACATCGGCGGCGGTCGGGGTCATCTCATCAAGGCCGTGCTTGAAGCCGCTCCGAGCTCGAAGGGGGTTCTGTTCGATCAGCCGCATGTGATCGACGGCGCGAAGACCATCGCGTCCAGTCGGCTGTCCCTCCAGGCGGGCGACTTCTTCAAGGATCCACTTCCCGTCTGCGATGCGTACCTGCTGATGCACGTCATCCACGATTGGGACGACCACGATTCGCTCGCGATCCTGGGTGCGGTGCGACGGGTTGCACCGTTGAGCGCCAAGGTGCTCCTGATCGAGATGCTCATGCCGGAGACGCCACAACCGCACCCAAGCGTGTTTATGGATACCCTCATGATGGCCTACGCTACGGGCCAGGAACGCAAGCGGAGCCACTACCAGGCCTTGCTCGAAGCGGCCGGACTTCGTCTCGATCGCGTCATCCCGACGGAAAGCGCCATGGCAATACTGGAATCGACTCCGGTGTAGCGGAGCTCGTCGACCCGTGGGCCGCGACTGTCCGCGCTACTTCAGGCAGACGACCAGCTTCGCGGAGTGGCTGCGCCAGTTGATCGGGATCACGAACGGCCGACAGCCGGCGGGCGTCTGCAGGTCCTTGCCGTTGCCCGAGACGACCTCGGGCGCGCGAGATCATGAAATCCTTGCCGAAATCGCGCCGCGCGTTGCCCGAGATCGTGTTCGCGACCTCGCCGACCAGGTCGCAGAGGTTGTCGTGCGACACGTCGCTTTCGTTCATCTTCATGAGCATGACGATCAGCATGCCGCGCGGCGCCGTGAAGTAGACGATGCCGTTGCGGCGTCCCGTCATGTTGATGATCGCCGGTGTACTCGGCGATCTCGGGTGCGCCGTGCGTGACGAGGATACGGCGAGCCGACGGTCGCGGGCTGCTGCGCCGAGACCTCGAAGTAGCGGGTCGTCCCGTAGACGAAGGTGCGAATTTCGTGCTCGTCGAACATTGCCGTCAGCGCCCTGCCGAGCAGCTCTTCCAGCGCGTCATTGAGCTGACGGTCGGTGAACGGCTTGTTGAGGAAGCCGTTGGCCCCCTTTTCCATCGCCTCGACGGCCGTCGCCTTGTCGGCCAGCGCCGAGATCACGAGGATCAGCACGTCCGGCTTGATCGCGACGATCCGCTCGACGCACTCGATGCCGTCCATGTGCGGCATCGTGATGTCCATCGTCACGACGTCGGGATCGGTCTTGCCAGAAGAGCTCGAGCGCATCGACGCCGTTCGCGGCGGAGCCGACGACCTCGAGCTGCGGGATGTTCTGGCAGCGCTCGATGCGTCGCCGCATGATGTTCGAGTCGTCGACGATCAGCAGTTCTGAGCGGCGTGGTGCGCGGGCACTGGCGGCCATGATCTGCGTTCGGCGCGATCAGGCGACGGCGCCCTGCTGGGCCGCGTCGGCCGGCAGCAGGACCTTGAAGCGCGTGAATTGCCGCGGTGCGGTGGACGACCGAGATCTGGCCGCCCAGTGCCGCGCACCGTTTTCCAGACGACGTCGAGTCCGACGCCGCGCCCGGCATCCTTGGTTTCCTGTTCCTGGGTCGAGAAACCCGGCCGGAAGATCAGGCCCGATCACCGCCCGCTCGTCGAGCGTCTGCGCTTCCTGCGCGGTGATGGATGCCGCGCCGCAGGGCGGCTGCCTTGATCTGCTCGGCGACGATGCCCGCGCCGTCGTCCTGGAAGACCAACTCGAGCCGTTGTTCGCCTTCGTGAATTCGAGCTGCAGCGTCCCGTGTCGCGGTTTGCCGCTCGCCTGGCGCTGCGCGGCCGCCTCGATGCCGTGCACGACGGCATTGCGTACGAACTGGATCGCCATGCCGCGCACGGTGCGCAGATAGTCGCTCGGCACCTGCTCGAGAGCCGCGGATTCGAGATGGACCCGCTTGCCGTGGTCGCTCGCGATGCGCTGGGCGAGTGTCTCGAGCCCTGCCGCGACGTCCTGCGCCGGTCGCTGCGACAGCTGCTTCGCGTCCATCGACGGCACGGCCATGGTCGCGCCGCTCGACACCGCGCTTACCTGCGCTGCGGGCCTGAGCCCGTCGAGCTGGTCGATCAGCTCGCGCACGGACTTGAAGTGCGCGAACAGGTCGTCGAGCCGCACCACCAGCGGCAGGAAGTCGTTGCCGCTGAGCTCCTGGCGCTCGCGGAGCTCCTTCAGCATGTCCTCGAAGGCGTGCGCGCGGTTCTCGACGGTGACGAGGCCGAGCGCGGCGGCCTCGCCCTTCATCTTGTGCATCTCGCGGAACATCTGGTCGATCTTCTGCCGGAACCCGGCGTCGTCGCGCGCGGGCACCTTGAGCACGGTGTTGACGTGCTTGAGGGTCGCATCGCTGTCGTCGAGGAACGAGACGAGTTGCCGCGACTCGATGCGCAGGATGCCGAGCAGCATGTCCATCTGCACCGAGTTGCTCGATTGCGACTCCTTCAGCTCGCGCGCGAGCAGCACGCGCGAGGTCACGTCGTTGACCGACACGAGCACCTGCCGGGCACCGCCGTCGCCCTTGACGCGGTGGAAGTCGAACTCGAGGTATCGGATGTCGTTTCCGCCGTGGCGGCGGTCGAAGTTGATCTCGACCTCCGCCAGCGGGTTGATGCTCTTGATCAGGTTCTCGTTGACCCGCTCGCCCCACAGCAGCTTGACGTACTTCATGGCGGTGTCGAGCGTCTTCTCGGGCACCAGCTGGCAGAGCAGGTCCTCGAACGTCATGCCGTCGAACGACTCGCGGCGCATCAGGGCGCCGAGCGCCGCGGAGTGCGCCTTGCCGATGCGGAAGTCGCTGTCGATCAGGAACAGGCCTTCCTTCACGGTGCCGAGGATGTCCCGGGTCTGGCTCTGCGCTTCCCGCGCGGCGCGCGCATGGCGCGACTTGAGCAACTGGACAGTACAGCAGCAGGGCCACGAGCACGCCGGCGAACGCCACGCCCGCGATCATCAGCTTGCGCAGGGTCGCGGCGCCGTTGGCGACGTCGCTCTCGAGCCGGGCGCCGATGGCGGCCAACTGCCCTGTGAGCTGTGGCGTCACCTCGCGCCCGGTGGCGAGGGCGCTGCGCGCGTCCTCGAGCAGCTCGGTCCCGGCCACGTTGATACGCGTGCCGGCCGCGTCGGAATCGCTGTATGGGATGCCGGTGAAGTCGGCGATCGGCTCCAGCTGCGCGTGGTACGAGGCCCAGGTCTGCCTCGTCTCGTCGAACCCGGGTGCCTGCCGCGCCGCCGTCTTGTCGAGCTGCGCCAGGGCCGCGTCGTACTGCCGGACCGTGGTGGCGAAGTCCTTGAGCGACTGGCCGATATAGGCGCCGCCGCGCAACTGATCGCGCAACGCCGTGAGGAGGCGCGCCATCACTTCCGGTTGCCCGCGCTGCTCGCTGACGAGCTTCAGGGCGGCGGTGTTGGCAGACAGGTCGTTGGCCAGGCGGTATCCCGGCACCATGACCGTACCGATGAACGCCACGAGCAGGATGAGAAATCCTGCCATCGTGGCGGTGTCCCGATATCGTGCGAACAGGTCGCGCATGTCGATGCGATCTCCCCGGGATGCCCTGGACCCGTGCCGCTCAGCGGCTCGAGCCGTCGTCGGGCCGAAAGACCAGGACCGTGCCCGCGACGGCCTCGACGCGCTGGCCGTCCAACTCATAAGGCTTGAAGCGCCAGCGGCGGACCGCGGCGAGTGCGACGTCGTCGAACACGCCGGGCGGATTCGACGCCGTGATCGCGACATCCCTGACCCGCCCCTCGGTGTCGACCGTGTAGCGGACGCGGACGTCGCCGCTCAGTGACTTCTCCAACGCCTGGCGCGGATAGGACGGCGCGACGTATCGCGTGCGTTTCAGCTGATCGGAGCTCACCTGGACCGGCCCGGTGGGCATCGGCTGGCGCGCCGCGGCGACACTCGCCTCCAGCGCATCGACATCCGAAGGATTGAGACCGAGCTGACGCGCGGCAACGACGTGCCGCTGCGCGTCGTCGAGCCGGCCGGCCGCGAGCGCGCTGCGGCCACGCTCGATCAGGCGCGCCGAAAGCGCGGCCCCGGATGCGGCGGCGGCCGCCGGATCCGACGCGCGCAGCGCGTTCCAGTGAAAGACCGCGCTGTCCTGCGCGGGGTCGAGCAGCCGGCCGTCGGCGATGCGCGCCTGCACGAGGCTCGCGCCGGCATTCGACTCGCCAGGCGCCTTCGCCACGCTTGCGGCTCGCGCCTCGCGTTGTACGGTGGAGATTCGCGCCGGGCTCACGCCCAGCTCGCGGGCTTCGCCGAGCCAGCGCTCGAGCTCCGCGGTCTGCTTCGCCGCACCGGCTTCGCGCGCACGCTGCAGATAGGCGTTCCCGAGCTCGCGCTCTGCCGCGGTCGTCCGCTTGGAATCTTCAGCCACCTTGCGCAGCTGGGCGAGGTGATACTTGGCGCTGTCGCTGGCGGGCTCGACGAGCCGGCCATCGCGGATGCGGGCCGAGACGACCTCGGCCAGCCGCTGTGCGCGTGCGTCGGTCTGCCTGCGTTCGACGTCCGCGAGCATGCGGGCCGTGCGGTCGGCCGGCAGGACGCCCGTCTGCGATGCCTGGCGAAGCAGTGCTGCCGCGCGCTCCAAGTCGTTGCCCTGGAGGGCGGCGGCGAGTCGCACCTCGACCAGCTTGCCTTCGGTCGCCTTCAGCTTCGGGTCGTTCGGCTTGATCAGCTTGAGATGCGCGAGCGTTGCAGACGCCTCGTCATAGCGGCGCTCGGTCATCGCCGACTGCAGACGACCGTCGAGGACACCACCGATGCGCATCAGGCCTTCCGTCGCTTCGCCATTGTCGGGCTCCTGGGCCAGCACCGAGCGGTAGTAGAGAAGCGCGTTGTCCTTTTCGGGATCCGTATAGCGGCGGTCCTGGAAGGCGATCAGCGCCTTCTCGAGCAGCTCATCGATCGCACCCGGCACCACGGCCTGCCGCACGGGCTTCGCCGCGACCGGCGCGGTCTGCGTGGGAACGGGCGCGCGCTCGACGATCGGCGTGGAAGCGGCCGGCTCTTCGATTGACACCTCGGCGACAGGCTCCTCGACCGGCGAGGCCGCGGGCACGGTCGTCGTTTCGCCGCCTCGAATGAAGAACCACGCGCCTGCGACGGCGAGCAGGGCCACGACGGCGATTGCGCCCAGGACGACCCCGCGCGATGAGCCGCTGCGCGTCGGCGCCCCGGTGCTCACCGGGAGAGCCGTCATGTCGACGGGTTCGGGCTCCGGCGCGGGGCGCGACATGCGTGGCGCTGGCCTCGGTGCCTGTGCAGATGTGACGTGACTGGCGGACGGCGCCGACGGCGCCTGCTGCGGTTCGGCGACGACGTTGCGCCTCGCCATGGCCTCCTCGCGCGCGCCCTCGAGCACCGCGGCGGTCTTTGCGATCTCGACAGGCAGGGGCAGCACGGCGAACGTCGCGGATCGCTTGATCGCCTGGGCGATGGTGTTGGTCTGGTCCGCGGGGGCAAACACGACGATTACGCTGAGGCCGTTCGGCGGCTGCAGCACCTCGAGAACGCGGCCGGGCTCCGCATGCTCCCGGGCGTCGAGCATGACTACGCAAGGCTGCGCCGCCTGGACGAGCTCGCGCGCGGCCGCGATCGTCTCCGCGTGACGGATCGCCGACTCGCCGTCCAGTGCCTGGCCGAGCTGCTCCAGCAGCTCGTCGCTCTGCGTGACGGCGATGAACTCGACCCTGGTCTGCGCCTCTGCGCGGACGCTCGTGGAGGACGCCTGATTCGAAACCGTGCGAGGTTGCGCCGGCAACGCTGCCAAGGAAGTCTCCTTCATCTACGGCGGACAGGCGCTATTCGCCCGTCCGGGCCTCAACTTCCCGAGGAGTGTAGATAAGTCACATCCCGCGACCTTGAGTGAGGTCACAGAATGCGAAGCCCTGCGCGTAGGAGTGGACCCTGTCGAAGGGAGCGCGTGTGAGGTCGCTCACAAAACGGCGCCGGCGATCCCCCTGGTGCGCAGTCCGAAGTGATTCAGGACCCATTTCCAGAGACCAACCGTCGGCTTATCAAGCAGATGCACGAAGGACCTTCCGGGCGCTGGCAGGAGTCGTAAGCACTTGTTCATCGAGATGTCACATTGCGGCCAACTGCGGAGTGCAGTCTTGCTCCCGCCTTGGAACACCATCCCCCCGGAGCCAGGGCCGACCGAACGGTGAGCGCGTCAGCCGATAGAAGGCAGCATGGACGGACGCGTGGGCTGGACGATCGCTCCGCCGGGGCAGGGAACCCCCGCCCTGCTCCGGCCTACTTTTTTCCTGCCGCATGCAACCGCGCCGGCGTGCCGCGCATCAAACGCCCATCGACTCCGTTTTCGAAGGGATGGAACGTTCATGCGCACCTCACGCCCGGTCCGGCGCCTGGCCCTGCCCGTCGCGCTGCTCCTGTCCGGTCCGGCCGTCGCCGGGGACTGCGAATTCACCGCCCAGCGGAGCGCCACCGTGGATACGACCGGCGCATCGCGCATCGAGATCGCCGCGCGAGCCGGCGAGCTCGCGGTGCGGCCGTCAACGACGAAGGTGCTCGCTGCGAACGGGCGCGCCTGCGCCTCGAGCGAGGAGATTCTCTCGCAGGTCAACATCCAGGCGCGTCGCGACGGCGACCTGGTCCGGGTGTACGTCCAGGTACCCGATCCGGCCGAAAACTTTGGCGACAACACTAATGCCTCGCTGGATCTCGGCGTCGCGGTGCCGGCGGGCATCCCGGTGTCGCTGATCGACAGCAGCGGCGACCTGACCATCGACGACGTGCAGGTCGTGAAGCTCACCGACAGCTCCGGCGACATCGTGGCGCGCGGACTCCCGGCCGACATCGAGATCGGCGACAGCTCGGGGGACCTGCGCGTGGAGAACGCCGCGGGCCGTGTGCAGATCACCGACAGCTCGGGCGACATCGTCGTGCGCGGTGCGCGCGAAGTCGTGATTCCGAGCGACAGCTCGGGCTCGATCCGGATTTCACAGGTGACGGGCGACGTTCGCATCGACAACGATTCGTCGGGCGACGTGTCGGTCGCCGATATCGGTGGCGCCTTCGAACTGGTCGCCGACTCGAGCGGCGACGTGTCGGTGTCCGACGTGAAGGGCACAGTGACCGTGCCGCAGGAAGACTGAGCGCACACGCCGGCCGCAGCGGGACGGAAGGCGCCGCTCAGTGGCCGAGCTCGGCGTGCAGCCGGTCGATCATCGATTCGGCCTGCGCGGCGTACGCGCCGCCGAACAGGTTGAAGTGGTTCAGCACGTGGTACAGGTTGTACAGCGTGCGGCGGGTACCCGCGGCCTGGTCGAGGGGCCACGCTGACTGGTACGCGGCGTAGAACGCCGGGCCGAATCCGCCGAACAGCCGCGTCATCGCGATATCCGCCTCGCGGTCGCCGAAATAGACGGCGGGATCGAAGACGACGGGCTCGCCCGCGACATCGGTCGACCAGTTGCCGCCCCACAGGTCGCCGTGCAGCAGCGATGGAACGGGTCGATAGCTCGAGAACAGCGCCCCAACGCGCTCGCCGAGCCATCGGCCGCGGTCGATCAGGCGGGCGGACGCCCCGCCCGCCTGGGCGAGGGCGAGCTGCACCTCCAGGCGGCGCTCGACGAAGAAACGCAACCAGTCGTCGTCCCAGTCGTTGCGTTGCGGGGTGGCGCCGATCGAGTTGTCGCGCTGCCAGCCGAAGCGCGGCGCGATCACCCGGTGGAGCTCGCCAGCCGCTCGCCAAGCAGCGCTTCGCCGCGCGCGGTCGTCGGCCCGAAATCGATCCAGCGGAGCGCGAGCCAGGCGCGCGACGCAGCCGCGCCGACGGCCGCCACGGCCGGGACCCGGATCGCACCAGCGCCGGCGAGCTCGCGCAGACCGGCCGCCTCGGCCTCGAGCATCTCGAGCCGCATCCGTCGGGGCCAGCTTGACGAACAGGTCGCCGCCGTCGCCCCTCCAGCGGACACACTCGTTGATGCTGCCACCCGTGACGTGAGCCAGGGGCGCCGGATCCAGGCTGTGGCCGATCGCCGCTTCGAGCGACCGCCGGACCGAGCTCAGCGCCTCGTCGGGAGGCACGGCGGCTCAGCTCAGGCCGGCAAGCCGGCCGCGATGCGCTTCGCCTGCTCGCGCAGCATCCGGCCGAAGCCCTGCGCGTCACAGAAGCTGTCCATGCCCGCGAGATCGGGTGGGCGTCGGCCGAGGTCCGGGAGATCCGCGGTCGATTGGCATGTCGCAGGCGATCCCGGTGAGGCGACGCGACAGGAACGCAGCATCGCGATGCTCGCGCAGGCTCTGCGCGACGAAGCTCGCGCCACGGAACGCAGCTGCGCGACGCCGTCGAGGTTGTCGAACACGCCCGGTAGCGTGTCGTAGTGCTTGAGCAGCTGGGCGGCGGTCTTGCGCCCGACACCCGGCACGCCGGGAATGTTGTCGACGCTGTCACCCATCAGCGCAAGGAAATCCGCCATGCGCTCCGGGCGAACGCCGAACCGCGCCTCGATGTCGTCGTAGCCGTAGCGGACGTCGGCTATGGCGTCCCAGTACGTGTCGGCGGCCGTGAGCAGTTGCGTGAGGTCCTTGTCGCGGCTGGCGATGGTCACCGCGCAACCCGCGTCACGCGCGCGGGTCGCGAGCGTTCCGATGATGTCGTCGGCCTCGAAGCGTGGGGCTCGCGAATTCGGCGACGCCGAGCACGCGGCAGAACTCGCGGCACAAGGCGAATTGCCGCCGAAGCTCCGCGGGTGCCGGTTCGCGGTTGGCCTTGTAGGCGGGATAGATCTCGTTTCGAAACGACTTCGACAGGCCCTGGTCGAACGCGACCGCCATGTGCACCGGGCCCTGCTTCTCGATCAGATCCCCGAGAAACCGTGCAAAGCCGTGCAGGGCATTGACCGGGTTGCCGTCCGGGTCGGCGATCTCGATCGGCACCGAGTAGTAGGCCCGGAAGACGAACACGCTGGCGTCGACGAGATAGAGCACCGCGCGACCATACAGAATTGCGGCTTCGGAGCCCAGCGGCGCGGAGGGCACACCCCGCCGGCTCCGGGTGTAGCATCCGTCGCACGCCGCGGCAATCGCGGCCGGCAAAACCGCGAAGATCTGGGGTGAATCATGCTGGAACTCGAACCTGCTCGGTGCGGCCATCGCGGCGCTCGCCACGTTCGTGATCGGCGGCCCCTGGTATTCGAATGCACTTTTCGGTCAAAGCTGGCGAACGGCGATGGGCGTTTCGGACGCAAAGCCGGGGCACCCCGCCAAGGTGTTCGGGCTCTCCTATCTCTTCAGCCTGATCGCGGCCGGGTTCCTTTCCACGCTGATTCCGCCCGGCACCGGTGCGCTCGCTGGCCTGCAGACCGGCGTGATCGTCGGCCTGTGCGTGGTCGCGACCAGCTTCGGCGTCAACTACATGTTCGCAAACCGGCCGGGGGCGGCCCTGCTGATTGACGGCGGGTACCACGTCGCGCAGTTCGCCGCCTTCGGACTGATCCTCGGACTGTGGCCCGCTTAGACGCATCGGGCTGATCGCCCGCGGTGCGCGTTGCACGCCGCGGGCACCGCGGTGGTGCGCGGGACAAAGGGGTCAGATTTATTTTTTCGGGCACGCCGGTGCCCAGACTGCTGAATTGACCGGAGAATAGAATCCGATCCCCTCTTCGCCCTCCCCCGTTGGCACGCAAGTTGCTAACGGATCCAACGGGTGGGTTCGATGTCAGCAGGCTCGCCAATCAGGACGCCGCCCCTGCGGCTCCTGCGCGCGTTCTACTTCGCGGGGAAGCACTCGAGCTTCAAGGCCGCGGCGGAGCGGCTTGCGATCACGCCCTCTGCGGTCAGTCACCAGGTCAAGGAGCTCGAGGAG
Organism: uncultured Gammaproteobacteria bacterium; assembly: GCA_963756755.1. Lineage (GTDB taxonomy): Bacteria > Pseudomonadota > Gammaproteobacteria > Steroidobacterales > Steroidobacteraceae > DATJKD01. The sequence continues at coordinate 51,861 of CAVWOW010000010.1, forward strand.
CAGCTCGGCGTATCTCTGTTCCAGCGCCGCACGCGTGCGATCGAGCTCACGGCAACGGGGCGCCAGCTGCTCGAGGATCTCGAGCCGGCGCTCGCGGCGCTGCAGGCCGCGGTAGTACGCGCCTCGCGCTCGAGCGCGAGGCGGCAGCTGCACGTCGTCATGCCGCCGTTTTTCGCAAGCGAGCTCTTCGCGCCGCGGCTCCACGATTTCCACGAGCGCCACCCCAGCATCGACATCCAGGTGGATACCCGCGACCCGCGGCCGGCGCAGCACCCAGTCCACAGCGACGTCTCCGTGCTCCTGTCGAGCCGCCACGATCCCGACGACGAGGTCGAAGCCGTGCGCTTGTTCCCGCTGCGTCTCGTCGCCGCCTGTTCCCGCGAGCTGTCCACCACGCTGGGCACGGTCGAACAACGACCTCCTTCGTGATCACGCCCTCATCATGCATCGCACGCGTCCCGACGCCTGGGAGCGCTGGGCTGATCAGGTCGGATTCGACATCACGGATGCCCGGAACGTCGTCGAGTTCGACAGCATGTTCGCCGTCGCGCGCGCCGCGGAGCGTGGCGCCGGCATCGCACTCGTCCCTGCCGTGCTGTGCCAGCCCTGGTTCGACAACGGCTCGCTGGTGCGCATCGAGGCGCTCGAGCTCGACACGCAGGATGCCTACTACCTCGTCGCGCGGCGCGACGATCTCGCGCGACCCGAGGTACGCGCGCTCACGTCATGGACGCTGCAGCAGTTCCAGGAGAGCGCATGACGCGCCCTCACGCATCGCCTGACCACACTTCGTTTGTCACCCGCACGGCGTGCGCATACCGTCGATCGCGAGTCAACGAGGAGGCCACGCGATGAAACACCGAATACACGCTGCGACGGCGTCAGTGCTGATCGCTGCCGGCGCCGCCGCCGCGCCACACGCGCTCGCACAGGCCGGCGATCCTGTCATGGTTCTGCAACACGACCCCGCATTGAGCGACCGGCTCAAGCGCAGCAACGCTTCGTGCGTCGAGCTCGCCAAGGTGGGGCGGCTCGAGGACGCGATGCCTTACTGCAATCTCGCGATCCGCTACACGGAGTCGGGCTCGCCCGGCGGCTCGGTCGACACGTCGCTGCAGGCGGCCGCGGCGCGCTCGAATCGCGCCGTCGTCAGCTGGCTGATGCGCCGCGACGACCAGGCCGCTGCCGACATGGCGGTTGCGGCGGCGCAAATGCCGGGTGCGAGCTTCGTGCGGAAGAACCTTGCCGTGATGGGCATGGAACCTCCGGCGAGCGACGCTGGCAGACGGCGCCGGCGACTGACGTTCAATCGAGCTGGCCGGGGCGGATTCGTGACCGATTCCCCCCTTGGCGCGAATCTGCCTCGGCAGCTCATCTACGGGTACGGCATCCGGCTCCTCCACTTGCCGACCGGCGTCACTCCGACGACGCACGTATCGCAGCCTGATCGACGCCCAGGGCAGTCAAAGTCGATCGGCGAGGAAGGCGTCGCCCGCGGGGGTTGATGCATACTGGCCGCAACCACCTGCCGCGGCCGGCCGAAGCGCACCCAGCATCGACTTCACTACGCGAGCCTGTGCCGAAGGCGCAGCGGTGGAGATCAATCAGTACGGAGGAAGCGGGCATGAAGGCGTCGGAGCTGTTCGATGTCAGCGGGTATGGGGTGATCGTCACCGGCGGCGCGAGCGGCATCGGACTGGGATACGTCGAGGCGCTCGCCGGGAATGGCGCGCGTGTGACGCTGCTCGACTGCGACGCCGGGCGTATTGCCGCCGAGACCCAGCGCCTGCGTTCCGCCGGCCTCGACGTGCAGGGCGAGGTCGTCGACGTGACCGACCACCCGGCGCTCGACCGCGCCTTCGACGACGCCGCCGCCCGCTATGGCCGACTGGACGTCGTCTTCGCCAATGCCGGCATCGACTCCGGCCCGGGCTTTGTCGGCGCCTGGTTCGGCACGGATCGGGGCCGCCCGACCGAGGGTGCCCTTGAGAACTACAGCGACGAGCGCTGGAAGCGCACCATTGACGTCAATCTCAATGGCGTGTTCGCGACGATGCGAGCGGCCGCGCGCCACATGAAGCCGCGCAGGAGCGGCCGCATCATCGTTACGACGTCAGTCGCCGCCATTCGCGTCGAGCCCGCAGTCGGCGCGGCCTACATGGCGGCCAAGGCCGCCTGTCAGCACCTGGTGCACAACGTCGCGATGGAACTGGCGATGCACAACATCACCGTGAACGCCATCGCGCCGGGACTCTTCGTCACGAACATCGGCGGTGGCCACCTGAAGAACCCGGAGATGCAGAAGGTGTTCGCGAGCGCCGTCCCCATGCATCGCGTGGGCTTCCCGCAGGACATCTACGGTCTGGCTCTGTTCCTGGCCTCCCCGGCCTCGGCGTACGTAACCGGCCAGCAGATCGCCATCGACGGTGGGTATGCGCTCGGATCGGCGGACTGACGCGCGCCGTGAAGCACGGCCCCCGGGCGGCGGGGCGATCGTGCCGTGTCTAGCCGGCGAGCCGCAGCCGCTGATGCAGCGGGCTCGTACGGGGGAAATGCGCGCGCAGGTACTCCATCTGGTCGGCGAGCACTTTCCGCCCCTTGAGATAGATGTACTCGGCGTAGCTCGGCGTGAACGGGATCGCGATCAGTTGCAGCCGCGCCTGCTCCGGCGTCCGCCAGGCCTTGAGGTTGTTGCAGCGGCGGCAGGCAGCCACGACGTTGCTCCATGCGTCCCGGCCGCCGCGCGAAAGCGGCGTCACGTGATCGCGTGACAGGTGGCTCGACGGAAAACGCTGGCCGCAGTACATGCAGAGGTGGCCGTCGCGGCGGAAAAGCGTCTCGTTGTTGAGCGGCGGCACGTAGCCGCTCATGAGGTTACCCGGATTGTGAGAGTGACCGAGGGTCGCGACGATCGAGTTGACCTCGACCGTCGTGCGACGCCCGCTGCGCGCATTCACCCCGCCTCGCAGCCGGAACAGCGGCTGACCGCAGGCGTAGGCGATCTGGCCCATGAAATGCAGGCGAACGGCGTCCCGGTAGTCGATCCACTCCAGTGGCATCCCCGAGACGTCGGTGCGAAGGACCTCCTGAGACAGGCTGTACACGACCATCCTCATCGATACCGTCCCGCAGCCGGTTGGCTGCCGGGGGCGGGACAGGTGCGCTCACGATACGTTACCCGTATGCGATAATTCAAATTCAGCCAGAGCTCACGAAATGCGAGAAATCCCGGCGTGGCGGCACCAGCAACGCCCGACCGGGATGACGGGAGGTCCGTTCTGATGCCGATCACGATAGGCGTGCTTCGCGAGCTCACGCCGGGGGAGACGCGTGTCGCACTCGTGCCCGAGGTCGCCGCCAAGTTTCGCGCCACCGGGGCGCGGGTGCTGGTCGAGCGAGGCGCCGGCGCCCAGGCACAGTTTCCGGACGCGCTCTGGAAGGACGTCGAGTTTGCCGACACGGCGGCCGCCGTACTCGCCGCGGCCGACGTACTGGTCAAGGTTCAGCCGCCAACGACCGAGGAAATTGCCGCCATGAAACCGGGCGCGGTGACGCTCAGTTTCGTCTACGGGCATCAGCGGCCAGAGGTGGTCCGTGCGATGCGTGAGCGCAAACTCACGGCGTTCGCGATGGAACTGGTGCCGCGCATCTCCCGCGCCCAGTCGATGGATGCGCTGTCCTCGCAGGCCTCCACCGCGGGCTACCAGGCCGCGCTGATCGCGGCACTCACGCTCGACCGCTTCCTGCCGATGCTGACCACCGCCGCGGGCACGATCCGCCCGGCGCAGGTCCTGGTGATCGGCGCCGGCGTGGCGGGCCTGCAGGCGATCGCAACCGCGAAGCGGCTCGGTGCGATCGTCGAGGCCTACGACGTTCGATCGGTCACCCGCGACCAGGTCAAGTCCCTGGGCGGTCGCTTCATCGAGACCGGCGTCAGTGCCGAGGGTGAGGGCGGCTACGCCCGCGAGCTCACCGCGGAGGAAAAGGCCAAGCAGCAGGAGGTCCTCGAGAAGCATATCGCGCTGGCCGACGCCGTGATCGCGACCGCTGCGGTGCCGGGCCGCAAGGCGCCGCGGATCATCCGCAAGGAGGCGGTGGCGCGCATGAAGCCAGGCGCAGTGATCGTCGACATCGCCGCTGAATCAGGCGGCAACTGCGAACTCACGCGCCCGGGCGAAACCGTCACGGTCGATGGCGTGCGCATCGTCGGGCCGGTCAACCTTCCGGCGCAGCTTCCGTATCACGCGAGCGAGATGTACTCCCGCAACGTCTACAACTTCCTCAAGCCCGCGATCGACAAGGACGGCGCGCTCGCCATCGACTGGAACGACGAAGTATTCGCGGAGTCCGCGCTCACTCACGACGGGCAGGTCCGCCACGAGGCCACCGCCCGGCTCATCCGAGGGTCCCCGTGATGGAAGGCATCATCGCTGTCTACATCTTCATGCTCGCGGCCTTCACCGGTTACGAGGTCATCGCGCGCGTGCCCGTGATCCTGCACACGCCGCTCATGTCCGGCTCGAACTTCGTCCACGGCATCGTGCTGGTGGGCGCGATGGTCGCGCTCGGTCACGCGGACTCGACGCTCGGCAAGGTGATCGGCTTCGTGGGCGTCGTCCTGGCGGCGGGCAACGCGGTCGGCGGTTACGTGGTCACCGAGCGCATGCTCGAAATGTTCAAGTCCAGCGGCCAGAGGCAGCCGCCGAAGGGTTCGCACTGATGGAGCTCACGGGAAACGCCGCCCGGCTGATGATCGATGCGAGCTATCTGCTCGTGGCCTTTCTGTTCATCTTCGGGTTGAAGCAGATGAGCTCACCGGTGACCGCGCGCCGCGGCATCGTGTGGGCCGGCGCCGGCATGCTGATCGCGACCGTGGTGAGCTTCGCCTACCCGGGCATGCACAACTACCCGCTGATCCTGGCCGGTATCGGCGTGGGCTCGGTCGTCGCGTGGTGGAGCGGCAAGCGGGTCGCGATGACCGACATGCCGCAGATGATCGCGCTCTACAACGGCATGGGCGGTGGCGCCGCGGCGGCGATCGGCGCGGTGGAGCTCTTCGGCCGCAACGCGCACGGCACCGTCCTGCTCGCGCTCGCGGTGATCGGCGGCATCATCGGCGCCGTGTCCTTCTCCGGGTCGCTGATCGCCTTCGGCAAGCTGCAAGGCCTGATCAAGCGCTCCTGGCGTTTCGTCGGCCAGCAGGCGCTCAACGTCGCGATCCTGGTCGTGATGCTGGCGTTCGCTGCCTGGGTCGTGCTGAGCGGCAATAGCAGCCCGGCGGCGGTCGTCGTGTTCTTCCTGCTCGCGCTCGCGCTCGGCGTCATGATGACGCTGCCGATCGGCGGCGCGGACATGCCGGTGGTGATTTCGCTCTACAACGCGCTCACCGGGCTGGCCGTGGCCTTCGAGGGTTTCGTGCTGGGCAACGCCGCGATGATCATCGCCGGCACCGTGGTCGGCTCGGCCGGCACGCTGCTCACGCAGCTCATGGCGAGGGCGATGAACCGCTCGCTCGGCAACGTGCTGTTCAGCGGCTTTGGAGAAACCGCCGCCGCGGGTGGCGCAGTGACCGGCGCGATGAAGCCGATCGAGGCGGCGGACGTCGGCGTCATGATGGCCTTCGCGCAGAAAGTGATCATCATCCCCGGCTACGGCATGGCGGTCGCCCAGGCCCAGCACAAGGTCTGGGAGCTGACGCAGCTGCTGCAGGACCGCGGCGTGATCGTCAAGTTTGCGATCCACCCGGTCGCGGGCCGCATGCCCGGTCACATGAACGTGCTGCTGGCGGAAGCCGGCGTGCCCTACGACATCATCGCCGACCTCGACGAGATCAACGGCGAGTTCGACACGACAGACGTCGCACTGGTGATCGGCGCGAACGACGTGGTGAACCCGGTGGCGCGCACGGACAAGTCGAGTCCGATCTACGGCATGCCGATCCTGAACGCCGACAAGGCGAAGAACGTGGTCGTGATCAAGCGTGGCAAGGGCGCGGGCTTCTCAGGCATCGAGAACGCGCTCTTCTTCCTCGACAACACACGCATGCTGTACGGCGACGGCCAGAAGGCCGTCTCGGAGCTGATCGCCGCGGTCAAGGCCGTCTGAGCGCCGGGATCTCGCGTCGCCGGCCCGCGGTCTTATTGCAGCGGCGCGCCGGCGAGCCAGCTGATCGCGCCGAGGCTCGCCACACAGACCGCGAGCGCAACCGCGGCGGCCGCGGCAAACGCGCGCCAGCCGAGCGTTCGTACGTCGCGCAGCGAGATGCCGAGCCCGATCGCGGTCATGCCGCAGACCAGCAGCAGGTCGGACGCCACGAGCCCGATCGAGATGAGGCCGGACCAGCCGGCCGAGCCGCCGCCGGCGACAGCCGCGTCGCCGGCAGTGCGCAGCAGCGCGAGCAGGACGAACGCGACGAGGAAACCCGGCAGTGCCTGGCGCAGGGGGATCCGGGCCGTTCCGGGAGAATCGCCGCCCGAATCGCGCGCCCAGACCGCGGCCAGCGGGATGAGCACGAGCATCGACAGGTTGCGCAGGAGCTTGGTGAAGCCCGCGACGGCACGGCGTCGGGTGCGCCGAACTGCTGCGCGTAGATCATCGCCGCGCCCATGACCTGCGAAGTGTCATGGATCGCGGTGCCGAGGAACATGCCTGCCGCCGCGGAGTTGCCGTGAAAGAGCGCGTCCGCGAGCCAGGGATAGAACAGCATCCCGGTGCTGCCCAGCACAACGACACAGGTCAGCGCGAGCCCTATGTCGGCCGGCCGCGCGCGCAACACCGGTGCCGCAGCCGCGACCGCCGTGCAGCCGCAAACCGCCGTCCCGAGCGCGAGCAGCTGCGCGAAGGCGCGCGGCAGGCCGAGCAGCCGACCGACCAGGAGCGCCGTGACGAGCGCAGTGACGAGGCAGCCGACGGCGACGGTCAGCGCGACCGGTCCGACGGCGGCCATTCCGGCGAGCGTGAGTCGCAATCCGACAAGCGCGATACCAAGGCGCAGCACGCGCTGCGCGACGAGCTCGACGCCCGGCTGCAGCCGCGTGCTCACGCCCACGGTGTTGCGCCAGGCGATGCCGAGCAGCACGGCGAGCACGATGGCGCTCACCGGGATGCCGCCGCCGTGGGCCAGCGCGGAGAGAGCGGCGGCGCCGAGCTTGGCGGCCGCGGCAAGCGCGACGGCGAGCGCGATGCCCGCGACGGGCACCCGGCGCCAGGTCGGCGGGAAGACGAGAGGCGAATGCCATCGAGGTCGGGTCAGCGCGTCGCGGCGCGCCCGAACGGGCGGGTCGCAATGGGCGCGGACGCCTGCGGCTTACGCTGCCGCGCCACCATCCGCTGGTGCAGGTCCGTCACGAAGTTGCTGCCCGTTCGCTGGAACAGGAAGGGCAGCACCGCATGGACCAGGCACGCCAGCCCGCCCAGGATCATGCGCAGGCCGAAGACACTGGCCACGGCAAGATGCTGGAGTATAGGACTCCCCGACCGAGCCGGGGTGATCGGTGAAAAGGCGGTGCAGATTCATGGCGCACAGATTAGTCCCAGAGCCGCGCAACGCGATTGCGAATTTCGAGATGGATATCGATATTTGAGCAATTCTGTTGCTCATATCGGCAATTTGAGCAATAATATTCCATGGATCGACTGGATCACAAAATTCTCGAGCTTCTCCAGAAGGACGCCTCGCTGCCGGCGGCCGAGATCGCCGATAAGGTCGGCCTGTCCAAGGCCCCCTGCTGGCGGCGTATCCGCCGCCTGCACGACGACGGCGTGATCCGGCGCATCGTCGCGGTGCTCGACGCCAAGGCGGTCAACGTGGGCACGACGGTGTTCGTGACCGTCAAGGCGGCCAGCCACAGCTCGGCCTGGTTCGACCGCTTCGCAAAGGCCGTCCGGGAGATCCCGGAAATCGTCGAGCTCTATCGCCTGAGCGGCAACGTCGACTACCTGATGCGGATCTGCGTCCCGGGCATCGACGCCTACGACGAGGTCTACAAGAAGCTGATCGCGAACTGCGACTTCCTCGACGTGAGCGCGAGCTTCTCGCTCGAGACGATCAAGTCGACCACGGCTCTGCCGCTGACTTACCTCGAAGCGGAATGAGCACCGCCGCGACGGCGCGAGATTCGATTTCAACCTCGCCTACGGTCGCATCATCGGGACTCTGATGCGCTCTAGTCTGAGTCGTCGTCGTGCCTGCGCTTGTCGACGCGTTACGAATCGTCTCAGTGGCAGAGTTCGGGCTAACAACCTGGGGTACGGTGTTGTTGCGGATAGAAGTCGTTCGCGCGGGGCCTGCGTTGAAACCGCTCTGCAACGGATGTATCCGCGTCGTCAAGACTCTCGACAGGTCGGAGTCCGAGCCTGGTGCACGCCGCGGGGCGACTGACGTAGGGGGTTGGCTCATCGGGGCACAAGAAGTTAAACACGCGCGAATTGAGAGTTGAGCCAGATGAAAGCGTGGTACTGAAGCGCATGTGGACACGTCTGATGCGTTGCCGCTGTTTTGGCCGGTCGGCTCTTCTGGCGGACGAGGTATCGAGCGATCACGTGGATCAGGTTGCAGCGCGTTGATTGGGCGAGCTTCGGCTGATGGCGAACAGCGTCGAACCGTGCCGAGTGTGCCGAGCGGAAGGTCATACCTAGGACGGCAACGGTGGCTTGGAATCGAACGCAGTCTGACAGCGAAGCCTGTCGTGCGCTGGACAGTACACGAAGACGTGCAGCTCGGCGCGGCCCGGGGAGAGCGCCAGCACCGGCTCATTGCGGTCAGGGCTTGGAAGGCCGACTTCTCGATCGACGCGGAGCACCGCCTCATGCTGCGGCGGATGCAAGTACAGGCCGATGATCTCCGCGGCTTTGGTCTCGAAGTCCGGATCGTTCGAGGCAAAATAGCCTCGAGCCGATGCGGTCGCAGCGCATGCTTGCGCCACACACGCGCCACCATCATGTGCGAGATCCCCAGCCGATCGGCCAGCTTGCGGGTGCTCCAATGCGTCGAGCTGTCGGTCGGCTTGCGCTTCACGCTCCACTCCAGGATGCGTGCTTCGAGCGCGGGCGTCAGCGTCGTCGGCAATTGCCCGGCGTGACAGCTGAACATCGGCCAACCGCTCGACCACGAACCGCTCGCTCCAGCGATCGATGAAGCTGTCGGTGCAGTCGAGCTTCTCGCGGATCACCGCCCAGGTATGACCCGCATCGAGCAGCAGGATCAGACGTGCACGACGCGCCTCATCCGCGCGTTCAGCTTGAGCTCATCGGCTATCGCTGTGGTCGCGTCGGTGGGGTCGAGCACCTCGCAGAACGCGACGGTGGCCGGTGTTGCGCCGGCAAACGTGTCGTTCGATGGCGGTGCGGCGAGCGTCAGATTGACTCTCGGCTACGAGAGATCAATCGTCGTCGCGTTCGCGCTTGTTCTCGTCGTCGCGCTTGTGGTCGTTGTCGCGGCGCTCGGCGCGTTCTTCGGGCGTCATGTTCTTCCAGCGCTCGCGCATCTGCTCGCGCTGCTCCGGTGTCATCTGCTGCCACCGCTCCTTGAGCTCGCGACGCTTCTCCGGCGACATGTCCTGGAAACGCTTGACGCCCTGTCGCAGCCGCTCCTGCTCATCGGGCGGCAGCGACTTGAAGCGGTCATAGCGCTCCTTCATCCGCTCGCGTTCCTCCGGCGGCAGATTCTTCCAGCGCTCGGCGCCGCGCGTCAGCGCCTGCTGACGACCCGGCGGCAACTCGTCCCAGTTCTCGCGCAGTGGCTCGAGCATGTCCTGCTGCGCGGGCGTGAGCTGCTGCCATTCGATGGGGCGGTCCGGTACCTTCGACTGGCCCTCGCGTCCCTCGTCTGCAGCAACGACCAGCGGTACCGCGAAAATCGCGGCGCCCGCCATCACTGCAGTCCAGCGCTTCATGTGTGACATCCGCACGTCGAGCCGGCGTCTCATCCGACGCCGTTTCTTCCGGCGCCTGACTGATCCGCCACCCAGGTGTAGAACTCCGGGTCCTCGACCATCAGCTCGAAGCCCTCGCCCTCGGCGGCGAGCTCGACGAGCTCGATCGGCGCCTCGCCGTTGATCTTGACCTGTGGTGCATCGCCAGTGCCCGGCGGGCGCCACAGTACCGCGGCGACCAGCGCCGCCGCCACCACGCCCGCCGGCGCCCAGGCGCGCCAGGCCGGCGGACGCGCCGGCTCGCGGCCTGCGAGCGCGGTGTGTCGCGCCCGGTTGAGCCGCGAACGGGTTTCCGCGTCCAGATTCTCGACGCTCGCGTCGAAGGCTTCGCGGGCCTTGCGCTCGAACTTCGTCATCTGTTCGTTCATGTCGATCACCATACATCACCAAGCTGCGCACGCAGCGTACCGAGGGCACGGAAATAATGCGTCTTGACGCTGCCCTCGGAACACCCCATCGCGGCGGCCGTTTCCGCCACGTCCATCCCCTCGAGGCAGCGCAGCGTGAACGCCTCGCGCTGGCGTGCCGGCAGGGCCCCAAGAGCCCGTTCCAGCCGCTGCATCGCCTCCGACGCCATCAGCCGCTCGCTCGGATCCGGTGCGCCATCCGAGACGTGCTCGAACGGGTCGTCGGGCCCGTCCTCGTCGGCGCGCAGGCTGCTCGGCCACAGTGAGAAAATCCGCGACCGCACGTTGCCGCGCCGCTGCGAATCGCGGATCCCGTTATAGAGGATCCGATAGAAGAGCGGCTTCCACTCCTCGGCGGGTCGCCGCCCATAGCTCTGCGCGAGCCGCAGCATCGCACCCTGGACGATATCGAGCGCGTCGTCTGCGTTGCGCACTGACATCTGCGCGATCCGGAAGGCACGTTTCTCCACGCTGGCCAGAAACCGATCGAGCGCTTGCGAATGCTCCAGGCGGACATCCTCCTGCCCGACCGGCTCCGCGTCGAGGAGCCTCGCCGCGGCACCGAAATCGAGAGTACCAGAGCGTTTCATGCGCGTAGACTCATCCGGTGGCGGCTGCATCATTCCGGCTCCTGTGGGGCCAAAACGCCAGTCGCGCCAATCGGTTGACGGGTTTTTCAAGCCGGGTTGTGCACTGCGGCCCAATCGGCCGGCCGCCCGCAGCGGGGCGTTCCGGTCGGGCTGGACCCGGCGGTCAACGACCGCGTCAATTGATCGCTAAGTGATTGATTTATATGATCCGGGCCAACGCAGGTCGAAAACTCCGCAAATCGGAATACTTGCTGCTGCCTTCGGCACTTGGTCGCACTCTGCGCACGCCGTCCACAGACTTTTCCACTGCCTTTGCGGACAAATCCGGCTGAGCGGCTCGACGTTTCATGCCGCCGATTCTCGCCGTCGCCATCGATGCGCCGCTGCGCAGGCTGTTCGACTACCGGCCGCCCCCCGGACTGCCGGCGGAAACCCTCGTAGCCGGGCCAGCGATTCTGGGTGCCCTTTGGTCGTCGGCGGGCGGTCGGCGTGCTCGTAGCGGTGCGTGGAAGCACGGACGTTCCCCCGGGCAAGCTCCGAACGGCCATCGCGAGAATTGGCTCCGAGCCAATATTTGACCGGGAGCTGCTCGAGCTGCTGGCTTGGGCCGCGGACTACTATCGGCACCCGATCGGCGAGGTGATCGCTGCCGCCCTGCCCGCACCCCTGCGCGCCGGTGCGAACGCCGAGGCCACGACGGTCCGCTGGGCATTGAGCGTGGCAGCGCGCACCGGCGGCCTCGAACCATTGCATGCGCGCGCCGTACGCCTGCGCGAGTTGGTCGACGCGCTCGAGCGACGCCGGGACGCGAGCGAAGCCGATCTCGCCGCTCTCTCGCCGCGCTGGCGCGAACACCTGCGTGAGCTCGAGCGGCGCGGCTGGGCCGTGCAGCTCAACGTCGATGAGCCGCCGGCGCTGGCACCGACCGTGCGCATCGCGCGTGGACCGGTCTTGAGCACACCACAGCAGGACGCCGTGACCACGATCGGCGAGGCGGGCGGGCGGTTCCGACAGTTCTTGCTGCATGGCGTCACCGGCAGCGGCAAGACCGAGGTCTACCTTCGATCGATCGAGCGGGTGGTCGAGCAGGGATTGCAGGCGCTCGTCCTCGTGCCCGAGATCGCCTTGACGCCCCAGCTCGTGGCACGGTTCGTCGAGCGGTTCCAGGCGCCGCTCGCCGTCCTGCACTCCTCGCGAACCGACCAGGAACGGCTCCATGCGTGGCGAGCTGCGCGCAGCGGCGAGGCTCCCGTGGTGATCGGCACACGCTCGGCCGTGTTCGCGCCGCTCGCGCGGCCGGGGCTGATCGTCGTCGACGAGGAGCACGACGCCTCCTACAAGCAGCAGGAGGGTTTCCGCTACTCGGCGCGAGACCTGGCGCTGATCCGGGCTCAGCGCCTGGCGGTGCCGGTGGTGCTCGGCTCGGCGACGCCGTCGCTCGAGAGCCTCGAGCGCGTGCGTGCCGGGCGCGCCGACCTGCTCGTGCTCCCGGAACGCGCGGGCGGTGCACGGCCACCCGCCGTGTCGCTGATCGACCTGCGCCAGCACGCGGCGACGCAGGGCATCGCCACACCGACGGTGCTGGCCATCAAGCGGCATCTCGAGGCGGGCGGCCAGGTCCTGCTGTATCTCAACCGGCGCGGGTACGCGCCAACACTCTTTTGTCCGGCCTGCGGCTGGGTCGCACCCTGCCCGCGCTGCGATGCCCGGCTCACGGTGCACCGACGCGAGCATGAGCTGGTGTGCCACCACTGCGGAACCGAGCGACCAATGCCGCAAGCCTGTGCGCAGTGCGGCGAGCCCGTGCATCCCGTGGGCCAGGGCACGGAGCGGATCGAGGAAACGATCGGCCAACTCTTTCCGGACGTGCCGCTCGCGCGTATCGATCGCGACGCCGTGCGGCGCCGCGGCGCACTCGAGGACACGCTGGCGCGCGTCACCCGCGGCGAGGTGCGCCTGCTGGTCGGCACGCAGATGCTGACGAAGGGACACCACTTTCCAGGCGTCACGCTGGTCGTGGTGCTCAATGCAGATCAGGGCCTGTTCGGCATCGACTTCCGCTCGAGCGAGCGGCTGGCGCAGAGCATCGTGCAGGTGGCCGGGCGAGCCGGCCGCGCCGAGCAGCCGGGCGAAGTGCTGATCCAGACCGAGTATCCCGAGCATCCGCTGCTCGAGCGGCTCACGACGGGTGGCTACGACGCATTTGCCGCCGGCGCGCTCGAGGAGCGGCGCGAGGCGGGTGGCCGCCCTATGCCCGCATCGCGGTGCTGCGCGCCGAGGCGCCGCGGCGCGAGCCGGCGCAGCGCTTTCTCGAACAGGCGCGGGCATGCGCGACGCCGGCCGCGGATAAGAGCGTGGAAATCCTGGGCCCCGCCGCGGCGCCCATGGAGCGTCGGGCCGGGCATCACCGCGCCCAGCTCCTGCTGCGTGCGACGGGTCACGCCGCGTTGCAACGCCTGCTGGCCGCCTGGCTGCCCGCGATCGAGGCGCTGCCCGAAGCGCGGCGGGTTCGCTGGTCGATCGACGTCGATCCGCTCGAGCTCTTCTAGGAAAGGGGGATCTAAAATTGGCTCGGAGCCAATTTTGCGGCGGACGATCGAAGGACTCGGTGCTCCGCGAAAAATTGGCTCCGAGCCAATTTTAGGTCCCTGGGTGGTCGAGGGGATAGTTGGCGTCGCGCCAGGCCTGCATGCCGCCATCGAGCGCAACCGCGCGCAGATAACCCAGGTCGCGCAGGGTGGCGGCAGCCAGCGTCGAGATCTTGCCGAACTCGCAGACGGTGACGATCCGAAGCGTAGGGTCCGGCAGCTCATCGTTGACGCGCAGCTCGAGTTGCCCGCGCGGCAGGTGGCGCGCGCCCGGGACGTGTCCGCGCCTGGAACGCCTCGCGCTCGCGCACGTCGAGCACCACCAGCGATTCCCTGCGCTGGACGCGGGTGCGCAGCTCGGCGAGCGACATGAAGGGCGTGCGTGCGGCGGCCTCTGCCAGGAGCTGTGCGACCGTCTTCCCGCCGCTCATGTTGGTGCGAAGCGCCTCGGTGATGTGCGTGGGCGCCGACAGGTTGAGCTCGCGCATCATCCGGCAGAACTCCTCGCGGTCCCGGACCTTGAGCCGCGGGTTCTCGGCGATCTCGCGGCCGATCGTGCTCGAGCCCACGCCCTTGTAGTCGTGCGCCGGGAAGACCTTGAGCGCGTGATCCAGTTTCAGCAGGCGGTTGAACAGGCTGTCGTGCAGCGCCTCGGGATCGCCGGTCGGCAGGTCGGTGCGCCCGGTGCCGCCGATCAGCAGCGTGTCGCCGGTGAACAACCGGTCCTCCACCTGCAGGCACATCGAATCGCGGGTGTGGCCCGGCGTGTGGATCGCGGTCAGGCGCAGGTTGCCGACCACGAGGATGTCGCCGTCGTCGAGTTTGAGGTCGGCGAACGGCGCCGGGCTGTCGCGATGCATGACGACCGGGATGCCGGCCGTGCGGCCAAAGTGGTGCGCCGCCGAGAAGTGATCGGCGTGGGTGTGCGTGTCGATGACGTAGCGGATGCGCAACCCGTCCCGCGACGCGTGCGCGTGATACCGGTCGAGCTGGCGGATCTCGGGATCAATCAGGACCGCCGCGCAGCTGGCCTCGCAGCCGACGAGGTAGGACTGACAGCCGCCGGTGGCGATCTGCTCGAACAGCATGGCAGGAAGCCGGGCTCGGATGTTCCGGTTACGGTGCGACACGATAACCGAAATACCCGCGACCCGGCATCCGCCGGGCGGCGTCAGCGGTGGCGGAGGGACTTGATCTCGTCCGGCGTGACCCTGCCGTCGTTGTCCGCGTCGGCCGTCGAGAACTTCTCGGCCAGCCAGGGCATGCCCGTCTGCGCCTCGGCAAGATCGATTCCACCGTCGCTGTTGGCATCGGCGCCCTTGAAGCGCTCAGCGGCGTGGGCTCGCATCTGCTCGTGGCCGTTCCTGCGGGCGGCGCTCATCTCTTCGCGCGTGAGCTGGCCATCGCCGTTCGCATCGAGCTTGTCGAATCGGCCGGCGGCCCACGACGACGAAGCCGTCACCTCGGCGAGCGAGAGGCTACCGTCGCCGTCCGTATCCGAGGCCTTCCAGCGCTCCTCGCCCCGCGCCTTGACCTCCGCGTGGTGGGCCTCGCGCTGCGCGGCGAGCTCGTCCTTGGCGAGGCTGCCCGTCCCTGTTCGTATCGACGGCATCGAACTTTTCGGCGAGCCATGGGTGCGACTTGGCTTCGTCGCGGGTGAGGACACCATCGCCATCGGCGTCCACCGCGGCCATCTTCTGGCGTTGACACTCGGCGCCACCGGCCTGCGCGGAAGCGGCGACGAGCACGGAAACAAGAGCAATCAAGGGTCGCATGGTCCGGACTCCGGTTCGCTGTGGGAGTACGGACCAACGCCCGAGGCATGGCCCCGGTTGACCCCTCGACAGCCGCGGCTGATCAGGGCAGCGGCGGGAAATCGACCGTTGTGGTCTGGCCTGCCAGTCACCGTCACGGCCACGCCCTCGGCGGGCGTGAACTCGACCACCTCGTCCGCCTCGGCGGTCGGCTCGTCGGCCTTATCCGCATCCACCATGACGCTATCCACGTCGCAGGTGTAGGCGAGCCGGTAGTTGCCAGCCGGGACATAGCCGATCGTGTAGGTGAACGTGTCCGGGTCGACCATGGCGCTCGCGAGCGCGTTCTCGCCGTTCGGGTCTTTCGAGTCGTTCGGGTCGTTCGGGTCGTCCACTACGAGGTCGTAGTCGTCCAGCGCCGGCTCAGCGTCGGTGACCGGACCGAACAGGTAGACGTTGCCCGGGTACGCGGGTGATTGCGGCGACGTGCCGCATTGCCCGCCGATGAGGTTCGGATCAACCGCGCCCGTGATCGTGCCGACCTCGAGCATGTCGACCAGCCGCAGCACCGGCTTGAGCACGTAGGCCTGGCCGTCGCACTCCGGAACGGTGGTCGTCTGGCCGGGCGGTTGCAGGACGGAACTTCGGAGGTCGAAGTCCACGGTGATATCGGTCGTCGTGCCGACACCGACCGTGAAGCCGCGGATCATCTGCAGACCACGCTCGTCCCCGCTCGGTATCCCGAGCTCGCACTGTGATCCCGCGATCGTGATGTACGAATCGCCGGCCTCGTCCGGGTTCGCCAACACCTTCAGCCGCATCCAGTTGTACTCGCCGGCCGGAACCTCCACCTCGTCGAGCAGTATTACGCGCTCCCCATTCTGATAAGCGAGCAGGTCGATCGTCATCGGCACGGGGAAGTCGCGCGAGATCGCCGGACCGTTCTTCGGCTTCAGTTCGACGCCCGTGAACTCGACGACCACGGCCTCAGCGACGTCGACCGGCGAATCGGTCACCGCGACCGTGATTCGGCCGGTGTCGGACCCGCCCCCGTCACTGCCACAGGCGGCCAGGACGGAAGTCGCTGCGAGGAGCCACAATCTGCGTGGGAACGGTAGTCCTGACATGGCGCTTTCCCTGATTGAGCCGCCGACGCTGCGGCGACTCACCGTAACGAATCCGGCCAGAATCGCGGCGGTACGGGTTCACATTACTGGGCTCGCGAAGCCTGGGGACCTTCCCGTAGACTTGCGCCCCTCGCGGCCCTCCGCCGACGGCAAGACCTTGAAATACCTGATCGAACGGCTGGTGCAGGATGCGCTCGCCGCCCTGCCCCCTGAGCTTCGTGGCGCCGATGCAACGGCGATGCCGCTCATCGAGCGCACCCGCGATACGGCGCACGGCGATTTCGCGACCAACGTGGCGCTGCAGCTCGCCAAGGCGGCCCGCCGCAAGCCGCGCGAGCTCGCGCAGGCGATCGTCGCCGCGCTGCCGGCGAACGACCTCGTGTCGAAGGTCGAGATCGCGGGCCCCGGCTTCGTCAATTTCTTCCTGTCGCCGTCGGCGTATTACGCCGAGCTCCTGCGGATCGCGGACGCGGGCCCGACCTACGGGCGCAGCCAGGTCGGCGGCGGGCCAGCGCGTGCTCGTCGAGTTCGTCTCGGCGAACCCGACCGGGCCGCTCCATGTCGGCCACGGGCGAGGCGCCGCCTACGGCGCGACTGTCGCCAACCTGCTCGACGCGACGGGGCACGTGGTGCACCGCGAGTACTACATCAACGATTTCGGCCGCCAGATGAACATCCTCGCGGCCAGCGTCTGGCTGCGGTATCTCGAACGCTGCGGCGAGCGTTTCGAGTTCCCGAGCAATGGCTACCGGGGCGACTACCTGCTGCCGATCGCGGACCAGCTCCTGGCGCAGGACGGGCGCGCGCTGCTGCGGCCCGCGGCCGACGTATTCCGGTCGCTGCCGCCGGATGCGCCGGCGGGCGACAAGGACGTGTACATCGATGCGGTTATCGACCGCGCGCGCGAGATGCTGGGGGCCGATGGCTGGGCGCGCGTGTTCGATCTCGGCCTCACGGACATCCTCGCCGACATCCGCGACGACCTTGCGGAATTCGGCGTTCGCTACGACCGCTGGTTCTCCGAACGCAGCCTGTCCGACGGCGGCGCGATCGACCATGCGCTCGACCTGCTGCGGCAGAACAACGTGGTCTACGAGAAGGACGGCGCCGAGTGGTTCCGCGCGACCGATTTCGGCGACGAGAAGGACCGGGTGGTCGTGCGGAAGAACGGCGCGCGGACCTATTTCGCCTCCGACATCGCCTACCACCTCAACAAGCGCGAGCGCGGCTTCGAGCACCTGCTCGACATCCTGGGCGCCGATCACCACGGCTACCTCGCACGGGTGCGCGCCGGGCTCGTCGCCATGGGTCAGCCGGCGCGACAGCCTCGAGGTCCGGCTGCTGCAGTTCGTGACGCTGTATCGGGGCGGCGAGAAGGCGCAGATGTCGACACGATCGGGCGAGTTCATGACCTTGCGCGAGTTGCGCAACGAGGTCGGGAACGACGCCGCGCGCTTCTTCTACGTGATGCGCAGCAACGATCAGCACCTCGACTTCGACCTGGAGCTGGCCAAGTCGCACTCGAACGACAACCCGGTCTACTACATCCAGTACGCGCACGCGCGTGTGTGCAGCGTGATGCGGCAGCTGGGCGAAAAGGGGCACGCCTACGACGCCGCGCAGGGACGAGCCTCGCTCGCACGGCTGGTGGAGCCGCACGAGATCGCGCTGCTGACCACCTTGAGCCGGTATCCGGAGGTCATCGAGCTGGCGGCGCTCTCGCGCGCACCGCATACTCTGGTGCACTATCTGCGCGATCTCGCCAACGACTTCCACACCTATTACAACGCGCACACGTTCATCGTCGAGGACGCGCCCTTGCGCGATGCGCGACTGACGCTGGTCCTCGGGCTCCGGCAGGTGATCGCCAACGGTCTCGGTTTGCTCGGCGTGTCCGCCCCGGAGAGCATGTAAGTGACGCCGAGCCGCACGCTGAGCCGCGACTACAAGCACGTTCGACGCAATACGACCGGCACGCAGGTGTTTACCGGGTGGATGGGCCTGCTGATCGGGCTGTCGATCGGGCTCGCCGTCGCGCTGGGCGTATACCTTCACTACCGCAACCCGGCGCCGGAACAGCCGACGCCCGAGGCGACGGTGCCGCCGGCCTCGGCGCAGGCAAGCGAGCCGGCTGTCCCCGCGCCCGCCGACCCTGCGACCGAGTACGAGTTCTACAAGATGCTGCCCGAGCAGGAAGTCGAGGTGCCGAAGGAAGCCCAGTCGGCGCCAACGACCGCGCTTCCTCCGGGGCTGCGCGGCGATGTGACGCTGCAGGCCGGCTCGTTCAGGGGGCAGGACCAGGCTGAGAAGATGCAGGCGCGGCTTGCGCTGCACGGCATCGAGTCGCGGATCCAGCGCTTCACGCGTGATGACGAGACCTGGTATCGCGTGCGGATCGGGCCGATCGCGACGGTCGAAGAGCTCGACGCCGTGCGCGCCAAGCTCGCGGAGGCCGAGGTCGAGGTGGCACCCGTTTCGACGGCGGTCGCCGAAGTGCCGCCCCCCTGAAATAGAAAGGACGGCAGCAGACGCAGGCTTCCCTTCCCACGCATGCCACCGTCCTTGTTCGCCCCGTCCGGTGCTGCACACTGCCGCGGTCCGTAGGCCTGCCAACACTGCGCAGCATCGCTGATCGCCCGTCTATCGCCGTTGGCCCAAAGTCCCTTGACGATTCGTAGCTAATCCAATTCGTCGGGAGCGAAGTTCTGCGACGAACGGTCGTGGGCGACTACCGGTCGCTCACCAAAGCGACTGTCGGTGCAGTCCGACAACCCGCTAGACTGATTCCACGCACTCCTCCGCGCGCAGAGACGGAGACTTCACATGAACGCACGCGCGAACGAAACGTCACTCGATCCGGCTGACTGGGCCGCGATGCGCACGCTTGCACACCGCGCCGTCGACGACGCGCTCGACTATCTCGCGACCGTGCGCGATCGGCCGGTGTGGCAACCGACGCCGGAGTCGGTGATCGAGAAGCTGCACGCGCCGCTGCCGCGCGAGCCGCAGGGCGCCGAGCAGGCGTACGCCGATTTCCGCGAGTGGGTGATGCCGTATCAGATGGGCAACACGCATCCGCGGTTCTGGTCCTGGTACATGGGCGGCGGCACCGCCTTCGGCGCCATCGCCGATTTTCTTGCGGCCACGGTCAACCCGAACCTGGGTGGCGGCAATCACGTCGCGAACTATGTCGAGGCGCAAGTCGTCGACTGGTGCAAGGACATCGTGGGGCTGCCGCGCGACGCGGGTGGCCTGCTGGTGAGCGGCGGATCGATGGCGAATTTCGTCGGGCTCGCGGTGGCGAGAAATGCCATGGCCGGCGTCGACGTGCGGGCCGAGGGCGTGGCGGCGATCCCGCAACCACTCGTGTTCTATGCCTCGACCGAGGTGCACAGCTGCGCCCAGAAGGCGATCGAGCTGCTCGGGCTCGGCAGCGCCGCGCTGCGAAAAATCCCGGCCGATGCGAGTTACCGGTTCGACCTGGCCGCGCTCGAACGGGCAATCGCGGATGATCGTGCCAGCGGGCGGAAGCCCGCCTGCGTGATCGGCACGGCAGCGACGATCAACACCGGATCGGTCGACGACCTGAACGGTCTCGCGGACATCTGCCAGCGCGATAAGCTCTGGTTCCACGTCGACGGCGCGATCGGCGCCGTGCTGACGCTGTCACCGACGCATCGTGCGCTCGTCGCCGGAATCGAGCGCGCGGATTCCGTCGCGGTCGACCTCCACAAGTGGCTGCAGGTGCCGTTCGAGGCCGGCTGCGCGATCGTGCGCGACCGAAACCTGCACCGCGGCACCTTCGCGCTCACGCCCGAATACCTCGAGCACACCGAGCGCGGGCTCGCGAGCGGGCCACTGTGGTTCAGCGAGTACGGGCTGCAGCTGTCGCGCGGGTTTCGCGCGCTCAAGGTCTGGCTGTCGTTCAAGGAGCACGGAGTTGATCGATATGGCCGGTTGATAGACCAGAGCATCGAGCAGGCGCATCACTTGGCGGCGCTGGTGGAGGCCGCACCAGAGCTCGAGCTGATGGCGCCGGTGGTCGTCAACATCGTCTGCTTCCGCTACAACCCCGGCGGGCTCGATACGAAGCAACTCAATGCGCTCAACGAGGAGTTGCTGATCCGCCTGCATGAGAGCGGGGTTGCGGCGCCGTCGTATACAACGCTCAACGGGCAGTATTGCCTCCGTGCGGCGTTGTCGAATCATCGGACGACGCGGGAGGATCTTGTGCAGTGGCGTCGACGGCGAGTGAACAGGATTGGGTCAGTCGAACTCGCTTGCATGCGATCCCGCTATCCCGACGTCCCGGCGCGTGCATCGCATGCGCCAGCTCCGTATTCGTAGTGTCACCTTCGGCGAGGTCTGCCAGCCTCGTGCTCGATTGCATTAAGTATGCGATAGCTGAGTCCTTCTGCAGCTCATGGCGCGCTCCAGGCGACTGGCTGAGTTCTCAGTCGAGCGGTCAAGCTCGCGAAGTGCCGGCAATAGAGTTCTGCTGACATGACGATAGTCGTTCGACGCAACTCGACTTTGGCGCAACTGCCTCGGACATACAGCATATCTCTCGCACTTGTCGATATCAGCGCCGATGATCGTCTTCAGCACGCTCGACCGTGCGCGAGCCGTTCAGCCGTGCTTCGATGACTATCGAGCTGGTCCTGATAGTCGATATCGCTGGCCGTTCCCGATCACGGTTCGTACAATCGATCGAGTAGCGTTCGCTGCGACGATCTGAAGGCCCATCTCGACGGCCGCTGATCGATGCGACCGACATCCGCTCGTGAACTCGTCGAGCGTCATGGACGAATCACTCGGAGAAGCCAGGTGTTCGAAAGGCAACGCCAACTGCATTTCGAAGTTGCGTCCGCGCTCGAACCTACGCCCTACTCGCGGTCACTCGCAGGGATTGTCATATCCGGGCTCCAGTAGCCCGAAGGTCGATTGCAGAGTGCACCCGCGCAGCCCTGAGTTGGGTCGTCAGAGCGAGGTCAATGTGCGCCTGTCAGCCGACTGAAACATCCGAATCGGTGACGCGTACGATTGCCGCACGCAATACCGTGAGTTTCGCGCCCAATTGATGCCATCAGCTTCGCTGAAGGTGTAGTGGAACGCAACGCGATCGCTCCGCCGACGACAGTTCCCGCATCTCTGTCCAACCATACGGTCGTTGTCCTTCTTGTCAAGGATCACGCCGCCTGCGTTAGGCAGCAGACCTCCGTCGCTAGATTCACCGAAAGACTTCCGGACGGGTATTCGCCAAGGAACGCGGACGCCTGGTCAACCGGTACCGCAAGGTCGAACGTTCGCAGACGAGAACAGTCCCGACGCCACTCTCTCCAAGCGTCGAGTGCCGATGCAACGTCATCCGCCTGAGTTCGATCCAATGTGCTGCCGAAATCCTCCTGCCGCTGCGCCTCTCCGAGGTGAGGCATGAAGTTCGCGGTGCCGGCGTTGGCGCGGATTCGGCTTAGGGCCATGGCCTCGGTCTGCGCCTCGGTGAGGTTGTTCGAGAGGTGCAGGTCGCGGAGGCGGGCGTTGTCGAGGGCACCGATGCCGGCGAAGCATCGCTGGTAGGAGCCGGCGCCCATGCAGTGGCTGGTATTGAAGCCTCCGCCGCCCGGTGGGGCTTCCGGCGGCGCGTCCGGTCCCCGCGGCACGCCCAGGTAGCCGCTTGGATCGGTGTAGGAGGCGGGGTTGTTGCCGACGTAGCTGTAGCGGTTCCAGCCCTGGGTGTTCATCACGCCATCTATGAACGGGTCGGCGGAGACGAACCGCGAGATGGCCGGGTCGTAGACCCGACCGTTCATGTGGATGAGGCCGGTGTTGTCGAGGTGCTCGTGGTCGGTGTAGCCGCGGCGGGTGATCTCGCGCAGCGCGGTCACGTCGGCCGAGGGGATA
Source organism: uncultured Gammaproteobacteria bacterium (assembly GCA_963756755.1). Classification (GTDB taxonomy): domain Bacteria; phylum Pseudomonadota; class Gammaproteobacteria; order Steroidobacterales; family Steroidobacteraceae; genus DATJKD01. The sequence goes on from CAVWOW010000010.1 coordinate 74,160, forward strand.
AGGCCGCTCCAGTCGTCATCGCGCCGATGGCCGAATGGGCCGAAGCTCGTCTGCAGCTCCATCGCCCCGGTGCTGGTCGTGATCACATCGACCGAGCCCTGGTGATCGCGCAGCAGATAGCGGAGCGTGTTGGTGCCGGTCGACTTCCGCGAGTAGAGCGCCACGGGCACGCCGTTGGCGTGGATGGTGTGGCGGAAGTCGTCGATGGAGTTTCGGGTGACGATCTCCACAAGCCCGCCCAGGTTGACGTGGGTGTAGATGGTGCTGCCCGCGTTGTACTTGTGGTACCAGCGCTGTCCGTCGGGCCCGTACTGGAACTCGCTCGAGTTAGTGGCACTGGTCGGAGTCTTACGAATGCGCTTCGGGCGGTTGTCGGCGAACCACAGCAGCTCCGTCCCGTTGCGCCTCGTCATGTTGCCGTTGGCGTCGTAGCTGAAGCTCTGTGTTCCGCCGCCGGGCACCGCAATCGAGCTCACCGCGTGCAGCTTGAGCGGGTCGTAGGTGTAGCTGCCGGTGTTCAACTTGCTCAGGATGTTGCCGTTGACGCCGTAGGTGAGAGCGAGCTTCTCGACTCCGTTGAGAGTCAGGCGGGTCAGGCGATGCAGGTCGTCGTACTCGAAAATCTCGGTGAGCGACTGGTTGTGGTCGATGCGGCTCGCGAAATTGCCGGCCCGGTCCCAGACGTACTCGAGGTTCTGTCGGGCAGCCAAGTTCGCGAGCGGCCCGCTCTCGATCCGCTCCAGCAGCCCTGTGCGCGGCTCGACGCCGCGGATCGTCCTGAGCCCGTTGCCCAGCGTCTCATCCAGGACCTGGCCGTAGGCGTCCATCGTGGTCGCCTCCCAGAACACCGTCGCGGGCGCGTTGAAGTCCTTGACGCGCTTCAGCAGCCCCGTGTCGTACTCGTATTTCAGCTTCAGACGATATTGGGCGGTGCTTTCCGGATAGGTGAGCGAGTTGACGAGCCCGCTCGTGGCGTCATAGCCGACCGTGACGAACCCCAGGCTCGTCGAGGTGCCCGTGCCCTTGTGATACTCCGTCTGAACCGGCCGACCCTTCGAGTCGTAGGTATGAACTTCGCGATAGGTTGAGACGCCCGTGCCCTCGACCTTCGATTCCTTGAGCCGGCCGATGTCCTTGGCCGTTGACGCTGCGTCCCCCAGATCCAGCTTCGGGTGATCGTCCCGGCGCCTTCCGGCATGACCCGGGTAAGCGGCCGGCCGAGCGCGTCCCAGGTGTAGCTCGTGGTCTTGCCGTTTGCATCGGTGTGCGACGTCGGCTCGCCAAAGGCGTTGTAGGCGTACTGCCAGGCGCCGAGATCAGCGTCGGTGGCGCTCGTGCGCAGCCCGCGCACATTGAAGCTCGCGCTCTGCAGCACCCGCCCCGCGCTGTCGGTCACCCGCACCGGGTTACCGAACGCATCGAAATCGAAGGTCTGGGAATACCCAGCGTGATCGGCGGAGCGCGCAAGGCGGCCGTGCCCGTCCTCGGTGCGCACAAGGAGCTTGCCGAGAGGATCGGTAATCGTCGTTCTGAGTCCAGCGTAATCAACCTTGGTGGTCTGTGCTGCCGACGAACTGAACGGGCGGGAAATCTGGATTGGTCGTCCGATCACGTCGTATGTGACGACGCTCCAGTAGAGAGGAGTCGGGCAACCGCCCTCGTTGCACGGCGCGCTCTCGCGCGCCAGGCGCCCCAGGTCGTCGTACTGGTGCTCGACGCGGCTGTAGCCGCCGCCTAGGAGTTGAGTGCGAGTAAGGATTGGCCGATCGAATGTGTCGAGATGGACCTTGTCGCTGCGGATCGTGCCGCCGGCCGCGCCCTTCAGCGTCGCAGTGACGATGAGTCTGTTCTGGCCGCAACTGCTGGCGCATTCCGCATACGTCCAGTCGGTCCGTGTCTGGTCGGGGCGAATTTCGCCGATGCGCCTCCCGAAGCCATCGTAGACCCACGTCGTCGCAAGGCCGTTCGGATCCGTCTCAGTCGCGGCGCTGCCAAAGCGCGCATCGAACGTGCGCCGCGTCGTCTGGTTGAGCGGGCTGGTCGTTTCCGTCGGGAATCGCCCGTCGGTGCCCCAATTGACCCGCCAGGTCCGTTGCGCCGACTGGGCGTTGCGGATCGTCCGCGTCTGGAGGTTTCCGAAGCTGTCGTAGACAAGGTCCGTCTGCAGGCGCCACTGAGAGAGGTCCGGCTCGAGCACGCTTTGCGTTGGACGGCAATACGTCGCATCCCAGGTCGTTGCGAGCGTCCGCGTCCGCTCCGAACCATCAGGCAGACTGGAGTGGCTGTTGATCTGCTGGGTACGCTGCGGCCGACCGACGCACCAGTCCGTGCCCGAGGTGCTGGTCAGGAGCTGCGAGTGAACGGTCCGCTCCGTCCAGGTCCGGCCCCCGTGCAGACCATTGGCGCCGGCCGCTTCAGTGGTCGTGACCGTCACCTCTGTCGGCGTGCCCGTGGCCGCATCGACGGTGGTGCCGGTCACGACCGTGCGGAGGAGCGTTCCGTTGAAGCTCTGGCCAACGCCATACGTCCTCGTTGTGATCGTGCTCGACAAGGAAACCGTGCGGCTCTCGATCCCGCCGGTCGGCGTGGCTTCGCTCAACACCGGGTCGGTCGACTCGATCAGCGTGTTGTTCGACTGGCGGACCTCGGTCAGCTCGGGGCTGCCCGTGTGCGGAAAGAGGCGCGCGAAGTATTCGTGGGTCTTCACTCCCGTCGCGATCGTCGATGGTGGTGTGCCGATAGAAGCCCTCAAAGCCGCGACCCTGCCGGTGCCATCGCGCGCCTTCGTAGCTGTGGTCGACCGAGTACGTTCCACCAATGCCATCCGACGCGGTGTGCTCAGTGACCACCGTCATCGGGTCTTGCCACTCCTGCTCCGGGAAGGCGGCGCCACTCGTCTTCGTGTGCACGTCACTCGCGGTGAGCGGCGCGTAGGCCACAGACACCGTGTTGCCGTAGCCGTCGGTCACGTGGGTAAGCAGGTCCGGCGTCACGCCTGCGTGGGTGCGATAGCGCCACGTGCCGCCCAGGGCGTATCCGACGTCGTGCTGCCCGTCGCCGTTCAGATCGGTGACGAGCACCTGTATAGCCGACGGGGTGTAGAGGTCGACCGGAACCGACGTGGCTAACCCCAGGCCCGTCGCCCGAAACAGGCGCCATTCGCCGCTGGTGTGCGGCCCGTAACCCGCAAGCACGTCATCGTAGCCGTCGGCATCCCAGTCGAGGATCATCCAGTCAAGGTTGTAGCCGCTCAGGTTGTGATGCTGAACCGGGTCAGCGAGGGTCGTGCCCCGACTCAACGCGTACCACCATGTCGAGCTGTTCGGCACGCTCGCGACTTGACCGCTGTAGTAAAAGAGATCGGTCAGCCCGTCGCCGTTGAAATCCCCGTAACTGAGCGGGCCGGCGCCACCGGGCAGGTTCCGCGCGAAGCCACAGCCGCCGCCGGCGCACGTCGCATTCACGGTGCGAGTCACGTCCCAGCGTCCGAGTTCAGCGTTCCAGACGCGTTGCTCACGTCGATACGCAATGTCGCCGCGACCGTCCCCATTGAAGTCCGGCGCTTCGCCGCGCTGCCAGCTCACCCAGCCGCCGAACACCGGGGAGACATAGCGGGCTTCGGCGGCGGCCGGGCCGACGATATTGGTAAAGCTCGGCTCGAACCCCGTGGCCGTACGCAAGCGGTACCGAATCGCATCGCCATTGCCTTGCGATTGAAAGCCGACGAGATCGGCCCAGACGAGGTCCTCCCAGCCGTCCCCATTGATGTCGAGCGCTCGCGCATTGCTTCCGCGGCCGGTGATGGTCGCCGGCGCACCGGTGTTGGTCAGTGTCCCAAGTCCACTGCCGGAACCCAGCATCACCTGCCAGGTGGGGCTTGTACCTGTGCCAGGGACGAGCACATCACCCAAGCCATCGTGGTTGTAGTCGAACGGGATCGCCTCGGCGTAGTTGACGTTCGATTGCAGGCTGTTGATCGGCGGGCTGTAGCCGCCCGATGAGCTTGCAAGCATCACCATCCAGTGTCCCCAACCGGACGTGGGGTGGGACGCGTACACAAGGTCTTTGCGACCGTCGCCGTTTACGTCGAGCGGCAACGCGCCGGCGGGCACGGCAAACGTCGAGTTGACCTCGCCCTGCAGTCCGACGGTGCCGTCCTGGTAGTCGAAGGTGGTCGCGTCCCGGCAGACGGCGCCCGCACACTCCCGTACCGAGGCGAGTCGGCTGCGGCTCGTCGTTGAGAGCGGCCCCTCGTAGGTCAGGTCGTAGCGGCGCAGGACCAAGCCGCCCTGGTGCACCTCGATGGCCTGCAGCCGGTGAATCTCGCGCACCTGGCTGCCGGTGACATAGCCGCTCCGGACTTCACCGACCGGCTTGGCCTCCCACTGAAAGTCGATCGTGGTGCCCGCGTAACCGACGTAATCGATACGGTAGCTGCCGTTGGCCGTATCGTCGTGCCAGGTGAAGGTGATCTCGTTACCGGAGCGATCGCTGATCCTGTTCACCGCCCAGGCGCGCGCCTCCGGCTGTCCGATCGAGAGAATCTGCGAGTCGGCGGTTACGCCGTACTCGGAGATGAGTGCGTTCTTGTGCTCGACCTTGAAGCTCGCCGGCCCGTCCCCAGCCGACCCGAGTGCCGTGATCCGTGCGTAGGCCTCGATCTCGGTACGGTATGTCGAGCCGGGTTGGCCGTAGGTGCCGGAGTAGTGCCGCAGTTGGATCCCGTCGAGGCAGTAGCGATCGTCGATCGCATTCTGAGGTGCCGCGGCGACGTTGTTCTGCGCCCAGGTCTTCTCGCAGCGATGGATGGCCGAGAGTCCCGAGATGCCCCAGCCCGCGCCTGCGAGGGTCCCCTCGTGGCGGTGGCTGTACGTGAGCGCGAGCTGCGGCGCAAGGCCGTTGACGCCTGGCGGCGCGAAGATCGGAATCGAGTATTGCGCCTCGCCGCTCGATGACACCGCGAAGCGGCCCGGTGTACGACCGTCGGCTACCGCTGCCGCGGCTGCGAAAATGAGTGACCCCACGAGGCAGGCTGAGCAGGAGCGCCCCGCGCCTGACGAAGTGAAGCCCGCACCGCGCCGCCTGTCGTCGGACGCGCGCTGGACCGGCGTCCACGCGTACGCCTGCGAGGTTGCGACCTTCCGGAATAGCAACGCGCCCCAGCGCATCCCTGCGACCCTGCTCATGACCAACCTTCCCTGGTTGCGGCCCGCACGATGCGGACTTCACGGCCGCCATTGATACGCTCGCACCTCGATTCCGTCGCTGCGAGAAACTCGCACGATCGCCGCAAATCGACCGCCGGGTCGGCGTCGCGACAGTAACGACGCCACCGGAGGCGTGCTGATAGAGAGTTGGGGGGCGCGCTAGTGCCTGGGGAAGTAGCGGACACCTTTGACATGCTGAAAGTCAGCGTCTTGTGTCCACAGCGTTGCGTCGTGCGCCAGTGCAGTGGCCAGAATGATGCCGTCGGCCATGGGGAGACGATGCTCGACGGATAGTCGCGCTGCATCGAGCGCGAGGACGTCATCGAGCGGCACGACCTTACCCTGCCGCATCAGGGCAGCGGCCTCGAGCGCCAGGTCCTCCCCGCGTTGGGTCATGACGCGCTTGAACACTTCGAAGAGCGACAGCGAAGGGACGATCAGCGAGTTCGTCGCCTGGATGGGCTTCGCGAAACGCGTGGCGTTCGGGCCAGCGGCGAAGTACTCGAGCCAGCCTGACGAATCCACGACGTTCATGGTCGGTCAGGTTCGCGCGGGATATCCGTGTCGATGCCCCTTAGAAACCCGCGCGCACGTTTTATCGATCGCACGGGAACCAAGGCGATGTGGCCGCGGTACGGGATCGCGTCGAGCCGCTCGCCAACCTTGATGCTGAGAGCCTGCCGAACCTCTTTTGGGATCACGATCTGGTATTTGGGCAGACCGTCACTTAACTGGACAACTCTCTCGTGCCGGCAATGGGCGGCGCCCGAAAATCACGCGATCGGCGTCAACTTTACTGACCGTCGAAGCCGTCGTGTCGATCGAGTTGCCGCAGGCCGATCGCTTCTGCGAGGTGCCGCCTCGAAATCGAGGGAGAGCCAGTAAGGTCCGCGATCGTGCGCGCGGCGCGCAGCACGCGGTGGTAGCCCCGGGCCGACAGCGAAAGCCGCCGCATCGCGCGCTGCATCAGCGCCGCGCAGTCGCCGTCGAGCGCACAATGAACAGCGAGCGCCGGTCCAACCAGGCGCGCGTTTGTGCAGCCCTGACGCTCCTCCTGCCGCTCGCGCGCGACGCGCACTCGCGTCGCAACCTCGGCCGTCGCCTCATGCGAGGGTGGACCCTGCAGTGCCTCGGCGGGCAGCCGCGGCACGTCGACGTGCAGGTCGATCCGGTCGAGCAGCGGACCCGAGATCCGGCTGCGATATCGCTCGATGCGCTCGCGTGTGCAGCGGCAGATCGCCTTCGGATCGCCGAGATGGCCACAGGGACAGGGGTTCATCGCGGCGACGAGTTGGAAGCAGGCCGGAAACTCCGCCTGCCGCGCGGCGCGGGAGACCACGATCAGGCCAGTCTCAAGCGGCTCGCGCAGCGACTCGAGAGCGCTGCGGTTGAATTCCGGCAGCTCGTCGAGGAACAGCACGCCGCGATGCGCGAGCGAGATCTCGCCCGGCCGCGGGACCGAACCGCCTCCGACGAGCGCGATCCCAGAGGAACTATGATGCGGTGCGCGGAAGCTGCGGCGTCCCCACTCTTCGGTGCGATGACCGGTCCCGGTCAGCGAGCGGATCGCGGCGGCCTCGAAGGCCTCGTCCTCGGACATCGGCGGCAGCAGGCCCGGCAGGCGCTGCGCCAGCATGCTCTTTCCCGCACCGGGCGGTCCGATGAAGAGCAGGCTGTGCTCGCCGGCCGCCGCGATCTCGAGCGCACGCCGCGCGAAAGGCTGGCCGCGCACGTCGATCAGGTCGAGGTGCGCGATCGGCGGCCGTTGCGGCGGTCCGGTTGGCGGTGTGACGAGCTCGGCCCGGCTCTGCGCGAACCGGCACACCTCGAGCAAGTGCCGCGCACCGCGCACCTGCGCGCCGCGAACGAGCGCCGCCTCCTCGAGATTGGCCGCCGGGACGACGATGAGCTGCCTTGCGCGATGCGCATGCATGGCGGTTGGCAGCACGCCGCGAATGGGACGCAGCTCGCCGCCCAGCGAGAGCTCGCCATACAGCTCGACCTGCTCGAGCCGCTCACCCGGCAGTTGATCCGAAGCCAGCAGGATCGCGACAGCGATCGGCAGATCGAAACGCCCGCCTTCCTTGGGCAGGTCGGCCGGCGCCAGGCTGACGGTAAGCCGCCCTTCGGGAAAGCGGAATCCACAGTTGGCGAGCGCGGCGCGCACACGGTCCTTGCTCTCGCGCACCGCGGTCTCGGGCAAGCCGACGATCGAAAATGTCGGCAACCCGGAACCGACGTCAACCTCCACGCGCACCAGTGGCGCGTTCATGCCCTGCGGGGTACGGCTCAGCGTCATAGCCAGTGTCATGGGCGCCCGGTTCCTGCTGGGCGCCAAGCATGGCCTCGACACGCGCGTGCCGGTCAACGTCGTAACGTTGCCGGTTACAGTCGATTTGCGCGCTGCGTTCCTGGCCGCGCGCCACGGGGGCGCCTATCGTGGGCGTCGCACTCTCACACCGCGTCTGAGAGCGAGGTGAACGTGAAGTCGCGCAGCTTCATCGGCGGGACCATCATCAGCGTCGCGCTCTCGCCACCGGCGCCGCTCAGGCGGATCGGCTTGCCGAGCTCCTCGACGTTGTTGAGCATGATCACAGGCGATTCATTGAAGCGGAAGTTCTTGATCGGATACTTGATCTCGCCGTCCTCGATGTAGAACACGCCATCACGGGTCAGTCCGGTCAGAAGCACGATCTGCGGATCGACCATGCGGATGTACCACGTGCGCGTGACCAGGACGCCCTTCTGCGTGGACTTCACCAGCTCGTCCGTGGACTTCGTGCCGCCCGCCATGATGATGTTGCCGGGCGTTGCGGTCGCCTTCGCCTTGTTCATCTTGGCCCAGTAGCGCGAATACTGCAGGTTGGCCACCTTGCCCTTGTCGACGTACGCAATCTGCTCGCGCGGCAACCCTTCCTCGTCCCAGGGCAGCACGGGCACGTCGGTGTCGGCGGGGTTGGCGTGGATGCTGACGCGCTCGTCGAACACCTTTTCGCCCAGCCGGTTTCCACCGCCTTTCTTCGTCAGGAAGCTGCGCCCCTCGTCGGCTTCCCGGGCGTCGAACGCGTCCATCATCCTTTCGAGCAGCCCGGCGGCGGCGGCGGGCTCGAGGATCACGGTGTACTTGCCCGGCTCGAGCGCCTTCGCGCCCGCGGAACCCTTGGCCTTCTCGATGCCGGTGCGGATGGCGGCGTCCGCGTCGAACTGCGCGACGCTGCGGACGTTGCGGCCGACCCAGCCCGAACCGCTGCCGTCGGCGGTGCGCACCGTGCACGTATAGTCGAGATCGGTCGCCCTCTGGTAACCGAAATTGCCGTTGCTGTTGGCGAAGGCGGAGAAACTCGCGCCATCGGTCAGGAAGCCCGCCGCGACCAGCTTGTCCGCGCGGCATGGCGCGATGGACTGGGCCGCGACCGTCGCGCGGTACTCGGGCGTGATCGCCGCGACACTCTCGTCGTAGCTCGGCGTCGGCGTGTAGCTCTGCTTTTCCACCGCCGGCATGAACTCCTCGTTTTCAGGCGCGAGCTTCGCCAGTTCCTCCGCGCGGCGCACCGTGCGCGTAAGCGAAGCGTCGTCGAACTGATTGATCGTGGCGATGCCGACGCGCTTGCCGTAGGCCACTTGCACTTCGAGACTGGCGTCGCTGACCACGCCACTGGTGGTCACGTTATTGAGGGCGAAGCGCACGTTGCCGTTGACCGCTCCGGCGAGCCTTGCCGTGCATTCGTCGGCCTTGGACAGCGCCACGACCTTCTCGAGGATGGCGCGGGCGTCCTGTTCGGCGAAAATGCTCATTCCTGACTCCTTACCGTGCGCGCCGCTCAACCGAGGCTGCGGGCCGTGTTGATGACATTGGCGCCGTTGAAGCGCGCCGTGCTCGTGCCGTGCGAAACCGGCGACGACTGGCCCGGCTGCCCCTTGCCGTCGAAGAACGAGCCGCCGAGGCGGTAGTCGCTCGCGTCGCAGACGGCAGCGCAGGAATTCCAGAACTCCGGGGTGCGCATCTGGTAGGCCACGTCCTCGATCATCTTCGTCACCTTGCCGTCCTTGATCTCGAAGAACAGCTGACCGCCGAACTGTGCGTTGTAGCGTTGCTGGTCGATGGAGAAGGACCCATCGCCGACGATGTAGATGCCGTTCTCGACGCCCGCGATCATGTCGGCGACCTTGAGCGGCTGGGTGCCGGGTTCCAGCGACACGTTCGGCATGCGCTGGAACTGCACGCTCGACCAGGAGTCGGCATGGCAGCAGCCGTGAGATTCCTCCTGGCCGAGGATGTGCACCTGGTCGCGGATCGCCTGGTAGTTGACCAGGATGCCGTCCTTGATCAGGTCCCAGCGCTGCGTCTTGACGCCCTCGTCGTCATAGCCGACCGCCCCGAGGCTCCCCGCCTGGGTCTTGTCCGCGAACAGGGTGACCTTCTCGCTGCCGTACCTGAACTTCGATTTCAGCTTGTCGAGCGTCGCGAAGCTGGTCCCGGCGTAGTTGGCTTCGTATCCCAGCACGCGATCGAGCTCGGTCGGATGGCCGACCGATTCGTGGATCGTGAGCCACAGGTGTGAGGGATCCAGCACCAGGTCGTACTTGCCGGGCGTGACCGACGGCGCGGTCAGCTTCTCCCGCGCCTGCCTGGCCGCGGCGATCGCGTCCTCGCGCATGTCATACGACTTGCCATAGGCGATCACGCCGCCGGGCAGATGCACCTTGCCGCTCGCGGCGCCGTCGAGGTACTCGTAGCCCATGCCCATCGGTGCCCCAAGTCCTTCGCGGATGCGGAACTTGCCGCTCTTCTGGTCGATCGCGGTGACCTCCAACATCGGCCAGACGCGATGCAGGTCCTGATCGATGTACGAGCCATCCGTCGAGGCGAAGTACTTCTGTTCGTTGACGAGGAAGAGGACCGAGCTCACGTAACTGGCGCCCGCCGCCATCGCTGCGGCATTGGCGTCCAGCAGCAGCTCGACTTTCTCCTTGAGCGGCACCTCCATCGCGTTCTTCCTGATCGGCGTGACCCAGGACACCTCGCCCACGCCGCGCACCTTGGCGAGCTGCACCGGTTCAAATTGTGCCTTTGCGTTGGCCTTGGCGATTGCAGCCGCTTGCCGGGCCGCGCCGGCGACACCGGCGTCGGTGAGCTCGCTGGTGGCGGCGAAGCCCCATGTGCCCTTGACGAGCACTCGCACGCCGACACCCGTGGACTCGGTGTTGACCACGTTTTCCACCTTGTCTTCGCGGGTGATGACGAACTGCTGCAGGTAGCGGCCGATACGCACGTCGCAGTAGCTGGCGCCCGACTTGGTGGCCGCGTCGAGCGCAGTGTCGGCGAGCCGCTTCTTCAGCGCCATGTCGAGCCGGCTCGACAGCTCCTCGGCGACAATCGTCCGCCCGAAGAAGGGGGGTGCGATCAGGCCACTGAGGCCGATGCCCGTGAGGGTCAAGAAGTCACGTCTCAGCACTGCATGCCTCCCATCGGGGTGCCCTGGCGGGCGTTTTCCTGGTCGACGCGAAGTGGCGAATCGTGCGGATTGTCCGAGCGGCCGTCAACGACGCCTGCGGCGCTGCTCGACGAGGTCACTGGCATCCGTTCACGCCCGGATCACGATCGCGTGGGTCTCGTGGCGGAAGGCTCCCGTCCAGCCGCAGCTCGTACGCATCACTCACCTGGCTGCCGTCGTAGCCGATCGATTGCCGGATCATTACCGGGCGTGTGCCGTTGCTCGTCGCGCGGTACCAGTTATTGGTGGACTCGGTGTAGATCGGCCCGCAGCGGACGAGCTGCACCGCGAGTCCCTTCTCGTAGACGACGCCGAGCAGGTGCTCGCCCTTCGGGTGCAGGCCGCCTTCGTCGATATAGACGTTCTTCACCTGCGTCGGCGTGCCGCTTGCGATTGTGCTGAAGGTCCGCCCGGCGTGGTTGAGGCTCCCGGTCAGGCTCACCGGGTTCGGATCGTTCTTCAACATCTTCAGGTCCATCGCCTTCGGCGTCGTCCCGTTCCACTTGATTCCGGTGGGCAGCGCAGCCAGTGCCGCCCAGTCGTAGAGCGCCGGTCCGCTGGCCGGCGGCACGAGTGCGACCAGCGTCTGCGCGAGCAGCGCGTGCGGCTTCTCGGTCGACACGGGTGCGCGTTCGCGCCGGCTGCGCACTGCTCGCTGTAGTTCGCGAGCTGATCGGGCTTGAGCGCGGGCAGCGTCTCGCTCCGGGTGACCACGAAGCCTTCGCAGGGCTTTCCGGCGCACGAGGTCTGGATCTGCAGCACACCCGGCGAGAGGCCCGGGCCCTTCACCCGGTACCAGTTGCTGCTGCCCGCGCCGGGCCGGATCGGGCAGCGCGCCAGCTCCGTAGTGACGCCGTTCTTCTTCAGCGACTCGAGCACCGCGGCCTCGCCAAGCGCCGCGCCGGCGTTGCGCAGATAAAGCGAGTTCACGATGGTCCGCGCGCCGGCGGCGATCACAGCCACGTTTCGGCCGCCCACCGCGCCCATACCTTGGCGCGCATAACAGTCGCCGGTCGGCAGACAGTCGCTCAATTCCTTGGGCGGCAGCGGCGCCCACTTCACGCCCGGCAGCGTCTCAACCGCGTGCCACTCCGTGTTCGCATCCGCCTTCAGGAACGGCATGACGAGGTCGACGACCTCCGGAGCCTGCGCGCTTGCCTGATCTGCAATGAGCGCTGCGAAGATGGCGAGAAATACCGCACGGCCTCGACGCGGGAACACGGTCGTCATGAGGGCCCCCTCGCACGGCGCAGCTTGTTTGTCTTCGCCCGGTGGCCGGGCGGCGCCGTCAACGTCTATCGCACTTGATCATGAACCCGTCCCGACCGCCGCACAACGGAGCAGCGGCACCGGGTTCGCAGAGCCTGGACACCGCTACCGAGGACGCGAGGTCGTGCGCCCGAATACCTTCCAGCTGCCGTCCTTGGCGAGGACCTCATCCATGACTTCCAGGCGGCGATCGGCCGTCACCCGATACGTCGTCCGCCCACGCTCGGTCGCGGCATCGCCCCAGTCGACGACGACTCGATCGTCATGGCTTGCGACGACGAGAGGGAGCACCATTCCGCGTGAGTCGTACCAGTGTCCGCGGCAGGCACCGGCCGCATCGCACAGATAGAGCGCCTCTGCGCGGAACATCCACTCCTGGCCGTCCTTGGCCGTCATGCGGTTGGCGAAGCTGAGATGCCGTCCCTGGCCGTCGAGTGTCTTTCGGAATTCGAGCTCCATCGCCGCCGCCATTCCATTGACCTCGCCCGTGCCGCTCCACCGGCCGTAGAGCGCGTCCCAGGCGTCGGCCCGCGCACCGCCGGCAGCGAGCGCGAGCAGTGCCAGGACAAGGGTGCGCACCTTACTTCCTCCGCGGCCGGCCGGCCGGCTGGTAGAGGCTGAGGCCGTTGCGGTCGGGGTCGACGAAATCGACCGAGAGCCCACCGTCCGGCGTCTCGGTCACCGGCACGACGATCTCCACTCCTTTTCGGGCCAGCTCATCGGCGTAGTCGTCGATCCCGCCGTCGAGGCCGAACACGACAACCGGCGTGTCGCCCGCCTTCGCCTTCTGGACGATAAAGACCAGCACCAGATCGCCGACCTGCCCCAGCGCATACGGGCCGTCGTGGCCCTCGACCTGGTTGACCGGCAGCCCGAGCGTGTCGCGGTAGAACGCCAGGGTGCGGGGCAGCTCGGACACGAAGAAAACGATCGCGCCCACCTTGCAGTTCTTGAGCATCAGACTCTCCCCGAGCGTGTGGTCTGCCCCTTGGTTGCCGAGCCGGCTCGGAATGTGACCGCTCGTGCGCCGATTTGTAATTGCTGCCCGCTATCTCGACAAGCGCCTTTGCGCAATTTCCTACATCTCGCGGCGCCGGACGCCGACAGATCGCATTCAGGGATGGACTCACGATCGGCTGACCTTGACCATCCACGGGGAGCCGCACATGGAATACAGGCCGTCTCATGAACGAAACCCGGCCCGTCGACCTCCGATGACCGGGGCGCCCGGTTCGCATCCCGTCGATACCGCCGAGGCGATCAACCCATCCGTGCAGGATATGTACTGGCGGCAGGCTCATATTCGCCAGCCGTACTACCGCAAGGAATTTACGTACGAGGACTACCGCCCCGCCTACCGTGCAGGGTGGGAAGGCGCTATTCGCTACCTCCGCCGGGCTCGTAGTTTTGACGACGTCGAGTGCGTATTGCGCAGCGATTACGCGCGCATCAGGGGCCGATCCAGGTTTGCGTGGGACGATGCGAAGCAGGCGGCGCGCGCCGCGTGGGATCGCGTCGAACGTGCGATGCCGGGAGACGCCGACCAGGACGGTCGATAGTCTGTCCGGCAGAAGCTGAGGCGACCCGCCGCACAGGGATCGTGCGGTTGGGTCGATATCAAGGTCGAACCATAAGCATAGGGAGCCATAAGATGAATCTGATCATTTGGCTGGTCGTCGGAGGCGTGATTGGCTGGGTGGCCAGCCTCATCATGAAGACGGATGCTCAGCAGGGCTTGCTGCTCAACATCGTGGTCGGCATCGTCGGCGCGTTGATTGGAGGCTGGCTGCTCTCCCCGCTGGTGGGCGCCGGCACTGTCAATCAGGGCGACTTGAGCCTGATGGGACTGCTCGTCTCCCTGGGCGGCGCAATCATCCTCCTGCTGGTCGTCAATCTCATCCGCCGAGGCACAGCTCGGTAGATCCAGCACGCGAGAACGATTCGCGGGTGCGTGCGGCTGCGTCGGTCAGGGACGACTGGCGTGGCCGCTTTTTGCGATCGGCGCCGCTTGCCTTTCGGTAAGTCATGAGCTACCGTAAGCCATGACTTACGCTTCCGCCCTGGCTGCACTCGCCGATCCGACGCGCCGACAGGTCTTCGAGCGGCTGCAGGCCGGGCCCTGCGCGGTGGGTGCGCTCGCGGACGCGCTGCCGGTGAGCCGGCCTGCGGTGTCGCAGCATCTCAAAGTGCTCAAGGAGGCGGGCCTCGTCGCCGACCGCGCCGAAGGCACGCGCCGCGTCTACTACATCGACCCGCACGGCTTGGGCGCGTTGCGGAAGTGGCTCGACCAGTCCTGGACTCAGGCGCTCGCCGCGTTCGAAGCGGAGCTCGGCGCTGCGGCACCGGCGCCCGGGCGCCCGAAGGAACCTCGCAATGGCACGCACGATCACGGTCGCGCCCGTACGCAAGACCGTTCGCGTCAACGCCGCACCCGCACGCGCCTTTGAGGCGTTCGCGGCGGGCATCGGCCGCTGGTGGCCGGCGACGCATTCGATCGGCCGTGCGCCGATGGCGGACGTGGTGATCGAGCCGCGGGCCGGCGGGCGCTGGTACGAGCGAGGACAGGACGGCTCGGAGTGCGACTGGGGTGTCGTGCTCGCCTGGGAGCCCCCCGCGCGGCTGCTGCTCGGATGGCATCTCGACGCGGAGTTCCGCCCGGACCCCGCCGCCGCCACCGAGGTCGAGCTGCGTTTCATCGCCGAGTCGGCCGGCGTCACGCGCGTCGAGCTCGAGCATCGCGGCCTCGAGCGGCTCGGCGCGCAGGGCGAGGTGCTGCGGGGCAAATTTGACGCGCCCAACGGCTGGGCGCGGCGTGCTCGAACGCTACCGCGAATCCGCGGTCATGAATTCATGACAGGGAGAATGGCCATGATCAAGCTGCACGTGTTTCCGTTTTCGCCGCGGGCCTTCAAGGTCCTCTCGGTCGCCGAGCACCTGGGTCTGCCCTACGAGGCGAAATTTGTCGATCTCGGTAAGGGTGAGCAGAAGACGCCCGAGTTTTCCGCACTCAACCCGAACCAGCGCATGCCGGTCATGGAAGACGGCGAATTCGTGTTGTGGGAATCGGGCGCGATCATGCAGTACCTCGCGCTCAAGAAGCCCGAGGCGGGGCTGATCTCGACCGAGCCGCGCCGGCTCGCCGACATCACGCGCTGGCAGTGCTGGGACCTCGCGCACTGGGAGGCCGCCTGCGCGATCCTGATCTTCGAGCACGCCGTGAAGAAGCTGTTCAACCTGGGTGAGGCTGACGCCGCCGAGGTCGCCCGGGGCGAGGAGCGGTTCCATCGTGCCGCCCAGGTGCTCGATGCACACTTGAAGGGCAAGCGCTACGTCGCTGACGGGCGCCTCACCATCGCCGATTTCGCGCTCGGCGCCTCGCTCAACATGACTGGCCTGGCGCAGATCCCGGTTGGCGGCTACGCCGAGATCGGCCGCTGGTATGCCGAGCTGAGCGCGCTCCCGGCCTGGCGCAAGTCAGTCGCCGTGCCACAGGCGGCCTGATACACCGGCTCGACGCTGGCCGCGGGACGCCGAGGCCGATTCCGTGCGTAGAGATGCGCTAGCGCATCTCTTCCGGTACGCTGGAGCACGATCGGCACCTGTGGGTGCTGCGCCTCCCGAAGACGCGTCCTTCTTGCCTGGCCAGGACGAAATTCATGAGTGACCCGACCAACCGCACAGCGGACAGCTGGGATTCTCTCGACCAGGTGATCGGTCGTCTGCAGGAACATATCGCCCGGGAGCGTGCAACGGGATACCGGCCGGCGGCCAGGAACGACATCCCTGCCTCGTGCGGAGACGTGACCACCGAATGGCTGACCGCAGTGCTCTGCCACGATCATCCCAACGCCCGGGTACTCGACGTCACACTCGGTGGAGGATCGGACGGGTCGACTTCACGCCGCTCTCTTGAGCTCACTTACAACGCCGCCGGAGAGCATCTCGGCCTGCCCAGGACATTGTTCGGCAAGGCGACACCCGAGCTGCAGAACCGCCTGGTGTGCGGGCTGAGCGGAGCGATGTTCACCGAGCGCGACTTCTACAACCTCGTGCGCCCACAGCTCGACATCGAGGCCCCGGTCGCGTACTTCGCGGCAGCCGACCGGGACTCTTTCCGATCGATCATGCTGTTCGCTGACATGTCCAGGACGGGCACCGTCTTTACCGACCCCTTTTATTACATCGATCGCGCCAAGGCCGAGGACATGGTCGGCCTGATGGCGTCCTATCACGCCAAATTGCTCGAGAGTCCGCTGCTCGAGCGATTCGAGCGACTCAAGTCCTCCCTCGAGTTCCAGGAGGACGTCAACCGCGGCATCGATTTCGAGGCACGCAGCAATATCGGCATCGATCGTGCCAGCGACGTGATCCCGGAGTCCATCAAGTCGCGGAAGCACGAGTTCTGGCACGACGGCCTGATGCGATCGCTCAGGCTGAACGTCCAGTTGCCGCAAACCCTCGCGCACTGCGACGTGCACATCGGCAACTGGTACGTCACCGGCGATGGACGCATGGGTCTTACGGACTGGCAATGTTCCGCGCGCGGCAATGGCGCGATCGACCTGGCGTATGCCCTGGCATCGGCGCTCACGATCGAAGACCGGCGCGCCTGGGAACGCGAGCTGGTGCAGCTGTATTGCGAGAAGCTGATGGAGCATGGTTCCCCGGACGGGACCAGCTTCGACGAGACCTGGCTGCGTTACCGTCAGCAGACCTTCCACGCGTTCTACAACTGGGTCTACACCATCGGCGCAGGCGAAATGCAGCCGCAGATGCAGCGTGACGATATCTCGATGAAGAACATCGAGCGGATGGCGGCCGCAATCGACGACCTCGACTCGCTCGCCGCGCTCGAGCGATCCGCCTAGCCCATGCGCCGCGCGCCGGGCTGACCGCAGTGCGGGCGGCGGCCCGACATCGTCGTCGCCAACGACCTCACTCCCCGTGCAGCTTCAGAAACCCCTGCCGGCGCCTCAGCAACGCTTCCCGGCGTTGTTGCGGACTGACCATCGTCGTGCCTTCCGGCAGCGAGTCGAGGACCTGCGACAACTTCACCTTGCGGGTCGACGGCACCGGCGCACGAGTGGGACGATAGTTCCGGAAGACCACGGTTCCCTGCCGACGCCCGGTCGTATCAATCCAGTTCGCGACGCCGGGGTCTTGATGGGCGACGACGGCGCGGAACCCCCCGTCACGGTCCACGGCGGCATGGTGCATGTTCACGGAAGTCTGCCGATGCGTGAAGTTCAGTGACCGCGACCACACGTCGCCGGCCTGCAGCGACCAGTACACGCCGTCCGGCAGCGGATTGAGCTCGATGATCAGGGCCTCGTCGTCCGCCAGGTCGAAGACCGCCATCGCGTAGTTCGAGGAAGGGCTGCCGACTTCCGAGGTGATCGTGCCCGGCAGAAAGGCCATGTTGTTCATTCCGTCGCCGACCTTGACGTAGGTGTCAAAGAGCTTGATGTTGAACTCCTGGATCAGATAACGCAGGAAATCGGTTGCGGCATCGATCCGCCTCGCGACCGTCGCTTCATCGAACTCATCCGCGTCGTAGTGATCAAGCGGCAGGTCACTGATGCGCTCGATCGTCAACCGGCCGGGATCCTGGTTCCAGTCGCCCATGAAGCGACGGACGAGGACGAAGTGATAGGGGCATTGTCGATCCAGCGGAATCCAGTTGCCGTCCGACCTATCCGCACTCATGGTGATCTCGAACGAGCCATCGGGCCCGAGCTGAAACTTCGAGAGGTCGTGATTGCCGACCGCCTTTGATTCGGGATTTCCAGGCAGGTGATTGAGGACTTGCGCGAGCATGAGCACGCAGTCGCCGAATCGCCCGCTCAGGCGGTACTTCTGACGACCGTCCAGCATCGTCATGGCGTAGTACAGATCAGGTCCGTTCTGACCCAGCGTATAAAAGTCCGTCTGCCAACCCGTATTGACCTGGAGTCGCGGATGGTACATGCGGGGAGCGACCGCGAAGTTGTAGGTCATCGCGAGTGCCTCGAGCATCGTGTGATAGGCCTTGGCGCGATGCTGCGGCCATCGCTCGAATCGATCCGTGCTGGTCATGACGGCCAGCATTTCACCCTGGGTCGCGTGAAATCGGCTCCACGCATCGGCCAGGGCGGTATTGGCGGTGGTCGTGTTCATGGTGACTCCGAAGGTCCGTCTGCCCGGATGTCCCTGCGCCGGACCCGAACGGGCAGTCTTGGGATGGCGCGAATGGCGAAGGCCGGCTCGTATGTGATTTCCTCCTCCGGGACCGCAAGCTCGATCGCCTCGAAGGCGGTCAGCCATGCCCGCACGGACATGGTCATTTCCATCCTGGCAAGGTGAACCCCGGCGCAGTGGTGCAATCCGGCGCCGAAGGAGGTGTGATTCCGGGCATTAGGCCGGTCCATCCGAAACTGCGCCGGCGATTCGAAGTAGCGCTCGTCGTGACTCCCCGAACCCCAGAGCATGTACACGGCGGCGCCCTTCGGCATTGCGACACCGGCCAGCTCGGTTTCCGTCGCCACCTGGCGCGGCGTCATGGTCGCCGGTGTTCCGTAGCGCACGACCTCCTCGCAGAAAGCTGGCACCAGGTCCGGGTCTGCCGCGAGCTGGTTCCAGATCGATCGATCGCGGGCCAGGATCAATGCGGCCGTAGTGAGTGCGTTGCGCGTGGTCTCGTTGCCGCCGATGAGCGTGACGAACGCCATTGAAAGCGCTTCCTCCATGGTCAGCAGGTCGCCGCTCTCGTCGCGCCAATTGGCGATGAAGCTCAGGAAGTTGTCCTCGGGGGCCGTCCTGAAGGCCGCTATCTTCCGGGCAAGGTACTTCTGCGCCGACACGAGCGCGCGGGCGTTTTCCTGCGCGCGCGGAATCGGAGTAACCGGATCGACCAGGCTCAGATGCTCGCAGGTGAACCAGTAGATGAATTCCTCATCCTGCAGCGGCAGGCCGAATACAGCGATGATGACCCGCAGCGGCAGCGGCACGGTGAAGGCCGCGCGGAAGTCGAACGCCTCACCGTCCGGCATCGGTGCAATCAGGTCATCGATGATCCGCTGCACCATCTGCGTCCGGGCCTTGACCTTGACCGGCGACAGCGCCTCGAGCGCGATCTTCCGATATCTCTGCGCCCGCGGCGGATCCGAGCTGACGATGGTATGGACTGGACGGTAGCCGCCATCCGCGAAGATCGCGGCGAACTCCGGGCCCAGGTCGCCTCCCCAGCGCCACACCCGGGTATCCACCTCGCTCTTGAAGAGCTCCGGGTGCTGCCCGATGAATTCCAGATCCGACTTGCGCGAGACCAGGTATGTGCCTTCCTCCGGTCCCGGCAGGGTGACGCGAGCGACAGGACACTCATCGCGCAGCTTCGCCCAGGTGGCATGGGGGCAGGACAGGTTCTCCGGCGCGAACACTTCCTCCGTCAGCGTCGGATAGGAAGGCTTCGTCCTGCTCATGCGTACTCCCCTCGTGGATCTACGAGTGCGTGCAGGCGAACCGCGAGGGTCTCTCCGTCCGTCAGGAAAGCGCCCTCCTTGACGAAATCCAGCGGAGTCAGGTTCGCCAGTCGCACGTGTTTGCGGACTATCTGCCCCGCCTCGTCGACATCGATGTCGAGAATGTTGAGACAGCACGAGTCCTGTTCGAACGCGGCCATACCGACAGCCGGAGCCTCCAGTGCCCAGCTCAGCGCGGCGCGCTGAAAGCCACTGTGTGACACGATGAGGATGCGCTCGGCACAACTGGTTCTTACCAGCCGCTCCAGCGCGCCGCTCGCGGCCGCCAGGTAATCGGCGAACACATCGCCCCCGAAGAAATTGGCGCCGGGAGCGCGGGCACCCCACAGGAGGTAGGCAAAAGTGGCCAGCTTCCGACTTGCCGGCACGTCCGCCGCGGCCAGTGCTGCATGGATATCGCCTCGCATTTCGGTGTACTCGACAGATGCGGTGGCCTGCATGTCCCGCGACTCGAGAATGATGGCCGCCGTGTCGCGAGCGCGACGCAAATCCGAGCTGTAGGCCTCGTCGAACCGCACCGCCAGCAGCAGGTCGCGCATTGCGCGCGCTTCCTCGATGCCTCGGGCGGTCAGACCGATCCCGTCTCCATAGAGACCTTCGTCCGATTGCGCAGCCGCCGCCTGACCATGCCTGACCAGGTAGATCCGGCGTCGCCGGCATCCGTCAAACGGCAGCTTCATCCGCGCCTCCTTGCACCCGCCCCATCGACACGCAGCCCCGCAAACGAGCTTGCCGCGACATCAGGATCGTCCCAGGACGCCGGTCAGGACCACGCTCAGCCGATGCAGCAGTCGCTGGGCAAAGAACGCCCCGGCCCCGCCAATCAGTATGTCGTTGGTGGTGCCGCCTTCAAAGGCATCCCGCCCCTGCTGCACGAGGGTCATCAACCTGACGATCGCCCGCAGACTGAAATAGTCGATCTCGCGTTGCGACAGCCTGGCGCCGCCCGCCTCCACGTATGCGTCCATGAATCGTCGCCAGTCAACGGCAGCGCTCACCACGGGATAGCAATAGCCAAGGTCCTCGGCGGGATGGCCAACGCTGGTCTGTTCCCAGTCCAGGATCGCCGTGATCCGATCGTCCTCGGCCAGGATGTTGTGGAATACCATGTCGTTGTGGACCACTGACTGGCGCTCCTGCACGCAATCCACGTTTGCGCGCAACCACGCGAGCGCTGCAGACATGGTGACCGACGCGCCGTGCGACTGGGCGCGCCACAGGGCTTCGAAACCATCGAGCTCCGCGAGCCACGCAACACGTTCCGTACTACTGCGCGATCGCGGCAGCACCTCGGCCAGCGCCTGCACTGGCTGTGCGTGAAGCAGTGCCATCTGCTGCGCCAGTTGCAACGCGATGCTGCCGGACTCCGGCGGCGCCCAGTAGTCTGGCTGTACCAGCCGACCAGGCGATTGCTCGACGACCACAAACGGCCCGTCCAGGACCGCCTGATCCGTCTCGAGTATCAGCGGCCTTGGAACCTTGAGCCCGGCGCGGAACAGCGTATCGAGAACGCGATATTCGACTTCCGGGCCGCAGAACGCCGCGCTCTTGGCCATGCCGGGCAATGCCCGCTGAACCACCATGCGGGCGGGCAGCTCCGCCGTGTTGCGAACCGAGAACAAGGCGGTCTGGCGCGATCGCCCGCCCAGGGCGGAACCGAAGCTGTCGATCACGAGCTCCCGGGAGCCCGTCCGCCTGCGCAGAAACGCCTCGAGGCGATCGCGATCTATTCCCAGCGCCGGATCCCGCGTTACGACTGCCGGCGCTGTCTCGACGGCGGACATCCGCCGCACGGCCTCGCTCAGTAACCGATGCTCCCACCTGGCCAGCTCGACCATGGACGGAATATCCCGGATCGCGCCGCCCTCGATGCGCGCAACGGCCTGTGCGATCGCCGCTCCCGTTGTCAGGTAGAGTCCTGCGTTCTCCGGCGGTCCGGCTGCTTCGCGAATCGTGCATCTCGCCTCGCCGGCCAGGTCCGTCAACGGCGGGGGCGTCAACCCCGGCGGCGCATCACGCTCGAGCGCGTTCGCAAGGGCCGTCAGGACCCGGATGCAGTTCTGGACGACGTCGCGACCTTCCTCGCTCGGCACTTCACCGTAAACGCGCGAGCGGAGCGTCGCAGCAATGTTCCAGAGATAATTGGAGTAGCTCATGCGCCTCGTGTCCGGGTGAGCCCGATACCCGCAGGTTCCAGCGGACCGCGCGTTGCCCGGGACGCGCCACCGGGCGGGCACCAATGGTGTCTTTTACCGGGTACGGCGAGCCGTCGCAAATCGCAAGCCGGCGTATGATACTGTGCGGTACAGTCTGAAGCGATCCGCAGGTGGCGAAGCGCCAGGTCGACGGATGTCGTCAATGAACGCCGTTCCTCTCTCCCAGTACGATTTCTTCGCCCCCGAGCTGCTCAGCGAGCCATACGACTTCTATCGCCGCCTGCGTGACGAGGCACCGGTCTACAAAGTTCATCACCGCGAGCTGGGCCAGGACATCTACCTGGTGACGACGTACGACCTGGTACAGGAAGTCGGAGGCAACTCCGCCCTCTTCTCCAGTGAGTTTGCCCACATCCTGTTCGGAGGCGGGAGCATCAACCCGGAGGCGGACAGGATCATCGCGACGATACCGTGCGAACCGACAATGCTGCTCACCACGGACGACCCCGTTCACAAGCGACGGCGGCAGCTCGTCAGCGGAGCGTTCACGCCACGTGTGATCGCGGGAATGACGGACTCCATTGGTCGCATAACGGACGAGCTCATCGACAACTTCATTGAGCGGGGCGAATGCGACTTCGCGCGGGAGTTCGCCGTCCATCTCCCAACGTACGTCATCGCCGACATACTGGGTATTCCGAGACGGTACTACGACCGCGTAACGGAATGGTCCGATGCGGTGATCCTGCGCGTGGGCCAGATGGCAAGCAAGACCGAGGAGATCGCCGCCGCGCATCTCATCGTCGAGTTTCGGAAGTTCATCCTCTCGGTGATCAAGGACCGGCGTGCCAACCCGGGCGAGGACCTGCTGTCGATCGTCGTGAGCTCGAAGGTCGAGGGCGAAGCGCCATTGACCGACAAGGAGGTGCTGTCGTTCGCTCAGGAAGTGCTGGTCGCGGGCAACGAGACGACCCGGAATACCCTGCTCGGCGGCCTTGCACGCTTGATCAGGCACCCGGACCAGCTCCGCCTGCTGCGCGACAACCCGGACATGAGCGTCAACGCGATCGACGAGATTCTCCGCCTGGAAACTCCTGCCTCGGCGATGTGGCGGATCGCAACCCAGGAAACGACCTTGGGGGGAGTCCGGTTGCCCAAGGGTGCCGTGCTCTCACTGCGATATGACTCGGCTAATCGCGACGAGCGGCAGTTCCCCCAGCCGGACGAGTTCGACATCCGGCGCTCCAATGCCCGCAGGCACCTGGCGTTCAGCTACGGCGGACACCACTGCATGGGTCAGAACCTCGCCCGGAAGGAGCTTGCCATCGCGCTGCCCAGGATTGTCGCCCGGCTGCACAACCTGCGCCTGGTGCCGGAGCGGACGGATCTCTCCTATCGACCCAACGTGATGATCAGGGCTCTGCGCGCCCTGCACATCGCGTTCGATCCCGGGCCGAGGGTGACGGTGACCGGCGACGGAGCCCGCTAGGACCATGTCGAACGAAGGCAAATCGCGCGTCCAGGAATGGCATTCACCCGCGCGTCCCGACTGGGTGCGCAGGCTCAATGCGGAAGGAGCCTGCCTCGATCTCAAGAGCGTCGTTCCGCTCGATGAGGATTCACTCATCAACCGGGCAAAGGCCAATACCGGCCTCAGCGATTTCGGCAGCGACGACTGGCGGGAGCCTTTCCAGGTTTTCATCAAGGCCCTCGACGAAGAGGCGGACCTGACGCTGATCGGCCGCCTGATGACGCGCTCCGACATTCTCATGCACCTGGAAGCGAGGCTGCGGGTCGAAGACGAGTACCGGCGCAATCCGCAGATCGACGACGAGAAGATCGTGTCCCCGATCCTGATCGTGGGCTCGGGTCGCAGCGGCACTTCGGCCCTGCTCAATTACATGTCCCTCGATCCCGACAACGCCACCATAAAGCACTGGGAGGCGTTGTTCCCCGCTCCTCCTGCCGGTCCCGACACCTGCCGGACCGATCCGCGAATCGCAATCGCCCACGCCCGCATGGACCAGTGGAACCGGGTCACACCGGAAATCGCGGCCATGCACGAGTTCGGCGGCGAGATTCCTACGGAATTGATCCAGCTGGAAGCGCTCGCCTTTCAGAACAATGCCTGGCTCGATCTCTATGGATTCGTGCCGACATATGACGCCTATCTCGCCCGACGCAGCTTCGTCGACTCACTGAGCTACGCGAAGCGGGTATTGAAACTGCTCCAGTGGAAGAACCCCCACCGGCGCTGGGTGCTGAAGTCGCCCGACGTCATGCGGTACCTGCGTGACGTATTCGCCGTGTTCCCTGACATACGACTGGTCTGGATGCACCGGGACCCGATCAAGTGCGTCGCCTCGATGGTGAGCCTCGTCGGCACGCTTTTCTGGATACGCAGCGACCGGCCACTGAGCGAGCAGGCCATCGCCCAGCTCACGAACCCCGCCGGGCTCGCCGGGCTGTTCGATAGCGTCATCGACCTGCTGGACCAGGGCGTGATACCCAGGCAGGCGCTGCTCAACGTGCAGTACCTGGACTTCGTCCGCGACCCGCTGCGAACTGTGGCCGAGCTCTATCGGGCTCTCGGCCTCGAGCTGAGCGAGCCGGCCCGGCAGGCGATGCAGACCTATCATCAGCAGCATCCGCGAGAGAGCCGGCCGAGCCACAAGTATGCTACCGGTGACGCCGCCCGCCTCGATGCTGAGCGGAAACTCTTTCAGCGCTATCAGCGCACTTTCGATGTGGCCAGCGAGGCTTGACGCTACCGGCCCGCGAGGTGGCAACGCTCTGGCCGGAAACGCTCCATGAGCATTGCGCGCAGCGAGGAACAACGCCTGTTTCAGGACACCCTGCGCAGGTTCCTGCAGGCAGACAACGACTTCGAAAGGCGGCGCGCGCGGCTCAGCGGGGAGCATCCGGACCGGATGGCGCTGTGGTCCGGCATGGCCGAGCTCGGTGTCATCGGGGCCGCCTTCGCCGAGGAGCATGGCGGCTTCGCTGGAGATACTCGCACGATTGCCGTCGCCATGGCCGAGCTCGGACGGTCGCTCGCGGTGGAGCCGTACCTTTCCTGCGCCATCGTCGCTGGGCGGATCCTCACCAGGCTCGCGGATCGCGCGCTGGGCAAATCACTGGTTGACGAGATCGTTTCCGGTCGCAGCGTCACGGTGCTCGCTCACGACGCCGGCGTGGACCCCTTCGCTGCGCCACTGTCCCGTGCGGATCGCAGCGGCTCGGGCTTCGTCCTCAACGGTCATGTGCGCTGCATCCGGAATGCGGACGTTGCACACCAGCTCCTGGTCACGGCTCGCCTCGACGACGGACTTGCCGTGTTCCGGCTCCAGCGCGTCACGCTCAACCTCGAGCCCTATCGGTTGATGGATGGCGCAGGCGCCGCCGACCTTCGGCTGGAGAACCTTGCGATTCCATCGGATGCGCGGCTCGTCTTTCCGGGTCCCGCGGATCGGATAATTCACGAAGCCCTGGAGCACGGCCTGCTGGGCCTCGCGGCCGAGACCCTGGGAATAGTCGAAGCGGCCAATGCTGCGACATTCCGCTACCTGAACCAGCGCCAGCAGTTTGGCGCTCCGCTCGCGTCCTTCCAGGCCCTGCAACACCGTGCCGCCAACATGGAGATTGCGGCACTCGAGTTGTCGGCGCTGCTGGAATTGACCATCGACAGCTTCGATACGGATGTCGCCCCGAAGCATCGGTCAACGCTCCTCGCGGGCCTGAAGGCGGTCGCGGACAGCGCGGGCCGCGCCGCAGGGCACGAGGCGGTCCAGCTGCACGGTGGTATGGGAGTCAGCGACGAGCTGATCGTCAGCCACTACGCCCGCAGGCTTGCCGTGATTCGTTCCGAGCTCGGCAGCGCCGATCTGCACAGGCAGAGGTTCGGCACGGAGACCCAGATTCGCGATCTGCTCGCACTTCAGGACACTCCAGAGACTCGTCGGTGGCGCGAAGACGTGCGGGCGTTCACGCGAACCCACCTCCCTGAGGGTCTGGCGCGCAAGGGAAGACTCGGGCTCAAGCTGGAGAAGGAGGATTACGTCGAGTGGCAGAAGATCCTGCATCGACATGGCCTGTTCGGTGGTGCCTGGCCCCCGGAGTTCGGTGGCGCCGGCTGGAATCTCGTCAAGGAGTTGATCTTCGTGCAGGAATCGGCGCTCTGCGATGCGCCGATGATCAGCCCATACGGCGTCAACATGGTCGGTCCCGTCATCTATACATTCGGGACCGACGCCCAGAAGCGGCAGCATCTGCCGGGCATCCTGTCGAGCGATACCTGGTGGTGCCAGGGCTACTCCGAGCCCGGTGCAGGCTCCGACCTCGCCAGCCTGAAGACCACGGCCGAACGCGACGGCGACCATTACGTGGTGAACGGCGCAAAGTTGTGGACCACCGAGGCTCACTGGGCGGACTGGATGCATTGCCTGGTGAGGACGGACCGGGCCGCAAAGTCGCACGCCGGTATCAGCTTTCTCCTGGTCGACATGTCGACACCAGGAATTACGATCAAGCCGATCGTCACCATCGACGGCCTGCATCACACCAACGCGATCTTCTTCGACAGCGTGCGGGTCCCGGTGGCGAACCTGGTCGGCGGAGAAGGCCGCGGCTGGGACATCGCCAAGTTCCTGCTGAGCCACGAGCGCGTCTCGATCACCGACACTGGATCGAAGCTGCGCCTGATCCAGCAGGTGCACGCGCTCCTCCGCGCCATGAGCAGCGACCCCGCCACTCCCGAATCGGTACGCCGGCTGCTCAACGACCGGTATGCCACCAGCTGCATCCAGCTCCTTACGCTGTGCACGCTGGAGCGCCGATGCGTGGACGCGTGGTCGGAGGGCGCCCCCGTGAGCACGGAAGCGTCCGTTCTGAAAGTCCGGGGGTCCGAGATCCTGCAATCGATCTGTGAGCTCGCCCTCGAGCTGGAGGGACCCATGGCTGCGGCTCACGACCCGCGCGATGCACTCCGCTCGCCTTCCTCGTTGTTTTCGCCGGCGCAGGCCGCCAGTCTCTTCGCTTACCGATACCTGTACAGCCGTTGCTGGTCGATATTCGGCGGAACGAATGAAATCCAGCGCAACATCGTCGCAAGACAGGCACTGCGCAGGTACTCCGAGAACGGATCGTAGAGACCGGCTGCACTCGTCGAACAAGGAGATACAGAGCCATGCCACGATTCGACGACATACCGAAGGACATCAACGACATCATTGCCGCGCACATCAAGCTTTACCTGGAGGATCCCGAGCGAGCTCACCTCTGGGACTCGTCCGTCGTCGGCGTGCCAGGACCCGTAACCACGCTGCTGCTCACCACAAGAGGTCGCAAGACCGGCGAGGAACGGCATGTACCGCTGCTGTATGTCGACAACGAGGGCACGTACCTGGTCGTAGGCTCGAAAGGCGGTCACGCGGAGAATCCGGCGTGGTACCTGAACCTGCAGGCGGACCCGCATTGCACGATTCGCGTCGGTAGATTCCGATCCACGGCCATCGCGCGAACGCTCGAGGGAGAGGAACGCGAGCGGCTATGGAAGAAAGTGACCGACAAGCACGCGGTGTACGCCAAGTACCAGTCACGGACCAGTCGACAGATTCCTCTGGTCCTCATCGAGCCGCTGACCACCCCTCCGTGAGATGTCGGTCCCCGCCCCACGGATGCCGGAAGTCGCCGTCCCGTGCTGCGCGGCCGGCGTATCGTGTACCGTACCGTGGCTCGCCACGGGAATGGAGGATGTGCGGATGGCAGGTCTGTGGTTCGATGAGCTTCGCGTGGGGCAGATCTTTCACCACGCAATCAGGCGTACGGTGACTGAAACCGACAACGTGCTGTTCACAGCGATGACGCACAACCCCGCGCAGCTGCACCTGGACGAGGAGTACATGCGGGGCACTGAGTACGGCCAGCGGCTCGTCAACTCCGCGTTTACGCTTGGACTGATGGTCGGTATCTCGGTCGGCGACACGACGCTCGGGACCGCCGTGGCGAATCTGGGCTGGGACGAGGTCCGGTTTCCGAAGCCCGTGTTCCATGGCGATACCATCCACGTCGAAACCGAGGTCATCGAGCTCAGGGACTCCAAGTCCCGTCCGGACCAGGGCATCGTGGTGTTCCTGCACCGCGCCTATAATCAGCGCAACGAACTCGTGGCCTCCTGCAAGCGCACGGGGCTGCAGCGCAGGAAACCCGCAGGATGAAGGTCATTCGCTCATTCCTGTTCATTCCCGGCGACAGCGAGAAGAAGCTCGCGAAGGCCGACGGCGCCGGCGCCGACGCGTTGATCCTGGATCTCGAGGACGCTGTCGCGCCGGAAAACAAGCCGGCCGCGCGCGAGCTCGTACCGGCGTTCCTCAGGGAGCGGCCGGGTCCGGCACGAAAATCGGAGATCTGGGTCCGCATCAACCCGCTCGACTCCGAGTTCGCGCTCGCGGATCTCGTTGCGGTCGTTGCTGCCTCGCCCGACGGTGTCATGCTGCCGAAGGCGAACGGTCCCGAGGACGTGCGGCGACTGTCCAACTTCCTCGATGTGCTCGAGGTGCAGGGCGGAGTCGCACCGCAGTCGATCCGGATTCTTCCCGTAGCCACCGAGACACCGATTGCCCCGTTTCGCCTCGGCGACTACGCCGGTGCCGGGTTGCCGAGGCTGCTGGGCCTGACCTGGGGTGCCGAGGACCTGTCCGCCGCGGTAGGCGCCAGCACCAACCTGGAATCGCCGGGTCAATGGGCGCTGACTTACCGAGTTGTCCGTTCCCTCACGCTGCTTGCCGCGCACGCGGCGGGCGTGCAGGCGATCGACACGCTGTATGTCGATTTCCGCGACGAGAAGGGCCTGCGCGAATCCTCGCGTGCCTCGCGCGCCGAAGGTTTCACCGGTCGCATTGCAATACACCCCGCCCAGGTCGCGGCGATCAACGAAAGCTACATGCCGTCAGCCGCGGAGATCGAGCACGCGCGCCGGGTTGTTGCCGCTTTCGAAGCAGCTCCCGGCGCAGGGACCGTCGGCCTCGACGGAAAGATGATCGACATTCCGCACCTGAAACAGGCGCGCCGCGTGATTGACCAGGCCGTCTCGCATTCCACCCAGGCCTGAACGATCGTATCGAGTGTCACCCGACCCCGAGCAGACGGTAAACATCGTGCTCGATGGCCGCCGTTGCCGCCCGGACCACGTTGGCCGTGTTGATCGCCTCGGGCTGCCACACGGGGCTGTTGTTGAGCCAGGTCATCACCGGGTAGAAGGTCGTGCATCGGTACATGAACCAGGCATCGTCGAAGGAAGGCACGTCCTTTGCGCCGTGCGCCGCAAGGCGCGTCACGAAGTGCGACAGGAGCGGGCGTTCCCAGCACCGCCGGTCGATCACATCGAGCGCTGACAGCATGAAGTAGGCGATGCCGATCGGCCAGTGATCCGGTCGCGCGAACCAGTCGAGCATGCCGGGCGTCCCGTCTGCCTCCACGTAAAGGTTGCCGAGATGCTCGTCGCCGTGGATGACGACCGTCGCCGACTGCTTGAGCAGCCCCCACATCCGATACCAGGCCTTCTCCGCCCGCGCGAGGTCCTGGAACGCCGCCGGCATGGCGCGGCCGCGCGGCAACTCGACGAAGGTCTGCCATTTCGCCGGCTGGAAGAACGAGGGGAAATACACCTCGGTCAGCACACGTCGATTCTCGCCCGCACAGCTGTCCGGGCCCATCGATCCGCCGGCATCGAATTCCGCGCTGTTCCAGCTGCTCGCGTACATACGGGCGAATGCGTTCATGAATGCCATCGCCTGCGCCAGGTCCAGCGTACGGAAGGCATCGAAGAACTCTGCTCCCTTCAGCCGCAGGTCCTCCATGAGAACGACCGATGCGTCTTCGCCGATGCCGATGTGATGCGAGCGCGGCGTCGCTGGCGCGGCAACCAGTGGCACGACATCCCGGAACGAGCGCAATTCGCTGGCCATCGCCCAGGCTGACCCCGTCGCTGGATCATCCTCGCCGGGAAAGTTTCCCTTCACGACGTAGCTCTTCGGCAGGCCAGGCGCATCGTCCGCGTACGTCACCCCGACACGGAACTTGTTCTTCTTGTATCCGAATACGGGACCGCGCGAGACCGACTCGAGCCGGGCATCGATGCCGTCAGCGAGCAGGGCGGCCCTCAACCAGTCCAGGGTCACATCGCCGTAGCGCCTTGGAATGGCGATCGAGGTTGGCATGCATTCCCTCCGCACCGGCCTTTGCCAGCGTTCCGCTCTGCGCTACTTTAGCGATCTGCGGCGCACTGATGGAGGTCGCGATGCGCGGGGCCATCTTTCGAGCGGCCGGCATGCCGCTCGTCATCGAGCAGCTTCCCATGCCCGAGCCGCAGCCCGGCCAGGCGGTGATCCGTGTCCAGCGCTGCGGTATATGCGCGTCGGACCTGCACATGACCAGCGGCAGCCCGTTCGACCTGCCGGCGGGCACCGCGCCCGGACACGAATACGCCGGCGAAGTCGTCGAGCTCGGGCCGGGGGAGGCCTTGCTGCGCATCGGCGACCGCGTAACGGCGCTGCCGATGTCGACTTGCGGCAAGTGCGCCGCGTGCCGCTCCGATGTGCCGCTCCATTGCACGGCGCTGCGGATGATGCAGGGCGGTTACAGTGAATACACCCTCATCGACCAGCGCAAGGCGCTTTGCCTGCCGCGGTCACTATCGTTCGAGGACGGCGCGCTCGTCGAACCACTGGCGGCGGGACTACGCGGCGTGGGCAAGCTGGCTCTACCTGCGGGGGCGCGTATCGCCGTCATCGGCGCAGGTGCCATCGGGGCTGCCGCGATATTCTGGTTGCGCCGCAAGGGGGCGGGTGCAATTGCCGCCGTCGCGCGCAGCCGGCGGGGGGAGGAACTCGTACGGGCTGTCGGCGGGGATTCGCTTGTCACCGCCGGCGCCGACGTCGCGCAGCGGCTGGCCGACGCCCTCGGAGGGCCACCCGATATCGTGGTCGAGGCGGCGGGCGCGCCCGGCACGCTTCAACAGGCGGTGGAGCTCAGCCCGCCCGGTGGCACGGTGCTTTCTCTCGGTGGTTGCACGGCGCCAGACACGATCGTGCCGTTGCTCGCAATGTGGAAGGAGCTCAAGGTGCTCTTCAGCGCCGCCTATGGCGTCGCTGACTTCCGACACGCGCTCGACGCCCTCGACGCGGGATTCCTCTCGCCGCGAGCGATGGTGGGTGAAACCATCGCGCTTGGAGCGCTGCCGGGGACATTCGAATCGATGCGAAGCCGCTCGCATGCCGCCAAGGTCATGGTCGATTTGACGGCATGATCTCCGAATCAATCCAGGATCATCCGCGCGAGCCTTTCATCAGCGCGTGGTCCGGGTTGAGCCAAAGCAGGTAGAGCATCAAGCCGAGACCGGGAAACACGGCAAACGAGATCAGCCACACGAAGGTGGCAGGTTTCCATCGACGTTCCGCGGGCAGGTCGGCGACGAGCCAGACCACGAGGATGCCGGCAACGGTCATGAAGTCGATCAGACCCGCCGCCAGGAGTGGATCCTTGAGCGACATGCTGAAAAATTCGGTGAAACCCTCGCTCAGCGAATATCGCGCAGCGATACCGCCGCCGGGATAGAGAAACACCGCCCAGACCTGCAGCGCCAGGAACACTGGCAGCACCAGCCAAAGAACGGTCCGACGCGTTGCAGCCGTCATTTGAGGCCCTCTCTACAACCCGCGACGATTCACCTGGCGCTCGCCAGCCGTCCGGCGCTGGCCGGAAAATAGGCGAGACCCAGCCAAGCGTCAACAGACCGTCGACGTCAGTCAGATACTCGGGCACACTGTACGCTACTGTCCATTCCACCGGCACCGTTGCCGGGACGGTCGCGCACCGGGAGGATCTTGGCCAGCCTCGAGTTCGTTCGCGTGATGTCGCTTGCCGACCTGCCCGAGGGCCGGATGCAAGCTTGCGCCGTCGCAGGACGGGAGATCCTGCTCTGTCACCTGAGGGAAGGGGTGTTTGCCGTGGACAATGTCTGCACGCACGCGTTCTCGCGACTGAGCGAGGGCCGCCTGAGAGGGACGCGGGTCATCTGCCCGCTGCACGGTGCGTCCTTCGACGTCAGGGACGGGCGTGTCCTGGGCGCTCCCGCCGCGGTGCCGCTCGTGAGCTACTCGGTCCGTGTTGTCGACGCCGCCGTGGAAGTGGCCCTGCCAGCCACGGACCCGCCCCGCGGCTAGCGGGATTCGCATGAATGGGGACAGGCGGCAGCGGCGCCACTGGACGCTCGGCGAGCCGTTGCGAGGCGCGTGATATGAGACTGACGGGCAAGGTCGCGCTGGTCACAGGGTGTGCGCAGGGAATCGGCGCGGCGATCTGCCGGCGCTTCGTCGAGGAAGGAGCGGCCGTCATTGCCGCTGATTCCAACGAGGAGCTGGGCACCGCGCTTGCCGACGAACTCACCTCGACCGGCGCGGTATGCACCTTTCACCGGCTCGACGTGCGCTCGGAACGCGACTGGACAACCGCGATGGGCCTGACCATGCAACGGCATGGGCGGCTCGACGTCCTGGTAAACAACGCGGGCATCGACATTCCGGGCGATATCGAGCAAGCGACGCTCGACGACTGGCGCACGACTTTTGGCGTCAACGTGGAGAGCCTGCTGCTGGGCACCAGGTTGGCAGTCTCATCAATGAAGGACGCCCGCCAGGGCTCGATCGTCAACATCGCATCCATCGCGTCGCTTGTCGGTACGCCGGGCGGCGCGGCCTACTGCGCGAGCAAGGGCGCCGTGCTGGCGTTGACTCGCTCCGTCGCGCTGCACTGTGCCGCGCGAGGGTACGGAATCCGTGTGAACGCGATCCACCCCGGACCTGTACGCACGCCGATGGTGATGAAGTACGCCAGCGAGAATCCGCAGTTCCTCGCCGGGATGCAGGCCGCCATTCCGCTCGGCACGCTGGGGGATCCGATGGACATCGCGAACGGCGCGCTCTACTTTGCGTCAGACGAATCGAAGTGGGTGACCGGCAGCTCCCTCGTGATCGACGGCGGATACACCGCGCAGTGAATCGGTCGGCCGCCGCTCGCAAGGCTTGTTCCAGCGGTGATCGTCATACGGACAGGGCCACGTGCATGAACCGAACGATGTCTCCGCCACGCATCGCCATCTACGGCACGGGTCAGTACGGGCTGGAGGCGACACGAATCGCGCTGGGAAAGGGTTGGCCGATCGTCGCGGCCGTCAACCGCCGGGGCAGCAAGATCGGACGCGACCTGGGGGAACTCGCGGGTCTCCGCGAGCCTGCGGGTGTCGTGGTGCAGGATGCGGACGAGGCCGACTACCGCGCGATGGGCGCCGACGTCGCGATCGTTGCGACGACCGATCGGCTGAAGCAGAACTTCGTCGCCTACGAGCGCCTGTTGAACGCCGGAATCAACGTGATCTGCCACGGCGCCGAGGCGTACTTCCCGTGGGGTGCCGACCCGGAACTCGCCGAGGTGATCGATTCGCTGGCGAAGCGCAACAACGTGACACTGACGGGCACCGGTATCTGGGACTTTTCGCGGATCTGGGCGGGCATTGCAGTCGCCGGGCCGACTACCCGGATCACTTCGATGTTTCATCGAACGCTGACCGATGCGGAATCGGCGACCATCGAGCTGGCACGCGTCTGCGGCGTATCGTTGACCCAGGAAGAGTTTGCAGCGCGCAGCACAGGGATGATCGGTGGCCTGTACAAGCTCGTCCCGCACCACGTGATGCACGCCCTGGGCTTCCACGTCACCCGAGGTGACCGAGCATCGCGAACCCGTACTTGCGGAAGTTCCGACGTATTGCCGGCTTCTCGATCGCGAACTGGATCCGGGGATCTGCCTGGGAGTGCGGATCGTGTCGACGGTCGAATCCCGGGAAGGCGTCACGGCCACAGCCCATTCGGAGCTGCGCATTCTTGCAAAGGGTGAGACCGAGCACATGCTCTGGTCCATCCAGGGGCGCCCCGCAACCTCTGTGCGGGTGGATCGCAGCGAATCGGTCCACATGTCGGCTGCATGCCTGGTAAACCGGGTGCCCGATGTGATCGCCGCCAGCCCCGGCATCCAGCTGGTGTCACAGCTTGGGCCGCTCGTTCCGAAGGGACCATTCGCGTGAGCCCTGCTTCGAGACGAGGCTTCCAGATCGCACCTGCGGAAGCCTTGCTGGCGGAAGCGCGCCGCCGAACCGGTATTGAGCTGCTCGACCATGACGCCGTCGAGCCGCTGGAAGTGCTGTTGCGATCCCTGAATGGCGAGTCCGGCCTGCATGCCGCCGGCGCCCGGGGCATGCAGGACCGCCTGCTGCGCATTCTGAGCAACCGGCTCAGGATGAAGCGCGACTTCCTCGCCCACCCGGAGATTCACGACGAGCGGATAACCGCGCCGGTCTTTATCTGCGGGATGGCTCGCACCGGTTCGACCAAGACGCAGAAACTGCTGGCTGCAACCGCTGACTTCAACTGGCTGGCGTACTGGCAGGTGCTCAACCCTGCGCTCCTGACGGGCGACCGCGCCGAATCGGTGCAGCCGAGGATCGACGACACCGACACTTTTGTCGCGTGGTTCGACGCGGCGTCACCGGAAACCAGGTCCGGGCACGCCTTCGAAACGCGCGAGCCGGAGGAAGAGAGCTTCATACTCGAACACAGCCTGAGAACACCGACGTTCCTCGGCTGGGCGCCGATCGACGGCTACCTGGAGTGGCTGTTCAGACAGGACATGTCCGCCCAGTTCGTGCAGTTGCGCGACACGCTCAAGTACCTTCAATGGCAGGGCCTGGCGGACCGCTCGAAGCACTGGGTGCTCAAGAGTCCACTCTACTCGGGCCTGGAGTTGACGCTGCTCGAGACCTTTCCCGATGCGCAGCTGCTGATGACCCACCGACATCCTGAACAGACCATTGCCTCCGGCCTGCGTTTGCTGGAGTGCTTCTACAGGCCTTACTCCACGCTGGCCCCGAACGTGGAGTCGTACGTGGTCGGACAGGTTGCGGCCATCAACGGTCACCTGGATTGCCGACAGGCGCTGCCGCCGGACACGTTCTTCGATATCGATTTCTCCGCCCTGGTGCGCAACGCCCAGGCAACCGTTGAAGGGATTTATCGCTTCTGCAACATGGAGCTGAGCCCGGCGGCCGCAGCGCGTGTGGCAGCCGGCGACAAGGCCAATCCGCCGGGAAAGTACGGCACGCATCGGTACTCGCTGCAGCAGTACGGCTTGACCGCTCAGCGCGTATCGGAGCTGTTTGACCGCTACGTCACTTTTCTGCGTGGGAGATTTGCGCGAGGCTGAAGCTGCGACGCGATTACGGCATTGGCAGGCAACAACAGGACACGTCTAGATGGTAACGAGACACTCTGGACCGGCGATCGAAAGCAGTCCGCCACGACGTTCGGGCCCGTCACCGACGCGGATGAGCGGCTTCATCCGGAGTCCAGCATTCCCGGGGACGCTCTCACGGAGACCTGGGCCTACATGTGGTACATCCCGGAAGAGCGCATCAGCTCGATGATCCATATCTGGGTCCACCCGAATCTCGGTGTCGTCACGGGCGGCCTGGCCGTATGGCGCGGTCACAAGAACTCGATGATTTCCTGCGAGCTGGTGGACGTGCCCGTGTTTGCCTCCGCATCGACACTCGGCGACGGCACGGACATGACCCTCGCCAACGGGCTGCGCGTGACGATCGAAGTGCCGTTCAGGCGCATTCGCATCCGGTACCAGGACCAGGCGCGGGATAACTCGCTCGATCTCACCGTAACGGACTTCTCGCCTCCGGCGATGCGCGCTTCCGGGCAGCACTTCGACCAGGCCACTCGGACGAGGGGCACGCTTCGTCTGCGTGGCAAGCCGTTTGCCATCGACGGCTACGGAATGCGGGACAGGTCGTGGGGCCAGCTGCGGACCGAGGCAAATATCTCCGCTCCCCCGTTCACCTGGATGACGGGCACGTTCCCGCGCGCGGGAATCTCGTGGCACGTCGCGGCACACGACGATCCCGAGTTGACACCCGACTGGGCCGGCATGTTCGACATTCCACGTGATCGGCTCATTCACGACGCGTGGCTGTACCGGGACGGCCGGCTGACGCGCCCGAGGAGCGTCAGTTCGATCACGACCCGCGATCTCCAGACGCTTCGGCCGGTGACCCACCGCGTCCGGTTCGTCGACGGAGACGGCCGGGAGTACGACATCTCCGGCAGGGTGCAGGCCTCCGTGCCGTGGAATGCGTGGTTGAACATGAACTGCTACGTCTGTCTCACGGAATGGACGCTCGAGGGTGAAACCGGCCATGGCGACACCCAGGAGGTCCAGTGGACAGACTATGTCCATGCGCTGCGGCGAGACCAGGATCCGCCTCCAGCACCGGTCGCGTAGCCACCAGCTGCCGTTTTCACTATTAAAGGAGAGCGAGTCATGGACCTGAGATTGAAAGGGCTCAAGGCGATCGTTGGCGGGGCGACGCGCGGCATCAGCCGCGAGATCGTCAAGGTCCTGGCCGCCGAGGGGTGCGAGTTCGGTCTGTTCTCCCGCAATGGCGAAGCATTGTCGGACCTCCAGAAGGAGCTCGGCCTCAAGGCCGTGTCGCGGGAGTTCGTGCTGGAGGATCGTGAAGGCTACAAGGCCATGCTGGATGGTGTTGCCCGGGAACTGGGCGGCTGCGACATCTTCATACATTCGATCAGCTCGTCAGGCGCGCAGGGCACGATGGACTGGGATGCGAGCTACCGGATCGACATGCTGGGCGCCGTGGACGCGTGTGAAACGCTCGAGCCGCACCTTGCGAAGTCCTCTGCGGCGTCGGTCGTGCTGATGTCCAGCACCGCGGCAGTCGAGACCTTCCTCGTGCCGCAGGCGTTCAATGCGATGAAGGCGGCACTGGTAACTTACGGCAAGCAGTTGTCGCAGACCTGGGCAGCGAAGCGGATTCGCGTCAACATGGTGTCGCCGGGACCCATCAGCTACCCCGGCGGAAACTGGGAAGGTATCAAGGCCATGATGCCCGACCTGTACGCAGGGATACTCGCGCAGATACCGCTGGGACGGTTCGGATCACCGGAGGAGGTCGCGAGGGCCGTTGCGTTCCTGGCCAGTCCGGCGGCCTCTTACATCACCGGCACCAATATCATTGTGGACGGCGGATTCACGAAGCGCGTCCAGTTCTGAACCAGGGCGCGGATCGAGGGACAGGAACATGGTGGCAAAGGGGCGATACGCGGAGATCCGGTTCACTGACCGATCGATCAAGGACGCGCTGAGCGACCCGGAGTCTTTTGTGCTGCCTCCGGGCGAGATAACAGCCGACTACGAAAAGAAACCCGCGAAGCGACTTGATGAGCTCTACCCGAACATCGCCCAGTACCGTGTCGTCCCGACCGCCCGGTTCCGCGACCCGGAGACCAAGGTCGTCGAGGAAGAGCGGCTATGGAGCAACGTCTGGCTGATTGCGGGTGTCGCAAGCGACATACCCAGCCCCGGTGACTGGTTCCGCTTCGACATCGGACCTCAATCCCTGCTCATCGTGCGTTCCAACGACGACGAGGTCCGCGGCTTCTATAACGTGTGCAAGCATCGGGGCAACGAGCTTGTGCAGGAGGATTTCGGGCGCGGTGCCGTCAATTTCACCTGCATCATGCACAGCTGGTGTTACAACCTGAAGGGCAGGAACCTGCGGGTCACCGACCGCGAGAGCTTCAGCCGGGAAGCGCTGAGCCAGAACCTGAGCCTCACCCCCGTGCACGTGCGCGTCTGGGGCGGGCTGGTGTTCGTGAACATGGCCGACGATCCGATGCCTTTCGAGGAGTTCTACGGCGACGTCATGCCCATGCTCGAGTCCTACCGCATGGACAAGATGTTCGTCGTCAAGGACCTGTCGGTTGAGATTCCCGCCAACTGGAAGACCATGTACTCGGTCTTCAACGAGACTTACCACGCCCACGCGACGCACCCGCAGATCAAGCCCTACGTCGACGATCACTTCGTCCAGTACGACTTCTATCGCCACGGCCACAACCGCAACCTGTTCTCCGTGGGAACGGTCAGCCCGCGATGGCCCGATGGGCGCTTCATCAATATCGGCCTCGCCTACTTGATGCAGGAGGCCGGGCTCAAGGCGTCCAGCTTCAAGGGCGATGCACGACACGTTCGACGCGCGATTCAGCAGGCCAAGCGGCGGCCGGACAATCCATTCGGAATGTCCTTCGAGGGCTTCACGGACAACCAGCTGACCGACGACTGGAACCCGTCGATCTTCCCCAACGTCACGATGAACATGCACCCTGAAGGGGTGCTGTTGATGCGATTCAGACCTCACCCGACCGACGCGATGCGCGGGTATTACGACGTGATGGTGCTGTCACGCAGGCTGGGCGCCCGGGCGGCGGCCGCCGGCGTACATGGGGGTCGAGGAACACGTTGACGTAAGCGGCAACGTCCGACCGCCGCGGCGACGCACCACGCATGAGGATCCCCAGGGCGGCGAGGTCCTGGAACAGGACGTCGCCAACATGATCACGCTGCAACGAGGCATGCAGTCGCGCGGACTCAACGACACGATAGTCCTGAGCGAGCAGGAACGCCGCATCCAGCAGTTCCTTGCCGAATTGGACCTGTACCTGACAGGTCAGAAGCGCTTTTCGCGCACCAGCATGCCGGCCTGAGCACTGGCAGCCCGGCGCGCCGGACGCACGAACGCATTGATCCCCCGTCATGCACGCCCGACGCCAGGTACACCTGATCGTTGGCGGTCAGTATCACGATTTCGACTTCGTGCGGCTGACGCTGCTGACGCTTCTGGCCGAGAGTCCTGGCATTCGGACCAACTGCACCGACGGGTATCACGTGACCTCCGGCCTGGCTCCGGAGGATTTTCTCATCACCTACACGAACAACGTCATTCCCGACGCCGAGGAGCTCGACGCCCTCTCACGCTTCATCCGTGGTGGCGGTCGGTGGCTCGCGATACACGGCAGTGCCGCCCTCACGCGCTTCAGGCCGCCGCCGATCGAGATCGGCGCCATCAAGCTGCCTGGGCTGACGGACACGCCCGACCTCGCGCCGCAGTTCATGGATCTGATCGGTTGCCGATTCGTATCCCATCTTGCTCCGCAGCGGATCACGATACGGCCCTGTGGCGATCATCCCGTGATCCAGGGAATCGAGCCATTCGACGTGGTCGACGAACCGTACATTCTCGAACTACGAGGCGACTGCGAAGTGCTGCTCCAATCGCGCTACACGGGCGACGCGCCCGGCTACGTCCAGGGGCCCTGGGTCGAAGACCTGCCTCGACCGCAGCTGGTCAGACATCGCGAGGGCAGTGGCGAAGTGCTCTACCTGGCCCCGGGTCACGCATGTGGCCGCTTCGACCTGCAGCCGTTCGTCGACGAAGTCCCCGTCCAGAGAGGGCCGTGGATGAGTGAGACGTACCGCAGGTTGATTCGGCAGGCGATCGGCTGGGGCAGCAGAAGTTGAGAGCCTTCGGGAGGCTTCAGGACGACCGCCGGGCATGACTGCACCGACCATACGAGACCTTCAGTCCCCGTTCGCGAACCTGCTCGGCTTCCGGATCGTCGAGTGGAGAGCGGATGAAGTGCGGCTCGAACTGCCTGATTCGATCGAGACGCGCAATGCGGCCGGCGCGATTCACGGCGGTGCGATCGCCGCGCTGGTCGACATGGCGGGCAGCATGGCTGGCTGCTTCAGCGCCGACCCGCTCATGCGGCGCAAGGTCGTTACTCTGAGCCTGAGTGTCAACTTCGTAGGGCCGGCGCGCAGCGGCTCCCTTTACGCACAGGGCCGCAGGCGCGGCGGTGGCAAGGCGGTGTACATGTCCACCGTCGAGGTGACGGACGCAGGCGGAGACCTGGTCGCCACGGGCCAGGGTGTCTTCAAGTTCATCGCGTAGCGGCTGCGCCGCCGTCAATGCTCCGGCCAGTAGATCGCGGAAAGGGCTTCGCCTGCATCGATCCGCTTCTGAAACGCTTCCATGTTGCTCACCGTGAGCGGGTCCGCGAAGAGCTTCTGGCTGATCGCCTGGTCGTTCTCCAGCGCAGCCGTCAGGTGCAGGTCCTCGTCCGCCGTCAGCATCTGCTTCATCCCGGCAAGTGCGACAGGCGGGAGGGCCGCCATCTGCGCCGCCATTTCGAGCGCTGCCTTGATGGCGCCCCCCTTCGGAACGAGGCGATTCAGCCCGCCAAGCTCGTACAGTCGCTCTGCCGTGATCGGGCGCCCGGTCAGGACCATCTCCGCGGTGGCGGTGCGCCCGATCAAGCGCATCAATCTCGAAGTGCCCCCGATGCCCGTGCCGCAACCAATGATGACTTCGGGCTGACTGAATCGCACACCTCGCTCCGCGACGCGCAGATCGCATCCCCAGCCCAGCTCGCAGCCGCCGCCGGATGTGTCGCCGGAGATGGCGGCAATGGTCACGACATTCTGCCGGCTGACCTCGTCCAAGGATCGAAACCACCCGGCGGGATCGCCGGTCGCGGCACGGCCGGCAACGAGGTTGCGGATGTCGTCCAGGTACGCGTGCTCGAACCAGTGACCGGGCACCCCCGACGCCAGTACCGATATTCGGGCCCCGCCCTTCCGAGCCTCCTCCAGCGCGTCCGCCAGTTGTGAGACGCCTTTACAGGTGAGGTTGTGCTGCGACGCAGTGTCGGTCAGCGTCACCACAGCGACGCCCTCTCGGGGCCACTCGAGCTTGACCAGGTCGCGCATGGATCTGTTCTCCCCGGGTACGTCAGTATCGGTCGGGCGTGCACTCGCTGTCGCCGGCCGATGAGACGACCGCGATTGGTGTGCTTGAGTACCGTACATGCCGGCCCAAGTCGCGGTCAATCCTCGGACGCCGGATACGCATTGCGGCCGGGTGCCGATATGCCGGACTATTGGTACGGGTACCGTGCCATTCGGATGAGGAAGCCGCGACATGCCCGCAAGATCGAAGCAGGACCGCCTTGGGATACGGATCGGATTCCTGATCCACGACGTCTCGCGGCTGCGCCGCGCCCTTTTCGACGCCAGTAGCCCGCACCTCGACATCACCCGGTCCCAGGCCTGGGTCCTGACCGGGATCTCCCGCCGGCGTGGCGGCATCTCTCAGGCCGACCTCGCCCGGATCCTCGGGCTGGGCAAGGTTGCGACAGGCGAGTTCGTGGCTGATCTCGAGCAGCTGGGCTACGTCCTCCGGCGTCGCGATCGTGGCGACCGGCGTGCCTACCGCGTGCAGCTCACAGCTCGCGGTCGGCGGATGCTCGCCAGCATTTCGGCCGTCGTGGTCGGTCTCAATGTCGAGATGTTTCGCGACTTCTCCTCCAGGGACCTGGCGCGCTTCGCTGCTGACCTGAAGGCCGTCAAGCTCCGGCTGCAGAGCATGCTCGAGCCCGGGTCGAGACAATCGCCCCCTGCCCGGTCGAAGGAGCTCCGTACCCACCGCAACACCCGTCCGCGGCGCACGTCCGCGGGTCCGGGAAGCCCGGTCTCGGATCGCCTGGGAGCAACAAGCC
The DNA here is from genome assembly GCA_963756755.1 of uncultured Gammaproteobacteria bacterium. Taxonomy (GTDB): domain Bacteria; phylum Pseudomonadota; class Gammaproteobacteria; order Steroidobacterales; family Steroidobacteraceae; genus DATJKD01. Next base: position 115,336 of record CAVWOW010000010.1, read on the forward strand.
TAGTACGGTAGTTTACGAACCTGGCAGTAAGTGGTAAAAAGGTTTTCGCCGACGATACGGTAACCGAACCGAATACCGGGTCGTCGCGCAATGTGGCGTCGGCGCGACGCGGTCCGCAAGTGCAAGGGGGAATCCGACGATGCACAGAACCGGCTACGCAATCACGGCAGCTGTCAGTGCGGCATTACTCGGCACCGTGCCATCGAACGAGGTGTCCGCTCAGTCGGACGTGTCCGCAACCGCAACACTCGAGGAAGTCATTGTCACGGCGCGCAAGCGTGACGAGACCCTGATCTCGGCACCGGTGGTCGTCACGGCGGTCACGGGCGCCGAGATGGCCAGGCGCGGTGTCGTGAATCTCGACGGCGTCGCGCGGATGGTGCCGCAGATGCTGATCGGGAACCAGGGAGGCAGCGTCCAGGGCGGCAACATCTCGATCCGCGGCATCGCGGGACCGGATTCGAACCCGTTCGGCGATCAGGCGGTTTCGTTCAACATCGACGGCGTGCAGGTCGCGAAGGGGTTCGTGCGTCGCATGACCGAGATCGACATCGCCCAGGTCGAAGTCCTGAAGGGCCCGCAGGCCCTGTTCTTCGGCAAGAACAGCCCCGCCGGCATCGTCTCGATCCGCACCGCAGGATCCCACCGACTCCTTCGACGCAAAGGTGAGCGTGGGATACGAAAGCGAAGCCGAGGAGATTCGAACGGATGCGTACGTTGCCGGCCCCCTGGGCGATACATTCGGCGCCCGGCTCGCCGTCTCCTACTCGGAAATGGACGGCTATCTCACGGAGTCGACACCCGACTCAGGTTCGGAGCGCCCAACCCGTTCGGGAACGACCAGTGACGACAATCCGGAATCCGAGGACTATGCCGTCCGCGGCACGCTGCAATGGACACCCGGAGACGATTTCGACGCCAAGCTCAAGCTGAACTTCGCGAGCACGGACAACAACGGTCCGGCAGCGAATACCCAGTACATCAGTTGCCCATTCGGCGTGCGCCAGACAGGATCCGGGCAACCGTGCGGGAACGGCGACTACAGCACCAACGCCTCCTCCGGGGCCTTCGTCGGCACGCTGCCGGGGACGCAGAACCATTTTGGGGGCGGCCAGAACTACCAGGAGCAGGACCAGTTCCTCGGCGTCCTCGAGCTCAACTACCGGCCCAGCGACACGCTGCTCTTCACATCGGTCACCGGGTACTACGACCTCGACCTGGACCAGTGCCAGAACTACGAGAACGACGACTTCATCCTCCTGCCGAGCTGTAACCCGACCGAGGACACGGAGTTCTCGCAGGAGCTGCGCCTCACGACCGACCTCGGGGGCAAGTTCGACTTTGCCGGCGGGCTGTACTACGCGGACACCGAGGCAAAGACCGGGTCCATCACGTACCTCTTTGGCGGATTCTTCGATCTCCTCGGCCCCAGGTTCGGCGGGCCGACGACCCCGGTGCTGGTCAACAACTATTACCTCGAGCAGGAAGGCACGGCGTGGTCCGCGTACGCGCAGTTGATCTTCAAGCCTACGGACACGATCGAGATCAACGTCGGCGGCCGGTACTCCTACGAGGAAAAGGAGTTGCCGGTGGTGCACGACGGCGGCGGCCTGAGCGAGGGTTGTTTCATCGTCCCGAGCATCACCTGCACGGCGGTATTCGACGACACCACCATCGTCAACCCGACGGTCAGCGACGCGGACTGGGACGACTTCTCGCCCGAAGTCACCGTGTCGTATCGTCCCTCGGAAGATCTGACCTTGTTCGCGTCCTACAAGCAGGGCTTCCTCTCCGGGGGATTCAATTCCAGCTCCGTGGACTTCAGGAACTTCCCGGACCTGAGCTACGAGCCCCAGGAGATCGATGGGTTCGAGGCCGGTGTCAAGAGCCTGCTCGCGGACGGCTCGCTGCTGGTGAACGCGGCGGCCTACTTCTACGAGGTGACCGACCTCCAGGTAACCAACTTCGTCAACGCGACCGGCGTCATCCGCAACGCCGGCGAGGTCGAGATCAAGGGCTTCGAGTTCGACTTCAACTACGAGACACCGTTGACCGGTCTGTCGATCCATGGCGCGGCGGGGTACAACGACGGCGAATACACCAGCTTCCCCAACGCGCCGTGTTACAACGGGCAGACCGACGCGCAGGGATGCGTGCTCACGGTGCAGGGCGGCGTGCCCGTCGCGACCCAGGACCTCGGCGGCACGGAATTGATCCGGGCGCCCGAATGGAACGTCAGCGGCGGGCTGTTCTTCGAAACGCCCCTCGGGGACTCGCTGAATCTGGGTCTGACGCTCGACGCCATCTACACCAGCGACTACCTGACCGATGCGTCGTCTGCTCCGCAGAGCCGGATGGATTCGTTCACGCTGTACGACGCCACCATCCGGCTTGGCTCGATCAACGACACGTGGGAGCTCGCGTTCATCGGCCGCAACCTGGGCGATGAGCACTACTGGCTCGCCGCGCCGAACGTTCCCTTCACGGGGAGCAGCCCCGGCACCGGCACCGGCACCGCCGCGGGTGTGCTCGGCGACCGCTTTGCCGCCGTGAGCCGGGGTCGCGAGTACCTGTTCCAGCTCTCGTATCGCTTCGCGCCGTGAGCGCCCCGCCCCTGGCGGTTGCACCGCCAGGGGCGCAGGGCTCCGGATCGACATCGCGTCGTTCGATCGACGCTGTAAGGACGCAGAAGAGCGAGGCAAGCGACGTGACAGACGCTGAGCGGCTGCTCGCCATCGAGGAGATCCGCAAGCTCAAGGCGGCCTATTTCCGCTGCATGGATACCAAGGCCTGGGATGAGTTCGCCGGTCTGTTCACCGAGGACGCGTCGTTCGACGTGCGGGGCGCCCTCGAGATGCGCAAGCCCGAGGAAGCCTATGCTGCGGAACCGGTCGTCCAGGGCCGCGACGCGATCGTCGCCTACGTACGTACCGGGCTTACCCCGCTGATCAGCGTGCATCACGGCCACATGCCGGAAATCTCGATTCTCACGCCGACCTCGGCGAGCGGCACCTGGGCGATGGATGATCTGCTGGTTGCGCCTCCAGGCGGCCCCTTCCGCGTTTTCCGCGGTTACGGGCATTACCGCGAGACGTATCTGCTCCAGGCAGGCCGCTGGCGCATCGCGACCCTGCAGCTGCGCCGCCTCTACGTCGAGTCTGCCTGAGCGGGCGCGCCACTGGATCGCAGGCATGGGCCTCGGCAGACTCGACGGCAAAGTGGCGATCATCACCGGGGCCGCCCGCGGACAGGGTGAAGCCACGGCGCGACTGTTCGCGGCCGAAGGCGCGCGGGTCGTGCTCGTCGACCGGATCGAAGATCAGTGCCAGGCGGTCACGCGCGGCATTGGCGAGGCCGCGATCTTCGCGGCAGCGGACATCACCCACGAATCCGGCTGGAAAAAGATCGTCGCCGAAGCGCTTGCCGCCTTCGGGCGAGTCGACGTCCTGATCAACAACGCCGCAATCACGGACCATCACGCGGTGCCCGAGCTCACACGCGAGCGCCTGGAGGCCCTGCTGGCGGTCAACCTGATTGGTCCGATCCTGGGGATGCAGAGCGTGCTGCCGACGATGGTCGCCCAGGGTGCCGGGGCAATCGTCAACATTTCATCGGTCAACGGCCTGCGAAGCATGGCTGGCATGTCCGGTTATGACGCGAGCAAGTGGGCGCTGCGTGGGGTGACGAAATCGGTCGCGCTCGAGTACGGCGCGCGCGGCATTCGTGTCAACTCGATCCACCCGGGCACGATCCGCACGCCAATGCTGGATCCCGAGGGCACCCTGGACGGAACCGCGCTCGCCCGGTTGTTGCGAGTCGCCGCTGACCGGGTAGGCGAGCCGCTCGAGGTTGCGCACGCCAGCCTCTTCCTGGCCAGCGATGAAGCGTCCTACATCAACGGCGCCGAGCTCGCGGTGGATGGCGGGTGGAGCGCCGGGGTCCTCGTGCCCGGCGAGATCGACCCGGCCACGAGGATGTCGAGCTAGTTCGATCATCGATCATACCGGCGAGGTAAAGGCATGCAGGTGCCCGTCATCGAGACGCCCTGGGAAGGCAAGTTTCCCGATCTTCCCAACTGGAGCGAGAATTATTGCCTTGCTGCCTTCGATCCGAAGTGTGGAGTGGGCATGTGGCTCCACATGGGCCGCTGGCGCAAGGACCTGACGCTGTGGCGCGAGATCGTCACGATCCGGCTGCCGGATGGATCGGTCGTGGCTCACCGCGCGATCGGCAATTCACGGGCGGCGAAAGATGGACCCGGCGGCGCGCAATACGGCATTCGAGTGGTCGATCCCGGACGCAAGCTCACCTACAGCTTCACAGCCGGTGCGCGGGTGCTGCCGGCCGCCGAGATGCGCAAGGGGCTGGTCGGCGAGGGTCCTCGCCAGCCCGTGAGCCTGGCATTGACGTTCGAATCGAATGCCGACATCTGGGACCTGCACAAGGTCGGCGACCGACAGGACTTCCTGCCGGCCGGGCACATCGAGCAGGTCGGGCGGATACACGGCACGATCAGGGTCGGCGATCGAGCCTTCGGCATCGACACCCTCGGAAATCGCGATCATAGCCTGGGCCCGCGCGACAACAAGGCCCTGAAGAGCCACCAGTGGCTGCAGGGCTATTTTGAGAACGGCCTGGCTTTCCTGCTGTTCGACGCGATGCAGCGCAACGACGACAAGCCCGTGTTCTCCGAGGCAGTCGTCTACGAAGGTGACAGGATGTACCAGGCGCGGCTGGACGATGGGCTGGCGGTGCGACGATGTGTCGCTCGACGAGAGACCCATCTCATTCAAGCTGTCGTATGAAAAGGATGCCGTGGAAGTGGCGTCGACTGCCTATCACGGCAATTCCTATCTCTCGTTTACCTCGCCAAACGATCTGTATGTCGGCGTCTTTCCATCGGGCAATCCGCCCTTGACCCTCCTCGAGCAGTCGGTGTCTCTGCGCCTCAACGGCTCGATCAAGGGCTACGGCTGCTTCGAGCGCACCGTGCCCGGCATGCTCGCGGCGGAATCCTGAAGGCGACCGGGCAGGGCGGTTCGCGGAGCAATCAGGACATGGCGGGTGAATTTCCCTACGCGCCGACGCTCTCCCGCTCGGACGACGGCAACCATGCACCCGGTCCTCAGCCTCTCTGGCAGGAAAGCTCATTCGTCGCCTTCGTCGATCCCGCCCGTGGTCTCGCGGGCTTGCATCGCATCGGCATGCACCCCAACCGCGGCGAGGCCAGCGTCTACAGCTGGACCCAGGTTGCCGGAAACATCGTCTCGCGTGCCAAGCGAACCGGGCTGCCGCTGCCTGAAGGACCCGTTACCGGAACGACACTCGAGGGCGTGAGCTTCGAGACACCTGAGCCCCTGCGCAGCTGCCGCATCCGGGTCGATCGCGACGGCATCAGGACCGACGTCTTGTTCGAATCCTTTACCGGCCCCGTGCAGATGAACATGGATGTCGCCGGCGCCACGATCGGGGCCGGTCACTACGATTCGCTCGGGCGCGTGCGCGGCACCATCCACGCCAGCGGCCAGGACCACGCCGTCGATGGTGTCGGCTTCCTGGATCACAGCTGGGGTCCGCGGGATGCGGGTAGCATCCTCGCGCATCGCTGGTTCATGGCGGTGCTTGACGAAGACAATCACGTCAACACTTTCCCGACCTGGGGCCCGAAGGGCCGCATGATGCTGGGCTACCTGATGCTCGACGGCACCTTCTCGTTCGTCGCCGACGTGCAATCCGAGCTGCACGTGTCCGACGATCACATCGGCCTGAACGGCGCCAATGCCCGTATCACGGACAAGCTCGGCCGCACGATCGAGATCCACGGACGTGCGGCCGGTGAGTACAGTGTTCAGCCGTATGGCCAGGGCTATTTCTGCGCCCACAGGCCGATGATTTTCGAGTGCCGGCGCCGCGTCTGGCGCGGGATGGTCGAGTGGAGCGCGATGCGCTTCATACCGCCCTGGCACCGCGAGGGCCTCGGGCTCTCCAGGGACAACGAATGGCTGCAGTGGAACGGGCAGCAGCCCTAGGACAGTGCCGCTCGTGCTACCGGCGCCCGACAACGAGACCCTCGCCACCTACCTGCTGAACGTCGCGGAATCGATCCACAGGCAGCTCAATGCCGGCCTCCGGGGCGATGCCGTGGTGCGCCTCGGCGAGTGCGCGACGATCGTGGCGCGCGTCGCGCAGCAGCTCCGCAATGCCTCTGGGCCGGACTCCGGCAATCACCGGGATGAGTTCGCGGCCCTGGCCGACGCCGATATTGCATTCTCAGAGGCGGAGACCAGGCGTTCCGGCAGCGGATTGCAGCCACCGTCGGGACTGCAGCGCCGCATCGATCGCGGCGCCATCGAGAGCTATCTGCGCGCTCACCCGCTGGGCAGCCCGCAACTCGAGGTCACCGAGGCCCGGCTGATATCCGGCGGGCGTTGCAAGACGACGGGCCTCGTCGTCCAGACCGGCAGTGTGCACCTGCCGCCGGATTTCATTCTTCGCCAGGACTGGCAGGGGGGTGCCACGGACACGAGTGTCACCAGCGAGTTTGCCTTGCTCGAGCGCGTCTCTGGCGCAGGCATTCGCGCGCCGCGCCCCCTGCTCATCGAGCCCGACAGCACGCAGGTTGGCGAGCCGTTCATCCTGCTTCAGCGCTTGCCCGGCTCTCTCAACGGCAGCCTCTTCACGCCGCCGTTGTCGAAGCGCCTGGGTCTGCAGCTTGCAGACCAGATGGGACGACTGCACGGCCTGCCGCACGAGGATTTCCGTGGCATCGTCCGGGACGGCAGCAGGTCATCGGCGCAACGACGGCGGATCATCGATGATTTCCGCCAGATGCAGGCGACCCTGGGTATTCGCAGTCGCATCGTCGACACAGCGATCGCCTGGCTCGACGCGCACGTGGAGGATGCCGGTACAGCGCAGCGGCTGACGCACAACGATCTCGGGTTTCACAACTTTCTCACCGAAGGCGACGAGCTCACGGCCATCCTCGACTGGGAGCTGAGCGAGCTTGGCCACCCGGCGGCCGATCTGGGCTACGTCAAGCCCTTCGTGGATCTCATGCTGCCCTGGAGTGAGTTCGTCGCCCGGTACGAGGAATCGGGTGGCTGGAAAGTAGAGCCGTCCGAGCTTCGCTTTCATACGATCTGGAACGCTGTACGGCTCTACGGGCTCATCATGCAGGCGCGCGCAGCGCTCGTTGGCGGCCTGGTGAGCGATGTCGAGATCACCTACGCCTGCGCGGACGCCACGATGCGCCTGCTCCTGGCGCTCGGACGCGAGCTGAAACACCGCCGCGGTGACAGCGAGGCTGTTCGCGACGCGGTGCCTTCCGCCGCTCGCCGGTCAGCGCCCCTTGATCATCTGGTCCATCACGTGGTGCCAGTGCTGGATGATGCTTTCCTGGTAGGTGCCGAGCCGCGAGTGCGGTTCTGCAGGGTTGGCGGCGCGCATGCCGCGCTGGATCAACGGAAAATTCGACATGTCCTGGTCGAACACGTAGCCCAGAAAGCCGAAGCCTGGGACGGTCTGGACACTGTCCTCGGGACCGAGGTCCACCGCTGGCGACGAAGGAGGTGTCGGGCGCCCCTCCGGGCAGGGCAGCAGCACTCGAACGTCGAAGTAGCTCCTCTCCGGATCGGTTTCGTGCGGAAGAAACTGGTATGAGAAAGGCACCGCCTCCGACAGCCAGAAACAGGCGTGCGGAAACATGAAGTAGAGGAGGCTGTCCATCATCACGGCATCCGGCAGGTCGAGGTCGCGACCGTAAAAGCGCTTCGCTTCGGCGCGGTGCCAGGTGCCAAGCTGGGCACGCACATCTCCCGCGGGGTCAATCGTCGGCAGTTCGCAACCCGGGTAGTGCCAGTCACGCATGGCCTGCGCAAACATCTCTCCCGCCAAAGCCACGCTTGCGTCGGCGGGCGCGTGCATGCTGGGCGTGGCTGAGCAGCTCGCGTTGCGGCCTACGTGGCCGTGCTTGCTCTCCCAGACGTCGTATTGACATTGAGTGTCCCCGTTGAAGGGCATGGCCTCCGGATGTGTCGTGGTCAGGTGGTAAGACTCCATGAATGCCTCCTGCGAGGCCTTCCAATTCGCCTTCACGAGCTTGCGGAAGCGTGCGGCCGTATAGCGCCGCTCAGGGGCGAACTTCCGAAAGTGTTCCGGAATCAATCCAAGTGCTTCCTCCAGCGGCGCGGCCTTGGGATCGGCGTTGATGAAGATGAAGCCGCCCCAACGACCGACCTTGACCTGCGGTAACGATCCGTTCGCGATCGTGATCCCGCCGAAATCCCAGTGACCCGGGATCCGCTTCAGGCGCCCGTCGATACCCCACTCCCAGCCATGAAACGAGCAGCGGATCGTTGCTCCTGTCCCGAGCGTGGGGCAAAGCATCGTGCCGCGGTGCAAGCAGCTGTTGTAGAACGCCTTGAAGTCGTCGGGCGCCGAGCGGACGACGAAATAGGACATCGGACCGACGTGCAGGGGCACGCGGTCGCCGACAGCCGGGATGTCCTCCTCGCGACACGCGAACAGCCAGGACTTCGACCACACGTGGTCGTACTCCGCCTGCGCCCAGGCGGGGTCGTAGTAGCGCCGGAAATCCACCTCGCGATTGTCCGGGTCGACATTGCCCTGCTGACCGACAGCGCTGGCGCGCCCGGATCGTGTTTCTCGCGAGCCCACAGCACCCCGGCCAGGGGCCGTTCCGCGGAGCCGTGCCCCCGCTTGATCTGAGCTCGACTCGAATCCCTTGCCATTGTCAGCGCCCTCCGCCCCGCTTCGTGCGAAGCACTGTCAACCGTCCTGAAAACCCGGGTATCACCCGGTTGCACATTATACTCAAGCACACTGCTCGAAGAGCCCACCGTGGCGCAGAAGGCTGCACCCGGAGCGGGGGTCCCGCGGTGCGCCGAACATTGCGTTCCAGCGCTCGCCGGGGTCCGTCACGAAGCCGGCGGCTGCAGCGTCAATTGAAGCTCGTAGACGGACTGGGTATCGAGGTACTCCCGGACCTGCACGACGCGGCCGTCGCGCACCTGCACGAGGAAATGGTAACGGTTTTCGTAGGGCCGGCCGTCGCTCATGCGGGCCGAGCTGACCGCTTCCACGGCGACCCGCTCGCCTTCTGCCGTCACGCCCGTGAACTCCACCCGCAGCCCATCCGGAAAACCGAGACGGACATTCTTCAGGTACCGCCTGATCCGCGGCATGTCGCGCGTACCCGACAACTTGACCTTTTCCGGATTGCCCAGCACCCACCACGCCGCGTCCTCAGCCATCATCGCGAGCGCCGCTTCCATGCTTCCTTCGAAGCACTTCTGGAGAAAGCTCAGCGCAATATCGCGGTTGCTGCCCGGCAAGGCGTTCACTTGCGTACTGTACTCTAGAGTCTATAGTGGGTGCCGACAATCATCCGCTCGTTCCTGCGAGGTCGCCGCGATGAAGCAGCTGTCCGGCATGGACCACATGTTCCTGCAGATCGAACGTGGTAACCAGTACGCCCACGTCGCCGGCCTCGGAATCTACGACCCGTCGAGCGCCCCGGGTGGCAAGGTGCGCTTCAAGGAGATACTGCGGTTCTTTTCGGCCCGGACCGAGTTGTTCCCGCACTTTCGCCGACGGTTGGTTACCGTTCCGCTCGACGCTCGACCGGCCCTACTGGGTCGACGACCCTGATTTTGACGTCGAGTTCCACGTCCGTCACATCGCGCTGCCCCACCCCGGAGACTGGCGGCAGCTCTGTATCCAGGTCGCCCGGCTCCACTCTCGACCGCTCGACCACAGCCGGCCGCTCTGGGAGGTCTACGTCATCGAGGGGCTCGAGAATATCCAGGGACCGCCCCCCGGCAGCTTCGCGCTATACGTAAAGCTGCACCACTCGCTCTTCGACGGCGAAGCCGCCACCCAGATCACGCGGGCACTGCACTCGCTGACGCCCGATGCGCCCGAGGAGCCGGACGGGACGGTGCAGGTGCGCTATGCGGATCGCGACCCGTCACCGCTGGAAATCTATTCGCGGGCGCTCGCCAACGGGCTGACCGGGGTGCCAAGACTGGCCCGGTTCATGGTTGGCACCGCAGGACATCTCGCTGCGCTTGGCGTTCGATCCGCTGCGGAGAACCGGTCGAAGCTCCGCGCCGGCATCGGCTCGCTGCTGAAGGGCGATCTTGCGTCCCTGCTGCCGAAGGCTCCGCCAGCCAACGCGGTTCTCCAGTTCGGTCTCCGCGCATCGGGTGTTCGAGGCCGTTGGCCTCCCGATGGCCGACATCAGAACGATCCGACAGCAGGTCCCGAACGCCACGGTCAACGACGTCTTCATGGCAGTCGTGGGTGGGGCGCTGCGCAGGTACCTTTCAGCCAAGGGCGAACTGCCGGAGGCATCCATGGTCGCCGGCGTGCCGATGACGCTGCGCGGCGCGGACAAGTCAGGCGACGGCAACCAGATCAGCTTCACGGCCATGGCTGTGCACTCGGATATCGCCGAACCCGTTGCCAGGCTGGAGGCAGCGAGGCTGTCGGGCGAGAAGTCCAAGCGCCTGATAGGCGGGCTGGGCAAAGACCTCATGATGAACATGCTCGAAGCGCTGCCCGCCCCCCTGTCCGAGGTGCTTCTGCGCAGCGTCAAGATGCCGAAGCTCAGCGTCATCGTCTCCAACGTCCGCGGATCGGACGTGCCGCTGTACATGGCCGGCGCGCGAATGGTCGCTCATCTTCCCATCAGCATCGTGCTGGACGGCGTAGCCCTCAACTGCACGGGCTTCAGTTACGACGGCACCCTCTGGGTCTCCGCGGTCTCCTGCCGCAGGATCCTGCCCGATCCGGGCTTCTTCGCCGAATGCCTGCGCTCGAGTTTCGACGACCTGAAGCGGGCGGCGAATGATCACGCCGGCATACGCCCGCCGGCGACCCCGCCAACTCTTCCCGATCTTGCCGTACCGCGGGCCCGCAACCGGCGGTCGGCGCCCCGGGCGAGGGCAGCCGGGACCCGCAGGACGAACGGGGCGGCAGGCAGCAAGCGGTTGTAGCATCGCTACGATCGAACGGATCGCAACTGCATGGGAGAGGTCGGCCGCCATGACCGAGTACTACACGCTGGGCCGGACCGGTTTGCGCGTCAGCCGGCTGTCGTTGGGAGCAATGACCTTCGGCACGGGGTCGGGCTGGGGCGCCGACAAGGCCGCATCGCGCGCCATGTTCGACTGTTACCTGCAGTCGGGTGGCAACTTTATCGACACTGCCGACGTCTATACGGCCGGGACCAGCGAGACGTGGGTCGGGGAGTTCATCCACGAGAGCGGCACACGCGATCGGGTCGTGCTCGCCACGAAGTTCACCGGGTCCGGCGAACCCGGTAATCCCAACGCTGCCGGCAACGGTCGCAAGAACATGATGCGTGCAGTCGATGCGTCATTGCGCCGCCTGCAGACCGACTACATCGATTTGTACATCATGCACATGTGGGACATGGTGACTCCTGCGGAAGAGGTCATGCGCGGATTCGATGACCTGGTGCGCGCCGGCAAGATTCGTCACGCCGGCCTGAGTGATGTGCCTGGATGGTATGCCGGCCGGGCGCAGACGCTCGCCGAGCTGCGCGGCTACGAGCCAATCAGTTCCATTCAGCTGCAGTACTCCCTGCTGGAACGGAACATAGAGCATGAGTTTGCTTCGTTTGCGAATCACCTTGCGTGCGGCATCACGGCCTGGAGCCCGCTCGCGGGCGGCATCCTGTCGGGCAAGTACCGCACAAGTCGGACAGACACTGAAGTCGAGGGACGAATCAGCGTAATGGGCAAGGACAACCCCTTCTTCAACAAGGGCTGGACCGACCCGGATATCAGCGTGGTGGCCGAGCTGGAGCGCGTCGCGGGCGAGCTCGGGCGGAGCATGGCGCAGGTCGCGATCAACTGGGTCGCGAACCGCCCGGGCATCGCCTCGGTGATCGTGGGCGCTTCGAAGCTCGAGCAGCTGCAGGATGCGCTCCAATCGCTTGAGTTCCGGTTGCCAGCGGAGCTGGCTGCGCGTCTCGAGCTCGTGAGCCGCCGGCCCACGCCGTTCCCGTACACATTCTTCGAGCCGAAGATCCAGGAGCTGATGCAGGGGAACGTTCGCATCGGCCAGCGACCGGAAACCTACGGGCTGCCGGTGCACACGACCGATTGACGGCGGCGTCGGACGTTCCCTCGCGTGGAGACAGCACAGGATGCTCACACCTTACGATGAATTCCCGGTTCACCAGGTCGCGCATACGTTCAGCTACATTCCCTCCACGGATTACAACTGGGACGACGGCTATTACTTCGGAGTATTCAACCCCGACGAGGGCGTGTTCCTGGCCACCGGTGCACGCATCAACCCCAATAGCGACATCATCGGCGGCTACGCGTTGCTCAACGTCCGTGGACACCAGACCACGCTGCGCTTCAATCGCACCTGGCGACGTGACTTCAACCTGAAGATCGGCCCCTGGCAGGCCGAGTTCGTCGAGCCCTTGAGAAAAATCCGTCTCGTGCTGGGGGAGAACCTGAGCGGCATCCGGTTCGACCTGCTCTGGGAAGGTACGTCACCGGCTTTCCTGGAAGAGCATCACGTTGCCGTCAATCGCGGCCGCCGCACGACAGACCAGACACGCTACTCGCAGCCGGGCAAGGCAAGCGGGTCCATCGGGTTGGGCGGCCGGCGATGGAACGTGGCACCGGAACACTGGAGCGGGTCGCGCGATCACAGCTGGGGGCTGTATGCAGAGCGGCCGCCGCTCGCTCCGGTCCCGTCACTATTGCCGCCGCGCGAGGTCGATACCGGGCCGAAGCGCGCCCTGCGCTTCTGGACTTGCTTCCGCACGGACCCCTTCAGCGGCTTCTTTCACCTGCATGAAACCGCCGATGGTGTGCAGGTCAAGATGAACGACGTATTCGGAACTCCATTCGCTGGCCGGATACACCGGGGCTGGGATGCACCTCCCATCGAGCTGAAGGCGGGTCGGCACGAAATGGAGTTTCAGCCGGGGACGCGCCTCCTGAAGAGGGCGACGCTATACCTGACCGACACGCAGGAACGCTCGTGGCGGCAGGTGTTCGAGGTGGCGTCCCCCCCATGGGTCGTACAGACCATGGGCTATCACCCCGGCAGCTGGAAGGACGGAGGGACCTTTTTCACGTATCACGGCTCCGAGGAACTCGCGATGGAGTTCGACGAATTCGATTTCTCGAAGCAGCCGTTCCCGTTCACGCCCTACAGGGTCACAGGCGAGGCTGCCGCCAGCAACTTCGGCGAAGGCATCCGCAGCGAGGACCAGAAGATCCAGGGTCCCGAGTACCTGGCCCGCGTGACTACTCACGCGCCTGACGGCACGGTCAGTGTTGGTGCCGCCCAGGTCGAGATGTTCATCAACGGGCCGTACCACCCGTACGGATTCAAGTGACTATTCGGCGTCGGCGCGAGGTCGGCGCGTCCCGACAGCTCAGCGGTCCGCCTCCTTGATCATCGCAGTGAACTGGCCGGCGTCAAAATAGTCCGCGTAGCGCCTTATCAGGCCACCTTCGACCACCAATGTGCCCATGATGGCCGCAGAATGCGTGCGGCTGCGATCGTCGTTGTAGAGATGATCGACGCGCTCCGTAAGAACGGCATTGCCGTTCACCGCCAGGTTCCTGATCTCGACGCGGGCACGGGGCATCCCGCTGAAATCGTTGTACTGCCGGAGCAATGCCATGTAGGCGGCCCGCCCCTGGGCATCGGGAAAGCCCGTGTTCTGCCACAAGGCATCGGGATGCATGTATTTCTCGAACGCCGGCACGAAACCGTCCGTGTCCCACATGTCGAAGAAGTCGCGTACGACCTGTTCGGCTCCGGTGCTCTCCGATGTCGCCGGCCTCTTCGCGCTTTTCATGCACTGCTCTCCCCTGCTTGAATGGATACACTGTCACTGTGTGCCAGTTTCGGATCGATCACGGCCAGTTCCTGCGGGCATGACGGTGACTACACACGACCGCGAAGAGCAAAGATCGCACTGCACCGCTATCGCGGATCGAACAGCAGGTAGAGCCTGCTCGGACCCCAGGTTACGAAGCTCGGCTTGTGCGTCCAGCTCCTCGACCGGTCGCCGCGGGCAAAGCGAAGATTGGACGTCCGGCGTAACAGCTGCTCAATCGCAATGCACACTTCCGCCCGCGCCAGCTGACGCCCGACACACGTGTGTATGCCCGTGCCGAAGGACAAGTGCTGGTTCTTGTTCTTCCTGCAGACATCGAGTTCGTCCGGAGCGGGAAATTTCTCCGCGTCGCGGTTCGCCGCACCGTACAGCACCTGGACGATCGCACCCTTCGGAATCGTGACCTCACCGACCGTGACGTCCCGGGTCGCACGGCGATAAAGGCCTTGCAGTGGTGCGTAGAGACGGATGATCTCGTCCGCGTACTCGGCAATGTCGCCGGGTCGGTCCATGAACTGTTGTTGCCGGTCTGGAACGTCGATCAGGCCGGCCACGGCCGAGGCGATCGCACTCGTGGTGGTTTCGTACCCTGCCGCCATGACGATCTGGATGAGGCTCAGGAGCTCGGGCATGGTGAGCCTTCGCTCATCGATCACGTCGTTGACCAGGTCTGACAAGAGATTGTCCGCGGGTCGACCACGGTATTGCTCGGCGAGCTGCGCGAAATACTGCTGGAACTCGATGGACAGCTCTATGAGCTCGAGTTCCCGCTCCGGCGTCAGCACAGGGCTCGTCAGCTCCACCCCCGCGTCAGCCCAGAGGACCAGCTTGTTCATCATCTCACGGGGCACGCCGACGAGATCCGAGATCACCTGGAGCGGCAACTTCACGGCGAACGCGCGCATGAACTCGATCTCGCCCTGCGTCGCGAGCATCGATTCGATCAAATCGATGGCTGTACGCTCGATGTAGACCCGTAGCTGGGCTGCACGTTTGGCGTTGAACGCCTTGTCGACGAAGGACCGGAAGTAACGGTGACCGGGCGGGTCGTTGTTGAGCAGTGTCGGAACCGGCGGCCACCCCTTCCTCTCATAGAGCTCGATGACTTCCTTGCGTGGCCGGGTCTGAACCAGGCCGGTCATGCTGGAGAACGTGTCGTGATCCATGAGCGCCGCGCGCACGTCGTCATAGCGCGAAAGCACGTAGAGATTCGTGGTGCGGTCGAAATAGACCGGGGCTTCAGCCTGCAGCGTCTGGTAGGCGTGAAATGGACATTCGCGGACGGCAGGGTCCGCAAGACTCAGCTGTGGTTCGCTCATCGCATGCCTCAGGCCCCTGCGATCGCCACGCGTGCGCCCGACTTCGCAGAGGCCTCGACGGCGTCCAGCAGGCGGTGACGGACGACGGCGTCGTCGAACGTCGGACACAGCCGGGTGCCGCTGCGCAAGTCCGACGCCAATCGCGCATATGCCTGCGCCACATTGACCGACAGCCCGGTCGCCTGGGGAACCCAGCGATATTTGCCCGGGATCTCGAGAGTCTGCATGGACTCGTCCTGCCCGCTCGCCCCTCGAACGGTGAGATCGAACATCTGGGCATGTCCACCGAAGGCGGTGAGCTGCAGATCGCCGGCGGTGCCGTTGATTTCCCAGAGCAATCCCGTTCCGCGCGTCATGCCGCCCCGGTAATGGACCGAGGCGACCGCTCCTGTACTCAACGTACCGGCGACGACAACCTGGTCTTCAGCCGTCAGCTCTACGGTCGCGCCGGTTTCCGCGACCGTCGTGCGCGTCCGCCGACGGGCCAGGGTGGCGGAGACCTCCTGGAACTCCCCGAGCACATGACACAGGGCGTCCACCGTGTGCCCGAACGGAATTGTCAGCAACGTGGCCCCATTCCGCTTGTCGGCGGTATAGAGGTTCGGCGTTTCCATCACGGCACCCCAGTTCAAGCCGGAACCGACGAGTGTCGTCGACAGCACTTCCCCGACATACCCCTCGGCGACGAGGTCACGCACAAAGTTGACCGCCGGAGATGCGCGGGCCTGGAGCCCCACCACTCCCAGGACTCCCTTTTGGTTTACCAACTCGCTCATGCGGACCGCTTCATCGAGTCCGTTGCCGAGCGGCCATTCGCAAAATACGTTTTTCCCCGCCGTGACCGCTGCGGTCACGAGCTCGAGGTGCATGGGCACCTTGACCGTAATGACCACCAGGTCGACCCGGGGGTCGGCCACCAGTGCCGCGCAATTGTCATACGCACGCCCTACCGCATAGCGCTCCGCCGCCGCATCCGCGCTCGCCTGGCGAGTCGTGCTGAGCGCGACGATCTCGTAGTCCTGCAGCACCTGCAGCGCAGGGATGTGAGCGATCGCCGCCCAGCTTCGGTCAGGCTGAACGCCGATGATTCCAACACCGATCCTGCCGTTTCTCATGCTCTCACTCCGGGTGGTCCTGGTTCGCGCGGAACGGCCTCGCGGCCCTATCCTTCGGGCTCCCGCCGCCACAGCATGCTCACGGCGAAAAGCAGTCGGCGCAGGCCCATCTGGCGCACGAGCCCGCGCACCTGGGCCGGGGTCACGACTGCGGTGATGGGCATGGCGCCCAGGATCTTGCCGTGGAACTGCAGCGTGGAGCCGTCGCGCGCGAACTCCTCGATCTCCATCAGCTTGCTGCGGTCTGCGCCGTAAATGATCACGATTGCACTCAGGTGGAAATGATCTGGTTGTACTTGACCTTGAGATCGGTCATCAGCTGCATGGCCGTTGCGCGCCCGCCGCCGGTGACGGTCCCGCCCGGATGCATGAATGGTCCGGCCAGGTACAGACCCGCAATCCCCGGCACGCGATACTGCGCAAGTTCCGGCGTGGGTCGTCGGCCGCTCCACTGGTCGATGTAGCTGCCGATGCCCATCAGGTCGCCCTGCTGGAACGAGGGGCTCCACCTCTGCATGTCCCATGGGGTCTCGATCGCGCTCGCGATGATGTTGTCCGGTCCCATGTTCGTCGTGATGCCGCGGTAACGGGCCATGATGTCGTCCTTGACCTGCTGCTTGACCTCGTCCCAGTAGGGAAGGTCCCGACCGGCAAGCCTGAATGGCACGAAGTGATACAGGTACAGGCTGCTCCCCTGCCCGTTCGGCAAGCGCGTGCGATCGAAGTTGGCGTTGTGCTGCACCGAGGCGTTGATCGAGTCGGGAATCTCGCCATAGCGCAGCTGGTCGAAGTGACGACGGAACCGCGCCATCGTGGACGGAGCGGGCTCCACCACGGCGGCTCCATCGACCTCGGGCCCGGCCTTGTACTTCGGCGCGGCCCTGAGAGCCCAGTGTGTGTTGACGGCCCCGAATGCACTCAATCGCACGGCCCCGGCCCTGGCAGCCACGCCCGCGTCGATACCCTCGATCATCTGGCCCAGCAGCCACGGGTGAATGTTCGCCACGACGGCCCGGGTGGCATCGATCATCTCGCCCGACCCCAGCGTCACGCCCTGCACGCGACCCCCGGAGCTGCGGATCTTTGCGACTTCGCACCCGGTTCGAACCTCGCCGCCGTGGTGATGGATGCAGGCGACCAACGCATCGGCCAGCTTCTGCGTCCCGCCCACCACCGCTCCCGGGTGGTACTTGTGCTGCATGGCCGCCAGGAACAGCGGCACGATCCCTGTGCCGTTCTCCTCGGGCCCGATCATCAGCTCGGAGGCCCACTTCAGGAAGTGGATACGGACCTTTTCGTGCTCGTAGAGACCGCACACCACCTCGTAGGCGCTCTTCAGCAGCGAGCCGGTGAGCTGCTGTCCTTCGACGCTCTGGTCCATCATCGCCATGAAGCCACCGAACGGCAGCGGCGGCTTGAAGAGACCAGACACGAACAGATCGCTCATGGACTCGGCCTGTCGGACCAGCGCGCGATACGCCTCGGCGTCCCGCGGAGAGAATCGCGCAATCGACTCGCAGGTCTTGTCGACCGAGAAGTGGGTACATAGATACGTGCCGTCGTCGAACACCGTGGCATGTCCGACATCGGGTTGCGAGAACGCAAGTCCGAATCGCGACACCAGGCCGAGCTCGTCCTTCGCAATGAGCGGGTTGGCCATGATGAGCACCATCTGGCCGGCGTGAGTGTCATGCACGAAGCCGGGCGCGGTGACCTCGCGGCTGACCGCGCCCCCGCCCGCGATCGGATTCTTCTCGAGGACCAGCACTTTCATGCCGGCGGTGGCGAGATAGGCCGCCGCGGTCAGCGAGTTCTGGCCGCCGCCGACTACGATCACTTCGTGCTTGGACATCGGCGCCTCGAGACCCCTGCCGCGTTCACATGCTCGTTGATCGGCCCGTCAGAACTCGCGTGGGAGTGGCGACGGAATGAACGGTACACCAACCGTACCGTAGCGCATAGTATGTTAGGCTATCGCCGGCCGATCAACCCGCTCGCCGCGAAGCCAACTCATGAGCAGCGTCGAACCATCCCTTCGACACCAGAACGCCGGCCCTTCGGGCGACTAGCGGGGCGCTGAAATGACCGGCACGCCGGACGTCGTGGTCGTCGGAGGCGGCAGCAACACGCTCACGGCTGCGGCTTACCTCGCCCGGATCGGCAAGCGAGTCCTGGTGCTCGAGAAGAATGCCGAGTGCGGGGGAGGCGTCGTCTCGGTCGCGCCCGCCCCGGGCTTTGTTGGAGATCCGCACGCCACGGGGCTCGTGATCTGTCTGCCGAATCCCGCGATCGCCAACGACGAGCTCGGACTCAAGAAGCAGTTCGGCCTCGAGCTCGTGCACACCGAGGCGTCGTTTGCGACGATCTACGACGACGGGACAGGGCTTATCACCTGGACCGACCTCGACCGAACCTGCGAAGGGATCGCGAAATTCTCGGCCAGGGACGCCGAGGCCTACCGGGTCTTCGTCAAGCAGGGTCAGGCTCTGCTGCCGCTCCTGCTGAGAGCCCACTACGCCCCGCCGCTGCCCTTTGCCGGGTTTCTCGGCATGCTGGAGCAGAGCCCGCAGGGCCGTCGCCTGGCCACTGATCTCTTCGAAAGCGCATACGACGTACTCGAGCGCAGCTTCGAGAGCGCGCAACTCAAGATGCACATCATGAAATGGTGCGCGGAGCTGATGATGGCGCCCGAGATGAAAGGCACGGGGATCGTGCCCATGCTGCTCCTCAGCGTGGCGCACATCCACGGCGCCGCCAACGTGAAGGGCGGCAGTGCCAACCTGACCCGGGCCCTTGTGCGCTGCATTGAGCACCACGGTGGCGAGATTCGCACCGGGTGCGAGGTCGTGCGGGTCAATGTTTCCGGCGGCAAGGCGCGGAGCGTCAGGCTCGCCGACGACACGACGGTCGAGGCGCGCGATGCGATCGTCGCCTCGGTTCACCCCTGGGATCTCGGCCGCATGGTCGAGGGCGTCGACGCCGGGCTCGCGCGCGCGGCGCGCGACGTCACGCTGAGCTCCTTCGGCGCGCTCAACCAGCAGATCGCGCTGACCGAGCCGCCGCGGTGGAAGGCCGGCCCCGATTACGAGAAATCGATGCTGGTCGAGTGCGTGCAGAACGACTACCTCGCGCTGCGGAAGGCATTCGACAATTACCGCTACGGTGAGATGCCCGCCGCGCACCTGAGCCCCCTGGTGGCGGTGCAGAGCGTGCACGACCCGTCGCGGGCGCCGGCCGGGAAGGCCTCGATGTACCTCTACCACTTCGCGCCCCTCGAGCTCGCGCAGGGCGGCCTGGAGGCGTGGGACGAGGTCAAGGAACGCTGGTGCGATGCGATCTATGACGAGATGTGCAGATACACGACCAACCTGACACGCAGCAGCATCATCGGCGCGGTGCGCGAGTCGCCACTGGATCATCACCGGCATTCAGCGTCCATGAAGCACGGCGACATCTTCGGCGTGGGCACGACGATCGCGCAGTTCATGGGGCGTCGACCGATTCCGGAGCTGGCGCAGTACACGGTGCCCGGGATCCAGGGTCTGTACCTCGCCGGTCCCTTCCTGCACCCGGGCGGGGCGGTTACGCTCGGCGGCCGCGCTACGGCGATGAAGATGCTGATGGATTGGAAGGTCGACCTGAAGAAGGCCTTCAGCGTAATCTGAGTGGCCTGGGCGCGAGCGTTGCATGGCTGAGAACAGCAAACCGGGACTCGATCTGGCGCCATGGCCGAGAATCGACTTCGCCGAGTTCGGCCCGGTAGAGCAGCGCCCGCTATCCAGGATCCAGAAGCTCACGGGCCAGTATCTCGCGCGCAACTGGGTGATGATCCCCCACGTTACGCATCACGACGAGGCGGACATCACCGCGCTCGAGGCGTGGCGCGCGAAGCAGGCGGCCGAGACGGGCACACGGATCACGCCGCTCGCCTTCCTGGTGAAGGCCGCAGTTTCCGGCCTGAGGGCGTTCCCACAGTTCAACGCCTCGCTTGACCATACCGGCACGCAGCTGGTGCTCAAGAAGTACTTCCACGTCGGCATTGCCGTCGACACGCCCCAGGGAGTGCTCGTGCCGGTGATTCGCGACGCTGCGGAGAAATCGGTCACCGCGATCGCCGCGGAGATCGCCGAGGTCTCGCAGCTCGCGCGTGCGAAGGGACTGTCGATGCAGCGCATGACGGGCGGCTGCTTTACGGTCAGCTCGCTCGGCTCAATCGGCGGTACGGCCTTCACTCCCATCATCAACGCGCCCGAAGTGGCCATCATGGGTGTGACCCGCTCCTTTCAAAAGCCTGTCAACGTCGAGGGTCAGCTTGCCTGGCGGATCATGCTGCCCCTCTCGCTGTCGTACGATCATCGCGTCATCAACGGTGCCGACGCCGCGCGGTTCTGCAACACCTTTGCCGAGGCGCTGGGGCGGCCCGACGAGCTCGCCCGGTGAGCCGCTCCCCGGCACGTGACGCTGCCAGTACTACGGGCTTGGAGAACCGCCAGATCATCCTGAAGTCGCGGCCGGTGGGCGTGCCGCAGCCATCGCACTTCGAGCTGCGCACGACGACTGTGCCGGCGCTCGAGGAGGGCGAATTCCTCGTCGAGAACGTCTATCTGTCAGTCGATCCGGCTCAGCGCGGCTACGTCAACGAGGAGAACAACTACACACCGCCCGTGCCGGTCGGCGGCGTGATGCGCGCAATGGCAGTCGGTCGCGTGATCGACTCCCGCCACCCGCAGTTCCGGCTCGGCGAACACCTGTACGGCTGGTTCGGATGGCAGGACTACTGTGTATGCCAGCCGGGGGCGCTGCTGCGTCGTGTCGATCCAGGACAGGCACCCTTGTCCGCAGGCGCTGGCCTGCTGGGAATCAACGGGTTGACGGCGTACCTTGCACTCGAGGACATCGGACGGCCGAAGCCGGGCGAAACCGTGGTCGTCACGGCGGCGGCGGGTGCGGTCGGCAGCATCGTCGGGCAGCTGGCCAGGGCAGCGGGCGCCCGCGCTGTTGCGGTCGTGGGATCGGACGACAAGGGTCGGCAGTGCCTCGCCGACTACGGCTACGACGCGTGGGTCAACTATCACAGCGCGCTGGCCGAGTCGCTCAAGGCCGCCTGCCCGGATGGCATCGACGTATTCTTCGACAACGTCGCCGGAGATGTGGCCGACACGATCGTACGGCAGATGAACCCTTTCGGCCGCGTGATCAAATGCGGCACGGTCTCGATTCCGGTCTGGATTCCGCCGCCCCAGGGGCCGCGCCTCGACCGCGAGATCCTGACCCGCCGACTGCGGGTAGAAGGCTTCATCATCTTCGATCACATTGCGCGTTTCGACGGCGCCGCCGCCAAGCTTGCTGCAATGCTGGCCGAGGGCCGCCTGCGCTACGCGGAGGACATCGAAACCGACATCGCGGGGGCACCGCAGGCGCTCGTCGACGTGTACGCAGGCCGTAACCGCGGCAAGAAGCTGGTGAAGCTGCGGGATTGATCCCGCGACTCGTCAACCGGTGCGGGCAAAAGGTCTACCGACCAGGAATTCCGCTCCGTTGACGCCCAACAACGCCAGGGTCAACACGATCGGCGTGAACCCTGCGATGTAGCCGAATGCCGGAAGGCCCGCGAACCCTACCCTCGAAAGGGATACCGCCACGTAAGCCGCAACGGCGGCAGCGGCGGCAAACCAGGCATACCGGTAGGGTGATCTCGACGTTACTGCCGGTCGGTCGGTCGCGGCGCCGGGTGCGCTCCGACCGAGGAAGAAGAGGTTCCAGTCTCCGTTCGCCTGGCGCACCGCGCGCAGGACGTAGACAGCCAGCACGATATTGCCCCACCAGAGCAGGAGCCAGATCCACACGACCGTCTCGATCGTCCGGCTGCCGCGCTCGCGCAACAGGATCCAGGCAGCGGGGAACCACAGCCCCACCACGAGATCCGTATTGATGAAGCTCTGCCAGGGGTTGCCCATGCCCGCCAGGAACGTATCCATGCCCACGCCGTGATCCATGCCGCCCTTCACGGCCACGTTCACGACATTCACCAGCATGATTCCGAGCACCGCCAGTGCGAGCACCCGCACCTTGTTCACGCCGGGATCTCCAGCATGCTCACTTCCTGCCCCCATCGCGGTCCGCCAGGGGCTTGCCGGACCCGTACGCCTCGCGCCCCTGCGGCAACTCGTCCAGGTAAGGAAACCGGGTCAACTGGTTGCCACCGCTCACCTGGAGGTTCAGCCCGGTCACGAACGAGGGCCCGGCGAGCCACAGCACCGTGTTGGCATAGTCCTCGGGATAGCCGACCCGACCGAGCGGAATTTCGCGCTCGTACGCGGCTTCGAAACGCGGGTCCGCGAATGCCTCGCGAGCCATCTCGGACTTGATCGGCCCCGGAAGGATCGAGTTGACACGGATGTTTCGGGGCCCGTACTCGAGCGCGGCGTACCGCACGAGGCAATCACTCGCGGCCTTCGAGCACGCATAGGCGTAATGCGGAAACACCGGGTGCGTAGTGCTCATCGACGAGATCAGGACAATCGAGCCGTTCGCGCCGATCGCGGCCGCCATGTGCTTGACGAAATAGACGTTGCCGAAGAAGTTGACCCGTACCGCGTCGTCGAGGTGTGCCTGCGTGGTCTCCGAGACCAGCGTCATGACCGGCAGCCCTGCGGAGTTCACCGCGATATTGACCTGACCATAGGTATCGAGTGCGACCTTCGCGAGGTTCCGCACCTGGTCCTCGTCGCCGGCATCGCAGGCGACCGCCGTACCGCCGATACGCCCCGCCAGGCGCTTGAGCGGCTCGATCGTGCGTGCGCCCACCACGACCTTGGCGCCCTGCGCCGCGAGGGCCACTGCGATCGCCCACCCGGTTCCGCCCTCGGCAGACGCGCCGAGCACGACCGCCACCTTGCCTGCGAGATCGACATGGAATCCGGCGAACATTGACTGGTCAGGCATCGACACTCTCCTAGCGACGCGGTCCGAAGCCTTCGAAGGCTGGATCGATGATTGTCGCCTCCTGCTCAGCTTCCCACGCGATGTAACGTTGAATGGCAACGCGCAAGCGGTCGGCATCCGGGCCCTCGCCAGCCGTTCGGCTCTGCAGCAAGGCCAGGACGTCGCAGACACCCTGACGCAGGGCACTTACTTCCTCCGCGAGGCTGGCGACGCCGCGATATCCGCCGGCGTACTGCGTGCGACCGACCAGGCCGGCGATCCTCGACCGCAGTTGCGTCGCGGCGAGATCGTCCGGCGGCAACGCTGAAAGGTACCCCTCCGCCTGAGCGAGCAGCGGACGCAAGACGTCGATCTCGTCAAGGAGCATCGGTCCTTCGCGCTCGATCCGCACACGGACATGACGCAGCAGGTGTCCCATCGTCGCCGCGGCGCTGCGTTCCCCGAGCCCGGTCAGCGCGGGTGTAATGACCGTTTCCAAGGTGCGCTCGATGCAGCGGAGCAGGTCAACCGACGTCGGCAGCAGCATCACTTCACCTCAGGTCAAGGTGTTGTTCAGCTCGACGAACCGCGAGCCCGGAAGCGGGTCGCCCAGACCCATCGTCGCCGCCATCAGCCGCTTGGCCACGTGTGCGACCTCGGTTGCGGTCCAGGCCTGGCGGACACCTGCGTCGGCCGTCGTATGCGTACCAACAGCCGCCCGGTGCGTGTACATCAGCATCTTGAGAAAGTTCACCTTGCGATAGTAGTCAACGGCCGCTGCGGTTACGCGAATGCCACTGACACTGTAGTAGTAATCCAGCGCCTGCTCGAGTCCCCAGAGCTTTCTTCCGTCCCGCTCGATGTCCGAGAAGAAGTTCTGTGCGTAGGCGAAATCGGAGGCCGGATCGCCGATTGCAGCTTCTTCCCAGTCGCTCATCGCAACGATTTCTCCGTCACGGAAGACCTCCTCGCCCAGTCCGTTGGTGCCCTTGCAGAGCGACAGGCAGGGTGCGACCGGCCCTCGCCGCCGCAACCAGTCGGCCCCGGCGACGAATATCGGGATCGGCTCCTTGCGGAACTCATCGAGCTGCGACTCGATGAGCGCGATACAGGCCGGCGCGGCCTCGGCTTCGCTCACCGGGACCGGCAAGCGCTCGCCGAGGCCGAGGCACTTCCAGTCGACCTGGTGCACCAGGGCCAGCTTGCGCACATGCTCCTTCGACACCTCGATGCGAAGCTCGTCGTAGGCCGGATCTGGATCGTGGTAGTGCGGGATACTCCAGCTGCCTTCGATGTGCTCGCGGACGTAGAACGGCCTGGCCGCCCACTGCGGATCATCCTCCCACCACAGAACGCGCGCGACCGGGACAGCCGTCCGGCCGAGGCGCTCGTACATGTAGTACTCCTGCTCGAGCGAGGACGGTATCGTGCTGCCGCTCGGAAGATCCGCACGGAAGACGAGCCTCGTCTCCGGCTCGTCTTTCCGCCTCCTGCATGAGACGAACCAGGTCTCGCGCGAGGAACCGCGCGGAAACTTCACGGTGTCGCCAACGCTCGCTTCTGCCCCGTAGCGATGGGCGATATACGCCGCCAGCGGGACCTTCAGCATGTCCATTCCGGGGGCTTCCGAGGGGCGCCGACCTATCCCAGCGCGCTCGCCGGAGGCGACGCAGCTCTCGAAGGGTCCGGATGGTGCGGCGGCGGTCCATACTCGGGTGGCGCGAAGAACCTGCCGGACAGGTCGGCGGGACCGAAATAGAACAGATCGAAGTGGCGCCGGGCGAAGCGCCAGGTCGCCGCGTCCCGCACGTAGGCGTCGTGGTACATGCCGAGCGTACAGCCGCGGAAGCCATTCTTCATGACGAGGCTTTCATGCACGTACACGCGCGCGACGGCGGTGTCCTGGCCGAGCTCGAATATCGGGGAGTGCTGAACCTGATACGTCCACTCGAAATCGGCCATGATCTGCTTCCACGTGGCGACGATCGCGTCCCGACCCTTCAGATGCATGCCGAGGATCTTCCACTCTGCATCGATCGCCCAGCAGTCACCAAACGACCGCTCGTCCTGCCGCCACACCGCATCGGTGTAGAGCGCCATCAGCCGCCGGAGGCGGCTCTCTGTCTGTAGTTCGTCGAGCACGCGTCCCCCGTTTTACGTCCCAGGGCTCATCCGGTTCATTAGCACACTATACGCCAACATCCAGAGACCGGGTCCAGTCCTGCTGCACCCGCCGGTCCTCGTTTCGGACTATCGCGAGCGCCCGGGTCAACCGGAAACCGGCACGCATGCCGGCTGGAAAAGCTCCATGGCCGGCGTATGCTGAAGTGACTGCTCCGAGACGCAAGGACGGGACGCGCTCATGAGTAGAGTGGTGCCGATCGGGCCTTTCGACAGGTTCCTGCTGCGCTCCGAGAGTCAGCAGACGCCCGCGCACACAGCATCGCTGAATCTATACCGCCTGCCGCAAGGCGCGGGTCGGACGTACCTGCGCGACCTCTTCAATCACCTGCGGCGCTTTCCCGTCACGGCGCCACCGTTCAACTACGTATTGCCCGGCGCACGCCGCGCTTCGCGCTTCTGGCACATTACCGAGGACGTGGACCTCGAATATCATCTGCGTCACTCGGCACTGCCGTATCCCGGGGGAGAACGCGAACTGGGGACGGTGATATCCCGGCTCCACGGACACCAGCTCGATTTCAATCGACCGCTCTGGGAGTTTCACCTGATCGAGGGGCTGCAGGACGGTCGCTTCGCGACCTACCTGAAGATGCACCATGCCCTGGCAGATGGCGTGGCCGTCGTAAACATCATCACGAGCGCCATGTCCGAGACTCACGACGGACCATCCCCCCCGCCGCCCTGGGCGCAGCCGGCGGGGCATGATCCGCCCCGGGTCGCGCCTGCCAGTACAGGCAGACGTCGAGGCGGTTCGAAGCCGGTCGCGACGTCCGGCAGCCTGACCCGGGCCCTCGCGCAGACGTTGCGGGCTCAGCTCACTCGGCGCGATACCGGCTTTGTCGCGCCCTATGCGGCCCCGAAGTGCATCCTCAATGCGCCTGTCACAGCAGCGCGCCGGTATGCGACACAGTCGTATCCACTCAGCCGTCTCAAGGCCGTCGGCAAGGCTGCCGGCGGAACGGTGAACGATGTCGTGCTCGCTATCTGCAGCGCTGCGCTGCGGCGTTACCTCCAGGAGTTCGACAAGCTGCCGGAGCGATCGCTGATCGCACTCGCCCCTGTCGCGCTGGAGCGGGACGCAGATGAGACGACGGGAAGCGTCGTGGCTGGATTGACCATCTCGCTTGCAACAAACATCGAGGATCCGAAGGCGCGGTTTGCCGCGATCCTCGATTCCTCTGCCCAGGCAAAAGCCCACCTGTTGGATCTGCCTCGCTGGAAGGTGGAGAAATACGCCCAGCTGGTGATGCTGCCCTGGGCGCTCGGCCGCCTTTCCCGCCGCGGCCGGCCCCGTGGATTGATGGGCAACCTGGCCATCTCCAATGTTCCCGGGCCGCGGAAGAAACTCTACTTTCAGGGAGCCGAGGTAGAGGCGCTGTATCCGTGTGCAATCCTGATGCAGGGCTACCCGCTCAACATCACTGCTCGCAGCTACTACGACTGCATCAATCTCGGCTTTCTTGGCTGCCGCGAGGTGTTGCCACACTTCCAGCATCTTGCGGTATACACGGGCGAGGCGCTCGAGGAGCTCGAGCAGACCTATGGCATCGCGTCCCCGGACATCGCGGCGCAACGCAGTGCATGAACCGCCAGCCGCCGCAGACGCCCATGCCTCCATCAAATGAACAGATCGCAGCCCAGCTCACCGCTACCGGAGCATCCATTCGAGATCGAGTTGACCCGCATTCGCGGCGTCGATCTTCGGACGTGGAAGAACGCGCCTCTCACGCTGCGGCACGTACTGGAGGCGAGTTGCAGATTTTCCGACCGCACCTACATCGTGTACGAGGGAGAGCAGCTGACGTTCGGCGAGCACTACCGTCACGTCGCGACGCTCGCCCGGCGTCTTGCGCTGGAGTGCGGTGTCCGCAAGGGTGACAGGATCGCGATCGCGATGCGAAACTTGCCGGAGTGGGCGATCGCATTCTGGGCGAGCGTGTCGATCGGCGCGGTCGCGGTCCCGCTCAACGCCTGGTGGACCGCAAGCGAGCTCGAATTCGCGCTGCGGGACTGCGGTGCCCGCCTCCTCTTCGTCGACCGTGAGCGTGCCGATCGGCTGGCGGAGACGTTGCCGCGAATGGGCATCGACAAGGTGATCGTCGCGCGCGGTGACGCGACGGGTTCGATGTTGAAGCTCGATGACCTTCTGGCCGGAGGAGCTTCAGAGCTGCCGCCGGCGTCCATCGAGCCTGAAGATGACGCGACGATCCTGTACACCTCCGGAACGACCGGCCGGCCGAAAGGCGCTCTCGGCACGCATCGCAACATCTGCTCGTTCATCACGACCATTGGATATCTCGGCTTGCGCGCGCTCTTGCGCGCCGGCGTTACTCCGGACGCCCTGGCGCAGCTGCAGACGCGCCAGCAGGTCTCGCTGCTCACGGTGCCGCTCTTTCACGTGGCCGGCTGTCATGGCGTGATGGTTTCCTCGCTGGCTGCAGGCGGGAAGGTCGTGATGATGCGGAAATGGGATGCGCAGCGCGGCCTGGAGCTGATAGAACGCGAGTCTGTCAGCACGGTGAATGCCATCCCCACGATGATCTGGCAGATGGTCGATCATCCGGACATCACGACGCGCGACCTGAGTTCGCTCAAGATCGTCGGGTATGGCGGGGCGCCGGCGGCGCCCGAGCTGCGCCGGCGCGTCGCGGCGGCCGTGCCGGGTGCGCTGCCTGGGACAGGCTACGGCATCACGGAGTGTTCCGCAGTCATCAGCGGCGCCTACGGCGAGGACTACGGCGCGAAGCCCGATGCGGCAGGAACCCCGCCGCCGGTACAGGAGGTCATCGCCGTGGACGAGAACGGCGTCGAGGTGCCGAGGGGCACGCTGGGTGAGCTCTGGGTCCGCGGTCCCAACGTCGTCAAGGGCTATTGGCAGAACCCGGAAGCGACCGCGCAGGCTTTCACCGATGGCTGGTTTCACACCGGGGACATCGGCCGTATCGATGACGAGGGATGTATCTTCATCGTCGATCGGAAGAAGGACATGATCATCCGCGGTGGCGAGAACGTCTATTGTGCGGAGGTCGAAGCGGCCCTGCTGGAGCACCGTGGCGTGAAAGGCGCCGCCGTCATCGGCATCCCGCATCGCGAACTCGGCGAGGAGGTCGGCGCCGTCGTGCAGGTCAGTCCCGAGTGGCCGGGGTCGGTTGAGGAGCTGCACGCCCACGCAAAGAGCCGGCTCGCGGCCTTCAAGGTTCCGACTCGCATCTGGCTGCGTCGCGAGCCGCTCCCGCTGGGGGCGACCGGCAAGGTTCTCAAGCGCGAACTGCGCGACCAGGTGCTGTCGGCAGGCTGACGCCGCGCCGCTGACGCCGGCTCGAGACTGCCATGGGCGAAGCGGTGACTTGGTGTTACCTGGCGCTGGCGGTCGCCATCGCGATCAGCGCCACAGCAGCGTTCGTGCGCGTTCCGGCCGGATTGGCGGGGATCGTCTACTTCTTCATCGGTTTCCCGGCGTTTCACTTCTGCGGCCCAATGCTCATCGCGACAGCGACCGCAACCTTCCTCGCGGCATGGTTCGGCGCGTGGGCGTCGTCGGCGGGGCGCATCGGACTTGCGTTCGCAGCGGCCGCGTTCGCCATGTTGATCGCGAACTGGGCCCGGTCGCAGCGCATCGCCGTGCCGCTCGATGCGGCGCTGGATGACGTCTTCGGGAACGCGCTCGATGCAGGAGGGCCTGGACCGGAGACGCGAGCATCGGTGAGTGCTGCGTTTCCCAGGGTCTGGAGCAACCCGTTGCGCACGCGTCGCCCGGGTGTTGAATGCCTGGAGAACCTGAGCTATGGCGACGCGGGAGAGCGCAACCTGCTCGACATCTACCGTCCAGCGCGCGCGCCACGCGATAGCGGCTTACCGGTCCTGCTCTGGATTCACGGCGGGGGGTGGATCCTCGGCCACAAGGCGCAGCAGGGACTGCCTCTCATGTATTACATGGCCAGTCGAGGCTGGGTCGCCGTCTCCGCCAACTACCGACTGGGGCCCGCGAGCCGCTTTCCGGACCCGCTTGTGGACATCAAAAAGGTGATTGCATGGCTGCGCCGGCACGGTGAGGACTACGGCGCGGACGCGCAATGCATCGTCACCTGCGGCGGCTCGGCGGGCGCACATCTCGCCAGCCTCGCCGCATTGACGCCGAATCGGCCCGAGTTGCAGCCCGGCTTCGAAGACCAGGATACGACGGTCGCCGCGTCGGTCCCCCTGTACGGTCGATTCGACTTCGTCGACCGCAGCGAGGTCCTGGGCGACAAGCTTCTCCTGATGAACTTCCTCGCTGACAAGGTGATGCCTTGTGCGTACGAAGATGACCGCGCGCTCTGGGACCTTGCATCGCCGATCGCGCAGGTGCATGCGTCTGCGCCGCCGATGCTCATCATGCATGGCACTCACGACAGCCTGATCCCGATCGAGGAGGCTCGTTCGTTCGTGGACGCATTGCGGCGAACCAGCACCCAACCAGTTGCCTTTGCACAACTGCATGGTGCACAGCATGCATGGGACCTGTTCCATACGCCCTGGTCACTGCACACTGCCCGGACCATCTATCGGTTCGCCGAGCTGTGCCGCGACCGGCGCGTCCGAGGCCCTGCCTGACATCAGTCTCGTCGCTTTCGCGCGGACGCGCTGCGGCGACCAACCTGACCGCGCCGTCCGCCCGGGGCTGCTCTTGCGGACCTCGTCTTTGACCGCCCCGCCGGCCGCTGCTTCGCTTTCCCGGCCGGTTTCGCTTTGCCGTCGGCCCCGCCACGGCGGCTACGCGATCTGCCCACCGGCCGTGCGGGCGCTCGCGAGGGAAACGCACCGTCGACCGAGCGCGACGCAGTCTTCCTGGCGACCGCATCCTCGAGCTCGATCAGCGCATCGCCGATATAAGGACCCAGCCGCTGGCCGTGCGGCAGGACGTCCGGGCAGAACACGATGCCCACGAACAGGCCCTGGTCATAACTGACGAAGGTGATTCCGAGCGCCACGTTTCCGGCGAGCACGGAGGTCGGATAGGCGGCTTCGAGGGTGGCGCCCGCGAGATACAGGCGCGCGCGCGGGCCCGGGACATTGGATACGGGCACGTTGCACACCCCTCGGCCACCGCCGATCGCACCACCCACGAGCGCCGGCAGCAGCATCATGAGGCTGTAGGCATCGCGGCTGGCATCAGTCAACTGCGTGAGGTGATCCTTCGCGGCTCGACTCGACGTGCGTACGGCCATGAGACGGTCGAGCGGATCCTCGTGGTCGGTGCCGAGCGTCGTGAAGATCAGCGAGACGTTGTTGCCGGATTTGGCGCCCGCCTCGTGTTTCAATCCGACCGGGATCCCGGCCGTCAGGCGCTTCTTCGGCAGTGCGTTGAGGTCGCCGAGGTAGCGCCGCAGGGCCGCGCCGCACAGCGCCAGCATCACGTCGTTCACCGTGCAGTCGACGGTCTTCGACAGGGCCTTGACCCGACCGAACTCGAGCGCCTGCGTGGCGATGCGCCGCCGGCGCGTCAGCTTGCCATTGACGATGCACTGCGGGCCGCTGTACGGCGCAACGAGGCCCGAACCGTCGCCCATCGCCGCCTGAACCGTTCGCCCCGCTGCGCGAATCAGGCCTGGCACAGACCAGTAGAACTCCTGGCTCTTCCGCAGGCGGCTGCCGAACTTCGAAAGCCGATCCCGCAGATTCGCCGTCCGTCGTTGCGGCGCGGGCTCGGTGCCGGACTCGGCCCAGGGCGCCCGCAGCGGCGCATCCGGGCTCTCGGAGTTCATCGCGCTGAACGCCCGCATTCCGGTGCTGCCATCGAACAGTGCGTGATGGACCTTCTGGTAGATGACGAAGCGCCGGTCCTCGAATCCCTCGATGACGTGCCACTCCCAGAGGGGGCGCGTCATATCGAGCGCGCTGGGAGTGCATCCGGGACAGCAATTCGCCCAGTTCTCGCTCGCCACCCGGCGCTGGCAGTGCGTGGTGTGCGAGGTGATAGTCGATGTTTTCGTCGCTGACAATCTCCCACGCGGGCGTGAGCTTCGAGGCGAGCCCCGATTGCCTGACGAGGCGGTAGTTCCACGGCGGGCTCGCTATCGCCTGGCCACGCAACTGCTGCACTACGCGACGGACGAAGTCGGCCGGGGCCCGCTCGGGTATGCGGTAGATGTTGAATCCACCGACGTGCATCGGCGTCTCCGGAGAGTCCCCGAGCAGCATCTGGGCGTCCTGCAGCCCCAGCGGTATTTTCTTCACATCAGCCTCCCGGCTCAGGCCCGCTGCGTCGGAGCGGATCCAAGCGAATCGTAAACAGCGTCGATGAGCGCCCTGGCGCGCGGATCCTGCTCATCGAGCGAAGTGCCGCGATACTGGTTCGGCACGTAGCCGAAGCCGACGCGCGGCTCTGGATCCGCAAACCCCACGGAACCTCCGCGGCCCGGATGTCCAAAAGCCCGCTTCCGGCAGCTGTATGGGGCGGCCGGCGTCGGCAGCCAGAAACCGAGGCCGAAGCGGCTCTGCATGCCGATCACGGCGTCAGGACCGACGGACTGCTCGATCACGGCCTGCTCGATCATCTCAGTGTCGAGGATCGAGACGCCGTCGAGACTCCCGCCGCGAGCGAGGCCGGCATACAGGCGCGCGAGACCGCGTGCGGATGCGTGCGCATTTGACGCCGGGATCTCGGCGGCACGCCATGCGCGGGTGTTCATTCCCTGCGGCGCCCGCGGAGGATTGAAGAATGCACGTGCACCCATCGACGCCGGGTCCTTGAGCAGCTCGGTCCAGAGCGAGGTGCTTCCCGCCGACGGCGGCGATTCGGCCTGGATCTCCGCGACACGCGCCTCCTCGGACTGCGGCACGCCGAAGTAGATGTCTGCACCCAGGCGGCCGGCGACTTCAGTGCGGAGGTAGGTTCCGATGCTGCGTCCACTCACCCGGCGGACCACCTCGCCTACCAGGAACCCGAAAGTGAGCGCATGGTAGCCATGGCGGGTGCCGGGCTCCCACCACGGGGTTTCCTCGGCAAGTGCCTGCACGAACGGCGTCCATTCGTACAGCGACTCGATGGTCATGTCCCTTCGGACGGCCGGCAGTCCGGCCCGATGGCTGAGCAACCAGCGGACCGGTATCACTTCCTTGCCCTGCTGGGCAAACTCGGGCCAGTAGGTTGCGACCGGCTCGTCGAGCTTCACGAGACCACGTTCCACGAGTCGCAGCAGGCAGACGGCGGCCGGCCCTTTTCCGGACGAGGCGACGCAGGCGATCGTGTTCTCCATCCACGGTCGATGGCGCGTGGAATCGCGGTAGCCGCCCCAAAGGTCGACGACAGGGCGGCCGTCCACGTATACGCACACCGCGGCGCCAAGGTCGCCGCGCAACTCGAAGTTCCGTGTGAACTCCCGGCGGACTGCAGAGAATCCCGGCTCGCACGTGCCTTCGATGGGGACCGGCTGCACGGATACTCCAGTTGTCAAGGCAGGTCGGGGTTACGGCTGCGTGGTTGAGACCCTGTACAGTGTGGCAGACACTACACTACCGTACATTCTCGCGGAGGCAGTTTACAGCCGATGCCGAGTTCGAAGGCGATCGCGCTCTCGACCTTGATGCGCATGGTCGTCAAGCCGAGCTTTGCTGCCATGTGCGACGTCGACGACATGCGTGCCGGCGCGGCTGCGTGGTTCGACCGGATCGCACGGATGGACGCGGGCATGGTGGTGGAGCACGCCTCCATTTCGAACTGTGACGTCGACTGGGTCTATCCACAAGACACCGAGACGGACCGCGTCGTCCTGTACATACCCGGCGGTGCCTTCGTGGTCCGCACCCCTGACGCACACCGGCGCCTGGTCGGCCGGATCGCTCGTGCCGCTCACGCCAGGGGGTTGATCGTCTTCTATCGACTCGCTCCCGAGCATCATTTCCCCGCCGCGCTCGACGACTGCATCGAGGCTTATGAGATCCTGCTCGGGCAAGGCGTTCCGGCGTCCCGGATCATCCTGGGCGGCGACTCCGCCGGGGGATGCCTGATGCTCGCCACGCTGCAACGGTTGCGGGATCGGGGGCGGCCGCTGCCCGCCGCCGCCTTCGCGCTCTCGCCGGTCACCGACCTCAGGGGCCACATGCGAGGTTCGCGGACGAAGAACGAGCGCCTCGACCCGATGCTTTCTACGCTGCACAGGAATCGCTTCAAGCCTCATGAGCTGTACGTGAACGGGGACCGCAAGATGCTGGGGAATCCCCAGGTATCCCCCGTGCTTGGCGACTTCGCCGGTCTGCCTCCCCTGGTGTTCCAGGTCGGCAGCACCGAGATCCTGCTCGATGACTCCCGCCTCGCGGTGGCGAAAGCGCGCGATGCCGGCACCGATGCCATTGTGGAGATCTGGGCCGAGATGCCCCACGTCTGGCACTTCTGGTCCCTGCCCGAAAGCCGTCGGGCAATCGCCCACATCGGCGACTTCGTCCGCCAGCACTGCCCGTAGGCCGTGAGTGCCGTGACAGGTCGTCGACGCTCCCCTCTTACCGCGCCGGCCGCGATCATCGCGGGGCCGCTCAAAGGACCGGAGACACCGGGTCAGCGGTACGTGCGCGCCCTTCAAGACGATCACGCCGCCTATTCGCGCATCCTGTCGTTGGTGAGCAGCGAGATCGAACAGTTGCCGCACCGGCCTCGACGCGTGCTTCGGCTGCTCGCCGAGGCCTTCGATTACATCGCCGATACACTCGATGCGCTACATCACGAGCGAGAGGACGTCCTGTTCGAATTCCTGGCCCGCCGCTCGCGGCAGAGTTCGCGCATGCTGTCGCAGCTGCGCGATCAGCACGATCGTGACGAACGCGCGGGCAGCAGTATTCGGGAGGAGATCGCGGCACTGATGCGATCGGCGCAAACTGCCCGGCTCGTTACCCTGGCGAAGGCAATCGATGCGTTCGTCGAGGGAACCCGCGAGCACATCGGTCTCGAGGAGCGCCTGTTGTATTCTCGCGCCATGCGGGCGCTTGGCCCCGCCGACTGGACCGCAATCACGCGAGCGGCATCGAGAGCTGGCGCCGGGCGCCGCCGTGGTACTCGTTCTGCCGGCGGCCACCGCTCTTCGCCACTCGGGCAAGAAAGGTACACGACGGGCCACCGTCACATCCGCGGCGAAGCGGGGAGCGCCGCGACGCGACTGGGCATGGACACGGCCGGGCTCATCTGCGGCGACCTCGCCGGGCGTGCCTTCGGCACGGTCATGCTTGCACGCAGCCAGGCGCGCGAGGCCTTTACGTTGGCCATCGACGGCACGCGCAGTCTGCTCGCCGCGCGCTCCCTGGCGGCGTACCCGGCGGTGGTACGCGACGTCCTGTCCAAGGGAGTCCAGGCCGCCGCCCGCTGGAGCGACAGCTGGCAGACGTATGCGGCCGGGAGTTTTCAGATCGCGCGCTCGGCGGTCATGGTGAGGCCGGCCAGAGGGCGTCGCGATTGAGCACGCTGGCCGATGACCGGGCGGACGCGACGGCGACCAGCTGTTGAGCACTGCGCCGTCTGCTCACGACCGGTCAGAGAGGCTGCGGTGACTCGGGGGGCTTGTTGAGATATACCGGGTCCTGCCGGTCGCGGCGTCCGGGCAGGTTGTACGCGGCGATGAATCCCTCGTTGGTAATTCGACTGCAGGGCTGGATAAGACCCCACTCGTTCGTGATCCTGCGCTTGAGAATTTTCCAGGCCCCGTCGCGCTTCTCGAAGAGGTCGATGTAGCGGCCGCCACAGAAATAGTCATGGTCCCGATCGATGTCACCCTGGGCCGAAGCCGAATTCGCATACGATTCGCCGAAAAACGCCTGGACCTTGGCGCGACCTCCCGGGAATCTCTGGTACGCGAAGTAATAGGATTCTGCGGTGGCGTACCTGCCCTGTACGTCGACGATGGACTGGGTAATCGTGTGCATACCGTCGATGATCGCATCGCGAAGGCTCGCGACGATATGCGTTGCGAACTCGTGGGCATTGCCGTTGAAGGAGCCGTGCTCGTCTGTGCCGTCGGGGTGATAGACCGACTTGAGCAGCTCCACGTCCAGGCGATCGATCGCACGACAATACAGCCGCAGGACCTGTTCGATCTCATGCCGGTCGAGCAGCAGCTGCAGCTGCCTTTCCTGAAGGTCGTTCACGGATCCATCCTCTGTCGCTCGGTGATACGTTAGTTTACTATCGAACCATCTGCTCGTACCATGAGGTCCGATGCGGAAACCCGGGGCAATATCGTCATGAGCGCCAGGATTGCCGGGCAGCCCGTGAGACAGGTTGCGTACTTCGTGCCGGATGTCGTGTCGGCCGCAAGCCGTCACGCGGCAATCTTCGGCTCGGGACCCTATTACGTCGCCGAGCACATTCCGCTGACCACGTGCCAGCATCGCGGCCGACCCGCCCAGCTCGATCACACGTCCGCCTATGGCCAGTGGGGCGAGGTCATGATCGAGTTTGTCCAGCAGAACAACGACGGCCCATCTGTCTTCCGCGATATGTACGGCGCCGGAGAGAGCGGGTTCCACCACGTGGCGCTGATCGTCGATGGCCTGCAGGCGACGATGCGCAGGTTCAATACCGCCGGCTACGAGACGGGACTCTATGCGGAAGTCTCTCCGGGGGTCGGATTCGCGATGATGGACTGTGTCCGTGATTACGGACACTTCGTCGAGCTCTACGAGCCGACGCCCGTGTTGCTGGGGGTGTACGAGCTGGTCCGCACGTCTGCCCGGGACTTCGACGGCAGCGACCTCATCCGCTCGTTCAGGATCGGCTGAGCCACCACGCAGTCACAGGGTGAGGATCGGGTTGGCCCCGTCCCAGGTGGCGGCGGCGGCCTTGATCGCAGCAAACAGCGCCACGACGCCGGGCTGCAGGCAGGCGATCTCCAGGATGGCGGGGTCGATCCTGCCCATCTCGTAGTAGGCAATGCTGGAGCCGTCCGCGAGCCGGCCTCCCTGGACGCGCTTGCCGCCGCGCGCCTCGATGGCTGCGGCAGCAAGCGCGAGATCCTCGGCGAAACAGGCAAAGTGATGAACGCCGGTCCGCCCGGATTCCAGGAATTCAGCGAAGATCGAGGGCCCCCTGGGCCGGATGAGCTCGATCATCAGGTCTCCCGAATAGGCGATCGCCGCATCGAACTCCGGCTTATGGGGCCGACCGCGATAGTCCGCTTCCTCGAAAACGATCTGCGGAAACTTGAAGAACGGGCCGACCCGCATGACCTTCGTCCAGAGCTCGATACCTGCATCGATATCCCTGACGATGAAGGCGTTCTGCATGATCGGCCCATGGGTCTGCTGGCTGTTCACTTGCCGCCTCCATATGCCTGCCGGTAGGAGCCGTGGCGAATGTCCTCGATGAGGTCGAATTTCGTCGGCGCCCATCCCAGCTCGGCGCGGGCGCGCACTGCACGAGAGCGGCTGCTGACGCCGAAGAAGAGGTCGGCGTACATCGGTCCCCACAACTCGCACGCTTCCTCGAAGCTCAGGCTGCGCGTGCCACATCCCATCACTTCGGCGACCGCCTCGGCGATCGTTCGCCAGTTAACTTCGCCCGCGACCGCATGGTAAAGCGCCCCGGCGACGCCGCGCTCGATGGCCATGCAGTACAGGTTGGCAAGATCGTCGACGTGCACATGGGAGTAGAGGTTCAGCCCGGCGCCTATGTAACAGGCGGCGCCGGCCTTCAGGACCGAATCGAAGATCGCCGGCACCTGCTTGCTGCCACCACGTCCCCACACCTGTGGCGGACGAATGACGATGCCGCGAACGCCCCGGTCTTTGCCCAGACGTACCAGGTTCTCCGTGGCCACACGCAGGGACAGCCAGTGCTGGGTCTCGCAAGGATCGTCCTCGGCATAGTTCTCCTGACGCCAGTGGCCGTCGCGGGTTTCGATGGAGAGCACGCCGGTACCAGAGGTGTAGATCAGCACGCGGCCGGTCCCCTCGAACGCCGCCAGTAATGCCTCGAGCGCCGGTGGCTCCTCTTCGAAAGGAATCACGGGCGCGAACACCGCCCCATCGAACTCGCGTGCCCTGTGTGTCAACGCCCCAACGTCGCCCAGGTTGCCGCGGATCGGCTGGAGGCCTGCCGCGGACAACTTCGCGGCGAGCTGCTCGTCGCGCGCCAGGCCCGCCACATCGTGCCCCTGCTCGCGCAGCCTGCTGGCCACGGTCGACCCGATGTAACCGTTTGCGCCTATGACCAGGATTCTCACTTGACCTCGCAGAGATCTGCTTGCTCGCGCCCTCCCCCGGCGCGCCGACCGGGCTAACGGCCCGTGAACTTCGGCCGGCGCTTCTCGAGGAAGGCGCGGACGCCCTCGGCGAAGTCGTCGGTCGCGACGCATTCGCCGACAGCCACCGCCTCGAGCCGCACTTGCTCGGCGAGACCGTTGCGCAGTGAGCCATTGAGCAGCTGTTTCGTTGCCCGAGTACCCACCGGTGGCAGGTCGAGGAGCTCACCGATCAGCGCATCACATGCCGCGTCGAGCTCGGCGTCCGCGACCCGGTGGGTAACGAGACCGGCGTCAAAGGCCTCCTCGGAATTCAGGCGGGCGCCGAGCAGGGTCAGCTGCTTCGCGCGTCGCCAGCCAACGATGCGTGGCAGGAAGTAGCTCAGCGCACCGTCCGGGGGCAGCGACAGCGAGCGTTGGGCGAAGACGAAGAAGCTGCTCTCGCCCGCGATGGCGAAGTCGCAGGCCAGCACCAGCGATATTCCCGCGCCGGCCACGGCTCCGCGTACTCGCGCCACGGTCGGCTTGCCGAGGCGTTCGAGGACACCGTAGGTATTGATCGACGACGTCAGCCGCTGCTCGTACGAATGCTTGCGCTCCTGCGCTGACATGCCGATTGTCTCGCCGAAGCCTTTCACGTCGCCACCGCCGACGAAGTGCTCCCCGGCGCCCGACAGCACGACGCAGCGCACGTCGGGGTCGTCCTCGGCCTGGCGCAAGGCTTGGGCGAGTCCCTCCATGATCTCCGTCGACAACGCATTGCGCGCCTCCGGACGATCGAAGGTGAGCCGCGCGACTCCTGCCGAGGTCTCCACTTTCAGGCCGCGCACCACGCAGTCAGCCCCTCATGCCGCGTCGTTCCGACACCGTCGTCGCATTATCACATCCGTCCGCCGGTGCTCATCACGGATCGAGCCAGGTGTCGCGATCGATGCCTGCATTGGCGCGTGCAAATCTCGCGATCTGGGCAATACGAGGCCCGAGCTCGGTTGGATCCTTGGACGCCTCGGCGATCGGCCCGTGCTGCCAGCTCTCCGCGACGGCGATACCGTAACCCCAGACTTCGAAGACACGCCCGCTGATGCCACGGGACTCCTTGCTCGCGAGCCAGGCCACGAAGCCAGCTACCCACTCTGGATCCCGCTTCGCGATCTGCTCCGGGGTCCATTCCCGAAGACCCTCCGTCATGCGTGTATGAGCTCGTGGAGCAAGCGCGTTCACCGTTACGCCGTAGCGCTGCAGCTCGCGAGCCGCTACCTGTGAGAATGTCGCTATCCCCGCCTTCGCGGCGGCATAGTTGGCCTGCCCGACATTGGCGAAGAGCGCCGAGTGTGAAGTCGTATTGATGACGCGCGCGTCCACTGGCCGCCCGGCCTTCTGCTCAAAGCGCCAGTAGTTGGCGGCGTGGTGGGTCGGCGCGAAGGTGCCTTTCAGATGCACCTTGATGACCGAATCCCAGTCGTCCTCGGTCATGTTGACCAGCATCCGGTCGCGGAGAATCCCGGCGTTGTTGACCAGGACGTCGAGCCGTCCGAAATTCTCGACGGCATTGTCGACCATCGACTTCGCGCCATTCCAGTCCGATACGTCCGAGGTATCGACGACTGCAGCCCCACCCGACGCGCGAATCGCCTTGACGACCTCTGCGGCGGGAGACTCCTCGGTCGGTGCGCCTGTGGTCGCGGAACCAAGGTCGTTGACGATCACTTTCGCGCCATGTTCAGCCAGCTTCAAGGCGTATGCCCGTCCGACGCCGCGCCCCGCCCCCGTGACGATTGCGATCCGGTCATCGAGTAAGCCCATGTCGTTGCCCTTGGGTCGCGAAAGATGCGGTTGCGAACTATACTCCTGTGTGTCGCTTCGAGGGTAGCTGGAGAAGACGACACGATGCAGCCCGCGGTGCAATCCGTCACGACATCGATCATGCCACGCCACCTTGCTGCAGCAATGGTAGCGGGCATCGCGATGATGACCGGGATTCTGTGGATGCCGGCGACCCTTGGCGCGCTGGCGCAAGCCTACGGGCTCGACCCGAGGGCGTTGAGCAACCTGGCATTCGTCGAACTTGCCGGATTTCTGCTCGGCACTCTGTTCACGAGCAAGCGGCCGCTCGGTCAGTTCGGCCGGTGGGTGCCACTCGCCTGCGGTCTGATCCTGGCCGCCAATGCAGCGGCTGTCCTGCTCGGCTCCAAGGCGCCGCTGGAATGGGTCCGTTTCACGGCTGGACTGGGGTCGGGCGTCGGATTCGGCTACGCACTCAAGGCCTGCGCTGCATCGGAGAGGCCGACCCGTAGCTTCGGAATCCTTACAGCATCGATGTCGGTAGTAATGGTCATCGGATTCCAGTCCATTGCCTACCTGTCCGAATCACAGGCCACTGCGTCTGTTCCTGCATCGGCCGGGATCCTGCAACGAGTGGCCGGCTGGATCTTCAGCACGTATGCGGCGGCGGCTGTGGCGGCCGCTCTCGTGTTTCTCCTCAATCAGCCCCGCTCTCCCGCGACCAAGCCCGTGCCGTCGGGTCTCGCGGCCGTCATGCCGGCTCCGACAGCGCTCATTGGTCTCCTCGCCATCCTGCTGGCATTCGTGGCGCAGGGCGGAATCTGGTCGTTCCTGCAGGTGCTCGGGATATCTCACGGCTTCCCCGTTCGAGGAGTTGCCAACGCGATGTCCGCATTTGCGGTCGCTGGCATCGCCGGCAGCCTCGCAGCCGCGACTGTTCCGCAACGCTGGCCGCGGTGGGCAACCATCGGCGCCGCCATGCTGGTGCTCTGGCTCGGGCTGTACTCGCTCTACGCACCTGCCTCCTTGTCCTGGTACGTCCTGGGCTGCGGCATCGGCGGGTTCTACTGGAACTTCATACTGCCGCTGATTCTCGGCATGCTCGCCCGCGTCGATGGCACCGGCAGCGCAGCCGTGCTCGGAGGCACGATGTCCAGCGCCGGATCAGCCCTGGGTCCCCTGATCGCAGGCCGCTTGATCCAGAGCGCCGGTTATCATCCCGTGGGATGGATGGCCGCCGGTCTGTGCCTTGCGAGTCTGATTTGCGTGTGTGCGGTCGAACGACGATCAGCGCGTGAATCTGCGGTCGTGCCGATCGCAGCAACCTAGCGCTCGACCGCCGCCAGCCCGAAATCGCTCACTCCTGGAGAGTCGAAATGTCTGGAAAGCTCGACGGGCGAGTCGCCATCATTACGGGAGCCGCGCGGGGTCAAGGTGCAGCGACGGCCCGGCTGTTCGCGGCCGAAGGCGCGAAGGTCGTCATCGCCGATGTGCTCGAGACGGAGGGCCAGGCGGTGGCCCGCGACCTTGGAACGTCCGGCGCGTTCTCGAAGCTCGATATCACCGACGAGGTGCAATGGCGCGCCATCGTCTCTGAGACCGAGCGTCGCTGGGGCAAAGTCGACATACTGATCAACAACGCCGGCGTCGTGCACCCCGCCTCGATCACCGAACTCGCGAAGGCCGACTTCGAGCGCGTTCTCTCCATCAACCTCATCGGGGCCTGGCTCGGCATAAAGTCTGTCGCGCCGGGTATGACCCGACGTGGAAGCGGCTCCATCGTGAACATCTGCTCGACCGCGGGTCTGTGGGGCATGAACGGGCTCACCGCCTATTCGTCCAGCAAGTGGGCGCTGCGCGGACTGACGAAGACAGCCGCCATGGAGCTCGGTCTCAAGGGCGTGCGCGTCAACGCCGTATTCCCGGGCGGCGTCAATACGCCGATGGGGAACATCACCAACGAGCCTGTCTCGGAACTCAACAAATACTATCAACGACAGCCGATTCGCCGGATCGGGGAGCCGGAGGAGATTGCGCGCACGAGCCTGTTTCTCGTCAGCGACGATGCAGCCTACCTGTGCGGTGCGGAGATCGCCGTGGATGGCGGCATGACGCTTGGCGCATACAACGACTTCCTGCCCGGAGCTCCGGGATCGTAGCCGCGGTCGACGTCAGGGGGCGCTGACACTCACCTGGAGCGAAACCGATCGAGTGCCCCTGTGATATCGCAGACCGCCCACTCGTTGAGAAACACGGTAAGTATCTGCAGCTGCGCGCGGGCCAGGAAGTCGCCGCTCAGTCTGGGATCGTAGCGGTCCCGGATGCTGGCCAGGTTGGGGACCTGTCGCTCGACGATGGACGGCGCGTCGAGGATCCAGGCAATGCCCAGCACCGCTACCGACAGCTTGTACATCAGCTCGAGGTCATCGAGCTCCACGACCGGTCCGCCATGAAGGCGATATTCCCGGACAAATAGCGCCATCAACTCGCGCCTGTGCGCGTTCAGGAAATCCGTCTCCGCCGAGCAGGTCATGCCGAAGAATGCCTGGGCGACATTCATCTGCCCGACGCTGCCCCAGTCGAGAAGACCCGCCTGTAAGCGCCCGCCCTCGTCCGTCCAGAACCACGCGTTGTCCAGATTCATGTTCCAGTGGCACAGCGCGATGTAGTCTGGGTTCCCGTTCAGGAACGACCTGGCAGTCTCCTCGAGCTCGAGCACCAGCCGCGCGCCGTCGCAGAACCGGTCGAGAAAGGTGTCCGTTCGA
Source organism: uncultured Gammaproteobacteria bacterium (assembly GCA_963756755.1). Lineage (GTDB taxonomy): Bacteria > Pseudomonadota > Gammaproteobacteria > Steroidobacterales > Steroidobacteraceae > DATJKD01. The sequence goes on from CAVWOW010000010.1 coordinate 157,555, forward strand.
AGCTCGTGCGGCAACAGCTGAGGCTGCTCCACGGCGAACGATCTGAGCTTGGCCAGTTTCTGCTGCAGCTGCTCCGGCGTGTACGGTATGCGGCTGCCCACATCGACTCGTGCCGGATCGAACGGGAAATCGCTTGCAAGGTCGGTGCCCAGCTTTCCGGCCTTGTGTGAGCCGGCGAGGCTGGCCATGCTTCGGGTCAGGGACCGATAGTGCTCGAGCGGATCGGCGAGCAGATAGTCCATGCATTTCTCGTGGCATGGCTCGATCCCGCCCTCTCCGTAGGCGATTCTCTCGGTGATCAGGATCCCGCTGGTCGTGGCAGCGTTGTAATCGGCGAAATAGCATTTCGGAACCCTGATCGGGAATCCAGCTCTGCGCGACAGCAATGCGAAACGCACTTCCGCCTGCATCAGGGGTCCGAACAGCTCGCGCAAAGGATCGCCGAAATCCCGCGGAAACTTTATGAACAGGTCCTCGTGCAGTCCCTGGGCCGGCGACTCGTACTCGACGGTGAGCAGGAGCTTCCGTCCCATGCCTCCGCCGTGAAACTCCTCGCGGTTGGTGATGGACCTGATGCTGTTACCCGCTTCGATACTCCCGGCCGCCCGGAACGCAGCCGTCAGGAACTCCTCACCCGCCTCCCGGAGCGCCTCGATGGTCGGCGGAAACGCAACGCCGAGAAAGTCGCCCGCCACGGAAGAAGGATTCATCGTTGCACCTGCGGCCGCTCCCGGCCTCCACGATCGCGCTGCCCCGCTGACGGCACCTTGCTGCAGCGGTGTCCCGCGGGAGCCCGGTCGCAATACCCTGCACGCTTGGCCGCGGAGGCCAGCGCGGGTATCGTATATTAGCTTATCGATTTTCCTGCGCGACCGGAGAGGGACCGATGAATCGAACTGCTCGAGAGCCGGCGCCTTCGCACCGCAGGAGCCGTCTGCCCATGTACCAGGAAATCATCGCCGGTGACGTGAGACCGGCACCCGCGGTCTTCCGTGAATACTCGGAGGTCGATGTCGACTTCCCGGCGGTCCCTCGCGCTCGTTACACCGAGAAGGCATTCTTCGACGCCGAGATCGCGCGCATGTGGCCGAGGGTGTGGCAGCTCGCCTGCCGGGAAGAGCAGATTCCCGAGGTGGGAGATTGCCTGCTGTACGAGAGTCCCGGGGCATCCATACTTGTCGTTCGCAGCGCGCCGGCGGAAATCAGGGCCTTCTACAACACCTGCCGTCATCGGGGCATGAAGCTCTGCGCGGCGGATACGAGCGTGCGTCAGATACGGTGTCCCTACCACGGCTTCACCTGGAACCTCGACGGCAGCCTCGCCTGGGCACCCGCTCGCTGGGACTTTCCCCAGGTCAAGGACACGGACTTGCGCCTGGCGGAGGTTCAAGTGGGTCGCTGGGGCGGCTTCGTCTTCGTCAACCGCCATGCCGACGCCGCACCGCTCGAGGATTACCTGGCGAATCTGCCGGCCCATTTCGCCGACTGGCCGCGCGACGACGTCTACCTGGATGTCGTCATTCGCAAGACGATCGACGCGAACTGGAAGGCTTGCATCGAGGGGTTCATCGAGGCCTTCCATGTCGCGGAACTTCACTCGCAGGCAGCATCGTTCTCCGGCGACTCGAGCACGCAGTACGACGTGTGGAAAGGGAATGAGACCATCAGCCGCTTTCTCGAGCCCTCGGGGATACCGAGCGAGCAGCATCCGGGCGAGCTGACCCAGCAGCAGGTCTACGACGCGATGCTGCGCGTCATGACAGGCTCCGGAGATACGGCGTCGTTGCCGGAAGGGACATCGGCCCGCGCAGCGATGGCGGAGCTGAGCCGAAGCGTCATGTCACAGCTCCACGGTCGGGACTACAGCCAGCTGTCCGATGCCGAGGCACTGGACCCGGCTCAGTACTCCATCTTTCCGAACATCGTGATATTCCGCTCCCTTGGATTCCCCTATTTGTATCGGTTCCTGCCGCTTCGCGACGATCCGCACCGCACCTCCTTCGACTTCATGATCTTCCGGCCAAAGCCACTGGATGGCTCCGCCATTCCGGAAGCTCGCCGCATCGAGCTGGGACCGGGCGACACCTATTCCGCTTGCGGCGAGTTCGCACCCTGGCTCGGCCAGATATACGACCAGGACACCGCCGGCCTCGCGATGCTCCAGGAGGGTCTCCGTGCTGGAGCGCCTGATGATCTCGTGCTGGCCAAATACCAGGACGTCAGGGTACGACACCTGCAGCAGACGCTGACGCGCTACCTTTCCGAGGGCAACCAGTAGCATGGACCTCGATCGGATCATCAACCTGCGGCTGGGCCCGATCACCCATCGATACGAGCCCAGGGACACGATCCTCTACGCGCTGGGGCTCGGATACGGCGCGGATCCGCTCGACGAGACCGAGCTGCCATTCGTGTACGAGGACGGGCTCAGGGTGGTCCCCGCGATGTGCTCGGTCCTCTGCCACCCGGGCTTCTGGCTGAAGGAACCGGCGTATGCCGTCAACTGGGTCAAGGTGCTGCACGCCGAGCAGGACTTCGTGATCCACCGGCAGCTTCGTCCATCGGGTGAGTTTCGCGGTGAGTTCAGGGTCATAGGAATCGAGGACAAGGGGCGCGACAAGGGCGCATTGCTGCATGTCGAGAAGACGGTCTACGATGTTTCGGACGGCGAGAAGCTCGCCACCGTGCGCTCCACGACTCTGCTCCGGGGTGATGGTGGCCAGGGCAATGTGGGTACGCCGCTGCCACAGGCACAGCCGCTGGCGGAGAGAGTGCCGGATCGAGTGATCGATATATCCACTTCACCCGCCGCGGCTCTCATCTATCGCCTGAGCGGCGACTGGAACCCCCTGCACGCCGACCCGCGCATCGCGCGGCAGGCTGGGTTCGATCGCCCCATACTCCACGGGTTGTGCACCTATGGCATTGCCTGCAGGGCAATCCTGCGCACCTACTGCGACGACGACCCTGCGTGCCTGCGATCCATGTTTGCGCGGTTCAGCTCGCCCGTCTTCCCGGGCGAGACCATCCGTGTCGAGTTTCACGAGGGCGGTGCCCAGGTTCGTTTCAGGGCACTCGCCAAGGAACGCGGTGTAGTTGTCCTCGACCGCTGCAGTGCCACTGTGCTGCACTGAATTACGTTGCGAGGCTGACTTCATGCTGCAACCCGCTGATAAGGTCTGGCATGCGATTGCAGACGAGTTTCGTCGGCTCTGCAGCACTATTCCCGACAGCAACACGGACGGATCCATTGCACAGGCGATCGGATACGGGCTGCGCCTGCTGCAGAATCGTGAACACGGCGGGCTCGGGTTCCTCCACGGGCAGTTCGACCAGCTCGACCAGACACTGCGGGGCATAGGTGAGCTGCTGAAGGGCGCCGGTGATGCGAAGGCCGGCGAACTCGCACGGCTGCAGGCGCGGCTCGTGCAGGCGCGAAAACTGCAGAATGCCGTCGACGTCGAACGCGAGTGGCGGTCGATCCTCGCGGAGCTGCAGTCGATGTTGTCCGGGCTCAACGCCACGCGCGCCGCGCCGCGCACTACGCGGGACGAGATCACGCGCCGGCTCGTGGCCTGGGAATCCGCCGATCTGCTGAGCCAGATCGGACCCGAGCAGAGCAATAGCGGCCAGCGATCCGGCGCGGTGCAGTTCAACCAGGAGAATTTCTCGGCGTATCTCCAGGACCGGTTCCAGGAGCCGGGGATGCGTCTCACCTCGCTGCAGCTTCTCGCAGGCGGCTTCGGCAAGGAAACGACGGTCTTCGAAGTCGAGGGACGCGCGCTTTCCGGTTCCTATGTCATCCGCCGGGACCTGGGCGAGAACGCAGGTCTCGAGAACGATTGCCACCAGATCTCCAGGGAGTATCCGGTCATCCGCGCCGCGCGCGCCCACGGGTTTCCGGCTCCGGACGCCGTGTGGCTCGACACTGAGCACGAGCTGCTGCCCGGCGGGGACTTCATCGTCATGCGCCGATCACCGGGCAAGATCGCCGGAAGCTTCTTCGGCGCACAGACACGGCTTCCCGAGGGCCTCGGCGACGCCCTCGCCGACATTCTCGCCAAGCTGCATGGCCTGCCTCCCCTGGTCGAGCTGGGCGATCTCACGGACTCGATACGGCTCGACCTTTGGAACCTGTCGCGCCGCGATTGCATCGAGCGGTACATCCGCAACTGGTACGACTACTTCCTGCGCGAGGAGCACACACCGTCCCCGGCGCTGGTCTCGCTGTACGGCTGGCTGCTGGACAACGTCCCGAACCGCAGCGGAAAGCCGGTACTGCTGCACGGCGACGTTGGTTTCAACAACTTCCTGTTTCACGAGGGCTCGTTGAGCGCGGTGCTCGACTGGGAATTCGCCCACATCGGCGACCCGGCGGAAGATATCGGCTATGTAAAGGTGACCGTCGGCGAGTCCGTGGACTGGAACAGGCTGATGGAGCGCTACATCGCCGGCGGCGGAGCCCCCGTCGATCCGGAGACGTTGAGATTCTTCCAGGTCTGGGCCTACGTGCGAAACGCGAGCGCCGCCAACGTCATCTCGACGCGCTTCACGACGGGGCGCGCCGGGGATCTCAAGCTCGCGATGCTTCCGCACGCGCATTTCCCGCACTTCATCCGGCGCGCCCTGGCGCTGATCGACGCCAGCGCCTAGCTCCTTCAGGCCCGGAGGTGCTGCGAAACGCCCTCGAAGGCCGCACCGAGCTCCGCCATGGTCGGATTGCGCCGCAGCGTCAGGCCTCCGTTTACCTGCAGGTTCTGCCCCGTCATGAAGCAGCGGTCGCTCGCGAGCCAGAGAGCGGCCTCAGCGATGTCGTCGATCGTGCCGATGCGTCCAAGCGGGTAGCCGGCCTCGAACGCCTTGCGCACCGCCGGTACCTTCAACGAGTCACCGGCCATCGGCGTCTCGGTGACGCCGGGCGAGATCGAGTTTGCGCGGATTCCCTTGTGTCCGTATTCGTTTGCGACACACCGGACGACATGATCGATGCCGGCCTTCGTCCCCATGTAGGCGGCGTGATGTTCGAGCATGATCGTCGCTGTTGCCGAAGAGATCATGATGATCGAGCCGCCGTCGGTCATGGCCTTGACGAGCGCCTGCATGAACTGGAACGGCCCCTTGAACTGCACGTCCATCATCCGCTGCAGCTCCTGGTCGGTCGTCTCCTCGAAAGGCTTGAGCAGCCCCCAGCCCGTGCAGTTGATACCGACATCGACGCGGCCGTGCCGCTCGCGGGCGTAGCTCACCAGCCCGTCAATGTCGCGTTGCTGCTCGAAATCGCAGACGCGGGCGTCGCCGCCGATCTCGCGCGCCAGGCTTTCGAGCGGATCCTTCCTGCGTCCGGCAACGATCACTTTCGCGCCTGCCCCTGCGAAGCGCCGGGCCAGGCCGCCGCCCAGGTTTTCCAGCGCGGCTCCGACGATGATCGTGACCTTTCCCGATATGCTGTCCATGGAACCTACCCCACTGTCAGGCCAGTACTTCGGAAGCTCGCTGTCGCAGATGCGTCCCGCCGTCAGCTCATCATGCTTACCGTCAGCCCGCCGTCGACGAAGACCTCGGTCGCGCGTCATGAACGACGCAGCGTCGCTTGCGAGAAAGGCGACGACGTCTCCGATCTCGCGCGTCTGGCCCATGCGGCCAAGGGGTATCGCATCTATGAGCCGCTTGACCTCCGGGATGTCGGCTGCGCGGCTCGCACCGCCCAGCAGCATATCGGTCGCGATCGGGCCGGGATGCACCGAGACGACACGAATGTTGTAGCGCTGCGCGGCGCAATGCAGTGCCGCCACCTTGCTGAGGTTCGCCACCGCCGCCTTGCTCGGGCTGTACGGCGCCGTCAACGGCACGACGACCTGCGTCGAGTTCGACGCGATATTGATGATTGCACCGCCGCCGGTGGACTTCATGGTCTGGATCGCCTTCCGGGTTCCCAGGAAGCAACTGAGCAGGTTGACTTCGAGGACGTGCCGGAACTCGTCGAGGGTGAGATCCTCGATCGTCCGAGGCAGGTGGATTCCGGCATTGTTCACCACGATGTCCAGGCGGCCGAAATCCGCGACAGCACGCGAGACGACTTCGTCCCAGCCGACCTCGCTCGTCGCGTCCAGGACCCGGAAGGTCGCCACGTGCCCCTGCGCGCGAAGGGCCGCCGCTGTCTCCTCGCCGGCGGACGCCGCGAGGTCCGTGAGCAGGACTCTGGCGCCCTGCGCCGCAAGCGATGCAGCGCAGGCGGCACCGATGCCCCGAGCTGCCCCGGTAACGAGCGCGCTCCTGCCTTCGAGCGCGCTCATGCCGCACGTCCCGCAAGTGCCTCTGCTGCTGCAGCCTGTCCGGCGATGCGCCCGAACACGATGGCGTTGCAGATGCCCATGCCACCGCCGGAGTAGCGTTTGCCGACCGTGCAGCCCAGCACCTCGCCCGCGGCGTAGAGGCCGCGGATCGGCCGCCCGCACGGGTCGAGCACCTGCGCGTTCTCGTTGATATTGAGACCGGCGCCGGTCTGCCCGATGACGCAGCCACGTACCTCCCGCGCGTAGAACGGCGGATTTCGCAGCGGAAAGTAGCGCTCTGTCTCCTTGAAGAAATCGCCGTCGCGGCCGGCATCGCAGTCTGCGTTGTACCGTTCGACCGATCCCTCGAGCACCCCGGCGTCGATGCCGATCTGGTGGGCGAGCCGCGTTATCGTGTCCGCCTTGACGACCTTGCCCGACTCGATGCCTTGCCGCAGCAGGTGGTACTCCCAGGTCGGCATCGCGGCGCCGCTGTGGTAGGGATCGGCGAAGCGCATGTCCTGGCTGCCTTCCACCAGTGCGGCCTCGTCGAACAGGGCGAAGGCACGCTGATCCTGCTGGGCGTTCAGCAGGTAACCTGAAACGGCATATGGAGCGCCCTCGTTCATGAAGCGTCGGCCCAGGGTGTTGACGAGCATGATCCACGGCGGCAGGAACGCCTCCACCCATTTGCCGAGCCCGCTGGTCGGAAGCAGCAGCCCCGTGTCGCGGCCGACGATCTCCGCGCCGGCCGCCTCCGCAAGCTTGATCCCGTCGCCGAGGATGAACGGCGCCGCGTAGTGGACCGCGTATGTCCATGCGCCGTGGCGGGCTGCCGTGGGAAACAGCCGCTCGATCATCTCCGGGTTATTGCCGAACCCGCCTGTTGTGATGACGACCGCGCCACCACGCAGCTCGGTGTCCCCGGCGCGCACACCGACCACCTGACCGGCCTCGACCAGCAGCTCATCGACCCGCGTGTTCAGCGCGACCTCGGCCCCGCGGGCCCCGGCGGCGTTGATCAGGCTCTCGGCAACGCCCCGGCTCGGATGCCCGCGCGGGACATCCTCGACGCCGGAGCAGAGCAGGTACTCGGGGGGAACTCGACACCGAGGCCGATCAGCCACTCGAGACCGGGACCGCTCTGCTCGGACATGATCCGCACGATGCGCGGATAAGCCTCCCAGCCCGCCAGGGTCATCATGTAGTGATACATCGCGTCCGGCGTATCACCCTGGACGCCGGCCTTGCGCTGGATGCTCGTGCCAGCCGCGTACATCACGGCCGCGGATAGCGCCGTTGCGCCCCCGAGCTGTCTGTCGGCCTCGAGCACCATGCAGCTGGCGCCGGCGTCTCGCGCCATGATCGCGGCGCTGAGACCGGCTCCGCCGCCGCCCACAATGATCAGGTCATAGTCGTTCATCTCGTCTCCATTGAATCCCGCGCGAACGACACGCCGGGAACGCTTGCCGGCGGAGGGACCTCAGGCACCGGATCTCTCGGCCTGTAACCGGTGCCGGACTTCGGCGCGCTGCACCTTGCCGGAGGCAGTGCGCGGCAGGCGCTCAACGATGCAGACCAGCTTGGGGCACTTGAATGCCGCAATGTGCTGCCGGGCAAAGCTCTGCAGCTCGGCGGCATCCACGGACATCTGCGGCCGCAACTCCACCGCGGCAGTGACCATTTCTCCCCAGCGCTCGTCGGAGACGGCGACGACGGCGGCGTCCAGGACGGCAGGATGCCGCCGCAGGGCCTCCTCGACCTCGGCCGGATACACGTTCTCGCCGCCGCTGACGATCATGTCCTTGATGCGATCGGTCAGGTGCAGATATCCAGCCTCGTCCAGGAAACCGCCGTCTCCGCTCGCGTACCAGTCACCGACAACGGCCTCCGCCGTCTTTCCCGGAAGGCCGTGATACCCGAGCATGATCGTCGGCGACCTGATCCAGATCTCGCCCGGCTCGTTACGGTTGAGCACGGCACGATCCGGGCCGCGAATCTCGAGCGCAGCGCCCGGGTAGGGCCGTCCCACGGTTCGAAGCAGATCAGGCCTGGCCGGATCGTGGTCCTCTGGCGAAAGTAGCGTCGCTGAGCCGGACATCTCGGTCATTCCGAAGAACTGCACGAATGCGCAGTCGAACAACTGCAGGGCCTCATGCAGCAGGCTTTCGCTCATGGCCATTGCGCCGTAGAAGATTCCCTTGAGCCTGGGCACGGGCTGGGCCCGTCCGCGCAGCTCATCGACGATCGCGCGAAGTACGGTCGGCACGATGAACGTGTGCTCGGCACGGTACTCGTTCAGCAACCGGATCAGGTTGCCGGGCGAGACATCCGCGGTCAGGACCACGGTTCCGAACCGCACGAGGCCCATCATGACCCAGGAAATGCCGCCGATGTGAGAGTTAGGCATTGCCGAGACGATCACGCAGCCTGGTCCAAGGTGGTCGAGGGCATGTGACTGCAGTTCAGCATGACGCGACACGGACAGCGCATGCTGTGAGACCAGCACGCCTTTAGGACGACCCGTAGTGCCGCTGGTGTAGAGCTGCAGCAGCACCTGCCCGTGGTCGTGCGACGTTGGTATCGCGGGCGCGGGGCGCTGCAGGCGATCCTGAAGACTTTCGGAAGACCCGTCCGCTTCAGTCGACATCAGCATGATTCTGCTGCGGGAGAGTTCCGCTGCGCTGGAGGCGGACTCCCGCAAATCGGGGTCATGCATCAGCAGCCGCGCGTGCGAATCCTGGAGCTGGTAGGCAAGCTCACCTGGTGTCAGGCGCCAGTTGAGCGGCACGACGACGGTGCCGCAGCGGGCCGCTCCGAAGAGGACGGGCAGAAAGAGGTCGTTGTTCCGCCCGAGGTAGGCGACCCGCTCGCCTGCCCGCACTCCAAGCTCGCTCAGCATCGCGGCAAAGGCGTTGCTGGCCCGGTCGAGCTCCGAATAGGTCATCCGGCGGCCGCGATCCGGGTAGACAATGGCGGCCCGATCGGGGCACCGGCTCGCTCCCAGGGCCGGGATGTCGCCCAGCCACACCAGGTCCTGGAGACGCTGTAGCGCGGGGCCCTCGACGTGGGCTGGTGATGCTGCGCACATCTGCGTTGGACGGTCCCGCGTTGATGTCCGGCGGTGGCTCGCACCGTATGGCAACCGTTCGGTACGCGTCAACAGACGATTGTTACGCCACCGTATGATATTGTACCGAGTAATCCGTCCGACCGGTCCGTGGAGAGAGCCGCATGGAGCCGACAACCGCCGTCCTGCTGGACATCTATCGACGAATGACCCGGATCAAGGCCAATGACGTCCGCATCATTGCGACGATGAAGGCCGGCCGGTTGACGATGCCGTACTACTCGCCACGCGGGCAGGAATGCATCCCGGCCGCGGTCAGCGTGCTGCTGAACGATGACGACTACATCGTGACGATCTATCGCGGCATTCACGACATGATCGCCAAGGGCGTCCCGATCAAGCTGATCTGGGCGGAGCTCGCGGGTCGCAGCACCGGTACCTGCAAGGGCAAGGGCGGCCCGATGCACATCACCCATCCGGAGACCGGGTGCATGGTCACGACCGGAGTGGTGGGTTCCGGCATGCCCATCGGGTGCGGCCTGGCGCTGGCGGCCCAGGTCCGGGGCGAAAAGCGCGTCACCGTCACCAATTTCGGCGATGGCGCGAGCAACATCGGCGCATTCCACGAGTCACTGAACCTCGCCTCCGTCTGGAAGCTGCCGGTCATCTTTCTCTGTCAGAACAACCGTTACGCGGAACATACGGCCTTCGCGAAGGGAACTTCGATCGGCTCCGTGGCCGACCGTGCGAAGGGTTACAGCATTCCGGGAGTGCGCGTCGACGGCAACGATCCTGTCGCGGTGTACAAGTGTGCCCATGCGGCCGTGGAACGTGCGCGCGCCGGCGACGGCCCCACGCTGATCGAGGCAATCACGTTCCGGTTCAATGGTCACCTGATCGGTGACGCCGGCGACTACATTCCGAAGGCGGAGTACCAGGCTGCTCTTACCGCTGACCCGTACCCGCGTTACCGGCAGTGGCTGACGGACAACAAGCATTCCTCGGTCGCGTCTCTCGATGCCATCGATGCGGAGATCGACGCGGAGGTGGAGGCGGCCGTCAAGTTCGCCTTCGACAGTCCGCTGACCGAGACGGTTGAGATCACGCGTGACGTGTATGCCGACGCTGCTGCCTGAGAGGCCATCATGAGCGCGCAGGAACAGATCAACACCGTACAGGCCATCAACTGGGCGCTGGATGACGCGCTGGCGAAGTATCCCGAGGTGATCCTCTTCGGCGAGGAGGTCGCGGATCCCGAGGGCGGCGGCGTCGTGAAGGTGACGCAGGGCCTGTCGACCAAGTACGGGCCGAACCGGGTCCGATCCACGCCCATCTCGGAGATGGGGTTCGTGGGAGCCGCCGTGGGCGCCGCGATCGCGGGGATGCGCCCCGTTGCCGAAATCATGTTGATGAATTTCGTGGCCGTCTGCATGGACCAGATTACAAACCACGCGGCCAAGCTGAGGTTCATGTCAGGTGGGCAGACCCACGTGCCGCTGGTGCTCCGGACCATGACTGGCACCGGCTTCCAGCAGGGTGGTCAGCACTCCGATTTTCTCGAGGCCTGGTTCTGCCACACACCCGGGATCAAGGTCGCCATGCCGTCGAACCCGGCCGATGCATATGGCCTGATGCTCGGCGCGATCGAGGACGACGATCCGGTCCTCTTCGTGGAGCACATCGCCAGTTACTGGAATCCGGGACCGGCGCCGCAGCGCGGGAAAGCCATCCCTCTCGGCAAAGCGAACGTTGTCAGGCCCGGCAAGGACGTCACCCTGATCGGCTACAGCCGATCGATGCTGGACCTTCCAGTAGTCGCGGCCCAGCTCGCAAAGGACGGCGTCGATTGCGAGATCGTCGATCTGCGGTCGGTATCCCCACTGGACATGGAAACCGTCCTGACGTCAGTGAGGAAGACACGCCGCGCCGTCGTCGTCCATGAGGCCGTGCGGTCGTTCGGCGTGGGAGCCGAGGTCTCGGCGCGGATCCACGAAGCGCTCTTCAGGGAATTGAAGGCGCCGGTGCAGCGCGTCGCGAGCAAGGATTCGCCGGTCCCGTTCGCCAAGCAGCTGGAGGCGGCATTCATCTACAGCCATGCCGACATCGAAAAGGCGGTACGGCAGACGCTGGTCTAGACTGACCGCGTCCCGAGAGACGAGTCGGAGGCGGCGAGATGACGACGCAGGTGCTGCTCCCCAAGCTCGGCTTTTCCATGGAGGAAGGCGTCGTGGCCGAATGGCATGTCGCCGATGGCGGCAGTGCGATCGAGGGCCAGCCGTTGTATTCGCTGGAGAGCGAGAAGTCCGTGGAAGAGATACCAGCCCCCGCATCGGGGAAGCTGACGATCATCGCGCCGGTCGGCGAGACACTGAAAGTCGGCACGGTGCTCGGCGAGATTTCCTAGACTCGCGGTGAGCGTCGAACCTTTCTCAGCTCCGGTTCGCCGCTACCAGACCGATCGTGTGAATGGCCGATTTTCGCATTGCTTGCGGCAATCGTGACATCGCAAAATAAGTCCGTTGTCCAACTCCTCAACAAGATCGCGCGACAGCATGAAACCGAATGAACGCATCAGGATCGGATTTCTGGTTCACGACGTATCGCGACTGCGGCGCACCGCGTTCGACCAGCGCATGCGACCGCTTCATATAACGCGCTCCCAGTGGTGGGTCCTGACCAACGTGTCCCGTCACGGCGACAAAGGCATCACCCAGACTGAGCTTGCCGGCATCCTTGACCTGGGCAAAGTGGCAGTGGGAGGGCTCATCGATCGCCTCGAGGCGCGTGGCTACGTGGAACGCTCGGCCGACTCGGGCGACCGGCGGGTCAAGCGCATCTTCCTGACGCGTAAAGGGAAAGTGATCCTCGACAAGATGATAGCGGTTGCGCTTGAAATGAACGACAAGATAATGCGCGGGATTTCCATGAAGCGTCAGCACGAGTTGGCGGTGACTCTGCATGACATCAAGCGCAACCTGATCGCCCTCGATACGGTTCCTCCCGCGCAGGCACGCTCGCAGAAAGGGCCTCGCTGACGACGTGCCCTAAGCCGGCCGTAGCGCGGGCGGCGGCAGCCGCCGAACCGCGATCGCCATGGCGGCCGCCGTCGCGGTACATGCCACGTAGAAGACGAGCATGTGAGGAGAAGCGAAGGGTGGCCCGAACCAGAGGGCGCAGGCCAGGAACCAGCAGGCCACCATGATCGTGTAGGCGTCCCAGACGAGCGGCGTAGTGCCTGCCCGCGACCGGCGTCTCAGCAGCAATGCGGCACCGAAGGCCGGTCCGGCCATGTTGGCGAGGTGGAAATAGGTGATGAACAGCTCGTCACCGATGGCCCGTTTCACGACGGACCAGCTGACGATCATCAAGACCAGGCCGGCCAACACCAGCGCCACAAACTGCCCCTGCGTCCAGGATGGGACGAGCTCCGCGCGGCCGAAGCGCAGGGTCAGGTAGATGAACACGAGTTCGCACAGGACTGTCAGGACCAGCGCCGCCCAGAACAGCTTGACGTACCAGTGGTCGTAGACGTTGAACCACAGGTCGTAGTGCAGCACCACCGAGCCGTCCCCGACCAGCCAGAACAGCGTGCAGAACAGCGGTACCGGGTACGTGCGGTCACGCAGCCCCTGCCGCACGGCCGCAATGAACCACGTGTAGTTGAAGATCATTGCGGCGCCACAGAGCGCGATCACGCCCCATTTGTGGCGATCCAAGGCCGCCAGTACCATCGCCGGATCGTAGATGACCGCGCTCCCTGAAACCGGCGTGGCCCCAATGACCTCGCCCCGAACCCCGGAACAGATCCTGTCGGCCTGCGCCGGTGATGTCAATTACAGGGCCGGTTGACCACGTGACGGATCGCGCGGAGCTTCGCTCGGATGCGTGCGTTGTACGTTGTCGGTCCGTACGCTAGATTACGAGCACTCGCCGTAGGGGAGCAATCCGATGAAAGACCGGGCCACTCTGATGTCCGCGCGCTCGCAGGGTGCGCTGATCTGGTGGTGCCTGGGATTTACGGCAATCAATGTCGTCTGCTGGGTGTTCCTGTTCCGCATGGTGCCACCTCCGGATGCAACCTGGAGCGCCGCCCAGGTTGCCGACTTCTACCAGCAGTACGGCACCGACATACGCGTCGCCGCGATGATCACCTCATGGACAAGCGCGTTTCTCGTGCCATTGGTGGTCGTGATCTCGGTGCAGATGGCGCGGGTCGAAAAGGGCATCCCCGTCTGGTCGATCCTGCAGTTTGCCGGCGGTATCCTGATGACGATCTTCCTGGTACTGCCGCCGCTCTTCTGGGGTGTCGCAGCGTTTTCGCCTGATCGGCCAGCCGAGGTCACCAAGCTGCTGCACGAGCTCGCATTGCTCACCCTCGTGACCACAGACCAGTACTTCATCTTCAATTTCGTGGCCCTGGGCGTGGCCGCGCTTGCATTCAAGGGCGACGAGTTCTGGCCATTCCCGCGCTGGTACGGTTACATGACCTTGTGGGTAGCCTTCTTCTTCGAGGCTGGTGCCATCGGGTTCATGACGAAGACCGGTCCGTTCTCCTGGAACGGTCTGTTCGTGTTCTGGATCCCGTTCGCGCTGTTCTTCCCCTGGATCCTCCTGACCTGCGGACTGCTGCTCAAGGCACTCAAGCGGCAGCACATTGCTGCCGCTGCGGCACCGGGCTGAGCATTTTGGGGGTCGCATCGGACAGGCGGAGCGAACCCGCGGCGCCTGCCTGCCGAACCGGGGCTCTGGGTTTTCGTCATCGGCGACCTGCTGATGTTCACGCTGCTGTTCTGTGTGTTCCTCTATTACCGTGCGGCGGATCCCGTCGCTTTCTCGACCAGCCAGATTCATCTGAACAGAGCCTATGGCGGGATCAACACGCTCATCCTGCTGACGAGCTCCTGGTTCGTTGCAGCCGGCGTACACAAGGTGCGCCAGGGAGACGGTGCGGCAGCATCGCGCCTGTTCACGGCGACCATCGCCTGTGGGGCGGCATTTGCGACCATCAAGTTGCTCGAGTACGGAGAGAAGATCATCGCCGGGCACACCGTCTTTGAGAACGACTTCTTCCTGTACTTCTTCATATTGACCGGGATCCATTTCATGCATCTGAACGTCGGTGTGGGCGCGCTTTTCTATATGCGTCACCGGACGCGCGCGAACGATGCCGGCGCGGGCGCCTTGCCGCTGCTCGAGGCCGGGGCGATCTACTGGCACCTGGTGGACCTCCTCTGGATCGTGATTTTTCCACTGGTCTACCTGCTGAAATGAACTACGCCGCCTCCCAGAGGACCATCACGCTCGTTTGGGTGCTGCTCGTAGCACTGACTGGTGTCTCGTGGGTGTTCGGCAGCCGACCGGTCGGCGTCACTGCGGCGCCGCACCCTGCCGGGCTCGCGTTGCTCGCAGTCGCCTTCTTCAAGGCGCGTCTGGTCATCCTGTACTTCATGGAGGTATCAGACGCACCGCGACCGTTGCGCATCATCATGGAAGCCTGGGTGCTGGTTGCGCTTACTGCGGTCAGCTCCATGTACTGGTTGCGCGGGCTCGCATGACCCGTGGGTCACCGCTTCACACTCTCCGCGCCGAGTCCCTGCCTGCGCGTATCACGATCAGGTGCCCATCGGCGTCATGCGTCCCGATCCCGGCGCGGCCGTTCAGCGCCGCCTTGAGCGCGCGCCGGACGAGTCCGAACTGCAGGTCGGCGCCGCGCGCCGGGTCGCGCACATAGGCGAGTGCGAGCGCCTCGGCGCGCAACGGCGCCGGCAGCTCGCCGAGTTGCCGGCGGATCCGACTCAGCCGCTGTCGCAACGCGGCGGGGGTCAGACCGAGGATCCAGCGGATCTCTTCCGGGCCGAGCCCGTGCAACGCCAGCACGGCCACGCGCCGGCTGGCCGTCGGCAACGCGCTCAGCACCGCTTGCGCGTTGGCCGGCGATGCGCTCGTCGGCTCGGCCGCGGCCTCATCCGACGCGCCGATCGACGCTTCGCGGCAGCGGCGGCGGATCGCGCCGCGTGCCGTGAACGCCGCCTGATTGCGCATCACGCCCGCGAGCCACGGCTCGTCGAACCGGCCGGCCTCGAGCGCAGCGACCAGCACGTCCTGGACGAGGTCATCCGCCTCCTGTGCGCGTCGCGCATGCCGGCGCGCCCGGCTGCGGAGGCGCCGATAGGCCTCGAGGTCCATCCCGTGATTGTCGAACGGTTGCTGCCCGCCTGTCATCCGCCCGTCGCGCGTCCGGCCGCAACTCACCTATAGAATGACTGGATGAAGCTCCACCAACTGCGTTACCTCGCCGCCATCGCCCAGACCGGTCTAAACATCACCGCCGCGGCGGAGAAGCTCCACACCTCGCAACCGGGCGTGAGCAAGCAGATCAAGCTGCTCGAGGACGAGCTCGGCTTCCAGATCTTCGTGCGCGACGGGCGCAACCTCGCGCGCATCACGCCGGCCGGCCAGCAGGTGATCGACCGCGCGATCCGCATCCTGCGCGAGGTCCGCAACATCAAGCACCTCTCGGAGGAGCTGAAGGACGAATCCCGTGGCACGCTCTCGATAGCGACCACGCACACCCAGGCGCGCTACGTGCTGCCCGAGGTCATCAAGGAGTTCCGCGACAAGTACCCCGACGTGGGGCTGCACCTGCACCAGGGCACCTCCGAGCAGATCGGCGAGATGGCCGCGCTCGATCGCATCGATTTCGCAATCGCGACCGGCTCGCAGAGCCTGTTCGAGGGCTACTCGCTCCTCCCCTGCTACCGCTGGCACCGGCACGTCGTGGTGCCGAAAGGTCACCCGTTTGCGAAGTTGAAGAAGCTGACACTCAAGCAGCTGGCCGCGCAGCCGATCGTCACCTACGTGTTCGGTTTCACCGGACCGTCGTCGCTGCAGCAGATCTTCGCCGACCAGGGGCTGGTGCCCAACGTGGTCCTGACCGCACGCGACGCCGACGTGATCAAGACCTACGTGCGGCTCGGTCTCGGCATCGGCATCGTCGCGAGCATGGCGTTCGACGCGCGCGACGACGAGGACCTCGTCCGCATCGACACCTCGGATCTCTTTCCCGCGCACGTCACCTGGATCGGTTTCCGCCGCGGCGGGCTGCTGCGCAAGTACCAGCTCGACTTCATGCAGCTCTTCGCGCCGCACCTGACGCGGCGCGTGATCGAGCGGGCGGCGAGCGCGCCCACGCAGGCCGAGGTCGATGCGCTCACGAGGGACTTGGAGCTGCCACTGCGCTGAGCGGCTGCAAACGTTCGAGCGACGGGACGTTTCGTTCGCGCCCGCTACTTCGCCGTGGCGACGGTGCTCGCAGCGTCGCTGCTTCCCACCGCAACCGGACGGCCCACCGCCTGCCAGGTCGGAAAGCCGCCAGCGAACCGATAGACGCGCTTGTATCCCCACAGCACTGCCTTTGCGGCTGCGTAGGCTGCATAGGGGCAATGCTTGCCAAAGCAGGAAAAGATCACGGGGCCGTCGGTGCGGGCTACTTCTCCGAGACTGTCGCTGGACAGCGCAACGGGCAACGACAAGTTGACGCTGCCGGGGATGTGCCCGCTTTCGAAGTCCGTTGCTGGGCGCACGTCGACCAGGATCGCGCCGGCCTCGAGCATCGTATTGGCGGTCGCATGGTCGATCTCCGTGACACCCTTGATCGTGTACTCGCCGTCGCGCTGGGAAATAAGCCCCGTGTATTTGGCGAGCGGGAGTTCGGAGCCCGCGCCTTCCGGCGCACCCGCCTTGCGCAGTCCCTGCACCAGCCGGTCGCGGTAATCCTCATCGTAGTTGAACAGGTTGCGGTACCACCACCAGTTGGCTTCCTGAACGGTCAGCGGGTCCATAAGGTTGGGAACCGCGAGTTCGTCGTATTTCGCGATTGCCTCGCGCACGCCTGCCGTGCGCCCGAGATGGCCCAGACAGGCGATCATGGTCGCGAAATCCCCGGGATTCTCCCCCCCGCGATTCACGACCTCGGTGATTGTCGCGAGCGCCTCCTCGTATTTCTGCTGGTTGAACTGTGCGACGGCCAGCACGCGCTGATAGCTCGGTGAATAGGCCGGCTCGAGACGCATCGCGTGCCGCACCTCGGCCTCCGCGTCGGCAGCCCGGCCGAGGGCATTCAGGATGCGAGCGCGCGTAACGCGAACTTCAGGATCGCTCGGCGCGAGCTCCAACGCGACATCGATCTCGGCCAGCGCCTCGTCGTCGCGGCCCTCGTTTTGCGTCAGCTCCGCTTTCACGGCGTGCGCCTGCGGTGTGGGTGCGCGCATGGCGAGCGCGAGATGCTTCTGCATGCCTTCGTAGGCGCGCTCGTAGCCGGCGCCGGCGGCCAAGTCCCAGAGCGTCGAAACGATCTGCCAATACGTAGCCGCCAGCGATGCGTGCGCGCGAGCGTAGTCCGGATCGAGCGCGACGGCACGCTCGAACGCCTCGATCGCGGCGATCGTCTCGGTCTCGCTGCCCTGGCGCAGGCGCTCCAGTCCCTGCAGAAGGGCATCGTAAGCCGCAGGATTCGAGGTCTCGCTGCGACTGGTCGTGTCAGGCAACTTCAACTGCAGCGCCGCGACGATCTGCGCCGATGACCTTGTCCTGCAGGGCAAAGACGTCCTCCATCGTGCCGCTGTAGCGGTCCGCCCAGAGGTGCTGTCCGCCGACGGCGTCGATCAATTGAGCGTTGATGCGGAGCCGATCACCCTGGCGCTGGACACTGCCCTCGAGCAGGTAGCGGATCCCCAGCTCCTGGGCGATCTGCTGCGGGCGGACCTGTTTCCCCTTGTAGGCGAAGCTCGAGGTGCGCGCGATCACCATGAGCCCGGGCAGCCGCGCCAGGTCCGTGATCAGGTCCTCGGTGATGCCATCGGTGAAGTAGGCCTGCGCAGAATCACCGCTGAGGTTGAGGAACGGGAGCACCGCGATGGACCGCCCGTGCGTCTCACCGGGTGTCGCGTCGACGGTTGCCGGTTGTGCAGACTCGCGGGCCGGCACGAGGAGGCGATGGGCCACGAAGAACAGCAGCGCCACGGCGATCATGCCGATGGTGATGTAGTCGAGGCGTCGGGCGCTTGCGTGGTGGATGCCGGTGGACGGCGGCAGCTCGCTTTCGCGCCGGATTCCCTCGGGCGTCAGCTCGTAGGCCCAGGCGAACGCGACGATCAGCGGGAACCCGATAATCCCAAGCCAGACGACGAGTTTGAGCGTCCACTCCGGCATTCCCAGTGCCGGCGCCACCGTCGCGGTCACCTGCGTGACCACCCAGCCGAGCGCGAGGTATGCCCCGCCCATCCGGAAGACGTTCCGGCGCTTGAGTTCTGCGAACAGGGACATGCCCGAAGTGCCCAACGCGATACCCCCCGATGGCAGCTTAGCGCCTGAGCGGCGCGTCGCCAATGGACGGCTTGGCGTGTGCTCGGGAGCCCACGATCTGGAATGGCGTTGACGCGCGCGATACTGGGCTGTGCCCGCGGCGCTGAGCGCACGTACGCATCGAAGGCATCCAGCGCCGCGCGGTTCCGCGGCGGACGCCTATCTGGAGGCGACCTCTCGATCGGCCGTCCGGCTGCTGGGCCCCACCTCGACCGGGCGGCCCGCCGCCTGCCAGGTCGGAAAGCCGCCAGCGAACCGATAGACCCGCTTGTATCCCCACAGCAGTGCCTTGGCGCCCGCGTAGGCCGAATAGGGGCAGTACTTGCCATGACAGACGAAGATCACGGCATCGTTCGGGCCCGCTATCTGCCCGAGGCTGTCGCGTGACAATGCAACGGGCAATGACAGGTTCACGCTGCCCGGGATGTGCCCGTTGCGCTCGAAGTCCAGGACCGGGCGCACGTCGACCAGGACCGCACCGGCCTCGAGCATCGCCTGCGTGGTTTCAAGATCGATCTCCGTCACACCCTTGACCGTGTACTCGCCTCCGCGACGTGAGATCAGCCGCTTGTAGTCTGCCAGTCGCAGCTCGGCCCTGCGCCGTCCGGCACGCCGGCCTTGCGCAGGCCCTGTACCATCCGGTCGCGGTAGTCCTCGTCGTACGTGAAAACGTCGCCGTACCACCACCAGTTGTATTCCTGGGCGGTCAGCGGGTCAAAAAGGTTGGGAGCCGCGAGTTCGTCGTATTTCGCGATCGCCTCGCGCACGCCTGCCGTGCGCCCGAGCTGGCCCAGAGAAGCGATCATGGTCGCGAAATCGAAGACGTCCGACCGCCACTTGACCACCTCGGTGATGGTCGCCAGCGCGTCTTCGTATTTCTGCTGGTTGAACTGCGCGACCGCCAGCTCACTCTGGTAGACCGGTGAAAAGCCCGGCTCGAGGCGCATCGCGTACCGCAACTCGGCCTCCGCGTCGGCAGCCCGGCCGAGGGCATTCAGGATGCGCGCGCGCGTAACGCGCACGTCGGGGTCGTTCGGCGCGAGTTTCAATGCCTCGTCGATCTCGGCCATTGCTTCGCTGTTGCGGCCCTCGCGCAGCGTCAGCTGCGCCTTCACGGCGTGCGCCTGCGGCGTGGGTGCGCGCATGGCGAGCGCGAGATGCTTCTGCATGCCTTCGTAGGCGCGGTCGTAGCCGGCGCCGGAGGTCGATAGCCAGAGCGATTCGACGATCCGCCCATGCGCAGCCGCCAGCGATGCATGCGCGCGGGCATAGTCCGGATCGAGCGCGACCGCCCGCTCGAACGCCTCGATCGCGGCGAGCGTCTCGGCCTCGCTGCCCTGGCGCAGGCGGTCCAGTCCCTGCAGAAGGGCATCGTAGGCCGCAGGATTCGAGGTCTCGCTGCGACCGGTCGTGTCGGGCAACTCCAACTGCAGCGCCGCAACGATCTGCCCGATGACCTTGTCCTGCAGGGCAAAGACGTCCTCCATCGTGCCGCTGTAGCGCTCCGCCCAGAGGTGCTGTCCGCCGACGGCGTCGATCAGTTGAGCGTTGATGCGGACCCGACCACCCTGGCGCTGGACACTGCCCTCGAGCAGATAGCGGATCCCCAGCTCCTGGGCGATCTGCTGCGGGCGGACTTGTTTTCCCTTGTAGGCGAAGCTCGCGTTGCGCGCGATCACCAAGAGCCCGGGCAGCCGCGCCAGGTCGGTGATCAGGTCATCGGTGATGCCATCGGTGAAGTAGGCCTGCGCAGAATCACCGCTCAGGTTGATGAACGGCAGCACCGCGATGGACCGCGCGTGCGCCCCACCGGACTTCGCATCGACGGTTGCCGGTTGTGCAGACTCGCGGGCCGGCGCGAGGAGGCGATGGGCCACGAAGAACAGCAGCGCCACGGCGATCATGCCGATGGTGATGTAGTCGAGGCGTCGGGCGCTTGCGTGGCGGATGCCGGTGGACGGCGGCAGCTCGCTTTCGCGCCGGATTCCCTCGGGCGTCAGCTCGTAGGCCCAGGCGAACGCGACGATCAGCGGGAACCCGATGATCCCAAGCCAGACGACGAGCTTGAGCGTCCACTCCGGCATCCCCAGCGCCGGCGCCACGGTCGCGGTCACCTGCGTGACCACCCAGCCGAGCGCGAGGTATGCCCCGCCCATCCGGAACACGTTCCGGCGCTTGAGTTCTGCGAACAGGGACATGCCCGAAGTGCCCAACGCGAAGCCCCCCAACCGCGAAGATGCCCACGCAGCGTAGCAGCAACTCATCGAGGTGTCGCGAATCGAAGCTTGGAACTGGTCCAGAGTGGGGCGTGTTTTGACCGTTATGTCACCGCGTCTCGACTGACCCCGCTACCGCCCGCCCCCTAGCATTCCGTCCACGGCGCGACTCCGCGCCGGCGCGCGGCGCAAGCCGCCGAATCAGCGGATGGAGTGAACAACTGATGACGTATTCGCAGACTCGGCCAGGGGCTACTGGCCGCAGCCGTGATCGCCCCGCTCTCGATGGCGCAGGGCCAGCAGCCGACGATCGAGGAACTGCTGCAACGGCTCGAACAGCAGGAGCAGGCCATCAAGGTTCTCGAGCGGCGGCTCGAGATCAAGGAAGAGACCGACGCGACGGCCGCCAAGTCGGCCGGCCAGGTCAAGGCGAGCGAGCGCGGATTCACCGTCCAGTCCGCCGACGGCAAGAACCAGGTGAAGCTCCGCGGCGTGATGCATATCGACGGCCGGCACATGATCAGCGACGAAGCCGATCTGCCCGACACTTTCCAGGTCACGCGGGCCCGGCCCATCGTCGAGGGCACGGTGGGCGGCATCTACGACTTCCGCTTCACGCCGGACTTCGGCCAGGGCCGCACAGTGATCCAGGACGCTTACGTGACCGGGCGCTTCGCGCCGTGGCTCAGCGTGACGGCGGGCAAGGCCAAGTCCCCCTTCGGGCTCGAGCGGCTGCAATCCGCGAACGACATCCGCTTCGTCGCACGTGCTTTCCCGACCAGCCTCGCGCCCAATCGCGACATCGGGTTCCAGGTCGGCGGCAACCTGCTCGGTGACCGGCTCAACTACGCGGTGGCCTTCGTCAACGGCTCGAACGACGGCGGCAGCAGCGAGACCTTCGCCGACATCGACGTGACCAGCGACAAGGAATACGTCGCGCGTCTCTTCGCGCATCCCTTCGCCGAATCGGACAGCTTTGCGCTGCGCGGCCTCGGCCTCGGCATCGCCGGCAGCTACACCGACCATACCGGCTCGGCGGCGCAGCCCTTCCTGCCCTCCTTCCGTTCGCCCGCGCAGGCGACGGTGTTCCGCTATCGCGCAGGGACGACGCCGACCATCGCGGACGGCGAGCGCCTCCGGATCGGGCCCCAGTTCTACTACTACGCGGGGCCTTTCGGCCTGATGGGCGAATACACCGAGGTCTCGCAGGACGTGTCGCGCACGCTCGAGACGGGAGTGCGCAGCGACAGCATCGACACGACGGCCTGGCAGCTCGCCGCATCTTTCTTCCTCACCGGCGAGGAGGCGTCGTTCCGCGGCTACAAGCCGAATTCCAGCTTCTCGATCGAGGACGGCACCTGGGGGGCGTTCGAGCTCGTCGCCCGTTACCAGCAGCTCGACATCGACGATGCGGCCTTCGCCGGCGGCGCGGACTCGTTCGCGGATCCCCTGGCCTCGGTCCGTGAAGCGAGCGCCATCGGCATCGGCCTCAACTGGTACCTGAACCAGAACCTGAAGTGGGTGCTCAACTACGAGCGGACGAGCTTCGAGGGCGGTGGCGCCGACGGCGGTGACCGCGACGACGAGGAAGCCGTCCTCACACGCGTTGCGGTCGGCTTCTGACAGCGCGGCCTGCGAGCAATCACGTACGATCCATACCGCCCAGACAAGAGAGCAAGGAACATGACTCGATCAAACTGGAATCGGCTGCGCACCGGCCTGCTGATGCTGGCCGCGGCGCTCGCTGCCCCGGCGCTGCATGCGCAGACGCTGCTGAACGTTTCCTACGACCCGACGCGCGAGCTTTACGAGGAGTACAACGCGGCCTTTGCGAAGTACTGGAAGGCGAAGAGCGGCAAGGATGTAAGCGTCAGGCAGTCGCACGGCGGCTCGGGCAAACAGGCCCGCACGGTGATCGATGGGCTCGCCGCCGACGTCGTCACGCTCGCGCTCGCCTCGGACATCGACGCGCTCGTGACCCAGGGCAAGCTGCTGCCTGCCAACTGGCAGGCCCGGCTGCCGCAGAACAGCTCGCCGTACACCTCCACGATCGTGTTCCTCGTGCGCAAGGGCAACCCGAAGAAGATCAAGGACTGGGGCGATCTGGCGAAACCGGGTGTCGCCGTCATCACGCCCAATCCCAAGACTTCGGGCGGCGCGCGCTGGAACTATCTGGCGGCCTATGCCTGGGCGCTCAAGCAGCCCGGCGGCAGCGACGCCACCGCGCAGGCGTACATCGGCAAGCTCTTCAAGAACGTGCCCGTGCTCGACACCGGCGCGCGCGGTTCGCTCACGACCTTCGCGCAGCGTGGCATCGGCGATGTGTTCGTATCCTGGGAGAACGAGGCGTTTCTCGCGGTCGAGGAGATCGGTAAAGGAAAGTTCGAGATCGTGTATCCCTCGCTGTCGATCCTCGCCGAGCCTCCGGTCGCGGTCGTCGACAAGGTGGCGCTGCGGCGCCGCACCGCGGACGTCGCGCGTGCCTACCTCGAGCACCTCTATTCGAAGGAAGCGCAGGAGATCATCGCGAAGCACCACTACCGGCCACGCGACCCCGAGGTCGCTGCGAAATACGCCAATCGGTTCCCGAAGATCGAGATGGTAACCATCGCCGATTTCGGCGGCTGGACCAAAGCGCAGAAGGCGCACTTCGGCGACGGCGGGGTCTTCGACAAGATCTACTCGAACTAAGACAATATCAGCGCCATCGCCGGGCAAGTGCCGCGATAAAGCCTGGGTCCGTGTCGCAGCAACCGCCGATCAACGTCGCGCCGGCGGCCACCCAGGACTCGCTCGCGGTCGCATAGTCTTCCGGCGACATCCGAGCCACCGTGCAGGCGTCGAGCGCCTGCTGGCTCGGCGCGGATTCGCAGCTGTTTGCGTACGCGCCCAGCGGCCGGTCGGTCACCGCGCGGAGCTGCTCGATCGCGGGCCGCACGAGACCCGTCGGGACGCAGTTCACCATGAGGCCCTCGACGGGCAGGTGAGCCAGCGCGGCTGCGGCGACCCCCAGGCTTTCGCCTCCGCGCAGCACGGGTGCATCGAGCTGCAGGTTCCACGACACCCAGATCGGGAGTCCGACCTGCGCGGCGGCCCGCGTGGCCGCGACGCCCTCCCGCACCGTGGTCAGTGTCTCTGCGATCGCGAGGTCCACCTCCCCGGCGAGAATTCGTGCGATGCGCAGGTACGTCTGGTACAGCTCGTCCTCGCCCGCCACCAGGTCGGCGCGATAGGTGGTGTCGAGCGGCGGCAGTGAGCCGGCGACGCGCACACCGGCCCGGCCGACGGCGTCGCGTGCCGCCCGCGCGAGCCGACAGGCCATTCGCGTGAGCTCCTCGAGCCGATCCGCCATCGACTCGCGTTCGAGGAGCCTTGGCACGACCGCGTAATTGTTGGCGATGATGACGTCGGCGCCCGCGCGTATGTAGTCACAGTGGATCTGCTGCACGAGATCCGGGTCTCGCACCAGCGCCATCGCCGACCAGATCGAGCTGCTGTAATCGGGCACGTCGGCGCCACGCGCCCTGAGCTCCGTGCCCATCGCCCCGTCGAGCAGTGTGATTCCCGAGGTCACGGCCCCGTCATTTCTTCTTCAGCCGGACGACGATCGTCGTCGTCTCGCTGCAGGCCCCGACGGGCCCGTATGCGGCAAACGGGCCTGGCAGCGTTGCAGTCGCTCCACGCGCGATGGTCGAGCGACACAAGCGCCCAACCGGCGTCCGCAGAGAGCCAGCGTCTGTTCATGGCGTGCGGCGCGGCAGGTACTACCTACGCCACCAGTCCAACCGCCCAGGCGGCGAACCGGTCCCACCCCGACGTGCCGAGCAGCCAGACCCGGAACAGCTGCGAGCCGATGAGGAGCGAGCCGCCCCACATCGTGACCGCGTGCAGGCGTCCGCGGGAACGCAGGTCCCAGGTGGCGAGCGGCACGAGGAACAGGTCGGTCAGGCCGAAGAAGAGCAGCGGCGATGGGTGGTCGATCACCACCGGCCAGCGCGCAAAGGCGGCCGCCAGCAGGCTGACCGAGGCGATCAACATCCATCGCTTGTGACTCTGTGGATCGCGGCGCTTCGCCACCGCGAGGCCGACCAGGATCGGAAACACGACCATGTCGATGAGCGGGATCGCCAGGAACTTCAAGGGCGGGGCGGGAATCCGGAAGAACCCGGTCTCGCGAGCGGCGGCGGTGAGCGCCGTCCAGGTGCCGAAGATCACCATTGCAGCAGCCAGCGCGACACCGAATCGTCCCAGCACGCGATGCAGGTCGGTGCGACCCGCGGCCACGAGTGAGGGCTGCACGATCAGGAGCACGAACCACGCCGTGAACAACGCACCGTGCGCGTAGACGACCGGTTCCGTGGGCGATATCCAGTCCGGAAACAGCGGACGCATGAAGAAACTGCGGGAGAAGCCGATCCAGACGGTCACGAACAGCGCAAGCGCCATTCCGGTATAGAAGCGACGCTCGGCTAACGACGCACGGCTGGCCATCGTCTGCGCTGTCATTGCTTGTTCTCTCGTTCGGGTAGCGGGCGGCCGGCGACCGGAGGATACCCCTTCGCTGCGTACGGGGAGTACCGGGTCTCGCCGATATACTGCCGGGTCCCTTCGTCGAGGACGAGCTCGCTCATGGTCGCCGGCCGCCGTATCAATCCGTCCCGTGCCGGAGCTGCGCCGAGCGATGCCAGCGGCCGGACGATGCTGCGCGCGCTGCCCGAAACCTTTCAGTACACGCGCCACGCGCTCGAGCTCGTCTGGTCGACGAGCCCCTGGCTCACCGTAGCGCTCGCGCTGCTCACGCTGCTCTCGGGAGTCCTGCCGGCGGCGATCGCGTGGGTGGGCGCACAGATCGTCGATGCGGTGGTCGCGGCGCTGCCGTCGCGTGGCGGCGCCGGCGCGGCAGACCTCGGCCCGGTGCTGCGTTACGTCGTGCTCGAAGCCGTGCTGGTCGCAGCCATGGCCGCGGCGCAGCGCGGGCTTTCGACCTGCCAGTCGCTGCTCCGCGCCCAACTGGGCCAGCGCGTCAACGAGATGATCCTCGAGAAGGCGCTGACCCTCGATCTCTGGCACTTCGAGGACTCGGAGTTCTACGACAAGCTGACCCGCGCACGTCGCGAGGCATCCGTCCGGCCGCTGTCGCTCGTGATGCGCAGTTTCGGCCTCGTGCAGAACGGCATCGCGCTCGTGAGCTTCGGCATACTGCTCGCGCAGTTCTCGCCCTGGGCGGTGGCGGTGCTGCTGCTCGCGGGCCTGCCGTCCTTCGTCGCCGAGGCGAAGTTCTCGGGCGATGCGTTCCGTCTCTTCCGCTGGCGCTCCCCCGAGACGCGGATGCAGCTCTACCTCGAGACGGTGCTCGCCCGCGAGGACCATGCCAAGGAGGTCAAGCTCTTCGAGCTGGGGCCTCTGCTGCTCGAGCGCTACCGCGCGATCTTCCGCAAGGTATTCCGCGAGGATCGCGCGCTCACGATCCGGCGCGACAGCTGGGGCTTCGTGCTCGGGCTCGTGAGCACAGGGGCGTTTTATGCCGCGTACGCATGGATCGCGGTCAGCGCGGTGCGCGGACAGATCTCGCTCGGCCAGATGACCATGTACGTGATGCTCTTCCGCCAGGGCCAGGCGGCGGTCTCGGCCAGCCTCGCCGCCGTCGGTGGGATGTACGAGGACAACCTCTATCTCTCGACGCTGTACGAGTACCTCGACACCCCCGTCGCGGCGCCCGCTGGCGAGATCGTGCGCGGCCCGGACCCGGCCGACGGCGTGCGCTTCGAGCATGTGAGCTTCACCTACCCGGATGCGACCGAGCCCGCGGTGCAGGACGTCTCCTTTCACCTGCGGCCGGGGCAGAGCCTCGCGCTCGTCGGCGAGAACGGCTCGGGCAAGACCACCATCATCAAGCTGCTGACCCGGCTCTATGTGCCCAGTTCGGGGCGGATCCTGCTCGAAGGTCGCGACCTCGCCGAGTGGGACGTGTCGCGGCTACGGCAGCGGATCGGCGTGATCTTCCAGGACTTCGCGCGCTACCAGCTCAAGGTGGGCGAGAACGTGGGAGTCGGCGACGTCACGCACTTCGAGGACGAGCAGCGCTGGCGCGAAGCCGCCGATCTGTCGACCGCGACACCCTTCGTCGAGACCCTGCCGGAGGGCTTCCAGACCCAGCTCGGCAAGTGGTTCAAGGACGGACGCGAGCTCTCCGGCGGGCAGTGGCAGAAGATCGCGCTCGCGCGCGCCTTCATGCGTGAGGGCGCGGACATCCTGGTACTCGACGAACCGACCGCCGCCATGGACGCACGCGCGGAGGCCGAAGTCTTCGAGCAGTTCCGCGAGCTGGCGCACTCGCGGATGGTGATCCTGATCTCGCACCGCTTCTCGACGGTGCGGCGCGCGGACCAGATCCTCGTCATCCAGCAGGGCGAGATCCTCGAGCGCGGCACGCACGAGGAGCTCATGGCGACGAACGGTCATTACGCGCAGCTCTTCCTGTTGCAGGCGCGGGGATATCGTTGAGTCCGTCAGAGGCGATCAAGCCAATTCGGAGGCCACCTGTGCGATCCGCTTCGTCAGGAAGGCCAGCACGGTGCGCCTCCCGACCTCCGCATGTGGGCCGTGCGGATGCAGTCGCGTGGCCGGCGGAACGCCAAGGTGCGTCAACTCGCCCAGGCCGAAGTCCGGTACGTCCGCTTCGGTATAGGTGGGCGCCTCAGCCTTTGCGAAGGCGGCGAGGGCCATCATCGGCATGACTCCCAGCAATGCGGACCCTTTGTCGTGGGTCGCCTTAATGTTGTCGAATATCTGGGCCGCCGTGGGCACCGGCCCCTCCAACGGCAGACGGTGGCCCTCGTCGACGAGGACCGCGAGGAGTACTCGCAACGTGTCCTCGCCGGTCAGTTCCTCCGGCTCCTTGCCGGTTAGCGCTGCCAACGCGGAAACGCAGTACACCTGCAGCCATTGCCGGATGCTCGGATCAAATACGACGCCGACAGGAATGGGGCGTCCTTCGCGCTGGGCCGCAACGAAATAAGGCGTCAGCGTCTCAACGACTTCCCTGGCCGCGGCCTCAAAGAGGCTGCGCTGCTGCGCGAGCGCAGATAACGCCACGGCCCGCGCGGACCGACGGCGCCACGTCCGAACGACAAGCGCCAGCAGCACGAACCCGACGATCGCGATCATCGCGGCCAACGCGACGGGGAAGCCTTTGCGTTCTCCCGTGCCGGTCCTGCCGGTCTCCGTTGCGGGCTGCTGCACCTCCAGCTGGCGCAGGAGCGGCGGCGGCAGGTAGCGGCCGAGCGTGGCCGCTCTGAACTCCGGGTCCGTTTCGTACTCCCACTGCAGGTCGTACCACTCCCGCAGCGGCGCCTTCGCGAATGGCCCGTGGAATCCGGGGCCCAGTTCGTTGGACAGCCGGTTCTTCGCGACCTCCTCGATCTTTTTCGACGCGGCCCAATACTCCCCGCGCAATCGTTCCTCGTCGGGATTGAGGCCGCGCCACAACCGCGGGCCTGCGAGATTCTCGACACCCTTGCGCAAGAGCTCGAGCGCAGCCATCTGCCGCGCCATCGTGTCGAACTCATCCTTCCCTGCGGTGTCCTGGAGAACGCGTTCGGCGGTCGGCCAGCCTTCAAGGTAAGGCGGATCGAGCGCGTAGCTGTACTCGACTAACGCACCCATCGCGAGGGCGGCCAGCAGCAGCCGCAATCCTCGGATTACGAGCCCCGATCGGTCAGCCGCGCCTGCGTACATGGCCCCACCCCAGTGGCATGCAATGGTACTCCGCGAGTTGATCGATAAAGGTTATCGTTAGGATCCGCCATGGACAGGGACTCACCATGCGTCACTTACTGAGTTGCGTATCCCTTGCGTTGATTGGAACGGCCTTCGTTCACATGGCTGTCGCGGAGGAAACGTTCCGCTGCGGCAGCAAGCTCATCGAAACCGGGATGACGATGCAGGATGTTTTGAACTACTGCGGGCAGCCTGCTTCCCAGACCGTGGAGACGCAGGACGTCCGCAGTGGCAACCAGGTCGTGGGCAAGACGGAACTGCATCGGTGGACGTACGAGTCCTACAGCGCGACCCGCGTGCTGGTTTTCGACCAGGACCGGCTGATGTCCATTGAATGAGGGCCCGCTACTGAATTATCACCTTGCGGCCACCGACTTCGCACCCGCTCGCAAACCATACTGCTCGCGACCCCCCGCACATGGAGCACGCATATGGGCAGCACGTTTCCTTTGTTCGCCACGGGCCTGCGAAGCAATGTCCTGCGGTGGGATCGCGCGGACTCCGGCTCTCATTCGAGCAGTCACATCGATCCTCAGATCTGCCGGACGACCGCTTGCGATCGGTTCGCGGAACAACTGGATGAATTCTGCGCAAAGTGTCGCGAGGAGATCGATGCGCTTCGCGAAATGCCGCAATGGCGACCGAAGCGCCGACGACGGTAAGGATTGAACCGGAGCGAGCCGCCAGCCCGTCTGATGGCGTCTACCCCAGCAACAGGAAGTAACATGTTAGATTAACGAGCGACGCTCCTCTCAGTGAGCAACGTCAGGCCATCGCTACCGTCCGGATCGAGGTCACCACATGACTCCCACCCCGCACGTGTTCGACCGGCGGCGTTTCGTGACGCGCACGGGCAAAGAGCTGAGCTTCACTTGTATGGGCTTCGGGTCTGCGCCGCTCGGCAATTACCTGCGGCCACTCAGCGAGGAGGACTGCGACCAGACGCTGTCTGCGGCCTGGGACAGCGGCATGCGCTACTTCGACACGGCGCCGCTCTACGGCCTCGGCCTTTCCGAGGTGCGCGTCGGGCGATTGCTGTCGCAATACCCGCGCACGGAGGTTGTCGTCTCCACCAAGGTCGGCCGCGTGCTGACGCCCTGCGCAAAAGAGGACGTGAACGGCCTCTTCTTCGTGCAGACGCCCCAGGTGCGATTTGACTACGACTATTCGTACGACGGCGTCATGCGCTCGTACGAAGACAGTCTCAAGCGCATGCGAGTCGATCGGGTCGACATCCTGTACGTGCACGACGTCTGCGCGTTTTCCCACGGCGGACGCGACGGATCCGAGGCGCGCATCCGGGAGCTGATGGACAAGGGTGGCTGGCGTGCTCTCGCCGAGTTGCGGGACACCGGCGAAGTCACGGCCATCGGCGCGGGGGTCAACGAGTGGGAGCCCTGTGCGAGGCTGCTGGAGCTTGCAGATCCGGACCTGTTCCTGATTGCCGGACGCTACACGCTCCTCGAACAGGTGCCGATCGATACGCTGTTTCCGGAGTGCACACGGCGCGGAGTCGGCATCGTCGCCGGCGGCCCGTACAACTCGGGAATCCTGGCGGGCGGCACCACGTACAACTATGCGGATGCCCCACCCGAGGTCGTGACGCGGGCGCGCGCCCTCGATGCGGTGTGTCGGACCCATGGTGTCAACCTTCCGGCGGCGGCACTGCAGTTCATTCTGGCGAATCCCCTCGTCGTGAGCGTTATCCCCGGCGGTCAGAACGTGAAGGAGACAAGGCACAACGCGAGTGTGCTCGAGGAGCGGATTCCGCCTGCCCTGTGGCGGGACCTGAAGGATAAGAAGCTCCTCCATCCGCTGGCACCAACGCCTGCGTAGGAGGACGGACGAGGAAGGGGGCGCCGATGCATTCAGTCAGGATCGCGCCAGCCGGCGTGATCTTCGTACTGCTCACTGCCTGCGGCGGTGGCGACGATTCCAGCGGTTCCGCCGATTCAACGGCGGCGACCAATCCCACCGTGGCATCCACCACCTACCTGGGCCCGTTTGCCGGCGAGGGTGCCGAGCTGCACCCCGACAACGTGACGCCGCATCGCATCGAGTTCTACGGCACGGACCTCGGCTTCTCCTATCAGCACGGCACCCAGATACAGTTCCTGTTCGGCGACAGCTGGGCCACGGAGCAATATGCGCCGATCGAGGCTTCCACGGGCTCGCGCTTCGACGACGGCTTCGGAAGCGTCGATCTGCGCGAGTGGTCCGATCCTGCCCGCATCACGCCGGCCGATATTCCGCTGATCAAGCTCGGGCAGAATCCGGGCACCACCGAGATGTCGGCCATCGATCCCGGGCACGCGATGGATCTCGGCAAGACACCGATGACGGGCTTCGGCAACGGCACGCACGAATTCGCGATCTTCAACATCATCAAGCCGCAGGGCTGCAGCAAGGATGCAGAGTGCAGCAACGGCCTGACGTGCGACGCCGGGCTCGGCTACTTCGGAAGCCAATACTCGCAGGAGGAGAACGCCACCATCGGCTGTCGTGACGGTTCACCGGGCTGCACGAGCGACACGATGGTCGATGCGGCGGGCAGGCCCGCACCGTCGAGCGGGTTCTGCACGGACGAGACGAGTCTCCTGCATGGCGAGCGGGTCTCGAACCTGCTGAGTTCGATCGGCTTCCGGGTACGGATCGGCCTGCGCGACGGTGCCACGCCAAAGAGATACGGCGACACCCGCGAGTGGCTGACAAACAAGTTCATGAATGTCACGGCGCGCACGGTGGAGGATTTTGACCCGGCAAAGGCAGCGGGAAGCGCGAATCAGGATTATCGGCCGGCGCAGGGCGCCGGTGGCAACCGCCGCTTGTTCCTGTGGGGTCGACCGGGCTTTATCGGGGTCGCGAAGAACGGGCGCAGCCTGCGCCTGTACTTCGCGTATACCGACGTGCCCGCCGGTCCCGGCTATGCGTGGACGCTCAACTACTACGCCGGAAGCGTCGACGGCGCGGCCCGGTTCAGTCCGCGGGAGACGGACGCGCAGCCCGTGGATCTCGACTCGAGCCGCGCTGGCATACAGGCGGAGGAGATTCACGACATCGTCAATCAGATGGCTGTCGCCTGGGTCGAGCCGCTCGCGAAATGGGTGATGTTCTACGGAGGCGGCTTGAGCAACCTGCCCACGGAGGCGCTCAAGAGGTGCGGCGTGCTGGAGCTGTTCGCCGGCGCTGAATGTACGGATGTGAACATGGGCAACGGCGCAGTGCGCATGCGCACCGCCGACGATCCCTGGGGTCCGTGGACGCCGCCGCAGGATGTGATCGTCGGCGGGGTGCCCACCGACGGGCCGCTCGGGCAATACGGCCCCGGGGGCGCGCTGCGGCACCCGGCGTGCACCGACCCGAGCTGCGCACCACACAGCGACATGTTCGCCTACCACGCGGATGAGTACGGCTTCTTCTACAGCGCCAACATCATCGAGCAGTGGATCCGTCCTGCCGGCAACGGCGTTGACATCATCTGGAACGCCTCTACCTGGGATCCGTATCGCGTGGTCCTGCTGCGTACGCGAATCACCCCCTGAAAGCGGGAGGCGAGGCGCTGCCGAAAGTCTGTGGCACCGGACTGGAAGACTGCGTACATCGAGGTGTTCCAATGCGACTGCTGACCATACTCATCATCTGCATCGGTGTGGTTCCCGACCTGCGTGCGCAGGACCTGCCTGGACCCCCCTTCACGGGCATGATGCACCTCACCGACACGACGACTGCGCGTGTCTCCAGCTTCGATCGATCGGGCGCGAACACCGACTTCCTCCCCATCGCCGCCGGGGAGACGCTCGAGCTCGCACGGCTTGACGGCGCGGGCATCGTGCGGCACGTCTACTTCAGCATCCTCGGCGGCCCGCACTACCTGCGAGACCTGGTGCTCCGTGCGTACTGGGACGGTGAGGAGACGCCCTGCGTCGAGGTGCCGTTCGGCGATTTTTTCGGTCTCGGGCAGGAGCGCCCGCGCTTCTTTGCGTCGCTGATGGTGACGATCAACCCCGGCGACCTCGGCGTGTTCGGTACCTACGGCTTCAACAGCTACTTCCCGATGCCGTATGCGGAAGGCGCGCGGTTTACGCTCACCAACGAGGGACCTGATCCCGTCGCGGCGGTGTGGTATCACATCGAGTACGAGCGCATGAGCGCACTTCCTGCGGGACTCGGGCGCTTCCACGCCACCTGGAAGCGCGAGAATCCCACGCAGGCGATCGGGCCGACCGTCAACACGACCCTGCACGGCGCCATCAACGACACCGGCAAGGACAACTACGTGGTGCTGGATGCCGCGGGACACGGCAGCCTCGTCGGGATATTCCTCAACATCGACAACGCGACCGCCCGCTGGTACGGGGAAGGCGACGACATGATCTTCATCGACGGCGAGGCCTGGCCGCCGTCGTTTCACGGCACGGGGAGCGAGGAGATCTTCGGCGGCGGCGCTTGCCCGACGGCCGAGTACGCGGGTCCCTACACGGGCTTTCACCTGATCGGCAACCTGGACTACAGCGGCAAGATCTCGATGTACCGGTTCTACGTGAACGACCCGGTGCGCTTCCGCAAGTCGATCCGGATGACGATCGAGCACGGACACGCGAACAATTTCGGCAACGACTACTCGAGCACCGCGTTCTGGTACCAGGCGGAACCGCACAAGCCGTTCGGCGCACTGCCGGCGGCGCTTGCACGGCGTCCGCGCGACGGCAGCGATCCGCACGATCGCGCTTTCGCGAGCCTCATCGCGCTGCGTCCCAAGCTGCTGGCGCTGTGGTTCCAGTCCATTCGCGCCGACAAGCCGATCCCGCAGGGCCTGCAGCAGGTCCTCAAGCACGACCTTTCGCAGACCTACTTCCGCCGCGACTACGAGGACCTCCTGGCGCAGATCCGTTCGCTCGAACCACAAGTCGATGCGTTGCTGGAGACCAAGCCGCCGGAGTAGGGCAAGCGGCGGGTTCACCGCCTGACCAGAATTCGTCGCAGGTTCCTTACCGACCGGCTGTTCAGGGGTGCGCGTTTCCTAGCGAAGCTGGTACGCGATAGCGACGAGCACGACACCGGCGGCGTATAGCGCGAGACTCGTGGCGATCAGGAGCCATGCCCGGCGGCTCGCGCCGTGGAACTCCTTCCACAGCAGGATGCCCCATAAGGCACCCACCATCGGCGCACCGCTGCCGATGCCCCAACTGATGGCGACGCCCACCAATCCGGCGGAGATAAAGTTCGAGAACGTGCCAATGCACCAGATCGCGCCGGCAAGCCAACCGAACACGTGCGCACGCGCCGGGCCCTCCGTGTATCCCTTCATGCTTGCGGCTTCGCCGATGAAGGGTTTCTTGAGGAGCGGCGGGATGCCGATGATCGTCGCGATGGAGGCGCCCAGCATGAAGAAGATCGTGACGACGTACGGATCGAGGGCGTGCTCGCCGCTGATCGCGCCCGCGATGAAGGGCGGAAAGATGCCAACGAGGACTCCGGCCACGAGCGCGAGTGCGATACCGAGGGTCCGCTTCTTCGCGGCGGAAGTGCCGCCAAGGTCGCGATAGGCCTGCGCATTGATGCAGGCCGCGGCGACCAGGACGATCGAACCGGCGACCAGCCACGCCGGGTTGCCGATCGGTTGCGCCCAGTAGCTTATCCCGACGCCCAGCGTGATGGCGAGGACCGACGCAATGGGAAACGCCACCGCGAGGCCGGCGATCATGATGCTGTTGAGCAGAAAGATGTTGCCGATGTTCCACAGCAGTCCGCCCGCAACGGCGAGAGCCGCTTCGCGCGAGCCGGCGGCGAGCAGGCGATCCAGGAAATCGAACCCCACGAGGCCCGCCGACCCCGCGGTCGCACCGGCGACGAGCATCGCCAGCAGGAAACCGATCGTGTAGTCGAAGTAGAAGTATTCGAGCCGCCATCCGGGCAGGGCCTTGAGCAGGTTCGGCCACGATCCCCAGCACAGCATGGAGACCACGATGAGCAGCATCGCGGTCGATGAAGACGCGGGGATGAACATCAGAGCGAGACGCCGAGCCGTCCGCGCGTGAGCTGGAAGTCCACGCAGCCCGCGGACCAGAGCCTGGGCGCGTAGTCGCGCGAAGCGGCCCGGCAGAGCAGCTCGAGCAGGTCGCGACGGATGTCCTCGACGTCGCGCGTGCGATCGATCAGGTGATCGAGATCCTCGCGGAAGCGGCGCGCGGGCGACGTATCCGCGGCGACCTGCAGCACGGGGATCATCGGATGGCCCTGCAGCGGGGGACCGTCCAAGTGGGCGAGCATCAGGTACACGCCGGTGCCGCCGAGACCGGTCACGGTTTCCACACCGTCCGCCGTGGGCGTGGCCATGACATGCAGACCCGCCTGCACGGCCGCCTGCCCGTACTGCAGGCTCGGTGTAGCCGCAGCGGTCCAGCCGAGTCCCTCGATGAACTCGGAGGATTTCAACAGCGAAGCATTCTCGGGAATCACGACCGTGCCACCACTGCCCGCGATCGCCGCCGCGATCTGCGCCAGTGCGCGCGCCGACGGCGAGGCCACGCGCCCGATGGAAAGCAGGCCGAGTGACAGCGCCTCGAGACCCACCTCGTGACGCTCAGCGGGCGGCGCGGCCGGCAGCTGCTCCAGGAACCAGTGCTCGACCTTGCGGACGACCTTGTCGATCCCGCCATCGAGCTGGATGCTCGCGTAACCGAAGCGGCCCGGGTCGATGCCGCGCTCCTCGAGCGCATGACGCATCAGGTCGTTGTGCGTGCGTTCGCAGCCGTGCTCGAGCAAAAGCGCCGTCCTCACGAACGGATGCAGCAGGTGGCCGGCCATCGTGCGCAGCTGATGTTCCTCGTTCTCGCCGGCGGAAGCGCCGCAGCCTTCGGTGTGTGGCAGAGCGACGAAGCGCGATACGCCGCGCGCACCCGTCGGGATCGTGTCGTTCAGTTCCCGGGCGATCCGCAGCGCGATCTGTCCCGAGCAGAGGCTCGTCGGCAGGATCAGGCCGACCTGGTCCGGCACATACCCGCGCGGCGTGAGCAAGGCGCCGAAGCGTGCCTCCTCGGCACTCGCAGCGACGACGGGGATCGGCTGGCCGTCAGGCGCTGGCGCGTTGCGCAGCTCGTCGAGACGCGAGCTATCGGTCTGCTGCCAATCGCGCCAGATCGACACCTGCGAGTGCCCGGCGCGCTCGCCGACGCTGCGCGTGCCCGAGGCCACTTCCACCGTGTAGTGGAAGGTTTCCATGCCGAGCTCCTCCATCGACGCGCCATCGAGGTAGCGCCCGGCATTCACGTCCATGTCCTTCGACAGCAGGTTCCAGCGCCCGGTGGTGGTGATGAACTTGATCGTCGGTACGAACGGAAAATTCGTGATCGAGCCGTTGCCCGTGGTGAAGAAGATCAGGTTGCAGCCCGCGGCGATCTGGCCGGCGATGCTTTCGAGGTCGTTGCCCGGGCTGTCCATGAAGTAGTAGCCCGGGTCCGTCATCGGCTCCCCATAGTCGATCACGTAGTCGAGGCGCACATCCGGATCCTTCTTGCGTGCCGCGCCGATCGACTTGATCGCGATGTTGTAGAGACCGCGAAACTTGTTGCCGCCGGTCGGGTTGCCCTCCGCGCTGTGACCGTGCCAGGCGACGCGCTCCTTGAAGATCTCGATCTTCTCCAGGAAGCGCTGCGCCGTGGCGAGGTCGCGCGTGTTCGCGAGGATGTAGGACTCGGCGCCGATCAGCTCGTCGGTCTCGGCGAGGTTGGCGGAGCCGCCATGGCGGATCACCTCCCGCGCGACCCAGCCGGCGAGCGGATTGCCGGACACTCCGGAGAAAGCGTCCGACCCTCCGCATTGCAGGCCGATCCGCAGCTGCGAGAGCGGCTGGGCCGAGCGCGGCATCGCGCTCGCGGGCTCGAACCACTGGCGCACGATCTGCGCGCATTCGTCGAGAGCGGCCGCCTGGTCCTGGCGGATCGAGTAGAAGCGATGCAGCACGTGCTCGAGCGGGTAGCCGTGCGCGCGCATGTACTCCTCGAGCATCGCGTTGGTGAAGACTTCGCTGCCGTAATCGACGGCCAGGCACGCGGCCACGTTCGGATTCACGATGAACCCGGCGAGCGTGCGCAGCACGAACTCGAGGTTGTTGGGGCGGCCGGTTCCGCCGCCTTCGGTGTGTGCCACGGCCGCGATGCCGTCGAGGTTCGCGTAGCGCGCGGATTCCGTCCGCAGCCGCGCTTCGAGCGCCTTGACGAAGCTGCCGCTCAAGGACGTCGTCCCGAGCAGGACGATTACGTTGCGCGTCCCCACGCCGCGTCCGCCGGGGCGCGGATAGCCCGCGAAGCTGCCGCGCTCGCCGTGCAGCGGCACCTGTGTGCCGGGGCGGAACGCCTGCTCGTCGAGCTCGTACGGGGCAACGAAATTCTCGAAGTTCGCGTGCAGCGGCAGTGCGAAGTCCAGGTTACGCAGTCGCAGGGCCTCCAGGATCCCCGCGTTGCACACGTATTCGCCCGGGTCGATCGCGCGCAACGCGCGGCCAAACGGCAAACCCCAGGACAGCAGGGGCTCACCCTCTGCGATCGGCTCGATCGCAAAGCGATGGCCCTCGAGGATCGTATGGGTCAGGCTTTGGACACGATCGCTGAACGCGACTTGCGCGCCTGCCGGCAGGCGCCGGGTCGCGATCGCGACGTTGTCGCCCGGTGCCGGGATGCGCCCGACCTCGGAAAGACTGAGCGCACCCATCACAACCGATGGCCGCTATCCGCGGTCCCGCAAGTGAATCCGGGCGTGCCGCAACCCGAGACCTGTCCGTCTAGCATGTTAGCGGACCTCGAGATACGCCATACAGCATATCGATCGCTCGATTGAGCGCAGGCTAACATGTCACTCGATGGCACAACAAGCCGAGGCCGGTCGCTCCGTCAGGTCACGTCGATCGACAGGGTCTTCCAGCCGCGAAATCGGGCGCGTTCCGCGCGCACGGGCGTGCCGGCCACACGCATGCGCGGGAAACGCTCCGCTGCACGCAGGATCGCAATCCGTCCTTCCAGGCGTGCGACCGCCATGCCGGCACAGGCATGCGCACCCGCTGCAAATGCGAGATGAGGGTTCGGCGTGCGCCCGATGTCGAATCGATCCGCCTGCGGAAACGCCTCCGGGTCGCGGTTCGCGGCGCCGATGCACAGGGTGAGATAGGCGCCCGGGTCCAGGTGCACACCGCCGATGTCGACCGGAGCGCTGACCAGGCGGTTGCCGAGCTGGTTCGGGCTCTCGAAGCGCAGGCATTCCTCGACGCAGGTCTGGATCAGCTCCGGCTGCGCCCGAAGCCGTTCGAGCTCGCCACGATGCCGCATCAGGAGCTCGAGGCCGTTGCCGATCAGGTTGGTCGTGGTCTCGTGGCCGGCATTGAGCAGGAAGATGCAGTTGTGCAGCAGCTCGTGCTCGCTCAGGGGCTGGCCGCCTGTCTCGTCCCGGATCAGCCGCGTCAGCAGGTCATTCTCGCCACCCGGTGTGCGGCGGCGATCCGCAACGAGTTTCGAAAGGTAGTCGAGAAACTCCCTCACGCTGCGCTCGCCGAAGGCCTGCTGCTCGGGTGACAGCACGGGCTCGAGCGCGCCCAGGATGGCGAGCGACCAGTTGCGGAGCGGCCCGCGCTCGTCGTGCGGAATGCCCAGCAACCGGCCGATGACCTCGACGGGAATGGCCCCTGCGAAGTCGGCGACGACGTCGCCGCCGCCGCGCGCCTCGAGCCCGTCGAGCAGCCGGTCGACCAGCGTGACGACCGCAGGCTCGAGCGCCTTGAGCACGTGCGGGGTGAGCGCGCCGACGATCTGCCGCCGCACCCGCGTGTGATAGGGCGCGTCGTTGAAGACGAGACTCGTCGTGTGATGCGCGAATAGCAGCGACTCGACGCCGTACTTCGGCGCAAAGGCGACGCGCTTGTCGGAGCTGAAGTTAGAGCGGTCTCGATAGATCCGGTCGAGATCCGCGTGCCGCGTCAGGAACCACGTCCCGTCGGGCATCCGATGCACGGGAGCATGCTCGCGCAGCGCCGCATACCGGGCGAAGGGATCCGAATAGAATTCGCGCGGGAGCGCCGTCAGGTCGAATCGCGGAACCGCTGCGT
Organism: uncultured Gammaproteobacteria bacterium; assembly: GCA_963756755.1. GTDB lineage: Bacteria > Pseudomonadota > Gammaproteobacteria > Steroidobacterales > Steroidobacteraceae > DATJKD01. The sequence continues at coordinate 196,348 of CAVWOW010000010.1, forward strand.
GATGTTCAGTCACGGCACGACTCAACTCGCCTCGCCGGCCAGCCGGTCGGACAGCGCGACGATCGAGCCGGGCGACTCGACATGCGCGTTGTGGCCGGTACCGGGAACATCCACCGCGGCCGCACAGTATTTCCGAAGCTCCGCGAGCGTGACCATCGGGTCGGTCTCGCCGCGGGCGAGAAGCACCGGACACCGGGCGCTCGACGCGAGGCTAACAAACGGCGCACCGGCGACGAGCGCGGTTCGCGGATCGGTCGCGAGCCTGAAACCGCCGTCGGTGGCGACGACGCCGCGCGCGAGCGACGCGGAGTCCGGCGCCACGCGTGTATCGAGCCCTGAGACCTTGCGATAGCGCGCCCATGCCTCGTCTTCGTCCTTGAACACGCGTGCGGGCTTGCGGGCGAGCTCCACCATCGCGGCGATGTCCGCGTCGGACCAATCGATCTTGGGCCCGATGCCGACGACGGATTCAACTCTCACTCCGAACCAGCCGCTCGCGAGCGCGAGACCGACGTACACGCCGAGCGAGTGCCCGATGATCCGCCACGATCGATCGGGCCCCAGTTCGTCCGCCATGGCCGAGGCCAGCGCGCCGATGCTGTACTGGGACAGCGGTGCGGAACCTCCGTGCCCCGGCAGGTCGGCCACCAGCCACTCGCCGTGGCCGCGTGCGTCGAGCGCCCGGCAGACGCCGCGCCACACCGCGCCGGTCGCGCCAAGGCCATGAAGCAGCAGGTACGTGCCATCGCCGCGCCCGCCGCGCTCCTGCCAGATCACTTTTCCCATTGGGTAAGCACTATGCACCAACCTGTATGGCTCGGCGTGGCCGACGCCGGCAGCCACCCTACATTCGCCATTCGTCCAGCTCGTCGGTGAAGAGGCTCGCCACGAGCTCACGCAGCCACTTGTTCTTCGGGTCGCCCTGGAAGTTACGATGCCAATGCAGCTTCAAGTCGATCTTCGGTGTTCGCATCGGCGGTTGGGCGATCCGTATGTTCATGTGCATGCTCTTTGCGAACATGCCGACCGCATGCGGCACGGTGACGATGAGGTCCGATTGCGCAATGATGAATGGAATGCTCATGAAGTGCGGCGTCTCCAGGGCGACCTGCCTGTGGATCTTCTTTGACCTGAGAAAACGCTCGAATATCTCGTACGTGCGGCCGGCACCGTACACGACGGCGTGTTCGAGAGTCAGGAACTGGGAGAGCGACAGCGTCGGAGACGTGATCGGATGATTCGCTCGCAACAGGCATACGAAGTGGTGAAAGAAGAGGTGTCGCTGCAGAAACGACTTCTCCTTGAGATCCGGGAAGTAGCCGACTGCCAGGTCAATCTCGCCGCTCTCCAGTCCGCGCCCGATCTGCGCTGCGTTTGCGGCGACGGAACGCACCGCAGCCCGCGGCGCAAGCTTTCGAATGCGACGCAGGATGTTGGGCATGAAGACCATCTCACCCAGGTCAGTCATGGCAATCCGGAACGTGTGCCCCGTGGTGCTGGGATTGAAGCTCGGCTCTGAAGTCAGCGTGCGGTCGACGCGCGACAGCGCCTCGCGCAACGGTTCGATCAAGGCGCGCATCCGGGCGGTCGGCTGCATGCCATGCCCTACACGCTGAAACAAGGGATCGCCGTACTTCTCGCGTACCCTGGCCAGTGCTGCACTGACCGCCGATTGGCTCATGCCAAGATGCTGCGCTGCTGCGGTGACGCTGCCGAACTCATAGATTGTCACCAGCACCGGCAGCAGGTTGAGGTCGAGAGATCTGGTCACGGGACTATCAATGGCATGGATAACCGATATCTCACTGGCAGGATTGAAGATACACGGCTCCTTCCCTACCGTCACGGGCCTGATGGAGGTACAAGTGCCCCGGTGCTTCTGCCTCGCAGCCCTGCGCATGTCAGCGCTCGCTGCCAATCTCCTCTACCGCGCATCGTTCGGGCCGGGTGCACCCGATCCTGTCAACTGATTCGCTGTACATGACTTTTCGAAGGGGGACGTTCACATGCATTCCGGACTGATCCGATTGACCGTGCGTCGCGTGTTGCTGGGCGGGTTTGTCGCTGTGACGGCCGCACAAGCCCAGGCCCAGGTGGAGGAACGCAAGGCGGGGGGCCTCGAAGAGATCATCGTGACCGCGCGGAAGGTCAGGGAGAATCTTCAGGACACGCCGATCGCGATCAGCGCCTTCAGCGGCGACGCGCTGGTCAACCGCCAGGTGTTCAGAACCACCGACCTCGACCAGATCGTTCCGAACCTGCAGTTCGCCGACAACGCGCCGCTGGCAGGGAATAACTCGTCATCACAGGTATTCATCCGGGGGATCGGTCAGACGGATCCTACCTCGACAGTCGACCCGGGCGTGGGCCTGTACATCGACGATGTCTACATCGGCAATGCCGTGGGCGGAACGCTCGCATTGCGGGACATCGCCTCGGTGCAGGTGCTGCGCGGCCCGCAGGGGACGCTGTTCGGACGCAACACGATCGGCGGCGCGATCCTGATCTCCACCACCGAGCCCGGCGACGAGTTTGGCGGCACGGCTCGCGGCGCGTTCGGGTCCGACAGCCTCCTCGACGGCTTCCTGGCGATTGATGTTCCCTTCTCAGATACGGTGCTGTCGCGCTTCTCGCTCGGAGTGCGCCAGCAGGACGGTTACGTCACGCGCACCGACGGAACCGACCTGGGCGACACGGATACATACACGGCGATGGCGAAGTTCGTCTGGACCCCGAACGACGATTTCACGGCAAGGCTGGGCTTTGATTACACGGACTCCGAAGAGAACGGCAGCCCGCTGGTCTTCGCGACGATCAACGAGGCCGCAACCTTTCCGCGCGTCGCGAGCTCCGACGCTGGCTGTCCCGGCTTCAACGGCAGCTTTGCGAACCTGCCTGCGGTGCCTCCACTCGCGGACGACAGGTGCGCCAATGACCTGCAGTCGCGAGGACCCTATGGCAACAACGGTACCTTCCCGCTCGAAAGCACACTCGATAATTATGGGGTCTACCTCAACCTCGAATATGAGCTCAGCGATTCGACGGCAATCAAGTCGATCAGCTCGTACCGCGAACTGGACTGGACCGGAGTACGCGACGCGGACAATACGCCACTGACGATCCTGCACACCCTCTACGACGTCGACTCGTCGCAGTGGAGCCAGGAGCTGCAGCTCACCTACGAGACCTCTGCGCTGACGGGTGTCGTCGGACTCTACTACTTCGACCAGGAGTCCGACGACATCGTGACCATCCAGCTGAATCCACCGCCGCCGGGTATTCAACAGGACAGCGACAACAACAAGGTCGACAACGACAGCTGGGCAGCGTTCACGCAATGGACGTATCGGTTCAACGAGCGACTGGCGCTGACAGCAGGCGGCCGCTACACGGAGGAGACCAAGCGCTCGTATCCCGACCAGTTCGACTTCGCGACACCGGATATCAAGCAGCTCCCCGTGCAGTGGTACGAGGAAACGTTTTCCGACTTCACTCCGTCGGCCTCGTTGAGCTACCGCTGGTCTGATGCCGCGATGACGTACGTGAGCTACTCGGAAGGCTTCAAGGGCGGCGGCTGGAACAGCCATTTCAACATCGGAGTGTCGGCGGAAGTGCTCGACGCATTGCACGATTTCGCACCCGAGACCGCAGAGACCATCGAGGTCGGATTCAAGCTGGACCTGGCCGGACGGACCTTGCGGCTGAACGGCGCCGTGTTCACCTCGGACTACACCGACATGCAGGTGACCTATCGCGGCCCGGCACCGAACGGTGTCGCACCATTCATCACGAACGCAGGCAAGGCAGGCATCGATGGCGCCGAGCTGGAGATGACCTGGGCCCCGACGTCTGACTTGGTCATCGACGCAAGCGTGGGTTATCTCGACGCGACGATCGACGAGCTCGACAACATTCCGCTGGCGATCCTGCCACCGGGACTGGTCGAAGGAAACGTGCTGCCGTTTGCACCCGAATGGCAGTGGCATCTCGGCGCTGAGTACGACATCCGTCTCGGCGATTTCGTCATCACGCCGCGGGTCGACGTCTCCTACCAGGACGCGACGTACTTCGACGCGACGAATACTCCCGAGATTGCACAGCTGGACGACGTGACCGTAGTCAACGCCGCGGTCCTGCTTGGGCCGGATGAGGGTAGCTGGCGAGTCAGGCTCGGCGTAAACAACGCAACCGACGAGGAATACCCGATCGCGGGCAACTCGTCGCTGACCACGGGCAGCGGCTATGCGGAGATCGCGTACTCGCGTCCCCGCGAGTACTTCGCCCAGCTGATCTACGACTTCTAGCAGATGCCGCGGGCGCTTGCGGGAATCAGGACCCAGGTCGGTGTCATCGGTGGCGGTCCATCGGGATTGCTGCTGTCTCAACTCCTTCACCTGCGCGGCATCGAGACCGTCGTGCTGGAGAAGCACAGCCGCGAGCACGTGCTCGGACGGATCCGTGCGGGCGTCCTGGAACACAGCTTCGCGGCACTGATGCGGGAGGCGCAGGTCAGCGAGCGAATGGATCGCGAGGGGCAGATCCACGAAGGGCTCTACATTGCCAACGAGGGGGTCAAGCGACGGGTCGACCTCCGGGCACTGACCGGCAGCAAGTCTGTCATCGTGTACGGGCAGACGGAGCTGACGCGCGACCTGTACGAGGCTCGCGACCGCCTCGGTGGGATCGTCATTCACGAGGCTGCGGATGTGCGGCCGCACGATGTCGACGCCTCGCGGCCCTACCTCACCTACCGCCAGGGCGGGGAGACCGTCCGTGTCGAATGCGACTACATCGTCGGCTGCGACGGCTTTCACGGTGTAAGCCGCCAGTCGATCCCTCCCGACAAGGTTCGCCTGTTCGAGCGCGTCTACCCCTTCGGGTGGCTGGGCGTACTCTCGCGCACCAAGCCGGCATCGCCCGAGATGTTGTACGCCAGGCACGAGCGCGGATTCGCGCTGTGCTCGCTACGCTCGCCGGTTCTGAGCCGCTACTACATCCAGGTGCCGCTGACCGATTCAGTCGAGGACTGGTCGGACGAGCGGTTCTTCGACGAGCTGCGCCGCCGCCTGCCGGAGGACGTTGCCGCCGCGATGGTCGTCGGGCCGTCGTTCGAGAAGAGCATCGCTCAGCTGCGGTCGTTCGTGGTCGAGCCGATGCGCTACGGCAACCTGTTCCTGGCGGGCGATGCGGCGCACATCGTGCCGCCCACCGGCGCGCGTGGTCTCAACACCGCTGGCTCGGATGTCTACTACCTCTATCACGCGCTGGTCGATCACTACACGAAGGGTGACGACCGTGGCCTGCAGGATTATTCGCAGCGTGCTCTCGGGCGGGTCTGGAAGGGGCAGCGCTTCTCGTGGTGGATGACGACGCTCTTGCATCGCTTCCCGGACGACAGTCCCTTCGACCGGCGTCTCAAGGAGACCGAGCTCGACTATCTCTTCTCGTCGCAGAACGCGCTCGCGTCGCTCGCCGAGAACTACGTCGGGCTGCCGCTCTAGCCAGGTCCGCGACGGCCCATAAAGACGTCCGCTACCCGGCCGAAAGCAGGTCGCCGCAAGGATTCCAGGCAATGCTTTCCACGTACGGGTTGCGGGTCTATTCTTTGTTGCGTCAACGGAATGACAGCTGAGATGCGTGCGAGGAGTAGATGATCACTACGTGAAACTGGTTCAAGAAAAACGGCGTGACAGGGTCGGCGACGGCCCCGACCGCACAAAGAGGGGGATGTCATGAAAAGACCACTCGGCGAACTCATTCCGCTGCTTGCCAGGGGCGTTGCGCCGTCCGCGGCGGTGGCGACTGGCCTTATGGCGCCTTTGGCCCTGGACGCCTCGGGCGATCTTGATCCTGGATTTGGGGACGTCGGCCGTCTGACGCCGATCGGCGATCTCAATGGCGCTGTCTGGTCGCTTGAAGCAACCGATGGCGGTGACATTCTCATAGCCGGTGGCGATGTCGATTTCCGCTGCGGTTATTTCTACGATTGCGAGCTCTATGCATCGAATTTCGCCGGCCAACTCACGGATGAGGGCTCGGTGGATCCGGCATACAACGCATCGAGGCCCGCCGACATCGAGGTCCGTGATGCTGAAATGCAGCCGGATGGCAGGATGATCATGGTCGGCCGCAAGGTGGTTAGTCTGGGCTCGCGTTCCGCTGCCGAAAGCCTGGTCGTGTATCGGCTGGAGCGCGGGGGAACGCTGGATACGACCTTCGGTCTCGAAGGCATCTTCGAGTTGTCCGCCGCCGATCACGGCGACCGCAACACGGCGAACGCAGTCGTCGTGGAGCCCGATGGGCGAATCGTGGTTTCCGGGTCGCGCGGCGAGAAGTTGATCGTGTTACGTCTGCTAGCCGACGGGTCGCTGGACGATTCCTTCGGCGATGCCGGCGTTTTCATCGGTCCTTTTCACGACTACGACTCCCGCGCTCACATCGTGCGCACGTCCGCCGGGGGATACCGAGTCACGACATCGAGCGAACCGCAGTGCCGGGTCCTCGGCCTGACCGCGGCTGGCGCTGTTGAAAGTTCGTTCGGTGTTGCGGGGTTGGCTGCCGTCGCGACCCCCCTCGGCAATGCGAATCAATGCAATTCGATGACCTCGCAGGCCGACGACCGCCTGCTTCTAACTGGAAACGCAGGGGGACACGGCTTTGCTGCGAGCCTGCTGGCAACCGGAGCGGCGGATCCCGCGTTTACGGCCGATGCAGTTGCCGGGGAGATGCTGGATGTAAACGCAGTTGAGGTAGCCGACGACGACAAGATCCTGGTCGCCGGATCGGACAGCGAAGGCGCGATGATCATGCGGCTGATGGCCGACGGCGATCCCGATCTCTCGTTCGGAAACGCCGGCACGACTCTGATCGATCTGCCTTCCGAGCACGGATCGCAACCTGTGATTCATGACCTGATCGTACGGCAGGATGGCAGCCTGCTCGCCGCAGGCGGCGACAATCACTCCGACTTGCCCTTCGTGATTCGGCTTCTCGGCGACGACGGAAGCAACGGCCCAGGCGTCGTCAGCGTCATCCAGCCGTTGGTCGAGGTGGCGGAAGGGGACCAGATGGTCGTCAATGTGCGGCGCACGGGCGGCAAGACAGGCAATGTCAGTGTGGCCTACGAAACGATTCCAGGCGATTCGGCAGCGGCCACCGGCGGGCAGGACTACGACGAAGTCTCACGCGTCTTGACCTGGGCCGACGGAGACACAAGTACACAGGAAATTGTCGTGCCGATCCACGACGATGCCGGCGCTGTCGAAGAATTTGAGCAATTCTCGATCGCACTGAGCGACGTGCAGGGCGGAGCGGGTATCGGCACGCGGAATGCGGTCGCCAGTATCCTGCCGGATGGAGCACCCGCCGGGCAGTTTGCGGTTGATACCAATGTGACCGCCTTTGAAGGCGGACGCGCGCAATTCTTCGTTTACCGCAATTACTACGTCGACGGTGCGGTATCCGTGACCGTGACCTCGGTTGCTGGTACGGCGACGGCGGGTTCCGACTTCGCAGCAGATCCGGTGACGGTTTCCTGGGCTGACCAGGATCAAGAAGCGAAGCTGGTTGAGATCGCAATCGTCAATGATACGGATCAGGAAGGAAACGAGAGTTTTACGGTCGAGTTGTCGAATCCGACTGGTTCGGCGATCCTCGGTCCGCGTTCGGTAGTCTCGGTGACGGTTGAAGCAAGCGATGTACCGCCCCGGACCGTTGGCGGCGGTGGAGGATCGATGGGATTCCTGTCGCTCCTGTTGCTCGGATTCGCTGAATTCTTCCGTTCCCTGCGGCGGTCGGCTCGGAGCGATTTTAGGAACCGCTGAAACGGGGTCGGATTTATTTTCCGGCCGCGCTGCGCGCAGCGGCGCCCGTGACGTCGCACGATCGCCCCGCCCCCTCGGCGAGGTGATCGGCGAGCCGCTGCGCGTGTGTCGCGAGCTCCATCGCCGCGGTGGCTTCCCAGTGATCGGCGCGCAGCATCGGGCCGAGGTAGTGCAGGTTGGTGGCCGGCCAGCCCTCGGCATCGATCACTGCACCATGGCGGCCGGTGCGCAAGCCCGAGGCCGTGCGCATCGGCAACCATCAAGGCCGTCGCGCAGCAGGCCCGCAGCAAGGGGTCCCGCGTGCGGGTCAGGTCATAGTCCGGGCCGGTGCAGTTGACGACGCGATCGACGACCGTGCGCCTCAGTCCGGTCTGCCCGCGCGGTCGCCAGTCGACCGCCACACCCACAGGTTCCACGTGCATCGCAACGACGCGCCCGGCGTGTACCTGCAGGCGGCCCGTCTGTCGCAGGTGCGTCAGGCGGGTCAGCGCGGCTTCCGGCAACCGGTGCCGATGAACGTCCCAGTAGGGCCGCACGTGGCGCAGGAACTGCGCGCGATCCGCGGTCGACATGCGCTGCCACAGGTGCGGCGCGACGTTGCGTACGAAAGTGATCGCCTCGCGCCAGTCGCCGCCACCGGCTTCAGCCACTCGCGCGAGGCTCCGGACTGCCCGCAACATGCGCCGCGGCGACGGCGCCGCCGCCAGCATCACCGCCTCGCCGCTGCCACGGAGCGCATCCGGGCGGAAGGCCGCCTGGCGCAGCCCCAACAAGCCATGCCGCGAGAGTGCATGGAGGCTGCCGCCACTCGCGCGCGCCGCGGCGGCCAGTGCGACGTCGACCATCGTCAGCCCTGTACCGATGAGGAACAGCCGCTCGCCCGCACCGGTGGCCGCGGGCATGCTCCAGGGCTCTTCGATGTAGGCCGGATGTTCGACGAAGCCTTCGGGCGGTGCGAGTCGGCGCGGCGGCGGATTGCCGACGGCGAGTACGACCGCGTCGCCCAGCAGCTCCGTCTTGTCATCGAGCGTCACTCTCAGTGGGAGGTCACGGCGGCGCCGCTGCACCGCAGTCACGCTTGCGCGGATGACATCCAGCCGCACGTTGATCGGCGAAGCGAGGCGCGCTGCGTCGAGCGACTCCTGGAGGTAGTCGCCGTACCAGGCGCGCGGCACGAAACTCTCCGCGTTGGCGTCCGGCTCACGCCGTTGCAGGAAACGCAGGAATTCGAGCGGCTCAGCCGGATTCGCGGACATCCGCCCGGTCGGAACATTGAGCAGGTACGGGAAATCGCGCTGCGCGAACGCAACACCGCGCCCGGGCCGCTCCCCGCGCTCCACCAGGACGATCCGTGTCGGCACCGGATGCGGGCGCCGCAGCAGGTGCGTTGCCAGCGTCGTGCCGCTGAACCCGCCGCCTACGATGACGATCGTGTGCAAGCTTGGTGCAGGCATGGCCCGTCGATAGACCAGATCCCTTGGATCAGGGGGAAAGTCGGTAGCCGGCGCCAGACTCGGTCTGCAGGTAGCGCGGCTGCGCGGGATCGGCCTCGATCTTCTGGCGCAGCCGGCGCACGAGCTGCTTGAGAAGCTGGCGGTCGCCGCTGCCGCGGTGACCCCAGACGTGCGTGAGCAGCCGCTCGGTGCCGACGACGTGACCGGCATTTGCGATCAGGATCTGCAGCAGCCGCGTCTCGAGCTTGGTGAGCCTGAGCGGCTCCGCGCCCGCGATGCGCAGCGAGTGCGCCTCGAGATCGAGGGCCAGCTCGCCGGCGGACATCGCCCCGCTCGCCTCGATGCCGGCGCGACGCAGCAGCGCCCTGACCCGCGCCAGCAGCGTGCGCGGGCTGAAGGGCTTGGTGAGATAGTCGTCCGCGCCGAGCTCGAGCGCGCGCACGACGTCCTCCTCCTCGCCGCGCACCGTGAGCATCATCACCGGGATGCGCGACTTGGTGCGGATCGCCTCGCAGATCGCAAATCCGCTGCCGCCCGGGAGATTGATGTCGAGAACGGCGAGGTCGGGCGACTCGGCGAGGAATACGCGCATGGCCGCCGCGAAGTCCCCGGCCTCGACGACGACGAATCCCGCCTGGCGGAGCGCAAAACCGACCAGCGCGAGCAGGTCCTGGTCGTCGTCGACGATGAGGATCTTCATTCCTCGTCCTTTGCGGCTGGCAGCGTGATCGTGAACCGCGTGCGCCCCTCGGCGGCCCTGGCCTGCCGCGACCGTGCCTCCGTGCCGCTCGACGATCGAGCGGACGATCCAGAGCCCGAGCCCGAGGCCGCGGGGTTCCGGCTCCTGGTCCGCCGAGCGATAGAAGCGATCGAAGATCGACGCCTGCTCGAGCCCCGGCGCTCCGGGCCCTTCGTCCTCGACCCAGATGCGGACCTGCCCGGCGTCGGCCTCGCCGCCGACCCGGATCGTGCTTGCCTCGGGCCCGAACTTGTTCGCGTTCGCGAGCAGGTTGACCAGCACCTGCGTCAGCCGCGGTGCATCGCCTTCCACCACCGGCAGGTCGGTCGGCAGACGCGACGTCGAGCGTCTGTCTCCGCTGCGTGAAAAGGCCGGCGAGCATCTCGGCCGCATCCTCGACGACCTGCGACAGCGACACCGATTGGCGCCGGATGGAGAGCTGGCCGGACTCGATGCGCACGCTCTCGAGCAGGTTGTCGATCAGCCGCGTCAGCCGCAGCGTGCCTCGCTGCAGCGAGGCCACCAGCGACTGAAGTTCCTCCGGGGACATCTGCCCCAGCCCGTCCTGCAGCAGCTCGATCGATGCGAGCTGCGCGGCCAGCGGTGTACGGAATTCGTGTGCGATGTTCGCCAGCACGAAGTCGCGCGCACGCCGAACGGCTTCGAGCTCGGTCTCGTCCCTCATGACCTGCACCTGCAGGCCATCGACCGACTCGGCGCTGGTGATCACGACGGTACGCCGGGACCCGTCGGCGCGCTCGAGCACCTCGGTCGCCCGGCCCGAGCCGTCCGCGCGCGCCCGGAGGATCGGGCAGTCCGTCTCGCAGGGACGCTTGCCGTCCGGTCCGATCGGTCGCAGCACGTCGCCGCAGAACCGGCCGACGACCTCGCCGGGCTCGACACCGAGCATCCGGGCAGCCTGCGGATTGGCGTAGCGGATGATGCGCGCGGCATCGACCGCGAACACTCCCTCGACCACGCCCGTGAGTACGGCTTGCGCCTCCGCTTCGCGCTGGCGCAGCTCCGTCGTGAGCTCGATCAGGTTGCGGCGCATGGTCTCCATGGTCCGCGCGAGCGCCTGCGTCTCGCGGCTGCCGGCGACCGGGATCGATGCCGAGAAATCGCCTTGTCCGAGCCGCACTGCGGATCGCGTGATGGCGCGCAGGGGTTGTGCGATGCGCCGGCCCAGCAGGACGCCCGCCAGCACCGCCAGTGAGCCCACGACGAGCGCGATCAGCGCGAGGCGACGCAGGAAGCGCCCGACAGAGCTCTCCACGGCGGCGACCGGGCAGCCGCACCTCGATCAGCGCCACGCCCTCGCCCGTCGAGGCGAGCACCGGCACGCTTGCGGCATATACGTCGAGACTGTCGATCCGTCGGGCGTTGAACTCACCGTCGGTCAGCGCCGCGGAATGCAGCTCGCGCATCGGCTCGTCGACGGTGTCTATCCAGTTCGTGAGCTGCAGCAGCCGCACGTCCTCGCCGGTCTCCGTACGGATCGCCCGTTCGAGGCGATCGTCGAGCATGCGTGCGACGATCACTCGAACGTCGGGCAGGTCCGGCACCGCAACGACGGAGCCGATCAACCCGTCGGGCGCCGCCGGGTCGGCCAGCAGGACCCGCTCGCCCTGTTCATCGGCCGCCGCCAGGATCGCGGCCAGGGGGAGGTTCAGCCCGGAAGCCGCGATCGGCTGTGCCCGATAGAGCACAGCACAGGAATCGAGCGCGCTCGTGGCGCAGAAGCGCTGCAGGAACGGAACGAGCGGCTCGGGTCGCCCCTCGAGGACAAGTCGCTTCAGGGTGGGACGGCTGGCCAGCAACCGCGCCGCTACGAGGCCGTCTTCGCTGTAGCGGCGAATCTGATCGCGCGCGGCCAGTCCTGCGACCCGGACCCGCGCCAGCGCCTGCTCCTCCGCCTGGTCGCGCAGCAGCCCGGCGGACAGCCACCACAGGCCCGCCAACACCGCGACCGCGAGACTGCCCATGGCGAGCGCCAGCATGCGACCGAGCGTCATCGGGCCCGCACGCCGCTCGCGCAGATCAAATACTCGCATTATCGGCAGGCGGCGCACGGCTCAGCCCGTCCGCCGCGCGGACTGCCACTCGACGAGCGTCTTAATGACGAGCGTCAGGATGGCGAGCAGGGCGAGCAGGGATGCGACGGCAAACGCGCCGACGAAGTCGTACTCGTTGTAGAGGATCTCGACGTGCAGCGGCATGGTGGTCGTGAGCCCGCGGATGTGCCCCGAGACCACGGACACCGCGCCAAACTCGCCCATCGCCCGCGCGTTGCACAGGATGATCCCGTACAGCAGCGCCCAGCGGATCTTGGGCAGCGTCACGCGGAGAAACGTCGTCCAGGCGCCCGCGCCCAGCGTCATGGCCGCTTCTTCCTCGTCGCTGCCCTGCTGCTGCATCAGCGGTATCAGTTCGCGCGCCACATAGGGGAAGGTCACCAGCAAGGTGGCGATTATGATGCCCGGCAGCGCGAAGATGATCGAGATGTCGCGCTCCTGCAGCCAGGCGCCGAACCAGCCGTGCGCCCCGAACAGCAGCACGAAGACGAGACCGGCGATCACCGGCGAGATCGCAAACGGCAGGTCGATCAGCGTGATCAGCAGGCTCTTGCCCTTGAACTCGAACTTGGCGATGGCCCACGCGGCGCAGATGCCGAACACGGTGTTGACCGGCACGACGATCGCAGCGGTGAGCAGGGTCAGCTTGATGGCTGCGATCGTATCCGGGTCGGAGAAGCTGCCGACGAAGACACCCAGGCCCTTGGCGAGCGCCTGGATCAGGATCATGGCGAGCGGAGCGATGAGCAGCAGGCCGAGGAAGCTGACCGCCACCAGGATCAGCGCGGCGCGCGCGACGCGCACGCGTTTCGACACGCGACGGCGCTCCTCGACGATGTGCGCGGCGCCCGCCATCAGCGACCCGCCGCCACCTGGCGGCGGCGCCCCCAGGCCTGCACGAGGTTGATCGCGAACAGCATCACGAAGGACATCACCAGCATCGCGAGACCGAGCGCCGCGGCAGCGCGGTAGTCGAACTGCTCGAGCTTGATGACGATCAGGAGCGGCGTGATCTCGGTCTTCATCGGCAGGTTGCCGGAGATGAACACGACCGAGCCGTACTCGCCGATGCCGCGCGCGAACGCGAGCGTGAACCCCGTGAGGAGCGCCGGCAGGACCGCGGGCAGGATGATGCGGCGGAAGATCTGCCAGGGGCTGGCGCCGAGCGTCTCGGCGGCATCCTCGAGGTCGCGCTGCACCTCGATCAGCGCCGGCTGCACCGATCGGACGACGAAGGGCAGGCCGATCAGGATCAACGCCACGACCACGCCGACCCAGGTATAGGCGACCTGCACGCCGAACCCCGCGAGTTTCTCCCCGAGCCAGCCGTTCGGCGCGAACACCGCCGTCAGCGCGATGCCCGACACCGCGGTCGGCAGCGCGAACGGCAGATCGATCAGCGCATCGACGAGGCGCCGCCCTGGGAACTCGTAGCGCACCAGGGTCCACGCGACGATGAAGCCGAACACGGCGTTGACTACGGCTGCGAGGAGCGCGGCGCCGAAGCTCAGGCGATAGGAGGCGATCGCTCGTGGGTCGAGCAGGATCTCCTTCAGCTCCGCAAATCCGGGCGAGCTGCCCTTGATGATCAGTGCCGCGAGCGGGATCAGGACGATCGCGCTCAGGAAGAACGTGGTGAAGCCGAGCGTCAGCCCGAAGCCGGGCAGGATGCTGGGCTGCCGGAAGCGGCTCATGTGGCGGCGCGCACGATCAGGACCGGGTCGCCGCCGCGCGCGTCCAGCAGCCTCGCGATCGGGCGCAGCCGCTGCCAGGTGTCGGCGGCCGCCGCGAGCGGCAGGCCGACGATCAGGAGCGCGGCATCGTCTGCTCCGAGCTCCTTGCCGAGCTCGTCTGCGGCGTCTCCGTAGCGCAGCTCGGTCCGCACGTCGAGCCCGTGTACCGCAGCGGCCTCGGAGCGCGCATCGAGCAGATGACGCAGCTGTGCGGCGCGCTCGTCGTCGGGCATTTCCGTGGGCTGGATGTCGAGGAACATCGCTTCCGCCGGCAGATTGCGCAGCAGGCTCGACGCGACGGCCAGCGTCGGCCGCAGCGCGGCATCCGATGCGGCGTGGATCACGACCCGCACAGGCACCGGCCGCGAGGGATCGAGGCAGAGCACCTGCGAGGCGCCGTGGCGCAGCAGCCATTCGACGCGCGCGGCGCCGCCGGGTCCGGATTCGACGGCGGCCACGCCCGGCGGAGCGATGGCGCGTAGAGGCTTGCCGTTCGGCGGCTGGCCGACGGCGGGCTCGATGCGATGGTTGATGCGGGTGAGCATGCGGGTCGACAACGCCTGCAACAGCGGTGCCTCCGCGAGGCGTGCGCAGTCCTCCTCGGTGGTCGCGACGGCGCTGAAGCTCGACACCGGCGTCGGCAGAACGTGGATACGCCGTGCGCCGAGCGCGACGCGCTGGCCGGGCGTCACGGGCAGCAGGCGCTTCTCGGGCAGTGTCCGCGTCACCTCGATGAGCGTCCCGTTGGTCGGCGCGTCGGGCCGTTGTACGGCCGAGGCCAGGGTGCCGCCGTCGAGCATCCGCACGCGCAGCCGCTCCACGGCGCCGCCGAACAAGACCTCCTCGACGCGCGCATGACCGACGAAGGTCGACCGGACCTCCTTCGGACCGGCCGCCAGCTCGACTTCTTCGGGTCGCAGCACCGTGACGATCTCGTGCACCGGCGCGGCAGACCGCGGGCCCGCATCCGCGGGCGGCACGAAGCGGATGCCATCCTTGGCCCGATAGCCGAGCAGCAGGTTCGCGGCACCGAGGAAGGTCGACACGAAACGCGTCGCCGGGCGCGTATAGAGGTCGTCGGGGCGGCCACATTCGAGCAGGCGTCCCTGGTGCATCACGCCGATGCGGTCCGCGAGCGCAAAGGCCTCTTCCTGGTCGTGGGTCACCAGGATCGTCGAGATGCCGAGCTCGCGCTGGATCTGCCGGATGGTCCGGCGCAGCTCCTCGCGGATCTTGGCGTCGAGCGCACCGAAGGGCTCGTCCATCAGGAGCACCTTGGGGCGATGAGCGAGCGCGCGCGCGACCGCGATGCGCTGCTGCTGGCCGCCGGAGAGCTGCGCGGGCAGGCGGTCGTCCATGCCTTCGAGCGCGACGAGCTGCAGCAGCTCCTTGCGGCGCGCACGGCGCTCCGCCGCCCGTGTATGGCGGACGCGCAGCGCAAACTCGATGTTCTCGCCGATGGTCATATGCCGGAACAGCGCGTAGTGCTGAAAGACGAAGCCGACCTCGCGCTCGCGCGCCGAGACGTAGCGTGACGTCGCGGCCGTGCAGCGAGACCCGTCCGCGGTCGATCTCGGTGAGGCCGGCGATCGCGCGCAGCAGGGTGCTCTTGCCGCTGCCGCTCGGCCCGAGCAGCACGAGGAACTCGCCTTCGGCGACCTCGATCGATACGTCGTTCACTACCGGGACGGACTGGTAGCGCTTGGTGACCTGGTCGAGCTCGATGGACATGGGGGAACCGCGCAGGCGTCGGCGACGCGTCGGGTCATGCTAGGAACGGGCGGTCACAGTGTCAGTCGCATGCCGGTGACATTCCGGTTTCAAGAGCCCCGGGTCCTGGCGCGGATCGCCCGAAAGCCGCTTTCTCGCTAGAATCGCGACATGGGTCTCCCGGATTACGAAAAGCTGGGCGTCTTCTACCTGGGCAGGGAGTTCAACCCGGAAGACAAGGCGCCCGGACCGGCGCTTGTTGTACGACTCCCGGGACCTGACGACGCACGCCGTCTGCATCGGCATGACCGGCAGCGGCAAGACCGGGCTTTGCCTCTCGCTGCTCGAGGAAGCTGCACTCGACGCCGTGCCCGCGATCGTCGTCGATCCGAAGGGCGACCTGGGCAACCTTCTGCTGACCTTTCCCGATCTCAAGGCCGCCGACTTCGAGCCCTGGGTGGATCCCGGCGAGGCGGCGCGCAAGGGCCAGGGGGTGGCGGAGTTCGCCGCGGCAACCGCCGAGACCTGGCGCAAGGGTCTTGCCGAGTGGGGCCAGGACGGGGAGCGCATTCGCCGGCTGCGCGCGGCGGCCGACATCTCGATCTACACGCCCGGATCCGAGGCGGGAAAGCCACTGTCGGTGCTGCGGTCCTTCGCCGCCCCCGCGGCGGGCGTGCTCGACGATGCCACGGCGCTCAAGGAGCGCATCGCCGGATCGGTATCCGGTCTGCTCGGATTGCTCGGCATCGAGGCCGACCCGATCCGGAGCCGCGAGCACATCCTGCTCGCGGCGATACTCGACGCGGCCTGGCGCAGGGGCGAGAGCCCCGACCTCGCCTCTCTCATCGGCCAGGTGCAGAAGCCACCTTTCGACAAGGTGGGCGTCTTCGACGTCGAGAGCTTCTTCCCCGCGAAGGATCGCACCGAGCTCGCCCTGCGGATCAACGGCTTGCTGGCCTCGCCGGGCTTCGCGGCCTGGCTCGCGGGCGAGCCACTCGACATCCAGCGCCTGCTTCACACGCCGGACGGCAAGCCGCGCATCTCCATCATCTCGATCGCGCACCTGAACGATGCCGAGCGGATGTTCGTGGTCACGCTGGTGGCGAACGAGCTCGTCGCGTGGATGCGCCGTCAGTCCGGCACGACGAGCCTGCGCGCGATCTTCTACATGGACGAGATCGCAGGATTCGTCCCGCCGGTCGCGATGCCGCCATCGAAGCCGCCGATCCTGACGCTGATGAAGCAGGCGAGGGCCTTTGGCATCGGCGTGGTCCTCGCCACGCAGAACCCGGTGGATCTCGACTACAAGGGTCTGGGCAACGCCGGTACCTGGTTCATCGGTCGGCTGCAGACCGAGCGTGATCGAGATCGCGTCATCGAGGGCTTGCTCGGTACGGAGGCGGCCAAGGGCCTCGACCGCACGGGCCTCGCGTCGATGATGGCCAACCTGACGCAGCGCACGTTCCTCATGCGCAACGTCCACGAGGACGCGCCGACGCTGTTCCGGACACGCTGGGCGATGTCCTACCTGCGCGGCCCACTGACGCTCGTGGAAATCCGGACGCTCTCGGCATCGGCGGCGCCGGTGGCGACACCCGCGGCACCGGAGGCTGGATCGACTCCCGCACCTGCTCGCGCCGCCAACGCCGCTGCGGCAACGCCCACGCGATCGCGGCCCATTGTCCAAGCCGGAGTCGTCGAGCGATTTCTGGTTGCCGATGACGATCGCGCTCCCGCGTATCGGGCGCACGTCGGAGCGCGGGTCCGCACCCACTTCGTCGATGCGAAGACGGGGCTCGACGCCTGGGAGACCCGCTACTACCTCGCCCCCGCCGATGGCGCCGGCCCGGACTGGGACGCCGCCCAGGTGTTCGACGAGTCGGCGATCCAGCTGCGCGACGCGCCTGCCGAAGGGGCGAGCTTCGCGGACGCCCCGGGCGACGTGCTCTCGCCGCGAGCGTACAAGGGCTGGTCGACCGCACTCGCCGATCACGTGTACCGCGCCTCGGCCCTTCTGGTGTTCCGCTGTCCGGCGCTCAAGCGCACGGCGGCCCCGGGCGGCACGGAAGGCGATTTCCGCGCTTTGCTCGTCCAGGAGCTGCGCGAGCGCCGCGACGCCGCGATCGACGAGCTGCGCGGCCGATACGCGAAGAAGCTCGCGGCCATCGAGGATCGGCAGCGTCGCGCGCAGCAGAAGATAGAGCGCGAGCGTGCCCAGGCCGACAGCGAGACCACTTCGTCGGTCCTGACGGTGGGCGGCAGCGTTCTGGGCGCCTTGTTCGGCGGCCGGCGTGGAGGCGCGCTCGCCAAGGCGTCCACCGCCGCGCGCCGGATCGGTCGCGTTTCGAAGGAGCGGGCGGACGTCGGCCACGCCGAGGCCGATGCGCGCTCCCTCGGTGAGCAGGAGGCGGCGGTCGAGGCGGAGCTCGAAGTCGAGATCGCGCGCTTAAGCGCACAGTTCGATCCGGCGACGATCGCAATCGAGTCGGTGACGGTCCGGCCGCGCAAGTCGGATCTGGGCGTAGAGGACATCGCGCTCGTGTGGTCGGCGTGAGCAGCCGCCGGAGGGTTCGCGGATGGATGACCTGGTCAAGGAGCTGACGAAGAAGCTCGGCGTCAATCGCAAGCAGGCTCAGGGCGGCCTGGTCGCGATCCTGCGCGCGGGTCAGCAGAACCTGAGCGCCCGCGACTTCGCGGAGTTCGTGCGTGACGTTCCCGGCGCGGAAAAACTGCTCAAGAACGCGCCGCCGCCGAGCACGCTGAGCTCGCTCGCCGGCGGCCTCGGCTCGCTGCTCGGGGGACGCAGTACGGCGGGGCGCTGGGCGGGCCTGGCTGCGTCGTTTGCGGAGCTCGGAGTCGACGTCGACACGGCGAAGAAGTTCGGCCCGATCGTCATGGAGCACGTACGCAAGCACGGCGGCAATGAGCTCCTCGGCAAGCTCAAGGGCGCGCTGCAGCTGTGAGCATTGCGTCCACGACCCTGGTCCTGCGCCGGCGCCTCCTTGCGGCGGCATCCGCGATCGTCGCGGTGGCCGGCGCGTCCGCGGGCTGCGACTACTTCGAGCCGCGGTCTGCGTCCGGGCAGCTACCGGGCCACGCTCGAGACACCGGTGGGCGAGCTGCCCTTCGGGCTCGACGTCGCAACGGAGTCGGATCGCTTCGTGCTCTTCCTCGTCAACGGCGAGGATCAGGTCCGCATCGACGACGTCCGCGTCGACGACCGCACGCTGCACGCCTCGTTGCCGGGATCGCAGGCCACGCTCGAGCTCGAGATCCGGCGCCGCGTGCTGGCGGGAAAGCTCACGCTGCCGCAGGCTGCCGGCGCGGCGGTGACGCTGCCGTTGCGCGCCGAGTACGGCGAGACGTATCACTTTTTCGAGGAGCCGCTCACGGACAACGCCGACGTGCAGGGCCGCTGGTCCGCCGTCGTGCAGCACGACGGGGCGCAGGGCACGCCGGCGGTCGCCGAGTTCCTGCAGCGCTACGACCGGGTGGCCGGCCGCATCCGCACACGCGATGCGGACGGTCCGCTGCTGGTCGGCGAGATCCATGACGGGGATCTCTACCTGTCGAGCTTCGACGGCCAAACCGCGGTGCTGTTGCGCGCCACGGTGGACGCGCGCGGTGCGCTCGACGGCGAGATCTGGTCCTCGGCGACGGGCGCGGCCCGCCTCCAGGCCGTCCGCAACCCCGACGCCGTGCTTTGAGATGAAAATGGGGACGTTCTCCATTTCGATGGCGCATCGACAACCACGGCAGGCGAAATGGAGAATGTCCCCATGAACGGCACACGACGGGTGGCGCTGGTCACCGGCGGCATGGGTGGCATCGGCACGGCGATCTGCCGGCGGCTCTGCACGGCGGGGCACGTCGTCATCGCGGGCTGCGGGCCGGGCTCGCCGCGACGGGAGCGGTGGCTCGCGGAGATGCGCGCCGAGGGACACGAGGTCTATTCCGCCGCGGGCAACGTCGGCGACTGGGACTCGACGCGCGAGGCGGTCGAGCGCGCTCGCCGCGACGCCGGCGACATCGACATCCTGGTCAACAACGCCGGCATCACCCGCGACGGCACGTTCCGCAAGATGACCAACGAGCAGTGGCACCAGGTCATCGAGACTAACCTGAACAGCCTGTTTCACGTCACCAAGCAGGTGATCGATGGAATGCTCGATCGCGGCTGGGGGAGAATCATCAACATCTCCTCGGTCAACGGCCAGAAAGGCCAGTTCGGGCAGACGAACTACTCGACCGCCAAGGCCGGCATCCACGGCTTTACGATGGCGCTCGCGCAGGAGGTCGCCGGCCGCGGTGTGACCGTCAACACGGTCTCGCCCGGGTATATCGGCACGGAGATGGTGCGGTCGGTCAAGCCCGAGATCCTTGCGACGATCGTGGGCACGATCCCGGTCAAGCGCCTGGGCGAGCCCGAGGAGATCGCCTCGATCGTCGCCTGGCTCGCCTCCGACGAGTCCGCCTTCGCCACCGGCGCGGACTTCTCCTTGAACGGCGGCCTGCACATGGGTTGAGTCATGCCCTCATTCGACATCGTCTCCGAAGTCAACCTGCACGAAGTGACCAACGCGGTCGACCAGGCGAGCCGCGAAGTCGGACAACGCTTCGACTTCAAGGGCACGGGGGCCGCATTCGAGCAGCAGGGCGCGGTCGTGACAATGAAAGCGCAGGCAGACTTCCAGCTCAAGCAGATGCTCGAGATCCTGAGGCTCAAGCTCGCCAAGCGCGGCATCGACCTCGCCTGCCTGAAAGTCGACGAGCCGGTGATTACCGGTCAGACCGCGAAGCAGATCGTCACGCTGCGCCAGGGGGTCGACACGGAGCTCGGGAAGAAGATCCAGCGGCTCATCAAGGACTCGAAGCTCAAGGTCCAGGCCGCAATCCAGGACAAGCAGGTGCGCGTTTCCGGCAAGAGCCGCGACGACCTCCAGTCAGCGATCGCGCTCGTGCGCAAGGGCGGCTTCGACATGCCGCTTCAGTACAGCAATTTCCGCGACTGAGCGGGGGCGAAATCATCCTGTCCGTTCGTTCGGCCGTTGCCTTGCTGCTGCTCGGGCTCGCGGGCACGACGGCGGCCGACTCCCCGCCACCGGAACGCGCCGATCTGCTGATCCGATCGGCGACGATTGTCGACGTTCGCGATGGGACCCTGCAGCCGGACCGGACCATCGCCGTGCGGGCCGGCGAGATCGTCGCCACCGGCGATGACGAGCTGGGTCGGCGCTTCGATGCCGCGCACACGATCGATGCCGCCGACCAATTCGTGATGCCGGGGCTCTGGGACATGCACGTGCACTTCGGTGGCGGCGAGGAGCTCGTCGCCGAGAACAAGGCGCTGCTGCCGCTCTACGTTGCGCACGGCGTGACCACGGTCCGCGACGCGGCGGGCGATCTCTCGCAACACGTACTCGCGTGGCGGGACGAAATCGCAGGCAACACCCTGCTCGGCCCGACGATATTTACGTCCGGACCAAAGCTCGAGGGATATCGTCCGCTCTGGAAGGGCACAATCGAGGTGGGAACACCCGCCGAAGTGGACGCGGCCCTCGACCGCCTGCAGTCGATGCGTGTCGACTTCGTCAAGATCACTGACAACACCCTGACGCCCGAAACCTATCTGTACGCCGTCCGCGAAGCCACGCGACGCGGACTGCGAACTTCGGCGCACGTCCCCATGTCGCTTACCGTCGAGCAGGTCACCGCGGCCGGCCTGACCGCAATCGAGCACCTCGAGTATGTCTTCAGGGCCGGCTCGACCGCCGAGGCGGCAGTCGCGACGGAGTACGCCGCCGGACGGCTGAGCCCGGCCGCGGCCTCGGAAAGACTGGCCGTCGACTTCGACCGCGACTACGCGATGGCTGTGTATCGGAGGCTGGCCGCGCGTGGCACGTTCGTTACGCCGACCCTGGACGGCAGCCGGATCATCGCGTTTCTCGATCGCGAGGATCACAGCAGCGACCCCTTCCTGGCCTACATCGGTCCCGGGCTCCGTGCGACGTATGCCTGGCGGGTCGAGCGCGCATCACGGGACGATGCGGCCGCGATCGAGCGCCGTCATCGCCGCTACGCGCAGGTCGCCGCGGTGCTGCCCATGCTGCAAGCCGCAGGCGTGACCATACTGGCGGGGACGGACGCCGGTTACCTGAACTCGTTCAACTATCCCGGGATCGGCCTGCACGAGGAACTGTCCCTGTTCGTCGCATGCGGACTCACTCCCTTGCAGGCGCTTCAGTCGGCCGTCCTGGCCGGCCCGAAGTACTTCGGGCTCGAGAAACGCCATGGCTCGGTCGAAGCCGGCAAGGCGGCCGACCTGCTCATCCTCGCACGCAACCCGCTCGAGGACATCTCGGCGACGCGCGCGATCGACGGCGTCGTGCTGCGCGGTCGATACCTCGACCGCACGGCGTTGACCGGTTTAATGCAGGACGCGCAGCAGGCGGCGGGCCGCCGGGAACCCTGAGCGATCAGGCGTAGGCCTTGGTCATGATCCGCAGCCGGCGGCGCTGCATGCGAAGCCCACGCTCGATCTCGCGCAGCCGGGAACGGAAGCTCGCTTCTTCCCACTTCTGCAGCAACCGTCGCTTGCGGTCGCCGACCCATTCGTCGCGCACCTGGGCCCATTCCTCGAGCGACTTGCGGAACGCCGCCGCTTCCTCACTGAGCCGCGCTTTCAGCCGCTCGAAGTGCTCATCCTGCGGGTGGGCACGCTTTTTCTCCATCGCGCGCTCCATGCGCTTGAACTGCATCGCGAGCTGCGCGCGCTGGATCCACATGTCGGGCACGCGCTTCAGGTCGCTTGCAAGACCCATCCACGACAGCGCGGCGATCAACCACTTGCTCGGGTCGTACTGCCACCAGCGGACGCCGTTGCGGTAGTCGTTCTGGAAGATGTGGTGGAAGTTGTGATAGCCCTCGCCGTAGGTCAGAAGGGCAAGCGCGCCGTTGTCTCGCGCCGTGTTCTCGTCCGTGTACGGCTGCGAGCCCCACATGTGCGCGAGCGAGTTGATGAAGAACGTGAAATGGTGGTTGACCACCAGGCGCAGCACTCCCGCCAGCAGGAAGACGCCGATCGGATCGCCCACCGCGAAGCCGATGGCGAGCGGCACGGCGAAATTGAGCCCGACCGCCAGCGGCACGTACCAGCGGTGCTGGAACGCGATCATCGGATCGCGCTGCAGATCCTTGGCATTGGTGAAGTCCGGCTCGCCGCTCGGATAGTTGCGCAGGATCCAGCCGATGTGCGAGAACCAGAAGCCGCGCCTTGCGCTGTACGGGTCCCGGTCCACATCGTCGACGAAGCGATGGTGCATGCGGTGCTGCGATGCCCAGATCAGCACGCTCTGCTGCAGCGCCATCGTTCCGAAGAACAGGTACACCAGCCGCACCGACCAGTGGGCCTGGTAGGTTCGATGCGCCCACAGCCGGTGATAGCCGGAGGTGATCGCCATGCCGGTCGCGCCAAGGACGAGAACGAAGGCGAGCCACGCGGCAAGGCTGTAGCCGTGCACGACGCCGTACCAGGGTACGACGGTCAGCGCGACGAGGGGCGTCAGGGTGAAGACTATGGTCGTAACCCAGTTGATCGGCGCGTGCTCGACGCGCTCGGGCGATGCGATGTCCATTCTTGACTTACCGGGGCGGGAGGGGGTTAAAAAGCCGCGCTAGTCTACCGGCTCCGGGCGGCCGGCGCTTGACAAGCGTAAGTCCTTGCCACGAAAACGCTTTCCAGGTCTCAGTTATCTATCCCCTGCCCCTGAGGGCCTGAGCCATGCGGGCCGTTTTTCTTGACTTCGCGACCGTGAGCTATCGGGACGACCTCGATCCGTCGCGACTGCGTCGCGCGCTTCCGGACCTCACGCTTCGTCCGCAGACGACGCAGGACGACGTCGCACGGGCGATCGACGGTGCCGGCGTGGTTCTCGTCAACAAGCTCCGGATCACGCGCGAGGCCATCGCCGCCACTCCGACGTTGAAGCTGATCGCGCTCGCCGCGACCGGCACCAACAACGTCGATCTCGAGGCAGCCCGGCACCGCGGCATCGCCGTGTGCAACCTGCGCGATTACTGCACGGCTTCGGTCGTGCAGCACGTGCTGGGCACGCTGCTCCTGCTCACCCACCGGCTGCGCGAATACGACGCGCTCGTGCGTTCGGGCGCCTGGCAGAAAGGCGAGCAGTTCTGCCTGCTCGATTATCCGATCCGCGAGCTCACCGGCCGGCGGTTCGGCATCGTGGGCTACGGCACGCTCGGCCGCGCGGTCGGGCGGGCGGCGCAGGCAGTTCGGCATGGAGCCTCGCCATCGCCAACCGTCCGGGGGGCGAGCCGCAACCCGGACGGGTCGCACTCGAGCAGCTGCTGCCGGCGCTTGACGTGCTGAGCCTGCACTGCCCTCTCACGCCGGCAACCACCGGGCTGATCGGCGCGCGTGAGCTGGCGGTAATGAAACCCGACGCAGTGCTGATCAACACCGCCCGCGGCGCGCTGGTGGACGGGGCGGCGCTCGCCGACGCGTTGCGCGCGGGGCGGCTGGGCGGCGCGGCGATCGACGTGCTCCCCCGGGAACCCCCGGTCGATGGCGATCCCTTGCTCGCGGCCGACATCCCGAACCTGATCGTGACCCCGCATGTCGCCTGGGGCGCTCGCGAGGCACGGCAGCGCTGCATCGACGAGATGGCGGCGAACGTGGAAGATTTCCTGCGGGGTGGGCGACGCGGGCGGGTGGTGTGAGGACTGCTTGAAGGGAGGACGCATGAATCGAACCAAGTCTTTGCTGTTGGCAGCCGCGGCAAGCGGGTTGCTGGCGCTCGCCGGCCCCGGGGATGCCCTGGCCCAGGATCCGGCCGTCGTGAATGCCAAGACGATTCGCGTCAAGCTCGAGAACAGTCGTGTGCGGGTGCTCGAAGCCGTGCTCAAACCGGACGAGAGGGAGCAGCTCCATTCGCACCCTGCGTACGTCGTCCATGTCATCGCCGGCGGCAGGATTCGTAGCCACGGGACCGATGGCAAGACAAGCGAGTACGAGCTCGTGACAGGCGACACCCTGTATCGCGAGCCCCTCACCCATTGGGCCGAGAACATTGGCACGACCACTATCCGTCTGATCGTCGTCGAGCTCAAAGACCCGACTTGATCAGCGAACTCGACGCGCTGTCGACGACCATGCCGGGTTCAACCACCCTCCTACCCATCGAAAGGCGGGAGCAAGCCGCGATTGCACGGGAACTCTTTCGTGAGTACGCCGATGCGATTGGCGTGAACCTCGCGTACCAGGGATTCGCCGCCGAGCTGGACGCCCTGCCATCGCCGTATGTGCCGCCACACGGCACGCTGCTCATTGCGCAAATCGACGGTGACACGGCGGGCTGCGTTGCGCTCCGTCGCATCGACGATCAAGCCGGAGAGATGAAACGGCTGTATGTGCGCCCTAAGTTTCGCGGGCGGGGATTGGGCAAGGATCTAATCGAGGCGGCCATCGAAGCGGCCCGCCGTGCTGGCTACAGCGCGCTCAGATTGGATACGCTTGCCGGCATGGCGGCGGCTCAGGCGCTCTACCGCAAGCTCGGCTTCACCGAGATACCGGCATATGGCAGCTCTCACTTGCCTGGAACCCGCTTCTACGAGCTCAGGCTGACCGTCTGGCGATCGACGAGGCCGCCTGCCGGGATCGCGGGTTAGGCAGTCTGGTCTGCACCGGGCACTCGCGATCGCAGACGAATACGGGCTGAGGTATCGATATGAACAAGATCCCCGAAGAGTTCCGCGACCTGCTCGACCGACCCATCGTCGTGTCGCTGGCGACGCTGATGAGTGACGGCACGCCGCAGGTCCAGCCCGTCTGGTGCAGCTTCGACGGCACGCACATCCTGGTGAACACTGAAAAGGGCCGCCAGAAGTACCGCAACATGTCTCGACGACGGACGGTGACGATCCTGATCGTCGATCCCAGGGACGACACCCGATGGCTGGAAGTGCGCGGCACCGTGGTCGACGAGACCGAGGAGGGCGCCGACGAACACATCGATGAACTGGCACGACTCTACCTGGGTGTGGACAAGTACCCGTTCAATCAGGAAGGCGATGTGCGCGTAATCTTCAGGATCGCGCCGGAGCGCGTCGTGACGCTTGGGTCCTCGCTGCCGGATTTCAGCGCGTCGAGCTGATTCCGGCGCAAGAAACGGGATGCCTGAGCGACCCCCGCGTCCGAAGATGGGCCATCGTGAGTGCCTCGAGACTGTCGTTCCTGCCGTCCGCGCCGGTCGAAGAGCGGATCGACGCCTGCGACTGGGCGCGCCTTCGCCAGGGTCTTGACGACCAGGGTCATGGGGTCATTGAACGGCTGCTGACCGCCACGGAATGCACGGAGCTGACCGCGCTCTACGAAGCCGTTGACCTGTTTCGCAGCCGCGTCGTCATGGCCCGCCACGGCTACGGCCGCGGCGAGTACAAGTACTTCTGCTATCCCTTGCCCAGGCTCGTCGCGACGCTGAGAACCAGCCTGTACCGACACCTCGCCCGGATCGCAAATCGTTGGCATGAGGCGACGGGGCTCGAGGATCGCTTTCCCGATGAGCATGCCTCGTACCTCGAGCGCTGCCACGCGGCCGGTCAGCGGCAGCCGACGCCGCTATTGCTGCGCTACGGGTCCGGCGACTTCAACTGCCTGCACCAGGATCTGTACGGCGAACACGCCTTTCCGCTGCAGGTTGCGATCCTGCTGTCGCAGCCAGGGCGCGACTTCACCGGTGGCGAGTTCGTACTCACCGAGCAGCGTCCGAGGATGCAATCACGCGCCGACGTCGTTTCGCTGTCGCAGGGCGATGCGGTCGTGTTCGCTGTCAACCAGCGGCCCGTCCGGGGGTCGCGCGGTGTATATCGCGTCCGGATGCGTCACGGGGTGAGCCGGCTCCGTTCGGGTCACCGCCACACGCTCGGGCTCATCTTCCACGACGCCGCCTGA
The DNA here is from genome assembly GCA_963756755.1 of uncultured Gammaproteobacteria bacterium. Taxonomy (GTDB): domain Bacteria; phylum Pseudomonadota; class Gammaproteobacteria; order Steroidobacterales; family Steroidobacteraceae; genus DATJKD01. Next base: position 222,851 of record CAVWOW010000010.1, read on the forward strand.
ACGGAGCAATGGCTCCCCAGAAAAATGGCTCCGAGCCAATTTTCATTTCAGCGTCGCGGCGGCAGATGCCGCCGCAGGAGCACGATGCCGGTGAAGGTCGCCACGATCACGAGCGCGATGCCGGTGAAGAAGGGCCTGAGACCGGTGCCCAGCGTCTGCACCACGCTCCCGGCGAAGGCACTCAGCACGCCGCCGAGTCGCGCCGTACCCAGTGCCCAGCCGACGCCGGTGGCGCGCAGCTGCGTGGGGTAGGCGCTCGCGGCGACGGTGTACATCTGCACCTGGACGCCGGAGACGCCGGCGCCGGCGACGAGCAGCAATGCCATCAGTGCGAGGTTGTCCTGCGGAGTGGCCTCGACCCAGCCAAGGGCGAGCGTGCTCAAGGCGGCGCCACCGGCAAGCGTAAGCAGGACCGGGCGCGATCCCGCGCGGCCCATCCACCAGCCGCCCAGCAGCGCACCGGCCACGCCGCCCAGGTTGAAAAGCAGCAGACCGCGCAAGGCGGTCGCGAGCGGCAGACCCACCGCGGAGAGCACCGTCGGCGTCCAGCTGAAGAAGCAGTACACGGTGAACACGTTGGTAAAGAAGATGAGCCAGATGACGAGCGTCTCGCGGCGATGCGGGGCGCCGAAGAGCGCAAGCGGACCGGCTTTTTCGCCGCCAGCCGTGACATCGCGGTTCGTGAAGCGCTCGGAACCGTCGTATCGCGTCTCTCCCAGCACGCGGTTCAGGCTTCGTGCGAGCTCCCGGGCGCGCGTCGGCCGGCGCGCGAGGTATTGCGGCGATTCCGGAAGCCACCGCGCCATCGCGAGCAACAGGAGTCCCGGCAGCACACCACCCAGCAGGAAGATGGACGGCCAGCCGAACGCCGGCACGAGGCGGGCCGCGATCGCCGCGCCCAGCATGCCGCCGATAGGCACACCGACAACGGTGATGGCAACAACCACGGTTCGGATTGCGAGCGGAGCGAACTCCACCATCAGCGCGGCGGCGTTCGGCAGCGCGCCGCCGAGCCCGAGGCCGGTCAGGAAGCGCCAGGTCGCGAGCTTCGCCGGCCCGTCCGCGGTCGCGGCCAGGAGCGAAGACACCGCCATCAGCGCGATGCTCGCGAGCAGCGCGCGGCGACGGCCGTACCGGTCGCCCACCATCCCGAGCACGAGCGCGCCGAAGAACATCCCCAGGAGCCCGGCGGCCAGAATCGGTGCGAGCGCCGCCCGGTCGATGCCCCATTCCGACATCAGCTTCGGTGCGGCAAATGCGATGGCCTGGATGTCGAAGCCGTCGAACACCAGGGCGAGCGTCGTAAGCACGGACACCAGGAGCGCGTGAGGTCCGAAGCGCGCGCCATCGACCACCGCCGTCACCTCGACCGCTGCGCGCTCCACGCTCACTCCCATTCGGGCGGCAGCAGCCTGCGCTTGCCGTCGGCTGAAAGCTTCACTCCCGGCTCGGCGAGGCGATCGCGGTCCCAGAGCTCACAGGTGACTTCGCGGTGGCGCTGATCCAGCGCCTCGCAATAGTTCGTGTACAGGCACACGCGCACTTCACGGCCGCGCCCCGCGCGGACCTTTCGGAACCAGTCCGGGTCGGCGAGCGCCTGCCGGGCGAGACCCACGAGGTCCGCCTGGCCCTCGCGCAGGACGGCTTCCGCCTGCTCGAAACCGTGGATCCCGCCGGCCACCACGATCGGTGTGTCGCATCCGACGGCACGCACGGCACTGCGCACCGCCGCGGACGGAAGGAGATTTCGGCCATAGGGGCCGCGTGCATCGGAGTAATACGACGGCATGCACTCGTAGCCGCTGCGGCCGGTGTAGGGATAGGCGGCCTCGCCGACCTTCGGCTGCCGCGCGTCGTCGAACTTGCCGCCCCGCGACAACGAGATGAAGTCCATGCCCGCCGCCGCAAGCCGCGCCGCGAACCAGGCCGCATCGTCGACGCCGTTGCCGCCGGCGATGCACTCCTCCGCCAGCATCCGGCAGCCCACCGTGTAGTCGGCGCCCACCGCGGTCCGCACGGCGGCGAATACCTCGAGCGGCAGCCGCACGCGCTGCTCGCGGGACCCTCCGTAGCCGTCGCCGCGCGTATTCGTGGCGGAGAGAAACGAGGCCATCGTGTAGGCGTGCGCAAAGTGCAGCTCGACGCCGTCGAAGCCGGCCGATCGCGCGCGGACCGCAGCGGCGGCAAACGCGGCCGGCAGCGTCTCGGGCAGACGTCGGATGTGCTCGTGATCGAGGTCCGTCACCCGCTCGCGGTGACCGAAGCGCAGCGATTCGATCTCACCTTCCGTGAGGACCGCTTCGAGTGCGGTCGGATCGAGCGTCGCGAGCCGCGCGCGCACCTCGTCGTCCGCCGCTCCCTCCAGGCTTGAGAGCTTGGCGATGTCGCCTGGTCACCGCCAGGTAGCGCTCGAAGTACTTGAGCGGATCGGGACGCCGCCGGATCGAAAGGAAGTCGATCACCTGGATATAGAGACGCGTCTCCCCGCCGCTTTCTTCGCGGACAGTCCGCACGAGCTCGGCGAGCCCGGGAAGGAATCGGTCGTCGCCGATGCGCAGCAGCGGCCCGCTCGGCACGTCGCGGATCCCGGTCGCCTCGACGACGAGCGCCGCCGGACGGCCGCGCGCGAAGCGCGCGTACCAGTCGAGCACGTTCTGTGACACGACGCCGTCCTCGTTCGCGCGCCACGGCACCATGGCCGGTACCCAGCCACGATGCGGCAGCTCGTGAGCTCCGACACGCAACGGGGTGAAGAGTCGCGACGCGGCGGCCTCATCGGCGGTGGGCCAGCGTCCGGGGCGCGCATCGTGACGGACGCGTTCGGGTGGACGCCACATCGACACGGCTGTTTCTCCGCCGGTTCAGCGCTGCCGCGCGCCGGCCGCGCGGCTAGCCGGGCGCTTGCGATCGCTCCGGGACGCAGCCTCCTCGATGAGCGCGAGGACGCGCAGCGGGCTGCCCGAGCCCTGGCGGATCTTGAGCGGCGGGCAGAAGATGACCGCACCCGTCGGCGGCAGCAGGTCGAGATTCGTCAGGCACTGCAGGCCGTAGCGGCCGTTGCCGTGCATGTAGTAGTGACACGGGTAAGGAGGCTTCAGGTGAAAACCCTGCCCCGCATCGGTGCCGATCGCCTCCGAGCCGAAGCCGATGACGTCGCGCTCCTCGACGAGGAAGCGGACCACCGCCGCGTCCGGACCCGGGGTGTGCTGGCCGGTTTCGTCGAGGTTCTGGTACTCGACCGGGTCGCGGCGCTTCGACCAGTCGGTGCGCATCAGCACCCAGGACCGCTCGGGGATGCGCCCGTGACGTCGCTCCCAGCGCCGAACGAAGTCGACCGTCAGCAGGAAATCGTGATCCGCCGCGGCCTCGCGCGAGCAGTCGAGCACGCAGGCGGGGCCGATCAGCTCCTGCACCGGGATCGTGTCGGTCGCGTTGTTCGGCAGGTCGCGGCCGGAGATCCAGTGGATCGGCGCGTCGAAATGCGTGCCGGTGTGCTCGCCGCAGGAGAAGTTGTTCCAGTACCAGGCCGGGCCGCGCTCGTCGTAGTGCGACACTTCGTCGATGCGGAAGGGCCGCGCCTGCCCGAATTCCGGCGGCAGAACGATCTGCGGAAACTCGGGCGCCAGCGTCTGCGTCAGGTCCACGACGCGGATGCGGCCGCTCGAGAGTTCCGCGGCCAGTCGCGCCAGCGTGTTCGTTGCCATGTCCGTGATGTCCTCGCTGCCGCGAATCAGTAGACGATGCTTCCAACGGAGGTGCCGCCGCAGACGAACAGCGTCTGGCCGGTGACGAAATCCGCGTCCGGCGACGTGAAGAAGAGCACCGCGCGCGCCACGTCCTGCGGCCGGCCGAGACGCCCGACGGGAATCGACTGGATGATCCGGGGAAGCTTGGGGCTGTCCTTCGGAATCAGGCTCTCGAAGACCTCGGTCTCGCCGATCGGCCCGGGCGCCACGACGTTGACCGTGATCCCCGCCGCGCCGAGCTCGAGCGCCCAGGTGCGCGCGAGGCCCAGGAGTCCGGCCTTGGTCGCGGAATAGACGGTGCGCTTCGCGAGCCCGAGCACGGCGCGGGTCGACACCAGCACCACGCGCCCGTAATGCTCCTGCTGCATCGCCGCGAGGTTGGCCTGCAGCAGCGCGATGGGCGCCGCGAGATGCAAGCCCGACCAGCGCGTCGAGATCTTCGGGCGTGACCTGCTCGAGCGGCCGCTCGCGCACGGCACCGGCATTGTGAACGAGCGTGGTCGCCGGGCGCTCGCGAGCCAGGTCGAAGACGATACGCCGGGTGGCTGCGGCGTCACTCAGGTCGACCTCGATCGAGCTGAAATGTGGATCGCTGATGTCACCGGTCCGGCGAGCCAGCGAGATCACCTCGTAGCCGGCTGCGAGCAGTTGGCGGCAGACCTCCGCGCCGATCCCTGCGCTGCCACCCGTGACGATCGCGCGTTGCCTGGTCATCGCTCAAACTCCCGAGCCCAGCGCCAGCTCACGCTCGAGCACCTTCGGGCTCTCGCTCCAGCGTTCGCGCCACTCCTGCGCGATGTCGCCCGGGTAGACGTCCTCGACGCCGTCGCGGAGCGCACCGATGACGGCACGCGCGAGCGCCGCCGGGGCCAGCTTGGGCGGTGGCAGCGTCTGGTTCCACTCATCGTCGATCGGCCCGGGAAAAAGGTTGATCACGCGAACACCGGCGGCGCGCATCTCTGCACGCAGGCATTGCGACAACGAGTGCGCCGCCGCTTTCGAGGCGGAGAAGGTGCCGTGCGCCGGAAAATTGGAGAGCGCGAAGACGGACAACAGGTTCACCCAGGCCGTAGCGCTCGACTGCCCGTCCGCGCCACGCGCCCGCATCGCGGGGCCGAAGGCCTGCGCCAGCCGGAGCAGCCCGAAGTAGTTGATCTCCATCTCGGCCTGCGCTACGTCCGTGCCGCTGCGCGAGGCGATGCCGTGCGCGCGGTGATGCTCGGCGTTGTTGACCACGATATCGACCTTGCCGCCGATCTCCGCAGCAAGCTCCTGCACGGAGCGCTCATCGGTGAGATCGAGCGGGAGCAGCGTCACCTGCGGCAAGGCGGCGATCTCATCGAGCCCTGCCGCGCGTTTCCAGGGCTCCGCCTGGCCGACCCAGACGATGTCCGCGCCGGCCTCGACCAGCGCGCGCGCGAGCGCCTGTCCGACCGCGGTTCGTCCGTCGGTGACCAGCGCCTTGCGGTACTTCGGATCGCAGGTCATCTCGCGCAGCTGTCTGTCGTCGGCCATGTTCGCCACGTCCTTCTCCGGAAAACCCACCAGCACCGCCATCCCGGCCTTGTCGAGCCGCGCATCCACGCGAACTCGCGCAGGGGCCGCCGCCACATCGCCATGGAGATGCACCACCACCGTCGGCCCGCCATCGAGCCGCACCATGCCGAGTCGCCAGGGCAGCCGTTCGCGGAAGAACACGTCGTGGCTGTGCGCGAGTCGCGTCTCGGCGATCAGCTCGCCCGCGCCCGACTGGCGTCTCCACGGCAACTCCGTCGACAGGCAACGCACGCAGGCCTCGCGCGGCGGATATTGTGTCGCACCGCAGACGGCACAGACCTGCAGCTCGAAGCGGCCCTCGGCGGCCCCGGCCGTGAGCCCAAGTGCGACGCGGCTGCGCTGCCAGGGCGGCAGCACCGGCAGCCGCGTCCGCAGCACGGGATTCTTGCGAGCCGGCCGTGTGATCGGCGCCGTCATGCTGCGGTGGCTCCGAGCAGCGCGGCGCCGCTGCACAACCCGCGGTCGTAGTTGATCATGCCGAAGCCGCTGACGAGCCCGATTCGCGCATCTGGCACGGCGGCGCCGAGCGCCTGGCCGGTCAGTTGCCGCAGCGCCTCGACGAGCCCCAGGTAACCACCGGCGGCGCCCGCCTGCCCGACCGAGAGCTGCCCGCCCGAGGTGTTGAGCGGGAAGTCGCCGTCGGTCGCGAACTCGTGGCGCCGGATGAACTCGGCACCCTCGCCCTTCGCGCAGAACCCGAGGTCCTCGATCTGCATCAGCGTGATCACGGGATAGTCGTCGTAGGCCTGCAGGAAATCGACTTCATCGGGACCGACACCGGCCTGCGCGTAGAGCTCGTCGCGATCGAGCGCCCAGCCGCCACGCACCTGGATGGGGTCATCCGGATAGGCGTTATGACGCTCGATGGTTCCGAGGATTCGAGCATGAGCCAGCCCAAGCTCCCGCGCACGGGCCGGCGCTGAGTACGAGAAAGCCCTCGGCGCCGGCGCAAGGCATCACGCAGTCGAAGAGGTGCAAGGGCTCGGCGATCGGCCTGGCTTCGAGATACTCGGTCAGGCTGAGCGGCTTGCGCAGCAGTGCGTGCGGGAAGGACTGGGCGTTCCGTCGTTGCGCGACGCACAGCTTGCCGAAGTCCTCGCGGCGTGCGCCGTGCGTGCGCATGTAATGCTCGGTGAGAAATGCAAAGCTCGCGTTCGGCCCGCCCGAGCCATACGGGTAGACCGCGTCGCGCGCGAACTGGCTGAAGCTCGCGACGGTGTGCCGGAACGAATCGACGTGATTGGTGTCTCCGGCCAGGCAGGCGACGACACTGGCGTCACCCGACTGCACGGCGCGCGCCGCGCGGCGCAGCGCCACGACACCGCTCGCCCCGCCCATCGGGATGTGATCCAGCCAGCGCGGCGACAGGCCGAAGTGCTGCATCAGGCCGACCGCGGTATCCGGGAAGAGCAGGAAGCTCGAGACCGCGACGCCGTCGATATCCTCCTTGCGGAGCCCCGAGGCTTCGAGCAGCGCGGCGAGCGAGCGCGCGAGCCACCAGTGCGCGCCCCGGATCGAGTGGCGCTGGTAGGGCACGGTGACCGGCACGGCGACGGCGATGTCGTCGTAGCCCGCGCGTCGAGACCGGGCGTTCATGCCGGCGCCCGCTTCTTCATGCTTCGGGTGTCCACGCATTCGCCTTCGTCCAGCAGGCGGCGGCCGAGCTCGCCCAGCCGGCCGCGCTGGATCTTCTCGGTGGGCGTCAGCGGCAGCGTAGCGCAAAAGCCGACGTAGCCCGGCGCCTTGTAATAGGCGAGCCGCGCGAGGCAGAACTCGACGAGCTCCCGTGCCAGGTTGGCGCTCTCCTCCGCTGCAGCGTTCCCGGGCCTGCGCACGATGCAGGCCATGACCTCGTCGCCGCGCAGCTCGTCCGGGACCGCCGTGACACCGGCGGCGGCGACGGCGGGGTGCTGCAGCAGCACGCTTTCGACCTCCATCGCCGAGATGTTCTCGCCGCTGCGCCGGATCAGGTTCTTCCGGCGATCGACGAAATGAAGCTGACCGCCTTCGTCCTCGCGCACGAGGTCGCCCGTGTGGAACCAGCCGTCGCGCCAGGCCTCGGTGGTGGCTTGCTCGTCCTTGAGATACCCCGCGAAAAAGCCGAATCGGGGCCGTGTGCCCCGGTGACGGACCAGGAGCTCGCCCGACTCGCCGACGGGCACGTCGAGGCCCGCGGCGTCGACGAGCCGGTACTCCACGCGGTCGTCCGGGCGACCGAAGCAGGCCGTGCCGACCTGCCTCGGCTCACGATTCGCGATGACGACGGCACCGGACCCGGTTTCGGTCATGGCCCAGGCTTCGATCAGCGGCAGGCCGAAGCGGTCCTCGAACGCCGCGTGATGCCGCGGCTGAACACCCGCTCCGAAACCGAAGCGTACCGAGTGCTCGCGATCCGTCGTCGCCGGCGGCGCGGCGAGCAGCATGGCCGGCATCACGCCGAGATAGTGCATCACCGTCGCCCGCGACTCGCGGACACTGTCCCACCAGCTGCGCGGGTGAAACCGGTCGACCGCGACCAGGCAGCCGCCGCTCAGCAGCATGCACATCGTCGAGCAGGCCATCGCGTTCATGTGCGTGAGTGGCAGCGGCGTGATCATCCGCTCGACGCCCGGACGGATCTCGCACAGGCCGCCCAGACCGGCGTACCACTGCCCGGCCCAGAGGAAATACTCGTTCGGCAGGATGCAGCCCTTGGGCCGCCCGGTGGTGCCCGAGGTGTAGAGCAGTGCGCATTCCGAGGCCACCGACGGCGCTTCGCTCGACGACGGCGCGGCGCTCGTTGCCGCTCCGATGCCGCTGCCGTCGGGTGACAGAAGCGCGAGCGGCCTCCCCGCCGACGTAGCCGCTGCGGCCAGGCTCGCATGCCGATCGACGGGCGCCACGGCGAGCGCGATCTCGCTGTGCCCGACCAGGTACGCGAGCTCATCTGCGCGCCAGTCGGGGTTGATCGGCACGACAGACACGCCGAGCGCATTGAGCGCCAGCCAGTGGAACACGAACTCGGGACGGTTGAAGAGCAGGAGCCCGGCGCGATGGCCGTGCCCGTAGCCCGCAGCGGCGTAGACCGCGCGCAGGCGTTCGACTTCGCCTGCGACCTCGCCATACGTGTACTCGTGCTGCGGGATTCCGTAGGCCGCGGCGGTGCCCGCTGTGACCGAAAGGAACGGCCGGTCCGCCCAGCGCGCAGCGCTCGCGGCGAAGGACTCGTACACCGTGCCGCCGATCTCCCTCACACGGCCGGCCTCTAAGGGAAGAGCTGTATCGACGGCAGGGCCGCGTCGCAGTTCACGAGCTCGACCTTCTTCAGCTCGATGCGCAGGACACCCGATTCGCGGCGCAGCCGGTGGGTCACTGCGCCTGCGAGCACGAGCTGCTCATCGAGACGCGACTCGACATAGACAAAAGGCGTGCGCAGTCGGTAGCGGCCGGTCGCGGCGCCGTCGTCCTCGACGGCGGGCCGCTGCAGCACGTGCTGGCACCAGCTCGGCTGGTGCTTGCGAGAACGAGCGCGGGCTCTTGAGGCGCTCGATGCGGACCTTGAGCAGCAACTTGTCCTCGTAGAGGAGCGAGGTGTGGTTCTCGCCGTCCGGCTGGCCGCGCGTGAGCGGCATCCAGTACCGCGCGTCGTCGGTGAAGAGCTCGTACCACTCGTCGTAGCGTTTCTCGTCGATGAGCCTCGCCTCGTGGTACACGAACTGCTCGAGCTCGGCGGGCGACGCAGGTACCGGGGCAGTCACGCGCGGGCCTTTGCCGGCATGTCGAGCGTCATGAACCGCGCCCAGGCCCGGTACTGGCCTCGCATCGACACTTCGCTCAGGCCGTTGTAGTCGCCGGCCAGCCCATCGGCCTCGGCAGCGGTGTAGTTCCGATGCAGGCTCACCCACTCGTTGCCATCCGTGGCGAGCCCCTCCTGGATGGCGTGGTAATTGTGCTGATCGTCGTGCCCGACGACCGAAGTCGGTGCGTTGATGAGCCGCGTATAGAGCAGCGTCCGCTGCAGCAGCTCATCCGGCGCGCCGGCGAGGCGGAACGTCGTGCTCTCGAGCAGGGTTCGATCGGGCGCAATGGGGCGCGCGACGCGAATGGCCTGGATCGCGCCCTTGATCGTGAGGCTCGGGTAGTAGACGGTGTTGTGGCGCACTTCGCCCAGGATCTGGCGGGCGCGCTCGGCCCCGTAGGCCTGCTCCATCAGCTGCTCGTACTCGCCGATCGCAGAGTATGCGGAGTGGATCGAGTAACGCACTCCCGAGTAGCTGTGGCCATTGTCGTAGATCCGCACGCCCATCTTGTCGAAGAACTCGTAGCCGTTGACGAACGGCAGGAACTGCTCGATCGCCATCGGCTTCGGCTCGTCGGCGGGGTGGCCGGCCCAGAGCTTCTTCGCGGTGCCCGCCGCCGATTCGTGCGACACCATCGGGTGCATCGTGTCGTTCAGGTTCTCGACGAACATCTTCCAGTTGCTGTCGTGCATGTAGCGCAGCGTGCCGCCGGCCACTTCCAGCCGGCCGAGCGGCGAGCGGTCGACCATGTTGTCGATCGAGCTCAGCGCGTCGCCGAAGTACTCGTGGAAGCCGGGGCCCGACTCCGCAAGGCGCGCGAACACGAAGCCACGATGGATCGCGACGTTGCGCACCGGGACGACGCCGGTGGCCGCGCTCGACGTCGCCAGTGCCGTGCCCTCGTAGCCGGACTTGATCGGGATCGTCCGGATCGAGCCGTCGAGCCGGTAGGTCCAGCCGTGATAGGGGCAGCGCAGCAACCCGCCCTCGCAATGACCTTCGCGGGCGGACACCAGTCTCGCGCCCTTGTGCGCGCAGCGGTTCATCAGCACGCGCACGGCGCCCTCGGCGTCGCGCAGCATGATCACCGGCTGTCGCGCGAGCTCCGTCGTGTAGTAGTCGCCGGCGTTCGGCACCTGGCTGTCGTGGCCGACGTAGATCCAGGTGTTGCGCCACAGGTGGCGCATCTCGAGCTCGAAGATCTCCGGGCTCAGGTACACGTCACGGTGCACGCAGTCCTCGCGCACCAGTGCCGCGGACCGCTTCGGCGTCGTCTCGATACCGGCTCAAGGGGTCCCTCCTCCGCGCATGGTGCCCAAAGCCCTCGACACTCAGGCCACGGCCCGGTCGAGCTCCGCGAGCGCGCGGTCGAGCGCACGTCCGTGCTCGTCGGCAAGCGCGGCCTCGCGGAGCTGCTGCATCGCCCTCGCCGAACCGGCCCGGCCGGTGAGCCGATCCGCCGCGTCGAGCAGGCGCGTGAAGCTGCGCCAGCCGCGCGCATGGGTGTCGCCATAACCCTTGACCAGCCGCTGATTGGCGGCGACCTCGACCGCGAGACCGTAGTCGCGACCGGCGAGCGCCGTGATCTGCGACAGCCAGTCGCCGATGCGAGCGTCCTCCTCGCGATAGCGCAGGGTGCCGCGCCGCCAGCGCTTGAGCCCGGCGACCGCCCGGAGCAGCGCGAAGCCGCCGATCGAGCTGGTGTTGATCGTGCGGTCGCCCGTGAACTCGCCCGAGACGCCGGCGCCACGCGGGCGAGGCGAGCAGCGCCGCACCGATTCGCGAGGGCATCGTGCCGCAGATCTCCTCGACCCGCGGCTTCATGAACTCGGCGATGTTGACTACCTGGTTGGGCCGCGCGCGCAGCTCGGCGCGGATCCGGGCGGCGCGATCGGAGCGGGTCTTCAGGTCCGCGACGCGGATGGTGTCCTCGAAGCTCATCCAGAGCGCGAGTCCCTGCGCGGTTTCCCGGGTGAGTCGAAGCTCGCCCGCGCGGGTCGGGTTCGCACGCGAGGATCGCGGCCACGCGGTCGAGGTACTGCGCCGCGTGCGCCGCGTCCTGGTAGTCGTGCAGCCGCGCCGCCGCGATACGCAGGACCGGACGCAGGGCGCCCGGAAAAGCTGTCGATCCGCGTCGGCCAGCGACACGGGCAGCTCGCGAGGCCGTCGCTGAGCTCGCTGCGCTCGGAGACGTCGCGCTTCGATGTGCTCATCGCCGGCACCGCCGTGGCGCGCGATCCGGCCGCGGCGCGCGCCGCGGCCGCGCCGGCCTCGAACGCGGCCAGGTTCGCGTCGACGGACTTGGCCGTCGCGCGGATGGCGGCACGATAGGCCTCGTCGCGGAACGGCAGGACGGCGGCGCCGGCCACGGCGCCCAGCAGCACGGCGCTGATGAGTGCGCCCGTCTGCTCTGCGATCGCCGCCATGTCGAACGCGACATAGCGCCCTGGCGCTGCGCGCGATCTCGGCTGCGAGCCGGCCGTCGTCGGCGCGGCCGTCGCCGAGCGCCGACTTCTCGGCGATCGTGTAGACACGGTGCGTCGATGCGAGCAGCGTCGTTCGATCCGCCGTGACGAAACCGCGCTCCACGGCGCGGGCCGCCTCGAGCGCCTCGGCGGCGACGACGATGTCGACGTCCCCCGGGCTCGGCATGAGCGCCATGACCGGACTGCCGCCCGTCCGCGGGCAGACCGGACTCCGGGTAGAACTCGAGGTAATAGAAGGTCGCGCCCGTGCGTTGCGCGACGCCCGGCACCGATGTCGCCTGGACGAGATGACGCTCGCGCCGGGCGACGTCGATCAGCCAGTCGGCGACCACACCCCCGCCCTGCCCGCCCAGCGCGGCGATCATGAGCGTGGTCGGGCGTCGGATCACGTCCATCGCAGCTCCGGCCGGCCGGCGAGCCAGCCGATCACCCGTGCGCGCACGCGCGCGAGCAGACGGTCGAGGCGGGTCGGATTCTCGATCACGTCGGCGCGATAGAACGACGGGCACAGCACCGCCGCATGCGCCACCTCGCCGCAGACCCCGCAGCCGACGCAACTCTGATCGACGTGCGCCACCGGATCGGTCCGCAGCGGATCGGACGAGGGCTTGACGGTCAGCGACGGGCAGCCGGACAGGCGGATGCAGGAATGGTCGCCCGTGCACACGTCCTCGTCGACGCCGAACTTCTGCCGCACGGTCCGTTCACCGGCCTCGATCCGCTTCCGGAGCTGCGGCGCGATGCGACGTTGACGGTTGAGCTGGCACTCCCCCTCGGCGATCAGCACCTTCGGGCCGGGCTCGCTGGTGGAGAGCGCCTCGCGCAGCGCGGCGAGCGTGGCCTTCATGTCGTAGGTGTGAACGCGGCGGACCCATTCCACGCCGACGCCGCGCACGGCCTTCTCGATCGGGTTCTGCGCCTTGCGGTCCGGTGTGTCGACCCGCGAGGACAGGATGTACTGGCCGCCAGTGGCTGCGGAGTAGCCGTTGTCGACGATGATGGTGAGGCCGTCGTGGCGGTTGAAGACCGCGTTGCCGATGCCGCTCGTCAGCCCGTTGTGCCAGAACCCGCCGTCGCCCATCAGCGCCACGGATCGCGCACTCTTCGCGCGGTCGTCGAGCGCCGCCGCACCGGCGGTGCCCAGGCCGTAGCCCATGATGCTGGCGCCGAGATCGAAGGGCGGCAGGGTGGCGAAGGAGTGGCAACCGATGTCGGCGCTGACATGCATCGGGCCGCGCTCGCGCTCGATCAGCTTCATCGCCGTGAAGAGCGGCCGCTCGGGGCAGCCCGTGCACAGGCCCGAGGGCCGCGCGGGCACCGCCCCGGTCAGCGCCGAGGCCGGCAACAGCGGCTGCTCGCGCACGGCATGGACCGGGCTTGGCTGGCGGCGCCTTGTCAGCCGCCGCTCGCAGCGCCCCCGGGCGGTAGCGCGCGAGAAAGGCCTCGAGTCCCCGGAGCATGACGGCGCCGGTGTACTCGCCCGCGCGCGGGAACGGCCCCTTGCCGACCACCTCGGTCGAGAGCCCCGCCTGGCGCAGCAGCAGGCTGATCGACTGCTCGAGATACTCCGGCTGGCCTTCCTCGACGACGAGCAGCGCCCGCTTGCCGGCGGCGAACTCTGCGAGCTCCGTCGGCAGCAGGGGATAGGTCACGTTGAGGACGTACAGGGGTACACGCGATGCCCCGAAGACGTCCGCCAGACCGAGGCGTTCGAGCGCGCGCAGGGTGCTGTTGTAGAGCCCGCCCTGCAGCACGATGCCGATATCGTCGAGGTCGCCGTCGTATCGCTCGTTGAGCCCGTGTTTCGCGATGAACTCGACTGCGGCCGGCCAGCGCCGCTCGATCTTCTCGCGCTCCTGCTGGTAGGTCGACGGCGGAAGGATGATCCGGTCGTAGCTGCGCCGGGGCGAGGCGAGCGCATCGGCCACGGTAAACGCCGGCCGGCGGTTGTCGCTCGCCACGAAACGGCCGTGCATGTGGCAGGCCCGGATCCGCAGCATCAGCATCACCGGCGTCGCTGCTCGCCTCGGAGAGCTCGAAGCCGCGCTCGACCATCCGCACGATGGTCGGCAGGTCCGGCCGCGGATCGAGCAGCCACATCTGCGACTTCATCGCAAAGGCGTGGGTGCGCTCCTGCATGATGCTCGCGCCCTCGCCGTAGTCCTCGCCCAGCACGATCAAGGCGCCGCCGGTGACGCCCGCGGAAGCGAGATTCGACAAGGCGTCGGAGGCGACGTTGGTGCCGACCGTGGACTTCCAGGTCACCGCCCCGCGGATCGGGTAGTTGACGGATGCCGCCAGCATCGCCGCGGCGGTCGCCTCGCTCGCGCTCGACTCGAAGCGCACGCCGAGCTCGTCCAGGATTGCGCGGGCGTCCGCCAGCACGTCCATCAGGTGCGAAACCGGCGCGCCCTGGTAGCCGCCGACGTAGCCGACTCCCGCCTGCAGCAATGCCTTCGTGACGGCGAGGATGGCCTCGCCCTCGAAGGTCTCGCCGGCACCGAGACGGAGAGACTCGACTTCCTTTGCAAAGGACCTTTCCGCCACGCGTCCCCCGCTGGCAGCTTCGATGGTTCGATGATACGCTCCTGATCACGTGATTTTGCAAGTATTGCCGCGCCATCCTTGCCTGCCGTGAGCTCCACCGCCCGCGCCCGGAACGGCCGCCCGGCCGGCGCCCGGCTGCGCTCCGACCCGGCCTCGCCGGGCTTCCGGATCGGCGACTACCCGTTCTATCTCGTGAACCGCATCGCGGGCCGCTACGCCATCGACATGTCGGACGCGCTGAAGGCCATCGGCATGGACCTGCCGACCTGGCGCGCGCTCATGATCCTTCACGAGCGCAGTCCCCGCAGCGTGAGCGAGATCGCCGTGCAGGCGGTGATCCGGCTCTCGACGATGACCCGCGTCGTCCGCAGGCTCGAGCGTAGCGGCCTGGTGCACCTCGCGACACGCAGCTCCGACGCGCGCGTGACCGAGGTCGTGATCACGCCACGCGGTCTCGAGGCCGTGCGGCGAGTGCGCGAGGTCGCGGGTCGGGTCTACCACCGCGCGTTCGCGGATTTTTCCGAGCGCGACATCGAGGCATTGAACGGCCTCCTGGTCCGCGTGATGCGCAACCTCAGCCTGTCGCCCTGAGCGCGAGGCGACTTGAGCGCGGAAATCTGGCTGGCCTTCGTCATCGCATCCGCGGTGCTCCTCGTGATCCCGGGACCGACCATCCTGACGGTCGTGAGCTACTCCGTGGCTCAGGGCTCGCGCGCGAACCTGCCGCTCGTGGCAGCGGTCGCGCTGGGGGATTCGACCGCGCTCGTCATGTCGCTGCTGGGGCTGGGTACGCTGCTGGCCGCGTCGGCCTTCTGGTTCACGCTGGTCAAGTGGGCGGGTGGTCTCTACCTGCTGTATCTCGGCTTCAGGCTGCTGCGTTCCGGCAGGGACGCGATCGAGGCCTATCCGTCCGCGGCGATCACATCCCGGTGGCGGCTCTTCGCCAACACCTACCTCGTCACGGCGCTCAACCCGAAAGGAATCGTGTTCTTCGTCGCCTTCCTGCCGCAGTTCGTCCGCCCGGGTGCGGATGCCGTTCACCAGCTCTGGATCCTCGCCATCACGTTCGTGGTGATGGCGACGATCAACGCAACGCTGTACGCCGTCTTCGCCGCATCGGCGCGGCGCGTGCTCGCCTCGCATGCTGCGCAGCGCGGTTTCAGACTCGTGGGCGGCTCGCTCCTGTCCTGTGCGGGGATCTGGGCGCTGCTCGCGCGCCGCCCGGTGTAAAGCGGCGTCGGAACCCTGGAGGCCGTGATGGTCATGATGTTCGTCATGTTGGCCGCCGCGATCACGGCACTTCCCCTCGCCGGGGAGCCGCCGCCGCTCACCCGGGTCGAGGATGCCTATCCGTCCCTGAGCCCGGACGGCAAGCAGCTGCTGTTCCAATCGACACGCAGCGGGCGCTGGGCGCTCTACATCGCGAATCCGGATGGCTCCAATGCACGCATGTTTCTCGACACCGCGGACGACCCGGTCGTGGCGGTCTGGTCGCCGGACGCGCGGCAGATCGCCTACGCAGCGACGGTCGCGGAACAGAGCGAGATCTTTGTCATCAACGCAGACGGCAGCGCGAGAGAACGCCTGACCCACGATCCGGGTGACGACTCGCATCCGCACTGGTCCGCGGATGGAACCCGGATCTTCTTCAACTCCGCACGCACCACCCCTGACCGGAGCGCGGACTGGGCGCGCCAGTGGCACGAAGTATTCAGCATGAGGCCGGACGGCACCGATCTCAAACAGCACACGCGTTGCCGGACCGTATGCACATATCCCGTGCCATCACCCGACGGCCTCAGGATCGCCTATCGGAAGATCATCGATGCGCCTGGGTTGGACTGGGCGCTCAAGAGCATCGCTCGCAACAGCGAGATCTTCGTCGCCGAAATCGACGGCGCGAACGAGCTCAACCTGACCAGACATGCCGCCTACGACGGCTACCCGATATGGTCGCCGGACGGCCGCTGGATCATCTTCAGCTCGGCGCGCACCGGTCGCCCGAACGGCGGGCAACTCTTCCTCGTCCGGCCCGATGGCTCGTCGCTGCGCCAGGTCACGGACGGCGCGGCGGCGTACGTACAGCCGTCGTTCACACCCGACGGCACGGGTGTCTATGCGAGCCGCGTCTACGAGCCGCTCGACTGGTCGTGGACGTACAGCCATCTCGTGCTGGTGCCGCTCGGTGACTCGCTCGAGACCAAGGACCCTTGATTCGAGCACGTGTACGGACTCGCCATGAGACGAGTTCGGGGCGCTCAGCGCTCGCGGGCCATCCGTATCACCCAGCGCTCGATCTCCGACTCGATCCCGATGAGCCCGGCGTCGCCCACACGGTTGCCGCCGATGAAGAGAGTCATTCCCTCGATCAGGGCCGCGACCATGATCGCTCGATGCTCGGCCGTTCGCCCCGGCAGTGACGAGTTGAGCGGCGCCATCGCGATACGCACGCGATCGCGATGATGTCGGTAGGCACGGCGCATCAGGTCTTCGGCCACGGGATCGCGCAGCGCCCTCGCCCAGAATTCCATGAAGAAACCGGCGGTGTCTGGATTGCGCAGGTCGTTCAGGAGGTAGTGGATCATCCCGCCGAGGCGGGCCCGCGGCGTGTCGCCCCACTCGGCCGCCTGCCGGACGTACGCCGCGTCGTAGTCGGCCACGGTCGCTTCCACCATTGCGCGGAACAGGTCGTCCTTCGACGGAAAGTAGTGCTGCAGGGTGCTCAGGCGGATCTTGACCTCGCGGGCGATGCGCCGCAGCGAGAACTCTGCGTAACCCTCCGCAGCCAGCACGTGACGTGCTGCGGTGAGGATCTCCTCGACGCGTGCGGCCCGGCGGCGGCGCTGCGCGGGCGGGCGCCGCACCCGCCGGGCCGGCGTCCGTCGTCTCGTCTTCGCCATCGTCGCTCTCCTTCCGTTGACAATCCTGCCCGCCTTGCCGGATCTTATCGGTCAAACGACCGACTAATGGATTGTGCTTTTCCCCGGCAGCGCCGGGGCAAGGCCCGGCGGCTGGCTGCCGGACGCGGCAGGAGGGCAGGATCATGACAGCAGCACAGGCGGTTGACTGGCGAGCACGTGCCCGCGCACTCTCGATACAGACGCGGCCGTTCATTGACGGGCGGTTCGATGACGCGCCCGCGGAGCACGCATTCGACTGCGTGAGCCCGATCGACGGCAAGCGCATCGCATCCCTGGCCGAGGTCGGCGTGCGCGGGGTCGACGCCGCCGTGACCGCGGCGCGCAAGGCCTTCGACTCCGGTGTCTGGGCAAACATGGCGCCGCGCGCGCGCAAGAAGGTCCTGCTCAAGCTGGCCGCGCTGGTCGAGAGCCACCGCGAGGAACTCGCGCTGCTCGACACGCTCTGCATGGGCATGCCGATCTCGATATCGAAGGACTATTGCGTGCAATGGGCGGTCAACGCCCTCGAGTGGTACGGAGAGTCGATCGACAAGCTCTACGACGAGATCGCTCCGACCGATCGGTCCGTGCTGGCCCTGATCACCAAGGAGCCGATCGGTGTCGTAGGCGCCGTGCTTCCCTGGAACTGGCCGATGGGCCTGCTGGGCTGGAAGGTTCCGCCTGCGCTTGCGGCCGGCAACAGCGTCGTTCTCAAGCCCGACGAGCAGACCTCGCTGTCCGCGCTGCGATTCGCCGCGCTCGCGCAGGAGGCTGGGTTGCCCGCAGGGGTACTCAACGTCGTGACCGGCGGACCGGCCGTCGGGGAAGCCATCGGCCGGCATCCCGACATCGACGTCGTCGGCTTCACCGGCTCGACCGAGGTCGGCAAGCTCTTCATGAAGTACTCGGGCGAGTCGAACATGAAGGCGGTCTGGACCGAGTGCGGCGGCAAGGGCCCGAACATCGTCTTCGCCGATGCGCCGGATCTGGCCGTCGCGGCGCAGACGGCGGCGTTCATGATTTTCCTCAACACGGGCCAGGTGTGCGCGGCGGCGAGCCGGTTGATCGTCGAGGAATCGGCGCGCGAACAGGTGCTCGAGATCATCAAGGGCGTCGGCCAGGGTTTCGCGCCCGCGGACCCGCTGGAGGCGCAGACGATGCTCGGCCCGATCGCCACGGCTTCGCAGCTCGAGCGGGTGCTGGGTTACATCGACACCGGGCGCAAGGAAGGCGCGCGCCTGGTCACAGGCGGGGGGCGTGCGCGTGTCGACAGCGGCGGCTTCTTCGTCGAGCCCACCGTCTTCGACGGCGTGCGCAACGACATGCGCATCGCACGGGAAGAGATCTTCGGGCCGGTGCTCTCGACCATCACTTTCCGCACGCCCGAGGAAGCGGTGGCGATCGCGAATGCGAGCGCGTATGGGCTCTCAGGTGCGATCTGGACGCAGAACCTGGGCAAGGCCCACACGCTCGCGCGCGCGTTGCGCTGCGGCAGCGTCGCGGTGAATGCTTACGCCGACGATGCGCACGAAATTACGGTGCCCTTCGGCGGCTACAAGCAGTCGGGCTTCGGCCGCGACAAGTCGCTGCACGCACTGGACAAGTACACGCAGCTCAAGACGACCTGGGTGAAACTCACGTGATACCGCGGATCCTCGCGGCGACTGCACTGGTCGCGGCGGTCTGGACCTCGCCCGCCATCGCCCAGCTCAAGCCGGAGCCCCTCGTCGGCAGCGACCTGCCGGCGAAGCCCGGCCCGCACTGGATGTGGGTCAACGACGTGGTCTTCCATCACATGGTGGATGGCAAGGCCTTCCTGGTCGACGGCGACGCCGGGACGATGCGCGGCATGCTGAGCACCGGCTTCGGTTTCAACGGCGTCGTCGTGCCGCGCAACCGCTCGGTAATCCTCTCACCCGAAGTCTATTTCTCACGCGGCACCCGGGGTGAGCGCACCGACGTCGTCACCGTTTACGACGCGCACAAGCTCGCGCCTCTCGCGGAGATCGCCATCCCCCCGAAGCGCGCCAGCCACATGCCCATGGTCGCGAACGCCGCGCTCACGGACGACGACCGGTTCCTGGTGATCTACAACTACACGCCCGCGCAGACGGCCAGCGTCGTCGACGTAAAGACCCGGAAGTTCGTCGGTGAGATCGACCTCGCCGGATGCGCCCTCGTGTATCCGAACGGGCCGCGCAGCTTCTTCTCGCTGTGCGGCGACGGCACGGCGCTCGCCGTGCGGCTCGACGACGCGGGCAAGGCGGCGTCCAAGGCCCGCACGGCGAAGCTCTTCGATCCGATCAAGGACCCCGTCACGGAGAAAGCCGCGCGAAGCGGCGACACCTGGTACTTCGTCAGCTTCTCGGGCGACGTCGTGCCCCTGCAGACCGTCGAAGGCAGCCTCAAGGCCGGGTCACGCTGGTCGCTCCTGGATGCGGCCGACCGCAAAGCCTCGTGGCGCCCGGGTGGCATGCAACATCTGTCCATTCACGCCGCCAGCGGGCGGCTGTACAGCCTGATGCACGTGGGTGGCGACTACAGTCACAAGGATCCGGGTACCGAGATCTGGGTGTACGACCTCGCCACACGCAAGCGGCAGAGCCGCATCGCGCTCGAGAGCCCAGCGACCTCGATTGCGATTACCCAGGACGAAAACGCCGTGCTGTTTGCGATCTTTATCGGCGCGCAGAAGGTCGACGTCTACAACCCGAAGACCGGCAAGCTCCTGCGCTCGATCGGCGAGATCGGCTTCACGCCCACCACGCTGGTGCCGTACTGAAGACGGCGATGAACGCGCTCGATCCCGCGATCTCCACGATCATCGCCGCAGGCGTCGCACTCCTGTTCGCCGCCGCGGCGCTGCACAAGCTGGCGGACTGGCCGCGTTTTCGCGCGGCGCTGGAAGGCTATCGGATCGTGCCGGCCTGGCTCGCGCCGATCGCGGCCTCAGGGCTGGTTGCGCTCGAAGTCTACGGCTGCGGTTCTGCTCGTACTCCCGCCCACGCGGCGTGCCGGCGCATTCCTCGCCGCCACGCTGCTCGACCTCGTACGCGTTCGCAATCGGCGATCAACCTGCTGCGCGGCCGCACCAGCATCGACTGCGGTTGCCTGGGCGCCGGAGGGCGCAGCCGGATCGGCCGCTGGATGGTGCGTGCGGAACCTGGCCCTCGCGGCGGCAACGCTTGGTGCAGCGCTGCCGACGACGGAGCGCAGTCCTCACCGCCCTCGACGTGGTGACCATCGCAGGTGCGGTAGCCAGCCTCGCCGCGCTCTATTCCGCACAGGACCTGCTTCACCGCACCGCGCATTCCTTGACCGGGAGTGCGCGCCCATGAACACGACCGGCTGGATCGCAATCGCGGCGCTCTGGATCGTCGTGGCCGGCCTCGCGGTCGCGGTGCTCGCGCTGGCACGGCAGATCGGCATCCTCCACCAGCGCCTGCCGCAGGCCGGTGCGCTCAAGCTCGGGACAGGGACCCGTGGTGGGCGAGGCCGCTCCGGTCGTGGAAGCGACCGATTTCAGTGGCCGGCCGCTCAGGATCGGTGGCGCGGATCCGGGCGCGGTCGATACCCTGCTCGTGTTCGTCTCGCCCAGTTGCCCCGTCTGCAAGACGCTGCTGCCGGTGCTCCACGCGATCCGGCGCCGCGAGCGGCCCAAAGTGCGGGTCGTGCTGGCGAGCGACGGGCCGCGGCTCGAGCATGCGGATTTCATCGCAGCAGAGTCACTCGGCGAGTTCACCTACGTTCTTTCCGAGGCACTCGGCATTGCTTACGGCGCGGGTCGCCTGCCCCACGCCGTGCTGATCGACGGCTCAGGGGTAGTGCGCGCAAGCGGACTGGTCAATTCCCGCGAGCACCTCGACAGCCTGTTCGAGGCGCGCGAGCGTGGGGTCGCGTCCTTGCAGGAGTGGATGCAGATCGGGGCTCGCCGGGATGTCGCTTGACCCGGAGTCGTCTTCGGGAGGGTTCGATGATTGACTTCGATCGACGTGGTGGAGCAGCTGAGCCGCAGGCTCGCCGGGGCCGTCTCCCGGCGCAGCGTACTGCGCAGCCTTGGCGGATTGCTCGTGGGCGCCGCCAGCCTGCCCTTGCTTCCGGTCGCCCGCGGGGCCGCAAGCAGCGCCACCGGCAAGGCACAGGATCCGGGCGACGCGACCAGCTGCGAGTACTGGCGGTACTGCGCGATCGACGGCTTTCTCTGCGCCTGCTGCGGCGGTTCCGTGACGGTGTGCCCGCCGGGGACCGAGCCCGCGCCGATCACCTGGGTCGGCACCTGCCGCAATTCGGCCGACGGGCGCGATTACATCGTTTCGTACAACGACTGCTGCGGCAAGTCGTCCTGCGGACGTTGCCTGTGTAACCGCAACGAAGGCGACGCGCCGATCTACCGGCCTCCGGTTTCCAACGACTACAACTGGTGCGTCGGCAGCAAAGCCAATGTCCCCTATCACTGCACGGTCTCGCGCATCGTCGGCGTCGCCGACAAGACGGGGTGAGAGCGTGCGGCCCGTCCTGCTCCTGCCTTTCCTGTTGTTCGCCGGCAGCGCGCTCGCCGACGGTCAGCGCGCGCGGCAGAACTACCTGCTCCAATGCATGGGATGTCACGGCGAGTCAGGTCTTGGTCTCGAAGGGAAGGTGCCGTCGTTCAGGGACACGCTGGCGAGGATCAGCTCCTCGCCTGAGGGCCGGGATTACGTGCTGCGCGTTCCGGGCGTCACCCAGTCGACGCTCGACGACCTCGAGACGGCGGAAGTCCTCAACTGGGTGCTCGCCGAATTCAGCACGACGGAGGCCGTGCGGCAGGTCGCGCCGTTCACCGGCGAGGAAGTGGCGCGGGCGCGGCACCGCCCGCTGCTGGAAGTGAACGCGACGCGGGAGGCCGTACTCCGCACGGCGGAGTAACCCGCATGTACCAGTCCTACTCGCTGGCCACGACGCAGCCGCGGGAACGCTTCGACTGCTTTCACGGCATCGTGGACGGCGTCTTCTGCCGGATGACGCTCGATATCGACCGCGCCGCGCGGGCCACATTCGACGCGAGCCTGGAATCCACCGACCTCGGCCAGGTGCAGCTCGTGCGGGTCGCGACTCCTCCTCTCTCGGTTCGACGCCTGCCGCAGGACATCGCGCGGATCGACGATCCGCCGTACCTGGTCAAGTTCCAGCGCACGGGCGAGTCGCTCTGGACCCAGCGCGGCCGCGACGTGCATGTCCGGCCGGGCGACTTCGTCGTCTGCTCGACCGCCGAGCCCTATGCGTTGCGTTTCCGTGGCCTGCTACGACATGCCCGTGCTCGTCATCCCTCAATCCATCATGCGCCGGCTCACACCCGACCCGGACCAGTTCCTGGGCGTGCGGATGGCGGGGGACGATGCGGACTGCGGTCTGCTGAGCAGCTTCGTGTTCCAGGTCACGGCCCGGATGAACCGGCTTGGCCGCGCCGATGATGCGCCGGGTGGAGGCCAACATCCTCGACCTCCTCGGCACGGTACTGAGCGCGCGGGCACGACCCGGCGGGACTTCCCGCTTCGGCCAGCTGGCACGGATCAAGCTCTACATCGGCGATCACCTGCACGAACGCCGCCTCGGGCCGGCCACCATCGCCGCCGCGATGCGACTGAGCACGCGTTACGTGCACGCCTTGTTCGAAAGCGAGGGTCTGACGGTCGGCGAATACATCCGGCGACGCCGGGTCGCCGCCTGCCGGGAATCGCTCGAGTCGGCAGTGGCGTCGGGATCGCTGACGGATCTCGCCCTGCGCTGGGGGTTCTACGACCTGTCGCACATGACTCGCTGCTTCAATCGCGAGTTCGGCGCACCGCCGCGCCGCTTCCTGTTGCGGCTGCGAGACGCCGGCGATGAGCCTCGCACTTCATCCTCGTACAAGCCCGATGCGCGGAGCGACTAGACATCGGCCCATCGACAGGCGCCAAATCCGCATCAGGCCGGTCCAGGGGGCACGCATCGTGGCAAGAAAGCACCAGTTCTCACGCACCATCCTGTTTGCCGTAAACACCGCATTGGCCGGCACGGCCGTGGCGCAGAACTCGCCGGCCCTCGAGGAGATCATCGTCACTGCCCAGAAGCGCGAGCAGGCGCTGCAGGACGTCGGCATCTCGGTCACCGCGTTCACCGACCAGCAGATCCGCGAGTTCGGATTCACGAACTCGACGGATGTCGTGGCGATGACGCCGGGCCTCGTCTACACGACGCCGAACGCGGAATCGAGCGTCATCAACTTCTTCCTGCGCGGCGTCGGCCTGAACGATTTTGCCGACGCGAACGAGAACCCGGTCGCGGTGTACGTCGACGATGTCTACCGCCCGGCCTCAGGCGGGCTGGCCTTCCAGCTCTTCGACCTCGAGCGCGTCGAGGTGCTGCGCGGGCCGCAGGGCACGCTGTTCGGGCGTAACACGACGGGCGGGCTGGTCCACTTCATCAGCCGGCGGCCGACCGACGCGTTCGAGGGCTATGCCAACCTGATCGTCGGGCAGTACGACCAGATCAATGCGGAGGCCGCGTTCGGTGGCCCGCTCGGCGACACGCTCTCGGGCCGCATTTCGGCCGCGATGGAACAGTACGACGGCTGGACCGAGAACCGTTTCGAGGGGGTGCCCGACTACAACGAGGGCGACTCGAAGGCGTTTCGCGGCCAGTTGCTGTGGGAACCGTCGGATGCGACGCGGATCCTCCTGATCGGCAACTACTCGGACAACGACGCCACCGTCGGCGCCTGGCAGCACCAGGCGACCACCCGCGGCGGTGAGAATGGCGAGCAGAGCGTCCCGCTGGGCCCGAACGAGGAGAGCCAGTGCGGTGGACTGCAATACCCGACCCTCGAGCCCGATGGCCGACCCGCGCCCGGTACCGACTGCTTCGGCTATCGCGACACGGACGGCGATCCCTGGGCCGGCGACTACGATCGCGACGGGCGGGTCGAGACGGAAGCCTCGGGTGGCTCGCTCAACGCGGAATGGGACGTGGGCGACGTCACGATCACCTCGATCACGGCGTACCAGAAGGTGGAACGCCTGCAGGAAGAGGACACCGAGGCGAGCCCCGCTCCGCTGATCCAGCCGACGTTCGGTGCGGAGACCACCACGTTCACGCAGGAACTGCGCGCGGCCGGCGGCACGGATTCGTTCCACTGGCTGGTGGGCGGCTTCTACTTCGACAACGACGTCGACGGTCACTATCTGCTCGACCTGACCAACCTCGGGTTCGTGTTCTTCGATGCGAACTACGAGCAGCAGAGCGAGTCCTGGGCCGTGTTCGGCCAGGTCGAGTTCGACCTGTCCGACCGGTTCACACTCATCGCCGGCCTCCGGTACGCCAACGAGGAGAAGGAGCTCGACTATCTGAATGTCGACACGTCGGGGTTGTTCGAGGCAGATCACCGGCACCAACGTCGCGTTCGATTTCGACACCGGCGAGTGTCGGCGACCTCGCCAAGCACGACGACGACTCGGTGAGCGGCAAGGTGCAGCTCGACTTCAAGCCGAGCGACGACGTGCTGCTGTATGCCTCGGTATCGCGTGGCACGAAGTCCGCCGGCTTCAACGTGGGCTTCCTGGACCAGAACGCTGATCTTCGCCAGCAACACGGCCGAGACCATCCCCTTCGACGAGGAGACGCTGACCAGCTACGAGGTGGGACTCAAGTCGACCTGGGGCGGCGGGCGCACGCGCCTGAACGGCGCCGCGTTCTACTACGACTACGAGGACTTCCAGACCTTCCGCTTCGAGCTCCTGAACCAGATCATCTTCAACACCGACGCCGAGGTGTACGGCGCCGAGCTCGAGCTGCAGACCTCGCCGTGGGACGGCTGGGATTTCGGGCTGGGCCTCTCGGTGCTGGATGCGACGGCGCAGGACATTCCGAGCCCCTCCGGTCGTGCTCCGCGAGCGCGAGATGGTCGCGGCGCCGGACTTCGAGGCGGCCGCCGTGGTGCGCTACGAGTGGCCGATGCTGGCCGGGCGCTGGGCGGCGCAGGGGACCGTCACGCACCAGGAAGACATCTTCTACGACATCCAGAACGTCCCGGTGTCGTTCGAGGACGGCTACACGGTGGGCAATCTGCGGCTCTCCTACACGAACGACGCCTCGCCCTGGGAGATCGCCGCCTTCGTCAACAACGTCACCGACGAGGAATACCTGGTCTACACGTTCGACTTCACGGGCACCTTCGGCTTCAACCAGCTCGCCTATGGCCGGCCGCGCTGGGCCGGAGTCAGCTTCCGCTACGACTTCCGCTGACGGATGACAGGATGGCGGGCGCCACCGGGGATACGCGCGCAAGCGAATCGCGCACGCTCCTGAGCGCGATCCTGCTCGGCGTCGTCGGGCCCGAGGTGTTCATCGTGCAGCCCGGCTTCGTGCAGGGCATGGTGCAGTACCTCGGCTTCGACGATCGGGCCGCCGGTCACGTCGCCTCGGCGGAGATGTTCGGGATCGCCGCGACCACGGTCGCGATGACCTTCGCCGCGCACCGCTTCAACTGGCGTCGCGTCGTGCTCTGGTCGCTTGCGATCATGGTCGTCGCAAACGTCGTATGCACGATCGCGACCGACGTGAGGACCTTCGCGGCGCTGCGATTCGCCGCGGGCATCGGTGCCGGCGGGCTGATCTCGCTTTCCTTCGCCGCCATCGGCCTCACCCGTCAGCCCGACCGCAATTTCGGCTACCTCATCATGTGGGTGCTGACGTACGGGGCCTTCGCTCTGCTCGTGATGCCCACGGCCTTCCAGCTCGCCGGGCTCACCGGCGTGCTGTGGTTCTTCGCGCTCTTTCCGCTCATCACGCTGCCGTGGCTCAAGTACTTCCCCGCCTCCGGCGAGAACGCCGCGCAGGTCGAGCAGGACGCGGTCGACCTTCCGGGCCCCGCAAGGGGCTCGCGCTCGCGGCGATGTTCGCGTACTTCCTCGCGCAGGGCGTGGTCTGGGCGTACCTGTTCCTGATCGGGATCGCGGGCGGCCTCACCGAGCAGCAGGTCGCGAACGGCCTGACCGTTTCGCAGTTCGCGGGCATCGCCGGCGCGCTCGGCGCGGCGCTCTCCGCGGGGCGTTACGGACGTGCGCTGCCGCTCCTCGTCGGCATCCTCGGTGGCGCCGCGACGCTCTACTTTCTGGTCGGCCAGTTCAGCGCCACTGCTGTACCTGGTCGCGGTCAGCATCTACAACCTCGCCTGGAACTTCACCCACCCCTACCTGCTGGGTGCGATGGCGAGCTTCGATCGGCGCGGCCGCGTCGTCGTCTATGCGGTCGCGATGCAGATGCTCGGGCTCGCGATCGGGCCGAGCCTCGCGGCGAGCGTCATCAAGGAGGGTGTCTACATGAACGTCAACTGGCTGGGCGGTGTGCTCTTCATCGTCAGTGCCGCGCTGATCCTGCCGCCGGTGCTGACGCAGATCGCGGCGCGTCCGCGCGCCGCAGGCGGCCTGAGCCATGGCCGCCGGCAGGCTCGAGGGCAGGGTCGCGATCGTCACGGGCGGCGGCCAGGGCATCGGCCGCGGGATCGCCCGCGTGTTCGCGGCCGAGGGTGCGCGCGTCATGATCGCGACGCGAACCGAAAAGCACGGGCGCTCGGCGGTGGAGGAGATCACGCGCGCCGGCGGCAAGGCCGCGCTCTGCATCGCGGACGTGGGTCAGCTTGCGGACACCGAGCGCGCGGTCGCGGAGACCCTCGCGGCCTTCGGCCGGGTCGACATCCTGGTGCACAACGCCGCCTCGTTCCTCGGCGGCCCGGTCGAGGGCTACTCGGAGTCGGACCTCGAGACCGTGCTCGCGATCAACCTGAAGGCGTGCTTCCGGCTGTCGGCGGCCTGCATCCCGCACTTCCGGCGGCAGAAGTGGGGACGGCTGCTGTTCACCTCGTCGGTCACGGGCCCGCGCGTCGCGATGCCCGGCACCTCGTACTACGCCGCATCCAAGGGCGGCATCAATGCCTTCATCCGCACCGCCGCACTCGAGGTGGCGCGCGACGGCATCACCGTCAACGGCGTGGAGCCGGGCTACATCCGCACCGCCGCCATGGAGCTGCTCGCCGACGAGGCGGGCCTCAAGCAGATGGCGAAATACATCCCGCTGGGCTACATCGGCGCGCCCGAGGACATCGCCTACGCCATGCTCTACCTCGCGAGCGACGAGGCACGGTACGTGACCGGCCAGACGATCTGCATCGACGGCGGCTCGACGCTGCCGGAAAGCCCGGTCTTCCTCGAGGAGCTGCCGGGCGTCAAGGAGCTGGCCGGCTCGGACGCGAAATAGCCGGGCGCGCGGCCATGACGACGACGGAGGAGCTGCTGCAGCGCAGGTACCGCGTGCTCGGGCGCGGCTCGCCGCTCTTCTACGACAAGCCCCTGCATCTCGTGCGCGGCGAGGGCGTCTGGCTCTTCGACGCCGACGGTCGCCGCTATCTCGATGCGTACAACAACGTGCCGCATGTCGGGCACTGCCATCCACGCGTCGTCGAGGCGATCGCGCGCCAGGCGGCGACGCTCAATACGCATACCCGCTATCTGCACGAAGGGATCATCCGATACGCGGAGCGGCTGACCGCGACTTTCGACCCGGAGCTCTCGATGGCGTTCCTCGCCTGCACCGGCAGCGAGGCCAACGAGATCGCGCTGCGCATGGCGACCGTCTGCACCGGTCACCGCGGCGTCATCTGCACGCGCTTCGCATACCACGGCAACACGACCGCGGTGGCGCAGATCAGCACCGTATTCCCGCCGCCGGAGGGCATGGCCCCGCACATCCGCGCCGTCGCGGCGCCCGACTCCTACCGGGATCCGCGCGACGCAGGCGGAACGCTCTCGCCGGCCGCGTGGCTCGCGGGCATCGAGGAGGCCTGCGAGTCCCTGCGCGCAAGCGGCCACGGAGTCGCCGCGATGCTCTTCGACACGATCTTCTCGAGCGAAGGTCTGCCCGATCTCACGCCCGCGTTCCTGGCAAAGGCTGCCGCCATCGTGCGCGCCGCCGGCGGCGTCTACATCGCCGACGAGGTGCAACCGGGATTCGGACGGACCGGCAGCCACATGTGGGGCTACCAGCGATACGGGGTCGTGCCGGACATCGTCACGCTCGGCAAGCCGATGGGCAACGGCCACCCGGTGTCCGGTGTGGTGGCCCGCGCGGCGCTCGCGAACGAGTTCGCGTCCCGGGTGATGTATTTCAATACCTTCGGCGGCAACCCGGTGTCCTGCGCCGCCGCAAACGCCGTGCTCGACGTGCTGGAGGAAGAGCGGCTGCAGGACAACGCCCGCGTCGTCGGAGACCATGCCATGGAGGGACTGCGTCGGCTGCAGGCGAAGCACGCGCTGATCGGCGACGTACGCGGGCAGGGGCTCTTCTTCGGCGCGGAGCTGGTCCGGGATCGCGGCACGCGTGAGCCGGCCGACGGCGGAGACGAAGCGCGTCGTCAATTCGATGCGCGAGCGAGGCGTGCTCATCAGCCGCATCGGGGTTCACGACAACGTGCTCAAGATCCGGCCGCCAATGCCGTTCTCGAAGGACAACGCCGACCTGCTTCTCTCGACGCTCGACGACGCCCTTCGGGCGCTTTGAGACGACGTCGCATGACCGGGTTCTACGAGTCGTCCCCGTCCGAGCAGGGCGAACGCGTCGCCCGCCTCGCGCGCGCCGCACTCGCCGCCTGGGAGCTGAAGCCCGCGGGACTCGACCTGCTCAAGTATCGCGAGAATGCCGTGTTCCGCGTGTCGCTTGCGGACGGTCGGCGATATGCGCTCCGGGTGCATCGCGCGGGCTACCACGACGACGACGAGCTGCGCTCCGAGCTGCAGTGGATGCAGGCGCTCGCCGCCGACGGATTCGACGTGCCCGAGATCGTGCCGAGCATGCGCGGCGCGCTGTTCGAGCGCGTCTCGCATCCTGACGTGCCGGAGACTCGGCAGGTCGACCTTTTCGCGTGGATCGCAGGGCAGCCCCTCGGCAGCGTTGAAGGCGGGCTCGAGGGAGACGCCGACACCATGGTGTCGACATTCCGGACGATCGGCACGCTGGCGGCGCGGCTGCACAACCACGCTGCGCGCTGGCAGCCTCCCCCCGGGTTCACCCGCCATGCCTGGGATGCGGACGGACTGGTCGGCGAGCAACCGTTGTGGGGCCGGTTCTGGGAGCTGGCCGCGCTCTCCGACGCCGAACGCGCCCTCATGGTCAGGGCCCGCGACCGGGTACGGGACGATCTGTCCCGGCTCGAGCGCTCGCCCCGCAACTACGGGCTCATCCACGCCGACTTCGCGCCCGAGAACCTGATGGTCGACGGGCCTCGAGTGCGGCTGATCGACTTCGACGACGCGGGCTACGGCTGGCACCTGTTCGAAATCGCGACCTCCTTGTATTTCCATATCGGCCAGCCGTACTTCGACGCGGATCGAGCGCGCGACCGTCGCGGGCTACCGCGCCGAGCGCGAGCTGACGGCAGCGGACGAGGCATTACTGCCTCTCTTTTACACGGCGCGCAGCTTCACCTATCTCGGATGGGTGCACACGCGGCACGAGACCGAGACCGCGCGCGAGCTCACGCCGATGCTGATCGAGCTCGCATCCGGCGTGGCAAGACGCTACCTCGCGGAGACCTGATGTGACGTCGAACACCGAACCACCGCGACCGCCGCTGCCGCCCTTCGACGCGCAGACCGCGGCGCAGAAGGTGCGCATGGCCGAGGACGCCTGGAACACGCGCGAACCCCAACGCGTGGCGATGGCGTACACGCTCGACAGCACCTGGCGCAATCGCTCGGAGTTCCTGTCGGGACGCGAAGCCATCCAGCAGTTCCTGGTCCGCAAGTGGAGCAAGGAGCTCGACTATCGGCTCATCAAGGAGCTCTGGGCGTTTCACGACAACCGCATCGCCGTGCGCTTTGCATACGAATGGCACGACGATTCGGGAAACTGGTTCCGGTCGTACGGCAACGAGAACTGGGAGTTCGATGCACTGGGCTACATGCGCCGGCGCATCGCGAGCATCAACGACCTGCCGATCGACGAGCGGGCGCGGAAGTACCGCTGGCCGCTCGGCCGCCGGCCGGACGACCATCCCGGTCTTTCGGAGCTGGGACTGTAGGCTCCTCAGTAACGCCCCGAGCTTCCCTCGCCACGCGGTCAGTGTCTTGTGAGCGGCCTCCGGCGGCCGGCCGTGCCTGGCGATATCCTAAGGCCGCGCTGGGATGGTGCCGGATAATTCGTCAACTTGGTTGACGGTTTTCGCCGGGCAAGTTCGTCAACCTGGTTGTCGATGTCGGCCCGGGTGCTAGCCCGCCTCACCCGAGCGTTGCGACCCGAAACTTCTGGACGCGGCTCAGCCGCGCGTCGTCTGCCCGCCACCAAATGACACGGGAGGCTTGACTTGGGGGCGTGGGTGAGCCTAGTACTTGACCTATATCTCGTCAGGAGTCACGTCAGTGTTCCTACGAAACTGCTGGTACGTCGCGGCCTGGGACCACGAGCTGATCGACGGGCGGATGCTCGCCCGTACGCTGCTCGAGGATCACGTGCTGCTCTATCGCGGCGACAGCGGCAAGGTCGTTGCGCTGCACGACCGCTGCCCGCATCGCGGCGCGCTGCTATCGAAAGGGCGCCGCGAAGGCGACAGCGTGCGCTGCATGTACCACGGCATCCGCTACGACGCGACGGGTCGCTGCACCCAGATCCCGGGCCAGGACATGATCCCGCCGAAGCTCCGCGTGCGGAGCTACCCCGTGCTCGAGCGCAACCACCTGGTGTGGATCTGGATGGGCGATCCGGCGCTCGCCGACCCGGCGCAGATCGTCGACTTTCCGTACCTGAGCGATCCGCGGTGGAAGGGCATCCCGGACTACATCCACTACGACGCGAACTACCTGCTGATCATGGACAACCTGAGCGACTTCGGGCACCTCGCATTCGTGCACACGAAGACGCTCGGCGGCTCGGAGGAATACGCGTTCGTCACGAAGCCCGTCGCGATCGAGCGGCTGCCGCGCGGCTTCCGCGTCGAGCGCTGGCACATGAACAGCGACCCGCCACCGTTCCATCGCAAGGTCATCCCGAACAAGACCGACAAGGTCGACCGGCGCAACATCGCGAACATGCATCGTCCCGGCGATCTTCTACATGGAGACGATGTTCGCGCCGGCGGGCGCACGGCGCCGAGAAGGGCAACCTCGAGGGCGCGCGCCAGTACCGGAACTGCCAGTTCATGACGCCCGAGACGCGGCGCACGACCCACTTCTTCTGGGCCTACCTCAACGACTTCGAGGGTGACGACGCGAACATCTCGCGCTCGCTGCACCTGAGCCTCATCGAGGGGTTCATGGAAGACAAGGCGATCATCGAGCGCCAGCAGGTGACGCTCGACGAGGATCCTGACTTCCAGATGCTCGCGATCATTGCCGACGCGCCGCTCGCGCATTTCCGGCGCGTGCTCGACAAGCTGATCGCTGCGGAGGCGGCGACCACGAGCGCATCACCGCCTTCGTCCACCGCGGCGAGTGGCGGCTCTGTGGCCGCACCCGCGTCTGAGCGGCCCGGCGCGCAGCACTGACAATCGCTGCCGGGTTCTGCTTCTGGTGCCGCGGGCAGTTCGCCTTCGAGCTACGGGAAGTGTTGGTCCCATGCGGCCCTGTTGTCGGCAGCGACCATGGACTGGTGGGGCAACCAGTAGGCGAGCGCTGATCGCAGGCGCGTGATCTCGACCCGAAGCTCGCCCACCAGCTCGTTGCTTGCCATTACATCCCTCCCCTCGTCGCGGCACTGGTCTCCATGGCCTACCTGCGCTGGCGGCGTTCGATCCTGTCCTGACCAGGTTCGCGATTGAGGCAATCTGACGAATGCGAGCCTGGCTCAGCCGTCTTGCGCGTGGTTTCTCGACGCGTCCCGCAGGCCGTCAATGATCTTGTCATTCCAGTGGCTTTCCAGGAAAGGTACCCATCGGATGTGGTCCTCCTTGAATTCCGGTCGCTGGACTTTGAATTCCCTGAGTGCTTCCCGTGCCTGTTCCCGCTCGCCTTTGCGCACCAGGCAGCAGATCTTCACGACATGGGCGTACCAGTATCGAGGGTGCAGTCGGAGTGACTTGTCCGCGCTGTCGATACCGGAATCCCACTGACCGAGCATGTGGTAGGCCTGTGCAAGCTCGCCGAGAGGATGAAAGGAATACGGATCATACGGACTCAATCGCATACCTGTCGTGAGCGGTTCGATGGCGTTTTCCGGCTCGCCGGAGAGTATGTAACTGGTGCCAAGCCCGACATATGCGGTGTACTGGCTCGGATTTATCGCGAGAGCTTCGCGCAGCGCAGCACGACCCTGTTGGGGACGTCCGCTCATGACCTGGGCCACGCCCATCAGCATGTGCGGACGTGCGTCATGCTCTTCGATGACAAGCGCCCTGCGTGCAATGCCTTCCATATGCCGCCACTCGTCTTTGCTGCCGCGACGAGCCCAGATGTCCCAGAAATGCCACACAGCGAGCTGGATCAACGCCTCACTCGAATGTGGCTCATTTCTGAGTGCCTGCTCGAACAACAGCCTTGCCTTGGTCGCATCGTCGCGAGTAAACCGGTGCAGATGCCACAGCCCGCGCCGGATCGTGCCCCAGGTATCGAGTTCCTCGGGAGCCTTCTGTGCCGATTTCCACTGTTCCAGTCGATCGATCGTCGGATCGAGTGTGGCGATAATTCGTTTCGCTACGTCCGCCTGAACTTCGAATATGTCGTTCAGTTCGCAATCGTAGCTTTCACTCCAACTCTGGACCCCTGTGCCGGCATCGATGAGCTCGGCCGTCACGCGCATGCGCTTTCCGATTACCCGGATCGTGCCGTCGACCAGGTACCTGGCCCCCAGCGCCTCGCCGATCCTGGTGACGTTGGCGGATTTGCCGCGATAGACGAAACTTGAGTTTCGTGCGATCAACGGAAACCAGCGCAATTGCGACAAGCCCGAGATGATGTCATCAGTCAGGCCGTCCGCGATGTACTCCATATCGGGCTCGCGGGTCAGGCTGTCAAAAGGCAATACCGCAATTGCCGGCCGACCGCTGAAACCCGGCACCGGCTTGGAGACGTCAACAAAGGTGTGAGGCTGCGACGCTTCGACGTATTTTGAGGCCAGCAATGCCTGGTACACCCGGACCGGGGACCCGATGTTCTTGAAGCGTCTCTCTCCGAGAAATTCGAACTTGAGGTCAATCCTGCCCGCAACGTGCTCGTAGACGGATTCGGAGATTGCGAGACCGCCGGCGCCTGCCATAGCCTGGATTCGTGCGGCGATATTGACGTCATCGCCGAACAGGTCGGCGCCGGAAACCAGCACCTCGCCCATGTTGACCCCGAGTCGAAAACGCATTTCCGGCTCATCGGGATACTCTGTGCAGCGTGTTTCGACAGCCTTTTGAATTTGCTCGGCGCAAAGCACGGCCTCCACCGGGCTGCTGAACTCCGCCATGAGGCTGTCGCCCGCCGCGCCGAAAACCCGGCCGTTGAAAGATTCAACGAGGTTCCGGATGACTTCCCGGGACTGCTGATAGACGTTGAGCGTCCACTCGTCGTCTTCGCCCATCAGGCGGCTATAGCCTGCCACGTCGGCGGAGACTATCGATACGAACCGCCGGTTGCCCCTGTTCGAGCCCACTACGCTATTCCAGCCAAACTTGGCTGCCGAACCTCTTTGCGCGTACCCGGACCTGCTATACTCCCCGGTGCAGAACAATATCAACAATACTGCAGACGGGGACAAGTAGGCACTGCCGACAACGTGTCGTGTTCTCGACACGTCGATCCAAGCCAGCCGGCGTACCTAGCTGCTCCCAAGGTGTTGCGTCTCCGTGCGGGAGATTCGTGCCATGGAAAAAGATACGCCGTCGATCCACTCCGCGGAGTCGACAAGAACTCTGTTGCCCTCCGGATCGCCAAGTGACACCGAGCGCAGGGATGCCCAAAATCGTGTGGCGTCAAGTTGCACCCGCAATTGAAAAACGACCCGGATGCGCCACTTGTTCCATTCGAACTTAAGAAGGTCTATTCGCGACGTCGCACCCTATTGATGGGCATGTTGATGCGGGTTCTGCCTGGATTGCTCTGGGTGCTTCGCAACTTCTGGCCGAACCCCCGCATCGGGAGGGTGCAGCTCGTGTCCCGGTACCACGACGTCCGGGACGTGCTGGATCGTGACGAGGTGTTCGAAATCCCGTTCGATCACAAGGCGGAAAAGCTCGGCTGGAAGCCGAATTTTCTGCTCGGCATGCAAGACGGCTCCGAGTACCAGCGGACGAAAACGGACGTCTACAGCATCTTCAAGCGAACCGATATCCAGCGCATACAGGAGATGTCGAGCGGGTTCGCGTACGAGATCCTGGAAAATCGTGCGGAGACAGTGTCGGATGCGGACGGAAAATCCCACAAGCGCATCGACGCGGTAGGCCGACTCATCCGCCGGGTGCCGACCCGGGTCGTGGAAGAGTATTACGGAATAGGCCTCGCGGAAGACGAACGCAACGAGTTCGAGGACTGCCTCATCGCCCTGAGCGGGTACCTGTTCGGTGATGCCGGCAAGGAAAGCGACGCTCTGCCCGGCTACGCTGCCGATGCCTTCAAGCGAGTCAACAAAGTCATTCGCCGCTCGGTAACCGAGCGGCAGCACATGCTCCAGTCAGGGGACGGCAAGGGTCGGCCCGAAGACGACATTCTCGAGCGTCTCCTGAGCGCGCAGAAGAACGAGCCAGCAACACTATACCGACGAGCGAATCGTCTCGTACCTGTTTGGAATGATTCTCGGCTTCCTGCCGACAAACCTGATGGCGAACGGAAACATCCTGCACGCGCTGATGAAGCATGACCTGGAGCGAGCACAGGCGCGACGTGCCGCATTGGACGATGATGACGCACTACTCTGCCGGTGCCTGTTCGAGACCATGCGACGCAGGATTCCATTGAACCCGGGGCCCTGGCGACGCTGTGTGGACGACTATGCGCTGGCGGAGAACGAAAAGCTTTGGGACCGACTGGTCCGAAGGCGATTGTTGCGGAAAGGCACGGTCGTCCTGCCGCTGACGCAGTCCGCGATGCGCGACAGTCGCGGCGTCAGGCGGCCGCGAAAGTTCGATCCCGACCGGTCTCGCGAGCACAACCTCGTCTTCGGCGATGGTCTGCACCACTGCATCGGGCGCCACATCGCGGAAGTGCAGATCACGCAGACAATGAAGGCTCTTCTGCGCCAGGAAAACCTGCGTCCGGCATCGTGGCCAAAAGGCCGAATGAAACGAATATCCCTCTTCCCGCTCAGCCAGACGCTGGAATACGAATTCCGGTCATCCGGAGATTAGCCAGATGTACGCGAAATTCCGCGGCGACGGCGGCAAGGCCATTCCGATGACTGCCGTATCACCACTCCGGCCATACATGACATGGCTGGCGGTATCGGTTTTGTGGTTGTTAAGGTGGTTCGCGCGCCTCGGGCGACTGAAATCGTTGGGATTCATTCATTTCGCGCGTTGGGTGGTCTTGCGCCGAAAGGACTTTCGCGTCCTGAACGACAAGCAACCGGTTGAATGCCTGCGCCACGACTATCTGCTGTTCAGCACCAACTTCAATAACCACTGGGAGCAATATATCGACGCTTTTTCGTTGGTCTTACGGTTAGGCGTCAATTTACTGTGGTTCACGAGCCGGCGGTTTCCGGGCGCCTGGCCGATTCGCCTGTTCAAGATCTACATCCGCTATAACGAGTACCCTACGCGCTACTACTACAACGCTTATCCCGAGTCGAGCGTACGGGATGTCGAAAGTGCCCTCGTGCTCCACAGTGAACTGCTCCGCTTCATGCAGTCGACACGCGACATGGATCCCGACACGTTCGCCGACGAGTACGGCGAATTCACGCGACGGATCCAGATGCGCCTGGCTTCAGCGATTCAACGCGATCCGCATTTCGGGGACCATCCGTCCGTCAGGGGGCCGCGGTATCGCGACCGGCAACCGATAAACCTCGAAACCCTGTGACTATGTTCTTGCCAGGTAACTACTTTCTGACGGTGCTCGCGCCGATCGACTACCTGCGGGGCGGTTCCCAGGAAAAGTTGCGGCGCCTCGAAGAATGCCTCGACAAGCTGCGGCCAAGCCAGCCCTTCGAGTCGCCTGAAGTGCGAGCGAAGAGCGTTCCGTTCGCGGCCCTTCCGATGGTCCACATGGCCAGGTTTCTGATCATGGACGAGATTCCCGTGCAGATGGGCAACGAGCGATCCGGTGCACTCGCGTCGAAGTACCTGTTGTTCATTGCCGAGCTGGACGGCGACCGCGACACGTTCCTGTATTCTTTCTTCAGGGACTGCCGGGATGTAGCGGTCGGGGTTTTCGAGAAGTGTGTCGGTTTCCCGAACAATTGCACGGAGCGACGGTTCGCGCGTTACATCAAGCAATACGAAGTCCGGTCGACGTTGCCGTTTGCGGCCTATCCGGGGATCAGTCAGCTACGGGTTCAGAACGTGCTTAGCGTACGCAACGAGCTCACGAATTTTATCGTGAATCACCAGGCAGACTCGCCGGCACAGTTGCATGCGGGATGGCAGTCGTTCATCGCGCGGGCTGGGTGAGGTATTGGACTTGAGTTCACGCGAGTCCCGCCGAATCCGGAGGGCCCGGTGAGCAGGAGATTATCCGACCTGCACGACGTCCAGGGGCTGGTTCGCGGCTATGGAAGCGAAAAATTTCCCGTCGGCCGGTTTTTCTTCATTGGATTCAAGGACTACGACCGTACAAAGGGTCTGCTGCGTGCATTCCTCGATGGCA
Source organism: uncultured Gammaproteobacteria bacterium (assembly GCA_963756755.1). Taxonomy (GTDB): domain Bacteria; phylum Pseudomonadota; class Gammaproteobacteria; order Steroidobacterales; family Steroidobacteraceae; genus DATJKD01. Next base: position 259,650 of record CAVWOW010000010.1, read on the forward strand.
TTTCGACCGCAGGTCGGTCCTCCGACGGGGAATCTGTAACGTCGTCTGCGGCGGCATCGGGAAGGTTCGCCATAGCCAGCGCACTCGAGTGGACCGACGGTCCACCGGCGCACCGTCTCAATATCGCATTCACGCATGCCGGGCTGCAGGCGCTGGAGGTCCCCTGGGAAGTGCTCGACAGCTTCCCCCGGGAATTCAAGATCGGCATGGCGAGAGCGCGCGAGTGTCACTGGCGACAACGGTCCCAGCGCGCCGGACGTTACTGGGAATCGGGTCTGGCAGGACGGCGGGAGGTCCACGCCTGGATCGGACTGTACGCGCATGACCGCGTTGTCCTTGGCAAAGCGACGGCCGCAGTCCGCGAGCAGGTCGATAATGGGATTGCGATCGCCTGGACGAGCAGCCGGTCAATCATCTGCGGGAACCGGAAAACAGGGAATACCCTATCGAGCACTTCGGGTTCGCCGATGGCATCAGCAATCCCCCGGTGGATGGTGTGAATCGGGATGGCAATTTCGCCGGCGGGCGGCTTGACAAGACCGGACAGTGGCAGGCCATGGCTGCGGGTGAATTCATACTCGGGCCGTACCAGGACGAAATCGCCGAACGGCCGAAGGCACCGAACTCCGACATCCTCGCCACCAACGGCAGTTTCATGGTGTACCGCAAACTGCAGCAGGATGTGGATGGGTTTCGAACGTACATTCGCGACGAAGCCAGCAGGCTAAGAATCGATCCAGAGTTGCTCGCGGCGAAAATGGTGGGGCGGCACCGCGACGGCACGCCACTGGTCGACTCGCCTCATCTCCGCAAGCGCCGACACACGGCCGATAACCCGGTCAAGCCATCAAACGACTTCGTCTACGATACGGATCCGCAAGGAGAGCGCTGCCCGCTGGGTTCGCACATCCGCCGCGCCAACCCGCGCGGCACGTTCGGGTTCGGCACCGAACTCGTCAATCGGCATCGGATGCTGCGTCGCGGCATCCCGTATGGCTATTTCGTCCCTCATGGCAAGCCGGCGGACGAGGTTAATCCAAACGGACAGGGTCTGATCTTCATCGCACTCAATGCCAGCATCGAGCGCCAGTTCGAATTTGTGCAGCAGCAATGGATCAACTTTGGCGATTCGCTGTTCCAGGGCAGTGACAAGGACCCGGTGGCCGGCGACAGCACCGTGTACGCGCCAGCAGGCAGCAGCCCAGCAACGGCGGACAACCAGTTCCGCTTCTGGAACGAGCATGACCACCGTTTGAATATCTGCACCAATATCCCGCGTTTTGTCGTCACGAAGGGAGGAGACTACTTCTTCCTTCCCAGCATTCGAGCGCTCAGGTATCTCGCATCTGACCGTCGTACGGTGCAATAGCGCTAGTCAGCCGGTCACGCGCATCGGATTCGGTCTCGATCAGGAGCCATGCGCGGTGGTTTCGAGATTCAACCATGAAGAAAGCGTGTCGAGATGGCGTCGGTACTTCGGAGCCAGATACGAGAAGTTGACGCCCCGGTCCGTGAACTCCCAATAGTGTGGCCGGTCCTCCTTTCGCAGCATGCGGTACAGTGTTGCCAGCCTGTCCGGCCGTTCCTCCTGCAAGTCCTTGCTGATTCGCCGCGCGCGCGCCTCGTCGCCGCGCTCCAGGAAGAATGAGGCGAGCTGAATCTGCACTCGCCGCACACCCAGGAGGCTCCCTTCCTGGGATTCCGCTCTTGCTTCCTGATCCAGCGCCAGAATCAGCTCCAATAGCTGGTCGAGGATTTCGCAATCCAGTTCCGCGCAGGACTTGATGAGGTGCATCATGTCGTAGGCAGCGACTTCCAGAAGAAAAGGGATCCGCGCCCGGTAGCCCAGCAATCCGTAGAATTGAAAGTGCGATGCAATTTCGAGTACGTCTTCGTAGCGTTTCTGCTTCAGCAGGTTTTCCGCGAGCAGGCGATACTGGTTCATTATGTAGTAACTCGTTCGCTGGTCTCGATTGTTGATCGTGGCCCGCAAATAACTGTTGAAGCAGTGCATACAGAGGTCGACCAGTTGCGGTCGGCGGCCGATCGCGTCGACGCCGATCTGGCGGGTATTGATTGCCACCAGGTAGCTGATATCCCTCGAACTGGGCTTGCTGTCGCTGACCAGGTCAAGGTACTGACGCATGACCTTGACTTCGAACCAGGTGCCACTGCGCTCGATCTCGCGTTTCGAAGTTCGGCTGAGCGACACGAAGTCCGGGTCGCTTGCGCCTCTTTCGCCGATCTCGAACCATTCCGGAGGCAGCTCCGGGATCATGGTCTGGTAGGTTCTGACGAGATCGGCGAGGGCGTTGATGCTGGCCATGGCGACCGCTCTGTCGCTCAGCTCGTTCGCCCTGCGTGCAATGTCCTGCAGCTCGTCGACACCGTCCCGCGCCTCTGACTTGCGCTGCTCCAGAACGGCGGGCTTTGCATCAATAGCCGAAAGGAATACGGATCGTCTTATCCTGTCGATGACGTTCACCGGCGACAGAAACGAGAGGACAAAGGCGAAGTACGGCAGCAGTATGATGAGCGAAATGGTCACCATGATCATGCTGAGCAGCAGACCGGATTTGGGTGGGGGATCAGCGGCGCCGCCGCCGCTGAGCGAGAGTGCAACCCAAATGCTGAAGATCGTCGCAACGACAAAAAAGCTCATCACGACAATGTTGATCGGCTCCTTGATGAACAGGGAGCTGATCTGGTGACTGTATCGGTTGGCGGCCAGTTCAACGACGATCGCTACGACCGTGATGGCGATCGCCAGAATAGCGGCAAGCAGGTTCGCGGCATTCGAGACCGCTTCGAATGCGACATCCCGGTCGAGATCGTCGAGCCATCGCGGCAGGGTTCGACAGGGGATTGTGCCCTTCCTGGATCGACAGGAATGCAACGAAAAGCGCGGCGGCGATGACGAGAATGGCGACAAAAGAAAAGTTCGTCCCCGCTGGGAACCGGGAACTCTTATTGGACGGACGGCCTGACACTCGCATGCCGCCAAGTATAGATCGCCGGCCCATCCCGGGACATTCGCGGCAACCACAGCTTCGAGTTCCCCAAGTATGCGGAAGGATTGGGTCTTTTTTCGATACTCGGCGCGCGGTGTATGTCACACGTTATTGGCAATCGAAAAACAACCGAAGACGGCGCGCAAGTTCGCGCTTGGCCGTTAGCGGGACGGGTCATCGTCTCCGCTATCGCCAGCACCTCCGGCCGGCCCAGACCGCAAAGCTCGCCCAATCGGCAATGTCGGGATTTTCGCCGCGGAGCTCGATCGAGTGGCCGATGCCTGTCGCGCTCGATTGGCGTGACAGCACGCGATGCCGGCCGCTGCACGCCGCTCAGCCATGCCCCGATCGCAGCTTGCGCTGTGGGGCCGTCAGCGGCGGCTCGTGGCGACTGCGACGGGTGCGCCCTTGCCGATACGTGGAATCGGGTGCGCGCCGGTCGCGATCGCGACGTTCTTCGTCTCCATGTAGAAATCGAACGAGTAGTCACCGCCGTCGCGGCCGATGCCGCTCGCCTTGGCTCCGCCGAACGGCGTCGGCAGGTGTCGGACGTTCTCGGAGTTCACCCAGATCATCCCCGCTTCGATCCGCTCGGACACGCGCAGCGCCCGCCCGACGTCCGATGTCCACAGGTAGGCCGCGAGCCCGTAGCGCACGTCGTTTGCGATCGATACGGCGTCCTGCTCGTCCGTGAACGGGATCGCGGTCAGCACCGGGCCGAAGATCTCCTCCTGCGCGATTCGCATCCGCGACTCGGCGTGGGTGAACAAGGTCGGCGCGACGTAGTGACCGCCGCCCGGCCCATCGGCGGCGGTACCGCCGGCGGCGATCCGCGCACCCTCCTCGCGCGCAACGTCGAAGTAAGACAGCACCTTGGCGCGATGCCGCTCGTGGATCAGCGGGCCGATCTCGGTCGCCGGGTCGAGCGGGTGGCCGATCACGAGCCGGCCGACCCGGGCGGCGAGTCGTTCGGTGAACTGCTCGGCGATCGACGCCTGCACCAGCAGACGGCTCGAGGATGTGCATCGCTCCCCGTTCAGGCTGTAGATCATGAACATCACGGCATCGGCGGCGCGGTCGAGATCCGCGTCGTCGAACACGATCACGGGGTTCTTTCCGCCGAGCTCGAAGTGCAGCCGCTTCAGGGTCGCGGAGCCCTGCTGCATGATCGCGGAGCCCGTCGCCGACTCACCCACGAACGCGATGGCGCGGATCGCGGCATGCTCGGTGAGCGCGCGACCCGCCTCCTCGCCCAGTCCGTGAACGACGTTCAGCACGCCCGGCGGCAGCCCTGCCTCGAGCGCGATCTCGACCAGCAGCTGCGCGGTCACCGGGCTCCACTCCGCGGGTTTGTGTACGACCGTGCATCCCGCGGCGAGCGCCGGGGCGATCTTCCAGGTCGACAGCATGAACGGCGTGTTCCAGGGCGTGATCACGCCGACCGGTCCGATCGGCGTCCGGGCCGTGTAGTTGAGGTGCGTTTCCGTCGGGAGCGCCCGCCCGTCGCGGGCAGACTCCGCGCGATCCGCGTAGAAGCGGAAGTTCTCCGCGCCTCGCAGCGCCGCCTTCGACATGTAGCGGATCGGCTGGCCGCTGTCCCAGCTCTCGAGCACGGCGATGTCCTCGGCGCGTCGCTCGATCCCGTCCGCGATGGCATGCAGGAGATCGCGGCGGCGCCCGGCAGGGAGATCGCGCCAGCCCGGGAAAGCCCGCTGGGCCGACTGCGCCGCCCGGTCGACGTCGGCCGCCGTTCCACGCGCGACTTCGCAGACGAGCGACTGGTCGATCGGCGTGTGATTCGCGAACACCCTGCCGTCGGAGGCCGGCGTCGCCACGCCGTCGATCACGTGCCGAAGCCCCTCAGGCCGCAGCCGTTCGAGCAGCGGACCGAGCCTGTCCAGGTTGCTCTGCAGCGCGGAATCGGCGCGCGTTGCGGTGGCCTTCGTCATCGCGATGCTCCACGTTGGTCGCCGAACACCAAGGGCCGGTGCGACGCCAGGCCCGCGGCTGGTGGCTCGGTGTGCCGGATGTTAACATGTAAACGTTTTTTCGAGGACGCCACTGGTGACGTCACGCGTCGTCCCCGCCCTGCTCGCCCTCCGCGGCCGCCCGCAGCCACTGGAAGGCCGCGTCGAGCCCGCGGAGAACGCCGTGACGATCGACGGGCGGCGCGTAGCCGCCTCCGAGCTCGAGTGGGACACACCCTCACTGGGCTGCGTCTACGGCGCCGCGCTCAATTTCCGCGGGCTGCGCGAGCTGCTGGAGCCGCAGTTCCACCGGCCGCCCCACGATGCGCCACCGCGCGCGCCGGTGCTGTACATCAAGCCCCGGAACACCTTTCTCGCGCATGGGTTGCCCGTTCCGCTTCCGGCCGGCATCACGGCGGTCGAGGTAGGCGGGACGCTCGGCGTGATCATGGGCCGGGACGCGACACGTGTATCTCGGGAGCGGGCGGGCGAGGTCATCGCCGGCTATACGATCGTCAACGACATCACCATTCCGAACGCCGGTCTCTTCCGTCCACCGTTGCGCTTCAAATGCCGCGACGGGTTCTGCCCAGTGGGTCCGTGGGTGATCCCGCGCGACGCGCTGCCGGCGCCGGATGCGCTCGGCATCCAGGTCCGGATCAACGGCGAGGTCCGGATGCGCAATACGACCGCCAATCTGCATCGCGATATCGCCAGCCTCATCGCGGACGTTACGGAGTTCATGACGCTTCGCGCCGGCGACCTGCTGGCCGTGGGTGTCCCGGAGCACCCGCCGCTCGCCGAAGCGGGTGACCTCATGACGGTCGAGATCGACGGCATCGGGCGCCTCGAGAACCGGCTGGTGCCCGAGGAGCCGGCACGGGGGTCGGGCGCGTGAAGCGGGCGCGCGTCATCTTTCGGGGCGAGAGCCTTACGGCGACACCCGACGGGGCGGGGCTCCGGCTCGACGATGGCCGCCTGGTCGCCGAGGAGGAGGTCACCTGGCTGCCGCCCGTGGTTCCGCGGACGCTCTTCGCGATCGGGCTCAACTATGCGCAGCACGCACGGGAAATCAGCTCCGCGACGCAGCAGGAACCGCTCGTGTTCCTGAAGGGCCCCAACGCCGTCGCCGGTCACCGCGCGAGCACGGTGCGGCCGGCCGATGCGAAGTTCATGCATTACGAGTGCGAGCTTGCAGTGGTCATCGGCCGGGCGGCCCGCGGCGTCGCTGCCGCGTCGGCCCTCGCCTGTGTGGCCGGCTACACCGTGGCGAACGACTATGCGGTCCGCGATTACCTCGAGAACTACTACCGCCCGAACCTGCGCGTAAAAAACCGCGACGGGGCGACGCTGCTGGGTCCCTGGCTGGTCGAGGCAAGGGACGTGCCCGACCCGATGAACCTCGAGCTGCGCACGACCGTCAACGGGACAGTGACCCAGCGCGGCAACACGCGTGACATGATCTCGGATGTGGCCAGCATCATCGCGCATCTGAGCTCCTTCATGACGCTGTCGCCGGGGGATGTGATCCTGACGGGCACACCCGAGGGCGTCGTCAACGTGAATCCGGGCGATGAGGTCGTGACCGAGATCGAGAGCGTCGGTCGCCTCGTCGGGTTCATCGACGGGGACACCGCTCGCGCCACTGCCTGACGCCGGGGAGCAATACATGGGAAGACTCGCGCTTGCTGCAAAGATCACCCACGTGCCCTCGATGTACCTGTCGGAGCTCGATGGGCCTCACAAGGGCTGCCGTGAGGCCGCGATCGAGGGGCACCGGGAGCTCGCGCGCCGCTGCCGCGCGCTCGGCGTCGACTCGATCGTCGTGCTGGACTCGCACTGGATGGTGAACGCCGGCTACCACGTCAACTGCGGGGAGCGCTTCAAGGGCGTCTACACGAGCAAGGAGCTGCCGCATTTCATCCGCGACATGGCCTTCGACTACCCGGGAGATCCGACGCTCGGCCGCCTGATCGCGGCTGCCGGCAACGCCCGGGGCATCCGGACGCGCGCGCACGAGACGGCGAGTCTCGAGCTCGAGTACGGGACGCTCGTCCCGATGCGCTACATGAATTCCGACCGGCAGTTCCGCGTCGTCTCGGTGGCCGCCTGGTGCGCCTGGCACGATCTCGAAACGAGTCGGCGCTTCGGCGAGGCGCTCGGCGAGGCGATCAGCCAGTCGGACGCGACCGTGGCGGTGTTCGCGAGCGGATCGCTGTCGCACCGGTTCAACGACAATGGATCGCCCGAGGACGCGATCTTCCAGATCAGCCGCGAGTTCTACCGCCAGGTCGACCTGCGCGTCGTGGACCTCTGGCGACAGGGCGATTTCCGGACCTTTACCGCGATGCTGCCCGAGTACGCGCAGCTCTGCCACGGCGAGGGCGGCATGCACGACACCGTCATGCTGCTCGGCCTGCTGGGCTGGGATCGCTACGACCGGGGTGTCGAGATCCTCACCGACTACTTCCCGAGCTCCGGTACCGGGCAGCTGAACGCGGTCTTTCCGGTGCCCTGAGACACGCGCCGGACTCGGAGCACGATCGATGCCGCACTTCATCGTCGAATACACCCGGAACATCGCGTCCGAGGCCGATATTCCCGCGCTGCTCCGCAAGGCCAACGAGACCCTGCTCGCACAGGGCGACGTGTACCCGATCGGCGCATTGCGTTCGCGCGCGATCGAGCTCGTCGACTGGTACATCGCCGACGGCGCGGAGGACTACGCCTTCGTTCACGCGACGCTCAAGATCGGCGCCGGACGCGCTCCCGAGATCCGTCAGCGCACCGGGGATGCGCTCTTCGAGATGATGAAGTCGCATTTCGCGGAGCTCCATGCGCGTCGCTACCTCGCGCTGTCGCTCGAGATCTACGAGTTCGACGAGGCGGGCACCTGGAAGCACAACAACCTCCATGCGCGCTTCCGCAAGGCACCGACGCGATGACGACGACGCAGCGCGGCCTCTCCGCGGCGCAGGTGCGCGATTGCGCCTCCCGGATCGACGAGGCCGAGCGGCGCCGGACTCAGATCCGGCAGCTCTCCATCGAGTTCCCCGCGATGACGATCGACGACGCCTACGCCGTGCAGCGGGAGTGGGTGTCGATGAAGATCGCCCGGGGTGGCAGGCTGCGCGGCCACAAGGTCGGGCTGACTTCGCGCGCGATGCAGATGTCCTCGCAGATCGACGAGCCCGATTTCGGCGACCTGCTCGAGGACATGTTCTTCGACGAGGGCAGCACGCTCCCGGCCGGGCGCTTCATCGTTCCGCGTGTCGAGGCCGAGCTCGCCTTCGTGCTGCGGCAGAGCCTGCCGGGTCCCGGCTGCACGATCGCCGACGTGCTGGCCGCCACGGAGTACGTGACACCCGCGATCGAGATCATCGATGCACGCATCCAGCAGGTCGACCCGGTGAGCGGGGCCCCGCGACGAGTGACCGATACCATCTCGGACAACGCCGCCAACGCGGCGGTCGTGCTCGGCGGCCGGCAAGTCGCGCCGTCGGAGGTGGACCTGCGCTGGATCCCCGCACTCTGCTATCGAAACGGCGTGATCGAGGAATCCGGCGTATCCGCCGGCGTCCTGGATCATCCGGCCAACGGCGTCGCCTGGCTCGCCAACAAGCTCGCGACCTACGATCGGACGCTCGAAACCGGGCAGGTCGTCCTCGCGGGCTCGTTCATCCGGCCGATCCCGGCACGGGCCGGCGACGAGTTCCGCGCCGATTTCGGCCCGCTCGGAACGATCTCGCTCCGTTTCGCCTGAAGGTTGCGCACATGAGCACACCCGCCAATGGATTCAAGCAGGCGCTCGCCGCGCGGGAGACGCAGATCGGTCTGTGGCTCGGCCTCGCCGACGCCTACTGCGCCGAGATCTGCGCCGGCGCCGGCTTCGACTGGCTCGCCCTCGATGCGGAGCACGGACCGAACACGATCCGGACTTTGCTCGCGCAGCTTCAGGCCGTGGCCGCCTATCCGGTGCATTGCGTCGTCCGCGCGACGCATGATGATCCCGCGCACCTCAAGCAGCTGCTCGACATCGGCGCACAGACCCTGCTCGTGCCGCTCATCGAAACCGCCGAGCAGGCGCGGGCGGCGGTGCGCGCGACGCGTTACCCACCGGACGGTATCCGCGGCGTCGGGAGCGCGCTCGCCCGGGCATCGCGCTGGAACCGTCACGGCGACTACCTGCAGCAGGCGGACGCGCAGGTCTGCGTGCTGATCCAGGTGGAATCCGTCGCGGCGATCGAAGAGCTCGACGCCATTGCACGCGTCGACGGCGTCGACGGCGTCTTCCTGGGTCCCGCCGATCTGGCCGCCTCGCTGGGTCTTCGCGGTGAGCCCGGGCACCCGGTGGTGCGCGCGGCGCTCAGGAAGGCGATCGCGACGACCATCGCCGCGGGAAAGCCGGCGGGCATCCTGTCGGGGGACGAGGCGCTGGCGCGCGGATTATCTCGGCGCGGGCGCGAGCTTCGTCGCCGTCGGCGTCGACACGACGCTGCTCGCTCGCGCGACGTCGGAGCTCGCGGCCCGGTTCAAGCTCCGAGGCGGCGGCGTCGACGCGCTCGTCCGCGAAGTAGCGCCACCGGTCATGCGCAAGTTCGACCAGTCGCTGCCGATGGCTCTGCTGCGCGCCCGCGAGATCGTGATGGGCCACTTCCGTCCGATGCTGAACGAGCACGGGCTCACCGAGCAGCAGTGGCGCGTCATTCGGATTCTGCAGGAGTACGGCCGGCTCGAGTTCCACGAGCTGTCGCGCGTTGCGTGGATCCAGCCGCCGAGCCTCACCGGTATCCTCACGCGGCTGGAGCGCGACGATCTCATCCGCCGCACACGCTCGTCCTCGGATCAGCGCCGACTGCACCTGACCCTGTCGCGCGCCGGTCTGCGCCGGTTCGAGACGGTGAGCGGCGAGGCCGAGCGGCGCTACGGGCAGATCGAGCGGCAGCTCGGGCGTGCAAGACTCCGGTCGCTCATGAAGATCCTGCGGGACTTCGACGATCTGAAGCTCGGTCGCGACGGAGCCAGTTAGAGCCGGAAAACACCGTGGAGCCGCCGGACCACTTCACGCCCTACTGCGCATCCATGACATTGCACTCGGCCGGGAGCTCGACCCACGGGTGCTTGTGACGCTGCCAGACCGAGTACTGCGGCGGCGGAAAGCCAGGGTCGGCGAAGTTGCCGATCGAGATGCAGATCGCATCGGGATCAAACTCCACGTAGAAGTAGACGGCGCTTCCGCACGCCGGACAGAAGTGAGTGTCCACCCACCGCCCGGCATCGGAACTCCGGCGCCAGGCCGTACTTGGGCCCGCGATCCGCTGAACGGCGGATTTCGGCCAGTAGCCCTGGTGCGAGAATGTGCTCCCGGTCTGCTTCTGGCATTCGAGACAACTGCAGATCCCGTGCATCTTCGGGTCGCCCCGCACGGTGACTGCCACTTGACCGCAGGAGCAGGTGGCCGTTCTGTCCATGTTCAGTGTCCCCGCGCTCAGTAAAGAATCGATGGCAGGTAGGGCGCCGCCGGCTCGCTGTAGAGCCCGATCGTCATGAGCGTCGTCTGCGCGACGACGCGGAGGTTGTTCGCCAGGCACCAGCGAAAGAGGTCGCCGTTGCGCGATGGCACCAGGAAGCCTGGTCCGGGAAAGGCAGGCGCAGCGCCGATGAGCGCCTTCACGTCGTCATTGGTCTCGGCGACCGCATGATGGAACCAGCCCACCGCGGTGGCGTAGCCGGTAATGCGGCCCTGGCGCTCCACGACGTTTGCCGTGCACGCGCGCACCGCATCGAGCAGCTCCCCCGCGCGGTCATGCCCGTGAACACTGAAACACAGCGCGTTGCAGGCCGGAACATCCGACTCGCGTGCCGTGCGCACTTCGTAACCGCGAACGCTGAGCCGAAGGGGCGGGCCCTGCAGCGCTGAGATGGTTTCGCGAACCTCGAAGCCGAGCTTGGCGTACAGCGAGAGTGAGCGGTAGTGCCACGCCGCCTGGAGCAGGCGTACACCGGGGAAACGGCGCTCGCTGGCGCGATTCATGACGGCGAGCATGAGCTGGCGCCCGATCATGCCATTCATCGACGGCGGGTCGACGGCCACCGGGCCGACACCGGCAATCGTCGAGCGCTCGTCGAGGAAGTTGCAGCCTACGGGCCGGCCACCCTCCTCGGCGACGACGGAATGGAAGCCAGCATGGGAGAGAAGCGTAGTCGCAAGCCCGGTTGCGACGTCGACGGTAGGGAAATCGGGCTGGAAATTGTGCTGCCCGGCGATCGACCTGAAGGCTTCGAAGAGTATCCGGCCGCACGCCCCAGCATCGTCCACAGAGCCTGGTCGGAGCTTGAGTGTCATGTCGCTTACCCCTGGTGGCGGATCCCTGAAGCGAACTCTAGCCGGCGGCCATCAACGCGCCGTCACGACGGACGTGAAAAAGGCGTGAACGACCCTCCGGGACGAGGCAGGGTCAGCGGTCGCCCCACACCTCGCGCGCGACGTCGACGACCAGCTCGAGCTTCCGCCACTGGTCCTCCTGCGACAGGGCATTGCCGTGGTGCGTGCTCGAGAAGCCGCATTGCGGAGAGAGGCAGAGGCGGTCGAGCGGCACGAACCGGGCCGCCTCGTCGATGCGGCGCGTGAGCGCATCTGCATCCTCGAGCTGACCGACCTTCGTCGTGACGAGCCCGAGCACGACGGTCTTGTCCCGCGGCAACAGGCGCAGCGGCTCGAAGCCGCCCGCCCGCGCGGAGTCGAACTCCATGAAGAAGGCGTCGACGCCGGTGGAGAACATCGCCTCCGCCACCGCTTCGTAGCCACCCTCCGCCACCCAGGCGCTTTTGAAGTTGCCGCGGCAGGTGTGCATCGTCACGGTCAGGCCCGCGGGACGATCGGCGAGCGCGGCGTCGACCGTCGCGGCATAGCGGCGCGGCAGCTCATCCGGATCGTCGCCGTTGCGGCGGCAGGTCTCCCGGATCCTCGGATCGCAGAGGTAGGCGAAGGCGACGTCGTCGAGCTGCAGATAGGTGCAGCCCGCCCGGGCCAGGTGCGCGATCGCGACACGGTAGGCGGCGGCGACGTCGGTCCAGAACTCCTCGAGATCGGGATAGACCTCGCGGGAGATGGCGCTGCGGCCGCCGCGCAGGTGCAGCATCGACGGCGAGGGAATCGTCATCTTCGGCGTCGCCTTCGCGATGGATCGCAGGAACTCGAAGTCCCGGACCATGATCGGCTTCGAGCAGGCGACCGGGCCCGTGACCGTCGCGATCGGCGGCTGCTCCTCGGGCCCACCGAATGTCGGTCCCGGGTTGACGACCATCGACACGCCGTCCAGCTGCGTCAGGAAATCGAGGTGCCACCAGTCGCGACGGAACTCACCGTCGGTGACCGAGCGGAGACCGATGCTCTCCTGTCGTGCGACGGCATCGCGGATCGCATCGGTCTTCGAGCTCCCGAGTTGCGGCGGGGCGAGCTCGCCGGATCGCCACTGCCGCCGCGCGCTCGCGCAAGCTCCGCCGGGCGCAGCAGGCTGCCTACGTGGTCGGCGCGAAACGGCGGTCCCGTCGATGCGGATCCGCCCACGAATCAGCGCTCGAGGTCGGCCAGCGTCTTGAGCCGGCGGCGCATCAGCACACCGGCCTTGTCGGTCGGGATGCTGATTTCCTGGAAACCGTCTGCGGCGGCGAGCGCCTGCATCTCGGTGATCTGCTGCAGCGCGAACGCGTCCTCCTTGAACGCCTCGACCTGCGCCTTGATCATGAACTCGCCCATCTCGGCATCGCTCGTGGCGAAGTTCCGCGCCTGCGCCGTCCAGTAATGAGTCGTGACGGCGCTCTCGGGCGTCACGAGCTGCGCAACCTTGACCATCGGTTGCGGCGTCTGGGCCTCCTCCGGCAGGTCGAGGTTGCGGAAGATGCCGGTGTTGACGTGCAGACCGGGCGACACGTATTGCGAGCCCGAGCTGCGCATCGCACGCGCACCCGCCCACCCCAGCGGCCGGGCATAGATCGCCGGCAGCTCGCACTGCACGTGCCGCCAGACCTCGAGACGGTCGCCTTCGCAGTTCATCTCGACCGGCGTTCGGGCGTATTCCGGCGTTCCGAAGGTCTTCGCGTGCAGGAAGCTCAGGTGCGACAGGTCGAGCAGGTTCTCGTGCAGGTGCACGTAGCTGCCCTTGACGTACAGGTAGCCGACGCGGACGGCCCAGTCCGGATGATCGAGCCATTCCTGGTGTGGCGGATCATTGTCCTCGGCCGGCGGCTGCTCACCCATCCAGAGCCACACGAACGGTCCCTTTTCGACGGTCCGGTACGCGCGCACGCGGAGCGTCGCGGGCACGACCTTCTGCATCGGGATCTCGATGCACCGGCCGGTCGTGTCGTAACGCAGGCCGTGGTAACCGCAGACGATCGTGTCGCCGTCCACCGTGCCGTGGACCAGCGGAAACGACCGATGGCAGCAGCGGTTCGCCAGCGCGACCGCGGCACCGGCCTGCGACCGGAACAGCACGATGCTCGTGCCGAGCACCGTGCGCGCCATCGGCGTGCGTGTCACCTCCGACGACTGGGCGATGACGTACCACGCGTTGCGTATGAACGGCGTCGTGCTGTCCGCCTGCTCCATGGTCAGCTCCGACGGTGGTTCCTGAGCGAACCCGACGCAATCAGCCTTCGAGCGACTTCCACATCTCCTGGTCGCGCTCCGCGGTCCAGATGCGCGGGTCGCGGATGCCGCCGGCCTCGTCGTAAGCGCGCGAGACATCGAACGGCATGCAGTGGTCGAAGATCGCGAATGCGCCAAACGCGGGTCGCAGGCGCTCCGTGGTGTCGCGGTAGATCTCTTTCAGGCTGCGGCCGGCGGCGCGACCGGACCGGACGCTGGACAGGAGCTCGCTGACGAACTCACGCGTCTGCTCGATGGCGAGCTGGCAGCGATCCTTGCCAACGAGCGCATTGCCGCGCCCCGGTACCAGCGCGCGCGGCTTGAGCGCGGCGAGCTTCGCGAGCGTGCCCGGCCAGTCCTCGAGATAGGCATCACCGGTGTACGGGGCTGCGCCGAACTCGACGAGGTCGCCGCTGAAGAGGACCTCGCTCTCCGGCAGCCAGGCCACGGTGTCGCCCTTGGTGTGGCCGCGCCCGAGCTGCATCAGCCGCACCTCGGTTCGGCCGAGCCACACCCGCATCTCGCCGCGGAACGTGAGGTTCGGCCAGGTGAGCCCCGGGATCGATTCCACGGCGCGGAACAGCCGCGGAAAACGCTCCGCCTCGGACTTGAAGTCCTGCGCGCCGCGCTCGGCGATGAGGTCCCGCGTGTCCTGGCTCGAGATGATCTGCGGGGCGCCATACGCCGAGGCGCCCAGCACACGGACCGCGTGGTAATGCGTCAGCACCACGTAACGGATCGGCTGGTCGGTGACCCCGCGGATGCGCTCGATCACGTCCTGCGCCATGACCGGCGTCGCCTGCGTGTCGAGCACCATCACGCCGTCGTCGCCCACGACGACGCCGGAATTCGGATCGCCTTCGGCGGTGTAGGCGTAGGCGCCGCCGCCCAGCTCGGCAAACGTGATGCGCTTTTCCTCGAGGTCGGCCTGTGAGGCGAACGCCTTGCTCATGATGATCGGGCTCCTCTCCGTGGGACCCTGCGACTATACGCCGGGCGCATGCTGTCGCGGTCGCGGCCCGGTGGCATGATCGCGCGATGGCGGAGCCTCGCAAGCGCTATCCGTTCCGGGCGCCATCCCGAGCTCGCGGGCGCGCGCGGGCACTATCCCGTCGTCATCGCGGGCGCGGGTCCGGTCGGCCTGGCGGCCGCCCGGGACTTGGCGTTGCGCGGCATCCGGACGGTCGTCCTCGACGAGGACGACAAGGTGAGCGTCGGATCGCGCGCCATCTGCTGGGCGAAACGCACGCTCGAGATCTTCGACCGGCTGGGCTGCGCCGCGCCGATGATGCAGAAGGGCGTCACCTGGAACACCGGCAAGGTCTTCTACGGCGACGACCGTGAGCCGGTGTTCAGCTTCGACCTGCTGCCCGACCGCAGCCAGTGTTTCCCCGCCTTCATCAACCTGCAGCAGTACTACGTCGAGGAATACCTGGTCGACCTCGTCGAATCGACACCGCTCGCCGAGCTGCGCTGGCAGTCGAGGGTCACTTCGGTCGAGTCACGTGGCGATCACGTCGAGATCGGAGTCAGCACGCCGCAAGGCGATTACCGGTTGACCGCGGATCACCTGATCGCCGCCGATGGCAGCCGCAGCGCGATCCGGGGAATGCTCGGCCTGGAATTCGCGGGCGAGGTGTTCCAGGACCACTTCCTGATCGCCGACATCCGGATGAAGGCCGAGCGCCCGTCGGAGCGCTGGTTCTGGTTCGATCCGCCCTTCGCCCGCGGACAGTCGGCGCTGCTCCACAAGCAGCCGGACGACGTCTGGCGGCTGGATTTCCAGCTCGGCTGGCACATCGATCGCGACGCCGAGCTCGATCCTCGACCGCGTCACGCAGCGCGTGCGCCGCATGCTCGGCGACGACGCGGTGTTCGAGCTCGAGTGGTGCAGCATCTACACCTTCCAGTGCCGCATGCTCGAGCGGTTCGTCCACGATCGGGTGATCTTCGCCGGCGACGCGGCGCACCTGGTGTCGCCCTTCGGGGCGCGCGGCGCGAACGGCGGCGTGCAGGACGTCGACAATCTCTGCTGGAAGCTGGCGCTGGTGCAGCAGGGCATCGCGCCCCGCTCGCTGCTCGAGAGCTACGACGCCGAGCGCGTCCACGCCGCGCGGGAGAACCTGCTGCACTCGACCCGCAGCACGGATTTCATTACCCCGAAGACCGCCGTCAGCCGCGCGTTCCGCGACGCGGTCCTCGGAGCTCGCGCGCGACCATCCGTTCGCGCGCGGCTATGTCAACAGCGGTCGGCTGTCGCTGCCCGCGGCGCTCTGTAACTCACATCTTCTGCCGCCGGACGGAGATGCACCGGCGGCGGGCCTTCGACCCGGCATGCCCGCCCGGGATGCGCCGATCCGTGTGCGCGGCAAGGACGGCTGGTTCCTGAATGAGCTGGGCGGCGGCTTTACGCTGGTTTGCTTCGGTGCCGGGCCGGGAAACCGGGAATCGCTCACCGGCCTGCCGGTGCCTGTCGATGTGCTGCCGGTGCTGCCAGAAGGCTCGCCGGAGCAGCACGGCCGGGTGATCATCGACACGCTGGGCAAGCTGGCCACCGATCTGCGACCGTCGCCCGATGCGTGCCTGCTCTTCCGGCCCGACCAGCACCTGGCCGCGGTCTGGCACGAGTTCGATGCGGCCCGCGTACGCTCGGCCGTGATGCATTGCATCGGCCGGGGAGGTGAATCATGAAGCTCGACGAGTGTCCGCGTGGCCGTCCGATGGATGATCCGGACCGCTTCTACCAGGCGCTGGTCGACGCCCACGAAGGACTCGACGCAGAGCAGAGCCAGCGGCTGAACGCGCGGCTGATCCTGTTGCTCGCGCAGTATCTGCACAGCGACGAGCAGGCGCACGCCTTGCTGCAGCGAGGCCAGCCGGGGAATCGTTGCCAGTCCGCGTGCAGGCAGCGCGGACTGAGGGAGCACGAGGGAGTGGCGAAAGCGTGATTCCGCCGGACGCGGAGCCTCGGCAATCCTGGCTGCCGATGGCGGTCGTCGCCATGGGCCAGATCCTGATCTCCTTCAACCTCGCCGCGCTGCCGATGTCGATCGGCCCGATGGTCGCAACCTTCGACACCCCGCCAACGACCGTGGGGACGGCGATCGTCGTGAACGCACTCTTCGTCGCGGCATTCATCATGCTGGGCGCCAGGACTCGGCGAGCTCTTCGGCTCGAAGCGTGTGTTCCAGGCGGCGGCGATCGTCTTCGGCGCGGCGATGGCGGTGATGGCTTTCAGCCCGACCGCGACGATGACGATCGCGGCGCAGGGGCTGGCTGGCGCCGCGGCGGCGGCGTTGCTTCCGACGCTGGTCGTGCTGATCGCCGCCAACTATGACGGCAGGCAGCAGGCGCAGGCCCTCGGCTTGCTCGGCTCGGCGGAGGCCTTTGCCGGCCTGCTGGGATTCCTGGTCGCGGGCGTCCTGGGGACGCTGCTGAGCTGGCGCTACGCGTTCGCGCTCCTCGTCCCGCTCGCGGTCGCTGTCTTCGTCCTGAGCGGGAGGCTGAAGCCGGTCGAGCGCCGGTCCGGCGTGAGGATCGACGCGGTCGGCGTGGCCCTGGCGGCGGCGGCCATCATCCTGCTCAGCCTCGGCTTCAACAACATCAATGCCTGGGGTCTGATGCTCGCCAACCCCACCGCGCCATTCCAAATCTTCGGCCTGTCGCCGGCGCCAATCATGATTCTTGTCGGCGTCGTGCTCGCCCAGGCGTTCTTCGCGTGGTCACGCCAGCGCAAGGCGGCGCAGAAGGCGTCCCTGCTCGCGCTCGAGGTGATCGACTCGCGTGAGGAGCGGTCCGCGGTGCTCACGCTGTTCGTCATCGTCGCCCTCGCCGTGTCGATCAACTTCCTGGTACCGCTTTACATCATGATCGTCCAGGGCCGCACCAGCCTGCAGACGGGCGTGGCGATGATGCCCTACAACCTGACGATCTTCGTGGCCGCCATTCTCGTCGTCCGCCTGCAGGCCCGTCTCGCCCCCCGCCAGATCGCCCGCTATGCCCTCGTGCTGGTGGCCGTGGGGATGGCATGGCTGGCCATCGTCATCCGGAACGACTGGAGCGCCCTCCCGGT
This sequence comes from uncultured Gammaproteobacteria bacterium, assembly GCA_963756755.1. Lineage (GTDB taxonomy): Bacteria > Pseudomonadota > Gammaproteobacteria > Steroidobacterales > Steroidobacteraceae > DATJKD01. Next base: position 277,350 of record CAVWOW010000010.1, read on the forward strand.
GATCCTGGGTCTGATCGCAGTCGGTCTCGGGCAGGGTGCGCTGGTGACGGTCCTTTTCACCGTGCTGGTCACGGCCTCGCCCAGGGAGCTGGCCGGCGACGTAGGGTCGCTCCGCGGCACGACCGCGAGCCTCGCCGCGGGCGTGGGCACGGCCTTCGCCGCTGCACTCGCGGTCGGTCTCCTGAGCGCGATCGTCATGCGCAACCTGGTCGACAACCCGGCCATCCCGACCGCGCTGAAGGCGCAAGTGGACCTCGACAATGTCAACTTCGTCAGCAACGACCGGCTGCTCGAGACGCTGGCGCGGACCACCGCCACGCCCGATCAGAAGATCGAGGCGGTGCGCATCAATACGGCATCGCGGCTCCAGGCGCTCAAGATCAGCTTCCTGGTCCTGTGCGGGCTGGCGCTGCTGGCAATCTTCCCGGCCGGCGGGTTGCCCGGTCCTGTCCGCGCTGAGGCTAGGGAGGTCTCTTCCGTGATCACCTTCTTTTCCACCCGGCACGCACTCCATGCCCCGGTGTACGAGTACTTCCGCGGCGAACGCGTGCCGTGCTTCGAGACGCCCGCCAGAGGCGACATCGTGCGCAGCGAGCTGATTGCCCGTGGCCACGAGATTCGCACGCCGACCGTGGACAGCTCGGAGCTGCTGCGGCAGATTCATACGCCGCGTTACCTGGCGTTTCTGGAGTCGGCCTGGGATCAGTGGCTGGCGCGTCGATCCCGCCAACGAGACTCGCCAGCCGTTTCCGTCCGTCTGGCCGGTGCGTACCCTGCGAAGTGACGTGGAGCCGGTCGACTTCATCGCTCGACTGGGCCTCTATTCGATGGACAACGGAAGCCCGTTCGTCGCCGGAACCTGGGCCGCAGTGAAAGCCGCCGCCGATGCGGCGGCCAGTGCCGCGGCACTTCTGGCATCGGGCGAACGAAGCGCATTCTGCGCGACGCGCCCGCCCGGCCATCACGCCGGTACCGACTTCATGGGGGGCTACTGCTTCCTGAACAACGCGGCCGTTGCGGCGCAAGCGCTGCTCGATCATGGGTCTTCGCGTGTTGCAATCCTCGACGTGGATTACCACCACGGCAACGGAACGCAGAGCATCTTTTACCGCCGCCCCGATGTGCTGTTTGCCAGCATCCATGGCGATCCGCGCACCGAGTACCCGTTCTACCTCGGCCATGCCGACGAGACCGGCGACGGCCCGGGCGAGGGCTTCAACCTCAATCTGCCGCTGCCCGCCGGCAGCCAGCCCGGCGAGTGGTTCGCGGCGCTGGAGGTGGCCTGCGCACGGGTTGATCGTCACGGACCGGATGCGCTCGTCGTCTCGCTGGGGCTGGACACCTATGCGGGGGATCCGATGTGCCGGTTCGCACTGCAGGCCGATGACTTCTACCGCCTGGGCGCGCGTCTGAAGAAGCTTGGCCTGCCCGACGGTCTTAATACTCGAGGGCGGCTATGCGACGGCAGAGTTGGGCGTCAATGCAGCCAACGTACTGTCAGGCTTTGACCAGGCTTGAGAAAATGGCTCCGAGCCATTTTTCAGTCGAGATTCAGCACCTGCGCCGCCCATTGCACCACCGGTCGCACGCGCGGCGACACGATCCGCAACGCCTCCTCGTAATCGACCCAGCGGTATTCGTTGTGCTCGGGTCGGCCGAGCTCGTCGTTCACCGGCAGCGTGACTGCCTCGGTCGATCGTGCTGGCGATGAAATATTCGGCGACCTTGCCGCGGCTGTACGGCCCGGTATGCGTCGAGGCATTGCCCCACGCAAACTCGAGGTCGTCGATCAGCGTCTCCTCGTGAACTTCGCGCACCGCGGCGGCGCGTGCATCCTCGTCACGCTCGACCATGCCCTTGGGAAAGTCCCAGTGGTTGAAGGCGCGCAGCAGCAGGAACCGCCAGCCGTCGGCGGTCTCGCGCACCACGACGACGCCGGCCGAGAGTCGTGGGGGACGGGGGTGCATGCGGCCAAGTATAGGAGACCGCGCGGACTGAGGCGCGTCCTCCGCCCCTTCGGCATCACTTTCATTCGCCTTCAGGTCGGCGCGCAGGATGGACCAGTCTACTCGACCTGGTAACGCAGCTCCAGGAAGTAGCTGCGGCCCAGCAGCCGGTACGTTGACACATCCGTGTTGGCGGGCGCGATGTTGAGGTAGGGCGGGTCTTCGTCGGTGACATTGGTGATCGCCGCTCGCACCGTGACGCCTGAGTCGAATGTGAATCCCGCTTCGATGTCGTGATACAGAACCGGATCGACGCGGCGGTCAAAGGGCTCGAAATCGATGCCGAACAGGTCCGAAGGGTTCCACGCGTTCCGAGTAGCTGCCGATATATTCGGCGGCGTAGCTGGCCATCCACGGCCCGAAGCGCCAGTCGATGTGTCCCGACGCGCGCCAGCGCGGCCGGGCGCCCGGCATCGAAATTGCCCGCGTATGAATACACCTCGCCGCCGGGAAACGGCTGCTTGTCCCAGCGATCGAGATAGGTGGCGAGCAGCCTCGAATTCACTTCTCCGATCCAGGTCATTGCCGACCAATTGATCGCAAAGTCAAAGGCGCGGACTTCCGACTCCCCGAAGTTGTGGTAGGTAGCCGCCAACTGCGAGACCCGGCCGTCCGGAAGTCTGGTGATCGCTTCGCACAGGCTAGTGCCACGCTCCGCGCACTCGAACAGTATCTGGTCGGGAGTCGCGCCTGAGATGTGGTTGGATTGGTTCACCTGGAAGTAGTCGACGCTTGCGGAAAGTCCCTTGGCCCACACCGGTGTGTAGATCAGGCCTGCTCCGAAGCTGTGCCCCGTCTCCGGCTCGAGCTCCGGGTTGCCGCCATAGACCGCTATGAATCCCCAAACGTCCTGTACATACGCGCCGCCCGGCACGCCGTCGGCCGCACAGTTCTCGCGTTGCGTGGGCGTCGGATAATTTCCGCACGGATCGAGGGCAAGCTGTTCCTCGGAACATACACGGCTGGCTCGTAGAGCTCAGCGAGGCTTGGGGCACGAAAGACCTCGCCGTAGTTGGCACGCAGCGTCAGTTCCTCGGCCGGCTGCCAGCGCAGACCCGCCTGCCAGCTCGTGTGACTGTCAAATGAGTGGAAGTCCGACCAGCGCACGCCGATGTTCAGCGCCATGTCCCGGGCCCAGGGCCGATCGTGCAGCAGAGGCACCTGCATTGCGGCGAACAACTCACGCGCGTCGTAAACCCCACTCACCTGCGGCGTAAACCGAAAAGAGTTGGCTTCGTAGGCATATGAGCGGATCCGGCACCAGGCTGCCTGCTTCGCGCCGATAATCCGCACCCAGCACCCACTGCAGGTCCCTGCCCAGCATCCGCCCACCCGGGCCGCTCAGGACGAACTCCGCGTATCGCTGCTCGTTCGTGCCGCGATTGATCAGGGCCCTTGGCATCACGTACGCCAGCTGTTCCTCCGTGATGCTCCCCGCGCCGCCGAAGAGATTGAGCGGCACGCAGTCGGGAATGATGCTGGCCGCAGGGACGCGCCCGGTTGCGGGATCGGGCGAGCCGCACACGATGCGGCCGGAGTCATCCAGCCCGGATGGACCCAGGGCGGGGACCAAGCGCGACAGCGCGACGAAGCCTTTCTCGACACCCGTCGCCTCGGCCGTGGCGCTTTGGAGCGCGAGCTCCCACGTCCAGCCAGCGACGCTGCCTTCGAACCCGATCAGCGCGCGCCACAGATCGACCTCCTGCTCGGTCCTGCGGTTGCCGGCCTCGTTCAGGCGGCGACGAACATTCCACTCCAGGTCGACCCCGAAGGGGTTGTAATAGTTGTCGGCGGGATGGGCCGGTGACCCGTCCGCCAGCAGCGGAACGATGAGGGCCGAAAAGAGGTTTTCCGGTGCGGCCTGCTGCGCCGATTCCCGGTGATGAACGAATGCTTCGAGGAAGAGATTCGTGCTTTCGCCCAGCGGACGCGAGCCGAGCAGCCACAGTGCTGCGCGCTCGTTCGGCGTCTGCGAATAGTTGAATGGCGCAGGATTGAACCCGTCGATGGAGCGATCGTACGGTCGATAGTCGGCGGAAGTCCGGCCGGTGGCGCCCGGCACAGGCGTGTAGACACCGGGCTCGAGTCCCAGGGCGTTTCCTTCCGGAACACCGATGAATCCGTCGACCGGCAGGTTATTGAGACCATCTGGCTTCACCGTACCGTTGCCATCGACAATGATCAGTGGAAGCGCGGAGTAGCTGCGCCGATCCATCGTGACGCCGTCCTGCTCGACGTAGTCGAGGCCCAGGCTCCACGTTCCCCCGAGCAGGTCGAAGCCGATCGCCGCCTGCCCGGTGACGATCTCCCCATCGCCGCGTTCAGTGATCGTCCGCGTTCCGCTGAGCTCGAGGCCAGGATTGTTTCGCCGCGTGACGATGTTCACGACGCCGCCGACGGCATCCGCACCGACGGCTGCTGACGCGCCGCCCACCAGCACCTCGACGCGCTCGATGAAAGACAGCGGCAATGTGTTGAGATCGACCGAGGCGTCGGCACCGAGACCGCTGTTCGGTAGACGCCGGCCGTTGAGCAACACGACCGTCGGCAAGTCGTGCAGGAAGATGCGCATGGATCCGTCGCCTGCCACGCCGCCGCCGCGCTGTTCCGCCGAGCCCGGAGCATTGGCGTTGGTATTGAGCGGCGAGCCGGTGGTCATCGGCAACGCCTGCAGGACGTCGCCGATCGAACTCTCACCGCCACGCTCGATGTCGCGGCGGTCGAGCACGGTGACGGGAGCCACGGCTTGGGTTGGATCCAGCCACCAGCGCGAGCCGGTGACGATCACTTCCTCCAGCGGATCATCCGGTGAGGGAGGTCCTGACGGACTCTCAGGCGCGAGCGCGGCCGCGCCGACGGGCGGGCCGGCGCAGCCAGACGGCAAAGCGCAGCTCGACCCCGCAAAGATCCTGACCGTCCGGTCATTCAGGAACTCGAATCGCAGCCCGGTACCCGCCAGCAGGCGCTGGAGCGCATCAGCAGCCGCCAAGCCGCGGGGCGCGCGTTTCGAGACTCGGGTCGCCGCGATCTCGGAGACGTAGACGACTGCAGGCCGGTCTGAGTGGCGAACTCGCTCAGCGCTTGTGCGAGCGGCTGAGCG
>CAVWOW010000011.1:0-87939 GCA_963756755.1 uncultured Gammaproteobacteria bacterium
ATGCGGACGTTGACGGTTCGCACATCCGCACATTGCTGCTGACTTTCTTCTATCGGCAGATCCCGGAGCTGCTCGAGCGTGGCCACATCTACATCGCGCAGCCGCCGCTCTACAAGGTCAAGAAGGGCAAGAGCGAGCAGTACGTCAAGGACGACGCCGAGCTCAACCAGATGCTGCTCAGGTCGGCGCTCGAGGATGCGGAGCTGCACGTGAGCACCGACGCAGCGCCGATGCCGGCGTCGGTTCTCGACACTCTGGCGCGCCGCTACATGGAGTTCCAGGCGGCCGCGCGCCGTGCTGCGCGCCGCTACGATCAGCGCGTGCTCGAACAGATGCTGCAGCTCCCCGAGCTCTCCGCGGCGGAAGCCGACGATCCGGACGCCTCGGCGAATGGGGCCGCGAGCTCGAGCGCCTCCTCAACAGCGGCGAAGTCGCGGGGCGCAGCTACCGGGTCACGCTGCATTCGGGAACACCACCGCACCTGCTGATCGTGCGCACCGAGCACGGCAGCTCGACTGAGAAGCACCTGCACCGTGAGTTCTTCAGCTCGAGCGAGTACCGCCGGATCAGCGAGCTTGCGCGCACGCTCTCGGGGCTGCTTGGTCCGGGAAGTCACGTGAAGAAGGGGAGGCCAGCCAGGACGTCGGCAGCTTCCGCGAGGCGCTGTACTGGTTGCTCGAGCAGGCCGCCGCGGTCAGACGATCCAGCGCTACAAGGGTCTCGGCGAGATGAACCCGGACCAGCTCTGGGACACGACGATCAACCGCAGACCCGGCGCCTGGTGCAGGTGCGGATCGACGACGCGCATGGCGCCAACGAGATTTTCTCAACGCTGATGGGCGATCAGGTCGAGCCGCGCCGCGAGTTCATCGAACGCAACGCGCTCGCCGTCACCTATCTCGACGTTTGAGGCATCTCGGCCCGGGCGAACCTGGAATCAGACGGAGCGCGGCCGGTCATCGCGGCCTTCGATTCTTCATCGAAAGTTGAGAATGGCCGTGATCGATATTGGCTGACCTCGGATGAATTGGAAGCAAATCTGACTCTTCCATTCAGTTGATCGTCTTCCAGGCCTCGTTCGAAAAGCTGCTCTGCACGCCGGACGAATTCACGGCCTTGACCGCGAAGTACCACGTCGCGGGCGTCAGGTCCTCGATGGTGACACTGGTTAACCCCGCGTTGGGCAGCGGCAGGGTCTGCGTGTACTGGCCGGATGCCTGGCCGTAGTGCACCTGGTATCCGGTGAGATCGGTGAGCGGTGAGCCGTCCTCGTTCTGGGTCGGAGCCTGCCAGGACAGCGTGACCGACCGGGTCGCACCCTGTTCCACGTTGATGGTGAACGCCGCAAGGCTCGCGCTGGCTTTCCCGTCGGACACGCTGATGACGATATTCGTGTGCAGACCCGCCTGCGCGCCGGTCGGCGTGCCGGACAGGCGACCGGTGGTCGGGGAGAAGGCCGCCCACGCGGGGCGGTTCTGGATGCTGAACGTCAGACGTCGCCGTCGGGGTCGCTCGCCGCAGGTGTGAATGAATACGGCTGGCCTGCGGTGACGGTGGGCGCGGGCTGACCTGTGATCGTCGGCGCGCGATTAGGTGCCGCCGTCACCGTAATGGAGAACGGCGGAGGGCGGTCGAGGCCTTGCCGTCCGAGACGCTGATCACGATACTGGCGTAGCTGCCGACCTGTGTACTGGTCGGCGTGCCCGAGAGCCGGCCGTTCGACGACGAGAACGTAGCCCACACCGGCCGGTTCTGGATACTGAAGGTCAAGCGCGATCACCATCCGCATCGGTGGCGGCGGGCGTGAACGAATAGGGCTGGCCCGGCGATCACGCTCGTCGTCGGGTGAGCCGGTGATCGTCGGCGCGCGGTTGGGCGCTGCCGACACCGCGACGCCGAAGGGCGAGAGAGCAGTCGAGGTCTTGCCGTCGGAGACGCTGATCACGATGTTGGGATAACTGCCGACCTGCGCACTGGTCGGAGTGCCCGACAGCTGGCCCGTGGACGACGCGAACATCGCCCAGGCCGGACGATTCTGAATGCTGAAAGTGAGAGCGTCGCCATCCGCGTCACTGGCAATCGGCGTGAACGCATAGGGCTGTCCCGCGACTACGCTGGAGGCTGGGGCGCCAGTGATGGTCGGGGCCTGATTGGGCGCCTGCGTGACCGTGATACTGAACGGTGCGAGCTCGCTGAAAGTCTTCCCGTCGGTCACGCTGATCCGGATGCCCGGAGAGCTTCCGACCTGCGCTGCCGATGGTGTGCCGCTCAGGCGGCCGGTGGAAGCGTCGAAACTCGCCCACGCGGGCTTGGCGGTGACCGCAAAACTCAGCATGTCTCCGTCAGGGTCGCTCGCATTCGGCGTAAATGAGTACGCCTGGCCAGCGACCACCGTCGTGGCGGGTTGGCCGCCGATGACCGGAGCGCGGTTCGGCGCTGCGGACACTGTCACGCCGAAGGCTGGAAGAGCGGTCCAGGTCTTGCCGTCGGAGACGCTGATCAGGATGTTCCCGTAGCCGCCGACCTGCGTGCGGGTCGGTGTACCAGACAGCTGGCCGGTGGACGACGCGAACGTTGCCCAGGCCGGGCGATTCTGAATGCTGAAACTGAGCGCGTCGCCGTCCGCATCGCTGGCGGACGGTGTGAACGAATATGGCTGTCCCGCGACGACGCTCGAGGCGGGCGTGCCGGTGATCGTCGGGGCGCGGTTGGGGGCGGCGGAAACCGCGATGCTGAACGGCGCGAGCGCTGACGAGGCCTTGCCGTCCGAGACACTGATCACGATGCCGCCTGTCGAACCGACCTGGGTCGTCCCCGGCGTGCCGCTCAGTTGGCCGTTAGCGGGATTGAAAGCCCGCCCACGCGGGCTTGCCCGCGACGCTGAACGTCAGCGGGTCACCATCCGCGTCGCTGGCAGACGGCACGAAGGAATACGCTTGGCCCGCACCGACCGTCGTCGCCGGCGAGCCCGCAATGACCGGGAAGATTGTTGGGCGCCGATCTGACTTCGACTCCGAACGGCGCAAGCGAGCTGAACGTGCTTCCGTCCGTGACGCTGATGCTGATGTTGCCGTAGGAACCGACGTGGGCTGCGCCCGGCGTACCGCCCAGTCGACCAGTCGAGCCGTCGAAGCTTGCCCACGACGGCCGGTTCTGGATCGCGAATGACAAGCGCGCACCCTCAGGGTCGGCGGCGACGGGCTGGAACGCATAGGCGGTGCCGGCCATCACGGCGCCGCCGGGTGTGCCGCCGATGGAGGGCGGCTGGTTCGACCTGGCCCGTGACCGCGCCGACCCGAATGGTGAAAATCGGCAATGCTGCATACGAGCGCAGGTCGGTGACACCGATCGTGATGTCCGGAAAGCTTCCGACCTGAGTGCCGCCGGGGGTGCCGCGCAGTTCACCGGTTTTCGAGTCGAAGCTTGCCCAGCGGGGGAGATTGCGTACCCAGAACCAGAGCCGGTCGCCGTTCGCGTCCGTGGCAACGGGTCGAAACGAGTAGGGTTGGCCGGCAATCGCGTAGCCCGGTGGTGTGCCCGAAATCTGCGGGGCGCTGTTGTCGCGTCGCGAGGGCCAGCGATCGGAGACCGGTGCGCCGTTGACGACTCCGGCGGCGCTCATGACGATGACTGCGACTGCGCCCTGCCACCAAGAGACGCCGTTTCCGTTTCGCATTCGTATCACTCCCGTCGAGGCCGCTGCCCGGTTCGCGTCGGCATGCAGCCGCGCGATTGACCCAACGAGCCACTTGGGCCCGGCGAGCTGCGGTCATCGGGGGAGTGATCGGATGGCGGATGACGACAGGCGAACCGTCGTGACGACGACTCTGACCTTGCCGGCAACCCCGCTATCCTGGGCACTTACACCCGAGGACCGGAGGCTTTGCGTCCCCGCTTTTCAGCGGGTTTGCCTTTTTCAGCGTTCGCCTTGCCGGTGTATCAGCTGCGTCCGCACGGGCCAAGCGCAATTGGGCGAACTGTGATCTGCTCGAATCTTTGAAGATCGGGCCTGTGATGCAGGCGGTGGACGGACGTGCAATGTCAACTGCGGTGTCACAGTTGGACATTATCAATCTGAGCTTCATTGCGCGCCCGTGCTCATCACGATGCGGGCGCGGTTTGAATCGAATTCATTGATCTGAGACGCGAGGCGCCTCAGGGCGCGGCTACTGCCCGGTCAGTCGGGTCGTCCGCCGGGTCCTGCGACGATTTCCGCCACCGTCGCCTCGATCCAGCGCTGGGCGCGCTCGTTGACTGACGCGCATCGAGACCGGCGGGATCGATCGGCGGACCGATGACGACCCGGATCGTCCCGGGGTATTTCATCAGCCCGCGGCGCCGCCAGAAGTAGCCGGAGTTGTGGGCGATCGGCACGACGAGGCGACCCGGTCTCGTGGCAAGCAGGGCACCGCTCAAGCCGTACTTGCGGGTTTCGCCGGGCGCCACACGCGTGCCTTCCGGGATAGATCAGCACGCCCAGGCCCTCGGCGAAGCGCTTGCCGCCCCTGGGCGACGACCTGCTTCACCGCCGAGCCGCCGGCCGACCGATCGATCGCGATCGGTCGGAACGTGGCCACCGCCCAGCCGACGATCGGAATCCAGATGACCTCGCGCTTCACGATCCACGACGCCGGCGGCACGACGAGCATCTGCGCGAGCGTGTCCCAGGTGGAGGAGTGCTTCCACATCGAGATGAACGGTTCGCTTCGGCAGGTGCTCGCGACCCTCGACGGTGTAGTCGAGCCGGCAGAGGACCTTGAGCATCGCGAACACGGAGCGCGCCCAGCCGCGCGGGATCGCATAGCGCGCGTGTATGGGCAGCCAGGCGAACAGGCAGAACGAGCACGCCGAAGAACGGCCGTCGTCAGAAAGAACAGCAGCGTGAAGATCGAGCGAGCCCAGGAACTGCATCTCGAGCCTAGCCCGGCAGGCGTGACAGGTCAGCGGCGTGCAGGAACAGCGACTGGATGCGGTTCAGCAGCGCGAGGCGGTTGGCGCGAAGCGCCGGGTCATCTGCCATGACCATCACGCCGTCGAAGAAGTCGTCCACCGCCTTGCGGAGCGCCGCGAGCAGCTTGAGCGCCGCGGTGTACTCGCGCTCCGCGAACATCGGCTCGACTTTTCGGGCGACGGCGAGCACCTGCTCGCCCAGAATCTGCTCGGCGGGATCGGTCAACAGGTCGGCGTCGATCGCATCGCCCGGCTGCTCGCCCGCCTTGCGCAGAATATTGACGATACGCTTGTTGGCGGCGGCAAGCCCGGGAGCGTCCGGCAGCGCAAGGAACTCCGCGAGCGCCCGCAGCCTCGCGTCGAAATCGAGCGGCGAGGCGGGCTGCGTGGCGAGCACCGCGTCGAACATCTCGGTCGTCATGTCCGCTCGCCGCCCCGCCCTCGAGGTAGTAGGCGCGCAGCCGCTCGACGACGTACTCGTACACCTCGCGCGCGCACTGCCTCGGGTGGCGCGAACGGCATCGCGGCGAGCGCGCGATCGATCAGCGCCTTCAGGTCCAGGTCGAGTCGGCGCTCGATGCTGATGCGAAGCAGGCCGAGCGCGCTGCGCCGCAGACCGAAGGGGTCGCGCGTCCCGGTCGGGCGCTGGCCAATGGCAAAGATGCCGGCGATCGTGTCGAGCTTGTCGGCGACGGCGAGCGCCATGCCGGCGCGGGGTCGCAGGCAGCGCATCGCCTGCGAACCGCGGCAGGTACTGCTCGCGGATGGCCTGGCAGACCTCCGCGGGCTCCCCGTCGTGCCGGGCGTAGTAGCTGCCCCATGACGCCTTGCAGCTCCGGGAACTCGCCGACCATCGAAGTGAGCAAATCGCACTTCGCGAGCTCCGCTGCGCGAATCGCAAGCTGCGCATCGCCGCCGATGGACGACCGCGATCGGCTCGGCGAGCCGCGCACGCGCTCGCTCTTGTCGTAGAGCGAGCCGAGGCGGGCCTCGAAGGTCACACGCTTCAGGCTCTCGCGACGCGAGGCGAGCGTCTGCTTCAGATCCTCGGCATGGAAGAACGCCGCGTCGGCGAGCCGGGGCCGGATGACGCGCTCGTTGCCCGCGACTATCTGCGCGGGATCTGGGCTGTCGATATTCGCGACCGTGACGAACCACGGCATCAGGCGGCCGCTGCGCGTCCCGCACCGGGAAATAGCGCTGGTGATCCTGCATCGTCGCGATCGGAACGTCTTCCGGCAGCTCGAGGAAGCGCGTCTCGAACTGCCCCGCGAGCGCGACCGGCCATTCGACCAGGGCGGTGACCTCGTCGAGCAGCCGATCGTCGATCACCGCCTCGCCACCGACGGCCCGCGCGGCCTCGCGTGACTGCCACCGGATCACCTCGCGGCGCCGCTCGAAATCGGCCAGCACTCGGCCGCGTCGTTCCAGCGTCGCGAGATACGCTGCGGGACTCGCTGATCGAGAGCTCGCGCGGCGCCATGAAGCGGTGCCCGCGGCTCATCCGGCCTGCACGTACGCCCAGCAGCTCCGCGTCGACGACTTCGGTGCCGAGCAGCATCACCACCCAGTGCACGGGCCGAACGAACTCCGCGTCGCCCGCGCCCCAGCGCATGCGCCGGGCGATCGGCAACGCCTCCAGCGCGGCGCGGACGATGCCCGGCAGGAGCGTGGCGGCGCGGCCGCCGCTTCGACGCCGCGATGGACGAGCCACATGCCCTTCGGCGTCTCGACGCGCGCGAGTGAGGCGACCTCGACGCCGCAGCTTCGGGCGAAGGCGAGGGCTGCCTGGGTCGGCGCGCCCTGAGTATCGAAGCTCGCCGTGACGGGAGGCCCGCGCCGCTCGATGGACCGATCCGGCTGCTTCGTAGCCAGCCGCCGGACGCGCACCGCGAGTCGCCGCGGCGTCGCGTAGCGCTCGACCGCGCCGTGCGCGAGATTCGCCTCGTCCAGTCCGCGGCCGATCCCGGCGGCGAAGGCATCCGCGAGCGCGAGCAGCGTCCCCGGTGGCAGCTCCTCGGTCCCGATCTCGACCAGGAAATCGGCGGTGGAAACGTGGACAGGTCTATTTTTTCGCGCGGGCATGTCCCGTCACCTGCGGAAAATAGACCCTGTCCCCGTCTCCGCCACCATCGGGAAGCCGAGCGCTTCCCGGCTCGCGTAGTACGCCTCGGCGATGGCCCGCGCGAGAGTTCGGACGCGAAGGATGTAACGCTGGCGCTCGGTGACCGAGATCGCCTTGCGCGCATCGAGCAGGTTGAACGTGTGTGAGCACTCGAGCATGCGCTCGTACGCGGGAAGCGGCACGCCAGCCTCGAGCAGGCGCTGGCATTCCCGCTCGCCGGCGTCGAACTGGCGCGAGAGCTCAGCCACGTCGGCGAGCTCGAAGTCGTATCGCGACTGCTCGACCTCGTTCTGGTGGTACACGTCGCGATACGTGATCTTGCCCAGCGGGCCGTCGGTCCACACGAGGTCGAAGAAGCTCTCCACGCCCTGCAGGTACATCGCCAGCCGCTCGAGCCCGTAAGTGATCTCGCCCATCACCGGGCGGCAGTCGAGTCCGCCGACCTGCTGGAAGTACGTGAACTGCGTGACCTCCATTCCGTTCAGCCAGACCTCCCAGCCGAGGCCCCAGGCACCGAGCGTCGGTGACTCCCAGTTGTCCTCGACCAGGCGCACGTCGTGGACCCGGGTATCGATGCCCAGTGCGGCAAGCGATCCCAGGTACAGGTCGACGAGGTCAGGAGGAGACGGCTTGATGACGACCTGGTACTGGTAGTAGCGCTGCACGCGAAACGGGTTCTCGCCGTAACGCCCGTCGGTCGGACGGCGCGAGGGCTGGACGTAGGCGGCGCTCCAGGGCTCAGGCCCGACGGCACGCAGGAACGTCGCCGTGTGAAACGTCCCGGCGCCCATCTCCATGTCGTAGGGCTGCAGGAGCGCACAACCCTGCCGGGCCCAGTACTGCTGCAGGGCGAGGATCAGCTCCTGGAAGGTCCGCGGCGGTTGGGCTGGTTTTTTCGCCATCGGATGCGGCGGGCGCGTCGGGCGGCAGAGTATAGCGGAGCCGTTGTAGGACCGGCGTGACCCGCGGCCTCTGCACTGAAATAGCGCATAGCGATGCGAAAGGCGCCATTAGAGTGCTCGAGATCGGTGATCGATCTGACAGCCGCGTGGAGACCCGCCTCGCTGCGCCAACAGCGTGCACTGGCATGGAATCTGCATTATCCTCGCGCATATGGCTCGCGCCCGCTGCCCGTGGGAGCAGTCCGCGGCCATCCCTTTCACTGCACGAGATCTGTTGAGGAGACCTCATGACGACCGCTGCCGATGTGCTCAAGCTGATCAAGGAAAAGGAAGTCAAGTTCGTCGACCTGCGCTTTACCGATACCAAGGGCAAAGAACAGCACGTCACCGTGCCGACCCGCATGGTGGACGACGCCTTCTTCGAGGATGGCAAGGGATTCGACGGCTCATCGATCGCCGGTTGGAAGGGCATCCAGGAGTCCGACATGATCCTGATGCCGGATCCTGAGACGGCCGTCATCGACCCGTTCTACGAAGAGACGACGCTCGATCTGCGCTGCGACGTCATCGAGCCATCGAACATGCAGGGCTACGAGCGCGACCCGCGCTCGCTCGCGAAGCGCGCCGAGGCCTATATCAAGTCCACCGGCATCGCCGACAGCGCGCTCTTCGGTCCCGAGAACGAATTCTTCATCTTCGACAGCATGCGCCACGGCAATTCGATCCAGGGCGCGTTCTACGAGGTCGACTCCGTGCAGGGCGCGTGGAACTCCGGGCGCAGCGTAGATGGTGGCAACCTCGGTCACCGCCCGGGCGTCAAGGGCGGGTATTTCCCGGTGCCTCCGGTCGACGCCTACCAGGACATCCGCACCGCGATGTGCCAGGCGATGGAGGAGCTCGGCCTCAAGGTCGAGGTGCATCACCACGAGGTCGCGACCGCGGGCCAGGGCGAGATCAACGTCGCCGCGAACACGCTCACCAAGAAGGCCGACGAGGTGCAGATCCTCAAGTACGCGATTCACAACGTCGCCGCGAGCTATGGCAAGACGGCGACGTTCATGCCGAAGCCCCTGGTCGGGGACAACGGCAACGGCATGCACGTCAACCAGTCGCTGAGCCAAAGGTGGCAAGAACATCTTCGGCGGCGACAAGTACGGCGGACTGTCCGAGCTCGCGCTCTTCTACATCGGCGGGATCATCAAGCACGCAAAGGCGCTGAACGCGATCTGCAACGCGAGCACCAACAGCTATAAGCGACTGGTGCCCGGCTTCGAGGCGCCGGTGATGCTCGCGTATTCCGCGCGCAACCGCTCCGCCTCGATACGCATCCCGCACGTGATGAATCCGAAGGCGCGGCGCATCGAAGTCCGCTTCCCGGATTCGACCGCCAATCCCTATCTCTGCTTTGCGGCGATGGTCATGGCCGGTCTCGATGGCATCAAGAACAAGACCCATCCGGGCGATCCCGCGGACAAGGACCTGTACGACCTCGAGCCCGAGGAAGCCAAGGACATCCCCACCGTCTGCCACTCGCTCGACATGGCGCTCGACGCGCTCGACCGCGACCGGGGCTTCCTCAAGGAGGGCGGGGTGTTCACCGACAACGTGATCGACGCCTACATCGGGCTCAAGATGCAGGAAGTGACGCGGCTGCGAATGTCGACGCACCCGGTCGAATTCGAGCTGTACTACAGCGTCTGACTGGTGGCGGGTCGGCCAAGGGGCCGACCCGGTGCCCCCGGGCCCGTCCTGCCGTCACATGACGTACTTCGCGAATCGCAGCCCGTGACTTTGTCAGCCTGCACGCCCAGCGCTATTCTCGGCCCCCATGAGTACGCGATTTCTGGTGCTCGGCTGCGTCGTTGCCCTCCTGGCGGGGGCGGCCTACGGCACGACCCGCGAAATGTGGGTCTGGGTCGACGCCCAGGGCGTCCGGCACTTCTCCGATCGGCCGGTGCCAGGCGCGAAGCTCATGACGATCACGAGCCAGGAGCCGACGGGCGGGGCGACGCCATCGCCCGCGCCGTCGACGCCGTCGTCGTCCGCCGCGGCGAGCCGCCGCACGTCGCAGCCAGCGGTGAGCTACCGGCTGCTCGAGATCTTCCAGCCGGAGAGTGGCGAATCGTTCTTCGGCGCCGACACGCCCGTGAACGTAAGACTCCGCTCGGAACCGGAGCTCGCCCGCGGCGATGTAACGCGTCTGTACCTCGACGGGAGGCTGGTGGAAGGTCAGCCGGCGGGTCTCGAGTTCACGCTGTCGGGGCTCGAGCGCGGCGCGCATTCGATGATCGCGATGATCGTCGACGAGCGTGGCAACGAGCGAATCCGCAGCGAGCCGCGCGTCTTCCACATCCGCCAGCCGAGCGCCGTCCCCGCGCCGAACGTCGGCCCGAACCTGCGCCCGCCGCCGCCGCGACCGCAACCCCGTCCGGGCGGCTGACCGCGCACGGCCGCCTCCCTCGCCCCGAGCGGGGCTGACCGTGGCGGCCGAACTGCGCGGCCACGTACGGGCCTCATCGGCTGAGCTCATCCACGTCCTCGACGGGCTTTCGACCTGCGTACTGTGGGTGGACGGCGACGGCACCGTCCTGCACCTCAACGAGCCCGCCGAGGATCTGCTCGGCATCAGCCGCAATACGGCAGCTGGGCGCACGCTTCGTGAGGTCCTGCGCAACGACGGTGAGCTCGAAGCGCTCATCGGGCGCGCGCGCTCCGCCGCGGCACCGTATTCGAGGCGCGAGCTTCTGCTCGCGGTAGGGCCCGCCGCGCCCGATCGCGTGGTCGACGTGACGGTGAGCCCCTTCGATCAGCCGGGCCGGCCGGGCGGCGTGCTGGTCGAGCTTGCGGACGTGACCCAGCACCAGCGCATCCTGCGCGAGAATGCGCTGCTCACGCAGTTGGGCGGCAGCCGCGCGATGGTGCGCCAGCTCGCGCACGAGATACGCAATCCGCTCGGAGGGCTGCGCGGCGCCGCGCAGCTGCTCGAGCGCGAGCTCAAGGACCGTGCCCTGCACGAGTACACCTCCGTCATCATCGCGGAGGCCGATCGGCTCGCCGGGCTCGTCGATGCGTTGCTCGGTCCGGGTCAACCGCCGCGCAAGGAGCCGGTCAACATCCACGAGCTCGTGCAGCACGTCGGCCACCTGCTCGCCGCCGAGGCCCCGGGCGCGGTGCAGATCGAGCGCGACTACGACCCCAGTCTGCCGCGCCTGCGCCTCGATCGGAACCTCGTCATACAGGCGCTGCTCAATCTCGGCCGCAACGCCGTGCAGGCCGTGGGGACGAAGGGCCGCATCGTGCTGCGCACACGCGCGCTCACCCATGCCAGCATCGGCAGCCGCAGCTTCCGTGTCGTGGCGAGCATCCAGGTCGAGGATGACGGACCCGGCGTGCCGGCCGAGCTCAAGGACACGATCTTCTATCCGCTGGTGACGGGACGCGCGGGCGGTTCCGGGCTCGGGCTCGCCGTCGCGCAGGACCTGGTCGGTCGTCACGACGGGCTGATCGAGTTCGAGAGCCGGCCCGGGCGCACGGTCTTCACCATCCTCCTGCCGTTCGATCACCATGACCTCGGCGAACATGCTTAACGTCTGGGTCGTCGACGACGATGCGTCGATCCGCTGGGTGCTGGAGCGGGCGCTCCGGCAGGGTGGCATGGCGACGACGCTCTTCGAAGAAGTCCGACGCGGTGCTTGCCGCGCTGCGGCGCGAGGAGCCCGACGTGCTGGTGACCGACATCCGCATGCCGGGTCGCAGCGGCCTCGAGCTGCTCGAGGAAATCCGAGCCAAACGTCCGCGCCTGCCGGTGATCGTCATGACCGCGCACTCCGATCTCGAGAGCGCGGTGGCCGCGTACCAGGGCGGCGCCTTCGAGTACCTGCCGAAGCCCTTCGACATCGACCAGGCGATCGACCTCGTGCGACGAGCGGCCTCGCCCGGGCAGCGAGCGGACACCACGGCCGCGGAGTCACGCCGTATTCCCGAGATGCTGGGCCATGCGCCGGCCATGCAGGAGGTGTTCCGCGCCATCGGCCGCCTGTCCCGATCGAGCATGACCGTGCTGATCATGGGCGAGTCGGGCACGGGCAAGGAGCTCGTGGCGCGCGCGCTGCATCGGCACAGCCCGCGCGCAGCCAAGGCGTTCATCGCGCTCAACACCTCGGCGTTCACCGCCGATCTGCTCGAGTCGGAGCTGTTCGGCCACGAGAAAGGCGCCTTCACCGGCGCGACCGAGCTTCGCCGCGGGCGATTCGAGCAGGCCGACGGTGGCACGCTCTTCCTGGACGAGATCGGCGACATGTCGCCGGCCTTGCAGACGCGGTTGCTGCGTGTGCTCGCGGAGGGCGAGTTCTATCGAGTCGGCGGTCAGCTGCCCGTCAAGGACGGACGTGCGCGTGATCGCGGCGACGCACCAGGATCTGGAGGCGCGCGTGACGGGCGGGCAGTTCCGCGAGGATCTGCTGCACAGGCTGAACGTGATTCGCATCGACGTGCCGCCGCTGCGCCAGCGACGCGAGGATGTACCGGAGCTGCTGCGGCACTATCTCGATGTCGCTGCGCTCGAGCTCGGCGTGGCACCGAAGTCGCTCACCGAGGAAGCGCAGGCGGCGCTGGTCGCCTTCCATTGGCCGGGGAACGTGCGACAGCTCGTCAACGCCTGCCGCCGACTGACGGTGGTCGCCGCCGGCCGCGAGATCACACGCGCGGACGTTCCGGCTGATCTGGGAGGCGGCAGCAGCGCGGTCGCCCCGTCGTCGGACTGGGCGCAGGTGCTCGCCGGCTGGGCGCAATCGCGCCTGGCCGCCGGTGAATCCGCACTGCTCGACGCAGCGACTCCCGAGTTCGAGCGCACGCTCATCCGCGAGGCTCTGCGGACAGCGCGCGGTGGTCGTCAGGAGGCGGCACGGCTCCTGGGCTGGGGACGCAACACCCTTACGCGCAAGCTGAAGGAGCTGGGGCTCGACGAGACCTGAGTCGACTCAGCCGTAGTTCGCTTCGAGCGTACGTCTCGGCAGGCCGAGATCGCCGACCAGCGCGCCGGTCGATCGCAGCCCGTGGGTCGACAGATACTCGGCGAGGCCCGCGTTGATCTTCCCGCAGACCAGCGGATCGTAGAAAAGCGCCGTTCCCACGCCCACCGTCGCCGCGCCCGCGATGAGGAACTCGAGCGCGTCGGAAGCGGAGCAGATCCCGCCCTGGCCGATGATCGGGATGCCCTGAGGGAGCGCGACCTCGGCGACCTGCATCACCTTGAGGAGCGCGATCGGCTTGATCGCCGGGCCCGACAACCCGCCCTGCACGTTGCCGAGCACCGGCGCGCGGCTCTGCACGTCGATCGCCATCCCGGTGATCGTGTTGATGACCGCGAGCGCGTCACTGCCCGCCTCGATGCAGCGGCGCGCGTTCTCGCGGATGTCGGTCTGGTTCGGCGAGAGCTTGGTGATGAGCGGTTTTGCGGTCACCTTGCGGCAGGCGGCCACTACCCGCGCGGACATCTCGGGGTAGTTGCCGAACTGCACGCCACCTTCCTTGATGTTCGGGCAGGAGATGTTGATCTCGATGGCGTCGATCGGCGAATCATCGAACCGCCGCGTCACCTCGACGTAGTCCTCGATCGTCGAGCCGCAGACGTTGGCGATGAAACGCGTTTCCGAGAAATCGAGCGTCGGCAGGATCTTCCGCACGACGTGATCCACGCCCGGGTTCTGCAGGCCGATAGCATTCAGCATGCCCATCGGGGTTTCGTAGACGCGATGCGGGGCGTTGCCGAGGCGCGGCTCACGGGTCGTGCCCTTGAGCACGATGGCTCCGACCGCCGCATTCGAAAAGCCCTCGACCCGCGTGTATTCCTCGCCGAAACCGACGCAGCCGGAGAGCAGAACGATGGGCGAGGCCAGCTTGAGGCCGCAGAACTCGACGGCGAGGGACCTCGGGTCATCCCGAGATGAACCGCTCGAGCTGCTGGATGGTGTCCTTCTGATCCTCGATGACGGCCCGCACGCAGTCGCCAATGGAGATCATCCCCACCATGCGCCCGTCGTCGACGACCGGCAGGTGGCGAATCCGCCGCTCGGTCATGATCTCCATGCAGCGTTGCACCGTTTCATCCGGCGTTACGGTGATCGCCGGCGCACTCATGATCTGCCACACCGGCGTCTCGGCGGAGGATCGGCCGAGCAGGATGACTTTGCGCGCGTAGTCACGCTCGGAAATGATGCCGGCCAGCTCGCCCGCGCGAAGCACCGGCAGGGCGCCGACGTGCCGGTCTGCCATGATCTGGATGGCCTCGAGCACCGGCTCTTCGGCGTCGATGCTCCAGACGTCGTGTCCCTTTCCGGCCAGCAGGTGCCTCACGCGCAGCATGCAATATCCTCAAGGCTGTACGGACTCGCGTGTCTAGATTCTATGCCACGGCCGCGACCATGGCGCGAGTCAGCGCACCTCGGGCTTGACCGCGCGGCGCATCAGGGCTGCGAAGGCGTCGCGGGGCGGCGCCCCTTCGTACAACACGCCGTAGAGCTGCTCCGTGATGGGCATTTCGACCGCAGCGCGCCGGGCCACCGCGCGCACGGCGCGGGCAGCGAGCACCCCTTCGACGACCTGGCCGATCGCGGTCTGGGCATCCGCGAGCGCCCGGCCGGCGGCGAGCATCAGGCCGAGCCGGCGGTTGCGCGATTGATCGTCCGTGCAGGTGAGCACGAGATCGCCGAGTCCGGCCAGGCCCATGAAGGTGTCCTTCTCGGCGCCCAAGGCCACTCCGAGCCGCATCATCTCCGCCAGTCCACGGGTGATCAGCGCGACGCGGGTGTTGGCGCCGAACCCGAGCCCGTCCGAGATCCCGGCGCCGATGGCGAGCGCGTTCTTGGTCGCGCCACCCACCTCGACTCCGATCACATCCGCGGACGTATAGGCCCGGAAATTCGGGCCCGACAGTCCCCGGGCGAGCGACAGCGCGTACGCCTCGTCGCGCGAGGCGACCGTCATCGCCGTCGGCAGGCCGGCGCCGACCTCGCGCGCAAAGGTGGGGCCCGACAGCACGGCGGTCGGCACCGACTCGCCGAGCACCTCGGCCGCGACCTGGTGGGGCAGGCGGCCGGTGTCGACCTCGAACCCCTTGGTGGCCCAGGCGACCCGGGTTCCTGGCGCGAAGCAGCGGCTTGAGCTCGCGCGAGGATGCTCCGGAAGCCGTGGCTCGGGACGGCGATCAGCAGGTCCTCGACCCGATCGACCGCTCGCGCAAGGTCGGGTTCGAGTGCGAGTGCCTCCGGGAAGGGCGCGTCCGGCAGGTAACGCCGGTTGCGGCGCGTTGCGGCCATGTCGGCCAGGCCGGTCGGATCGCGTCCCCAGAGGACGGTCGCGTGCCCGGTGCGGGCCAGATGCACGGCAAGCGCCGTACCCCAGGAGCCCGCGCCCAGGACGGCGGTGGCCCGACGCCCGCGTTCAGTGGCCTCGTCCCGCGGCTGCCACCATCCGCGCGACTCAGTTGACGGTCGAATTCGCCTGCTGCTGCTGCGCGGCCTGCTGTGCCGCCGCACGCGCGTGCAGGCCCTCGAAAGTCACCAGCGGCAGCAGGAAGGGCTGGAAGCCGCCCCGCGTGATGAGATCCGACACGGTCGCGCGGGCATACGCCATCAGGTAGTTGGGCGCCATGATCGAGAGCACCTGCGCCAGGTCGCTCGCCGACAGGTTGCGGATCAGGAACGCGCCGGCCTGCTGCAACTCGAGCAGCCAGATGGTGCGATCACCGAGCTTGGCCTCGAGATTCACCTGCAGCACGATCTCGTGCATGTCCTGCGCGAGCGCGGTCGCGCGGGTGCCGATGTTGAGGCTCACGCTCGGGTTGCCCTGTCCGCCGACCACGTATGGTCCGCTGGGCGCCTCGAACGAGCAGTCCTTGATGTAGATCGCCTGCGGGTTCACGACCGGCGCGTTCGGATCTACTGCGGGCGGCGTCGCCGCCGGGGGAGTTTCCTGGGTCATCGTCCGTCCTTCGTTGCGTATCTTCGGGTTTGGCGCGGGCCGGCGTATCAGGTGCGCGCCGAGCAGCCGGTCGAGCCCGCCGGTGCGGTCCAGCGTCGAGAGCTCGTCGTAGCCGCCGACATGGTGCTCGCCGACAAAAATCTGCGGCACGGTACGACGTCCACCGGAGCGGCTCATCATGGTCTCGCGTTCCTCGGGGGTTTCATCCAGGCGGATTTCCCGGAACGGCACGCCCTTGCGCGTCAGCAGCCCACGCGCCCGCTCGCAGAATCCGCACCAGGACGTCGAGTACATCACGACTTCGTCACCTGCCCCCGCCATCGGCCTGTCACCGGCCCTTGGGGTCGGTGCGAACCAGAGGGAGGTTCTCCGCGCGCCACGCCTGGAGTCCACCGCGAAGGCTCGCCACCTTGCTGAACCCCTGCTCGCGCAGCGAGCGAGCCGCGGCACTCGCGGTCATCCCGGTTTCGCAGCAGGTGAGCACCAGCTTGTCGCGATACTTCTTGAGGGTCTCGAGACTCTGCGCGAGGTCGGCGTTCGGCACGTTGCGGGCGTCGATCACGTGACCGGCGTTGAACTGGTCGCGGCTGCGCACGTCGAGCACGAGCGCACCCTGGTTCATCAGGCGCACCGCATCGGTCGGCCCGACCGATTGCCCGCCGGCGCGCAGCCGCGACAATTCGTAGGCGAGCGCCGCCAGGGCCAGGAGCACCGTCGCTCCGACCAGCACGGGATGGTTCACGGCGTATTGGAGGAACTGCTGCACGGGGGGCCTTGAAAGGGGCGCGGATTATAGCAGCCCGGCCGAAACGCTAGACTTGCGGACCTTTTCCCGGCGACCGGGCACGACTCGACGGATGCGCTCACAGCCTGCGAACTCATGCCAGCCGCCGTCTCGGACGCGGCGGAGCACATCTGCGGCGGCGTGCGCCGCGCTCACGGCCTTCCTCGTCGCGCTCGCGATTCCGGCGCAGGTCGAGGGCGCCGAACCGACGCCTGCTCAGAAGGAAGCGGAGCTCAAGCGCGTCGAGTCGCGCATCGAGCGGATCCGGAAGCAAGTCAACGCCGACGTCGAGAAGCGCGACAAACTGGGTGTTCAGCTGCGTGACGCCGAGCAGTAGCGTAGCGTCGGCTCGCCGCACACTCGAGGACACGCGCGAGCAGCGCATCCAGAGCGAGTCGCAGCTGCATGAGCTCGAACGCGAGCAGTCGCGGCGCGAGGCGGAACTGGCGATGGAGCGTTCGGCGCTGGCGGGCGAGCTCCGCGCAGCCTACGTCAATGGTCGCGAGGAACAGCTGAAGCTGCTGCTGAACCAGGAGGATCCCGCGAGCTTCGGCCGAACGCTCGCGTGGTACGGGTACTTCGGCCGTGCACGCGCCGGCCGCATCGACGGCATACGGGACAAGCTCGAGCATCTCGCGCTCGTGCGCGAGAAAATCGCGGCCGAAACCGAGCGCCTGCGCGGCCTCGAAGCCCGGCAGCAGGAGGAGCTCGATGTCCTGGATGCGGCTCAGGCGCGCCGCAGCCGCGCCGTGGCGGCAATCGACACGCAGATCAAGTCCCGCGGCGGCGAGATCACCCGCCTGCAGAATCAGGCGCGCTCACTCGAGCGGCTGATCGCTGAGCTGCGCAAGGCGCTCGAGAACGTGCCGGTCGCGAAGCAGGCGCCCTTCGAGAGCCTGCGCGGAAGGCTGCCGTGGCCGGTGAAGTCGGGCAAGGTCCTGGCAAGGTTCGGCCAGCCGCGCGCAGGCGGGTCGCTGCGCTGGCAAGGCATGCTCGTCGGGACCGATCGCGGCGCGCGGGTCCGCGCCCCGTTCGCGGGACGTGTCGTGTACGCGGACTGGCTGCCGGGCATGGGCCTGATGATCGTGCTCGATCACGGCAAGGGCTACCTGAGCCTGTACGGCCACAACGAAGAGCTCTTTCGCAAGGTCGGCGAGCCCGTGGGTGCGGGCGACGTGATCGCGTCGGTCGGCGACTCGGGCGGGCACAATCAGCCTGCGCTCTATTTCGAGGTGCGCCGCGGCCGCGAGCCGGTCAACCCCGAAATCTGGCTGCAGCGGCGATGAATGCGCGCGGCACCGTCGTCGGCGGCCAGCGGCGCGTGATTATGTAGAAAACCGTCGGCTATGCGACTCGCCCGGCCGCACGGGGGCGGGCAAAGTGCGGCTCGCGTCTAGGTCTCGCCGGACCGACTCAGCCACCCTATGTCCAAATGACCTGCCCTGCGCAGCCCCAGAGCCCTCGATGAATACCGCCGCTCTCGCAAGCGACGCGAATCCGTCCTCACGCACGACGGCACTCGACCCATACGGTCAGCTGATGCGCATGCTGATGCCGCGGGCACAGTCGATCGCAGATCTACGATCGGATGGGCGTGCCCGCCTGGATGAGCGACGGGCGCGACGTTCCCGAGCTGCGCCGGTTGCTGCAGGAAGCGCTGACGGCCGAACTGCAGCCGGGCGATCGGAGTCCCGGACGGATGGAGCCGATGGATGGCGAGCATGCCGCGTACGTATTCCTGCTCCGCGATGGCGACGACGCACTGGTAGGCGCCGCCGGGGTCGTATGCCGCGAAGCCACGAAGCGCGGCGAGGCGCGGCCGTTCACGCTGGTCCAGGGGTTGCTGCGGCCCGTGCTCGATTGCCTGCAACGCGAGCTCGGCTCGCAGCACGACATCGGCGAGCTGCAGCGCGACCTCGTGGTGCGTGATGGCGACCTCGAGCTGCTGCTCGGCGGCACGCAGGATGAAGCGACCAACAGCGGCTCGGCGGAGGATTTCGCGCAGCTCGTACAGAGCTGCGTCAGCCACCTGGGCTGCAGCGTCGGCGCCCTGGTGATCCCGGACCGCAACATCGCGGTCTGCCGCACGGGCGAGGGAACGCCGCCGCGCGCCGGCGCCGATGTCCTCACGCAGACGCACCGGCCCCTGCTCACCTGGACGCAGCAGCAGCGCAAGACGCTGGTCGCGAACGACCCGAACCGGCCCGGCCCACTCGTGCGCGTGCCCTACAAGGTGCTCTGCTGTCCCGTCATGCAGGGCGCGCAGCGCGTTCTCGGCATGCTGGTGTTGTTCAAGCCGCCGGCCGCGTCGGACTTCGATCTGCGCCAGGTGCGGATCGTGGAGCTGCTCGCACGGCGCGCGGCCTACATCCTGCTCAACGCGTATGACCCCGTCACGGGACTGCTCACGCGGCTCGCGTTCGAGAAGCGCGCGCAGGCGTCGATGCGTCCGGACGCGCAGGAGAACCAGCACTGCGTGATCTACATCGACATCGACCGACTGCACGTGCTCAACGAGAACCTCGGGCTGCACGTCGGCGACGAGGTGATCGTGCGCGTGGCGGAACTGATACGGCGCGCCTCGCGCCGCGGATGCTGGCCTCCCGCATCTCCGGCGATCGCTTCGCGGTGTTGATGGTGGAGGCGCCGCTCGATCGCGGGCAGGAGTTCGCGGAGATGCTGCGAGACCAGCTCGCTCGCTCGGCTTCATCGCCGGCGACCAGCCGGTGGAGGTATCGGCGAGCTTCGGCGTGGCACGCGTCGGCGAAGGCAAGCAGCCGCTCGCGCACGCGCTCGCCGCGGCGGAGATCGCCTGCAAGGCCGCCAAGGATCGCGGGCGCAATCGCGTGGAGCTTTACGAGGACAGCGACAAGAGCATCGTGCGCCGCTACACGGACGTGACGCTGGTGGGCACGCTGCGTCACGCACTCGCGCACGACGCCTTCCGGCTCGAGGCGCAGCCCATCGTGCCGCTGAACGGCGCCGCCGGGGGCGCCCGGTACGAGCTGCTGCTGCGGATGACGGCCGAGCATCGGACGATAACGCCCGAGAAGTTCTTCTCGGCCGCCGAACGCTACCAGCTCGCGCCCGCGATCGACCGCTGGGTGGTGACCCACGTGCTCCGGCTGCTGGCGCCCGTGGCGCGGCCGCTGGCCGAGCAGGGGGTCCGGTTCTCGATAAACATCTCGGGCCAGTCGCTCGGTGACGAGGATTTCTTCGCGTTCCTGGATACGTTGCTGCGCGAGTCGCGGCTGCCGCCGCAGATGCTCGGTTTCGAACTGACCGAAACCGCAGCCGTGGCCAACATCGTGCGTGCCGAGGCGCTCTTCCGCCGGCTGCGCGACCTGGGGTTCGACGTTGCGCTGGACGACTTCGGCCGCGGCCTGAGCTCACTCAGTTATCTGAAGACGCTGCCGGTGACTTCGCTCAAGATCGACAGCAGCCTGGTGCGGGATGTCGCCGGGGACAACCGTGCGCAGGCCATGCTGAGCGCGATCGTCCAGCTCGCCCGGGCCATCGGCCTGCAAACGGTCGCGGAAGGCGTCGAGAACGAGGAAATCCGCCGGATCACCGCGCGGCTGGGCGTCGAATACGCCCAGGGGTTCTCTATCGGCCGTCCGGAGGCGCTGGAGGGCGTGATCGAAAGGCTCGTCGCGGCTAAACTCTAGCCTCGACTTCAGGGTTTTCCGGCTCGTGAAGAAGACCACGCAGACACTGCTGGCCGTGCTGGCCGGGGTCCTGATCGGCTCCGGCGTCTCGCTCGTCCGTGATTTGCTGGCGAGCCGCGGCGCGCCGTCCCGGGCGGCGATGCCTCCCGCCTCGCCACACGACCTGCTCGAGGAGGTGAAGGAGCGGGTCAGCAGCGAGTACGTCGAGGTGCTGCCCGACGGACGCCTGGAGCAGGCAGCGGTCGAGGGGGTCATCGCGAGTCTCGACCCACATTCGGCCTTCCTCGACGCAGCCGCGTACGACGAGATGCGGGTCAATACCGCGGGCAGCTACACCGGCATCGGCATCGAGGTGAGCGCGGTCAACGAGCGGGTCACGGTTGTGGCGCCGATCGAAGGCTCGCCGGCCGAGCGCGCCGGGGTTCTCGCCGGGGACGTCGTGCTCGCCGTCGATGGCATACCGGTCAGCGCCACCCGGCTCAACGAGGCCATCGAACGCTTGCGCGGCTTTCCGGGCTCGCGCGTGCGCCTGGCAGTCAACCGCGAAGGCGAGCCCCAACCCCTGACGTTCGACCTGGAGCGCTCCGAGGTGCACGTACGGACGGTGCGGGCCGAGTCGCTGCCCGGCGGCTTCGGTTACGCGCGCATCACGCAGTTCAGCGACTCGACGCCGGCCGACCTGGACGCCGCGCTCACGCATCTGGGCGCCGGCCGCGATGCCCGGCTGCGGGGGCTCGTCCTCGACCTGCGCGGCAACCCGGGTGGTGTGCTCGAGGCCGCGGCCGACGTCGCCGACGAGTTCCTGGAGACCGGGGTCATCGTCCGTGGCGAAGGACGCACGCCCGAGTCGCGCTTCGAAATCGACGCGACGGCTGGCGATGTACTGCACGGCCGGCCGCTCGTGGTGCTCATCGACGGCGGCTCGGCCTCCGGTGCAGAGATCGTCGCGGGCGCCCTTCGGGACCACGAGCGCGCAACTCTCATGGGTGAACGTACCTTCGGCAAGGGATCGGTGCAGACCGTCATCCCGCTGCGTCACGGGCAGGCGCTCAAGCTCACGACCTCGCGCTACTACACGCCTTCGGGCGCCTCCATTCACGAGCGGGGCCTCGAGCCCGATTACGTGATCGCCAGCTCGCCGCCCGCGGTACGCGCGGGACGGTCCGCTGCCGCGGACCCCGCCGTGCAGGCGGCGCTGCAGTACCTCCGCGACCGCGGGCTTGGTCCGCAGGTCGCAAGCATGGACACGCACTGATCGGACACGGCCGCCGATGGCGAGGGTCTTCATCCCGCTCGCAGAAGGGTTCGAGGAGATCGAGGCGGTCACGGTGATCGACCTGCTGCGACGCGCCGCGATCGACGTGTGCATTGCAAAGGTCGGCTCAGAACCGGCTTCGCCGCCGGCCGACGCAGGCGCGGAAACCCCTGGATCGGAAGGCTTACTGGTGGCCGGGTCGCACGGCATCGGCATCCGCGCCGATATGCTGCTCGCGGATGTCGACGACACCGGATTCGACATGATAGTGCTGCCGGGCGGGATGCCGGGCGCGGCACACCTGAAGAACAATCTACGTGTCGTCGAGTTCCTGCGCAGGACGAGTGCGCGTGGCGGCTATGTCGCCGCGATCTGCGCGGCGCCCAGTGTGCTCGCCCACGCCGGTCTGCTCGACGGCCGCGTCGCGACGAGCTTCCCCGGCTTTCTCGACGGCCAGTCGGCGCCCGGCCTGCAGTTGAGCACGGCGCCGGTGGTGATCGATGGGCGCGTCGTCACCTCGCGCGGCCCCGGCACGGCGATCGATTTTGCGCTGTCGCTGATCGAGCTGCTCGCCGGCGCACGGGCGCGCAGCGACGTCGAGTCGCGGCTGCAGCGACCGCAGCCCGTCGCGTAAAGCGTCCCCTCAAGTATCGAGGATTGCGCGCAGTGCGCCGATCAGCGCGCCGGCGAGCAACACCAGGATCGGCAGCACACTCAGGCCAAAGCCGAAGCTGCGCCGTGCCGGATCCGCGACATAGGCGCGCAGATAGACGATCCGTCCGACGACATAGACGAGCCCGATCCATGCTGCCCAGTTCGGGTTCACGTAGATCGCAAACAGCGAGATCGCCGGGATGAAGGCGATCAGGAGCTCGAGCGTGTTCTGCTGCACGCGGAACCAGCGCTCGAACACCTCGTGGCCGGTCGTTGCGGGGGCCTTGACGCCGTACCGATGCCGTGCGCGCCCGACGAGCCACGCAAAGACCACGAACTGGATGACGGCGATGACGATTACGACGGCTACGGGGGCCATGTGCGCTCCGGACGACTTGAGTGGCCGGCAGATTCCATTACCATCCCTGCACCGTCAACCGGGGCGGGGACAGTCCCGAGGCAGGGCATGGTCGGTTTCCTCTTGCGCGCCGCGATATCGGCGCTGGGCCTCTGGCTCGCGAGCATGGTGTTACCGGGCATCTCGTTCGAATCAACGGGCAAGCTCGCAATCGCTGCGCTGCTGCTCGGCGTCGTCAACGCCATCGTGCGGCCGATCGCATTCATCTTCACGCTGCCGTTGACTCTGGTGACGCTGGGATTGTTCCTGTTCGTTCTCAATGCCGCGATGGTCGGCCTGGTCGCGCGGCTGGTGCCGGGATTCACGATTTCCGGTTTCTGGACGGCGATGGGCGCCGCGGTGATCGTGTGGATCGTTTCCTGGCTGGCTTCAGGTCTGATCGGATCGAAGGGCCGACTCGAGCGGATCGGAAAGTAGCAAGAGGCCCTGATCAGGTACTGCGCGCCGGCAGCGTAACGAGCGCGACTGCGGCCAGGATCACGAGCACGCCCGCAAGCTGCACGCCGGTCAAGGCCTCGCCGAGCACCGCCCAGCCGAGTACGGTCGCGATTGCCGGATTGACGTAGGCAAAGGTGCCGACGCGATCGGCCGGTGCGCGCTTGAGCAGCCAGGTGTAGGCGGTGTAGGCCAGCGCCGAGCCGAAGAGCGCCAGGTACAGCATCGAGGCGACACCGATCCCGGTCCAATGCCAGTGCGGCGCTTCGCCCGCGACCATGCCGCCGATCGCGAGGCATGCGGCGCCCATCAGCATGGTCACGGCATTGAAGGCCATTGCGCCGACGGCTAGCTGCGCGTCGCGATAGAGAATGGATGCAATGGCGAAGTTCATGCTGCTGCCGAGCAGCAGCGCCCGCCAGCCGAGGTGACCGGGCGCGGCGACATCCTGCGGCCACACGAGCAGCGCCACGCCTGCGAGCCCCAGCAGCAGGCCCAGGATCGATCGGCCGGTGAGCGTGTGACCGCGCGGCCCGATTGCCCCGAGCCCGGCGAGCCAGAGAGCCGATCCCGCGGCGAGCAACGCCGCCTCATTGGACGGCACGTGGCGCAGCGCGACGGTGCTCAGGCCGTTGCTGAGCGGGACCATCAGGGCGGAGAACAGTCCCGCGTGCAGCCACTCGCGCCGCGTGCGCGGAAACGCTTCGCTCCGCCACACCGCGACCACGGCAAGCAGGCTGCCCGCGATGGCGAAGCGGCCCGCCGCGAACAGGAGCGGTGGCAGATCCTGCACACCGATCCGGATCGCAAGAAAAGTCGAGCCCCAGACGAGGTAGATGACCGCGAAGGCCGCGATGATCTTCGTCCGGTCGGACGATGTCTCCTGCGGATCAGGCTCGTCGCGATCCCGTGGCATAGAGCCAGGCCGCGAGCGCGCCGACCAGCGCGAGACCCAGCCATTCACCGAACTGCAGGTTCGAAGGCAGTGCGAGCACGTCGCCGCGCCCGGAGCTCACGATCGGGATCGCGATGAAGATGCCCATCAGTGCCTCGCCGGTGATGAGCCCGGCGGCGAACAGCATGCCGTTGCGCTTGGCCCGCTCGCCGTCATCCGCCGCAGCGTCACCGAGCCGCCGCTCGACGAAATGCGCGATGAGTCCGCCCGTGAAGATCGGCACCGAGAGCTCGAGCGGCAGGTAGATCCCCACCGCCACGGCGAGCACGGGAGCGCGGAATTCGGATCCGCGCTTCTTGAGCCACAGGTCCCAGGCGATGATCGCGGCACCGATCAGCGCGCCGATGGCCACCATGTCCCAGGGCAGCGCGCCACCGAACATGCCCTTGGCGACCGAGGCCATGAGCGTCGCCTGCGGTGCCAGCAACGGGTCGGGGTGCTCCGCCGTGGGTACGCCGATGCCGTAGGCCTTGAGCAGGAGGTTCAGCACCGGCGCCATCACGAGCGCGCTCGAGGCCGCGCCGATCGCGAGCATGACCTGCTGTCGCCAGGGCGTTGCCCCGACGATGTAGCCGCACTTCAGATCCTGCAGGTTGTCGCCTCCGATGCAGGCGGCACAGCAGACCACCGCGCCGATCATGATCGCCGCCACCGGTCCGAGCGCGGCGTCGCGGCCCATCAACAGCATCAGCACAAGGGCTGCGAACAGGATCGTGCAGATGGTGATGCCGGAGACCGGGTTGTTCGAGGAGCCGACCAGCCCGGCCATGTATGCGGAGACGGAACAGAACAGGAATCCCGCCACGATCATGATGATCGTCATCGGCAGGCTCACGGCCAGGCTGCCGACGATGTTCTGATACAGGACGAACAAGGGCAGCGTGAAGAGCACGATTCCGACCAGGATCGCCTTCATCGGCAGGTCCTGCTCGGTGTGTGCGACTGCGCTCGCGGCGCCGGCGCGCGCCGCCGCAAGCCCGCTCTTGACGCCCGAGAGCAGCGAACTGCGGATCGAGATCAGGGCCCAGACGCCGCCGACCAGCATCGCGCCCACGCCGAGATACCGGACCTGCGCCGCCCAGATCGCATAAGCCGCGTCCTCGGCGGTCGAGCCTGCGACCGCCGACGCAAGCTCCGCGTTCCCATCGAGGAAATACGCGCTGTAGATGGGAATGGCGATGTTCCAGGAGATCACCCCGCCCAGAAGGACGAGGATGCCGATATTGAGCCCGACGATGTAACCGACCGCGAGCAGCGCCGGCGAGAGATTCGTGCCGAAGTAGGCGATGCCCTTGCCCACCCAGCCTGCCGCGGCGGCCGTGTCCGGGATGAGCCGCAGGCCATTACCTGCCGCGAGCTTGGCAAGGCCACCGCCGATGGCGGAGAGCGCGAGGATCTTCACGCCCGCGGCGGGGTTCTCGCCGGTCTTGAGCACCTCGGCAGCCGCCTTGCCCTCCGGAAACGCCAGTTTCTGATCGACGATCAACGCGCGGCGCAACGGCACGGAGAAGAACACGCCGAGTATGCCGCCGAGACCGGCGATGGCGAGCACCCACAGGTAATCGAAATCGGCCCAGTGGCCGAGGATCACGAGCGCGGGAACCGTGAAGATCACGCCCGAGGCGATCGACGAACCGGCGGAGGCGCCGGTCTGCACGATGTTGTTCTCCAGGATCCCGCCGCCGCCGAGCACGCGCAGCACCGCCATCGAGACCACCGCCGCCGGGATCGCCGAGGCGATCGTGAGTCCAGCGAACAGCCCGAGGTAGGTGTTCGCGGCGGCGAGAATCATCGCCAGGATGATCGCGAGCGTGATCGCGCGAACAGTGAGCTGTGGAGGTACCGTTGTCGTTGTCATGTAAATTCGGCTCAGAGCCAGATTACCCCGACGTAATGTGGCTCTGAGCCGAATTTCCTACCAGCCGCATTTCTGGCCGCGATTCTGTTCGTCGAGCCACGCCGAAAGCGGCGCGAAGTAGTCGAGGATCGCCGAGGCGTCCATCTCGCGCGTGCCGGTGAGCTCGAACAAGGCGTCCTGCCACGGCTGGCTCGCGCCCTTGGCGAGCATCGCGCCGAACTTCCGGCCGGCCACTTCGTTGCCGTAGATCGAGCACTCGGAGAGCGGCCCCTTGAATCCGGCCGCCTCGCACAGCGCCCGGTGGAACTGGAACTGGATGATGAACGACAGGAAATAGCGGGTATACGAGACATTGCCCGGGACGTGGTACTTGGCGCCCGGATCGAAGTCCGACTCGGTACGCGGCACCGGCGCAGCGATCCCCTGGTACTGCGTACGAAGCGCCCACCACGCGGCATTGAAGTTCTCAGGCGTCACCTCGCCCGAGAACACCTTCCAGCGCCATTCGTCGATCAGCTTGCCAAACGGCAGGAAGGCGATCTTCTCGAGCGCGAGCTTCATCTGCTGATTGATCACCGCCTCGCGCGAGGTGCCCGCTTCGGGCACGAGCCCCACCTCCGCGAGGTAGGCCGGCGTCATCGACAGGTTGACCGTGTCACCGACCGCCTCGTGGAAGCCTTCGTGCGCCCCGTTCTGGAAGAGAAACGGCTGGTCCTTGTACCAGAGGAAGTAATAGACGTGCCCGAGCTCGTGGTAGATGGTGCGCAGCTCCTCATAGGTCGGCCGTATGCACTGCTTGATCCGCACGTCGTCCTTGCCGTCCATGTGCCAGGCGCTGGCGTGGCACTGTACGTCGCGGTCGCGTGGCTGAGTCAGCAGCGAACGGTCCCAGAAGGTCGGCGGCAGCGACGGGAACGCGATCGACTTGTAGAAGCTCTCCGCGGATTTCGTCATCTTCACCGCGTCCCAGGACTGCTTCTCGAGCGCCGAGTCGACGTCGAGGCTGCTCACGCCCGGGTACGGCTCGAGCAGGTCGTAGATCGCGTCCCACTGCTGCGCCCACATGTTGCCGAGCAGGTGCGCCGGGATCGGCCCGCCCGACGGGACCCGCTCCGCGCCGTGTTTCTTCTGCAGCCGGTTGCGCGTGTAGCAGTGCAGCGACTTGTAGAGCGGCTCGACCTGACCGTAGAGACGCGCGGCTTCACGCTGGAAATCCGCCGCGGACATGTCGTAGTTCGAGCGCCACATGACGCCCAGGTTCTCGAAGCCGAACCCGCGCGCCCCCTCGTTCGCGAGCTCCACGTAGCGCGCGAAATCGGTGCGCAGCGGCCTCGCCGTGGAATGCCAGCCCGTCCAGGCCTCGCGCAGTTCGTCGTAGTCGCGGCTCGACTCGAGCACCGCCTTGAGCTGCGTCTCGTCGCGGCACGATTCCGGCCCCTTGGGGCAGTACTTGGCCGAGCCGTACTTCGCCTCCATGCCAGCGAGGAGCGTCGCGAACTCGGCGCGGCGGTCCGGATCGTCCGGTGCCGGCGCCGACACCTTGAACTTGAGGAGCATCAGCGCCCGCCGCGAGGCGTCGCTCATCGGCTGGCCCTCGAACTTCCTCGCTTCCGCCACCGCCTTGCCCAGGTAGGCGAGGTAGCGCTCGTTCGTCCGCGCGTTCAGCAGCTGCGTGTCGACGTTGATGAAGGTCGCCTGCGTAAAGCCCGCCGCGTTGACCTCGAGCTCGTGCGCCGCAAGCTCGCGGTTCAAGCGCGCGACGAACTCGTCCGCGGTCTCGGCACGGACGAGGCCGGCGTGCAGGGTGGTCAGGCTGATCGCACACACGACGGCGCGCCGCAGGGCTCTGCTCATGGTCGAAACTCCGAAGGGATGGGTCGGACCTGAACCCTTGATCAATGTGTGACTTTCTCGGCGCCGTGCATCCAGCGCACGAGCGTGCCGGACAGGAGCCACAACACGACCGAGAACACGAACAGGGTCGCGGCGATGCCACCGAAGATCGCGAGTTCGCCCAGCTGCTCGGCGAACGAACCGATGATCCCGGACAGCCAGTTCGCCACGAAGTTGATGAGGAACCAGACGCCCATCATCAGCGAGGCGAGCCGCAGCGGGGCGAGCTTGGTCACCATCGAGAGGCCGACGGGCGAGATGCAGAGCTCGCCGGTCGTGTGGAAGAAGTAGGCGATCACGAGCCACATCATGCTGGCCTTGCCGTTCGCAGCCTGGTCGAACACGGCAGCGACCATGGCGAGGAACCCGACGCCGGTCAGGATCAGGCCGTACACCATCTTGTTCGGCGTCGGCGGATTGCGGCCCGTGGTGCCCAGCCGCGCCCATGCCATCGAAAAGAGTGGCGCGAGCAGCA
The DNA here is from genome assembly GCA_963756755.1 of uncultured Gammaproteobacteria bacterium. GTDB lineage: Bacteria > Pseudomonadota > Gammaproteobacteria > Steroidobacterales > Steroidobacteraceae > DATJKD01. The sequence continues at coordinate 28,353 of CAVWOW010000011.1, forward strand.
CGATGAAGAGCGGATTCAGTGACTGGAACCAGCCGGCGGGCACCTCAAAGGCGCCGACCATCCGGTCGGTCTTCTCGGCGGCGTACAGGTTCATGAGGCCGCCGGCCTGCTCGAAAGCGGCCCAGAACAGCACGATGAACACGAACAGCATGAAGATCACGCGCAGGCGGTCGATCTCCTCGGCGGTGAGCGACTCCTTCTTTCCCCCAGCCTGTGCGAGTGCGCGATGCGCTGCGGGAACGACCCCGACCTCGCCCAAGTAGCGGCGTGAGAGGGCGAGCTGGATGATCACCGACAGGATCATGCCGATACCGGCTGCCATGTAGCCGTAGCGCCAGCCCAAGGCAGGATTCTCGCCCAGCGTCGAGCACACGAGAGGTGCGAGGAAAGCGCCGGCGTTGATGCCCATGTAGAAGATCGTGAAGGCGGCGTCGCGCCGGGCGTCGCCCTCGGCGTACAGATCGCCCACCATTGTCGAGATGTTCGGCTTGAAGAAGCCGTTGCCGACGACGAGGAGGAGGAGCCCGATGTAGAACAGGCTCAGGTTGCCGGGGATCGCCGATCCAAGCGTGAATTGCCCGGCCGCCATCACGAGGCCGCCGATGATCACCGACTTGCGCTGGCCCAGGTAGTTGTCCGCCAGCCAGCCGCCGATCAGCGGCGTGAAGTACACGAACCCAGTGAACAGGCCGTACAGCTTGAGCGCCTCTGCCTGCGAGAAGCCGAAGCCCGCATTCGCGGTCTGGACCCCAGCCACCAGGGACAACACGAGCAAGGCCCGCATGCCGTAGTAACTGAATCGCTCCCACATCTCCGTGGCGAACAGTAGGTAGAGGCCCTTGGGATGGCCGAGCCAGGTATCCCGCGTCACCGCGGGCATCGAAGCGGTCGTGGTGGCCATGATTTGTGCTTTTCCGTCAAATGCTTGCGCGAACGCGCTTATGGCGGGCGAGTGTCAGCCATGTTGCACCGCACACGCAAGGATAAGCGGTCGGATTGGCCCCTTTACCTGACGCCACCCATCAGGCGCGTCACCGGCCGGCTGATGAGCAGGAGCACCAGCCCGACCCCGCAACCGTAGATCACGATATTCATGAACTGGCCGGGCATCGCTGCAACGTTATTGGGATCGAAGGTGCCGGCGATCAGCCCCGCGGTGAGCTTGCCGAGTGAGCTCGCGAGGAACCAGACGCCCATCATCTGGCCGACGAACCGCGCCGGGGCCAGCTTCGTAACCGTCGACAGGCCCACCGGGCTCAAACAGAGCTCGCCAAACGTGTGGACCAGGTAGGTCAGCACCAGCCAGTAGATCGGCGACTTCGCTCCGCCGGCCGCGATGCCCGCCGCCTTGACCATGAACAGGAAACCGAGCCCCATCAGCGCCAGGCCGAACGCGAACTTGAGCGGCGCCGCGGGGTTGAGATTGCGGCGCGCGAGCGCCACCCAGAGTGCAGAGAACACCGGGGCAAACGCGATCACAAACAGCGGCGGTACGGACTGCATCCAGCCGGCGGGTATCTCGAAGCCGCCGATCACGCGGTCGACGTGCCTCTGCGTGAACAGGTTCATCGAGGAACCGGCCTGCTCGAAGCCGGACCAGAAGAGCGCACAGGCGAAAAACATGACCAGCACGACCACCATCCGGCGGCGCTCGACACTGGTCAGGCCGGCGCCGGTGAAGAGATACAGGAAATAGGCGGCTGCCATCCCGACGAGCACATAGGCAGCGCTCTTCGCGAGCGGCGACGGATCCACGGCGATCAGCCCCGTCAGCAGTGCGAACATCAGCGCCGCGAGCAACGCGACCGCCAGCACGAGCTTGAGCCAGTCGGCGCGCAGACCGGCGCCACCGTCATTGCGATGAGGCGCAGCACCCGCGATACCCAGCCGCTCCCGTGAAAGCCAGAACTGCAGCAGGCCGAGCGGCATGCCGATCGCGGCCGCAAGAAAACCGACACGCCAGCCGAACCGGAGCGCGAGCCAGCCCGCGATCAACGGGCCGATGAACGCGCCCGTGTTGATGCCCATGTAGAAAATCGTGAAGCCCGCGTCGCGACGACCGCCCCCCTCGGGGTAGAGGTCGGCCACCAGGGTCGAGATGCTCGGCTTGAGCAACCCCACCCCGATCACGATCACGACCAGGCCCGAGAAGAAGAGCTGCGGCGGCCCCGGCGTGGCGAGCATCACGTTGCCGACGGTCATGAGCACGCCGCCCGCGACGACGGCGCGCTGTGCGCCGATCAGACGGTCCGCGATCCAGCCGCCGGGCAGCGCCGCCATGAAAACCGACGCCGTATAGAGACCGTAGATGGCGGTCGCGGTCTTGTCGTCGAGCCCGTAGCCGCCGTTCGCGATGGCGTCGACCAGGAACAGCACCAGCAGCGCCCGCATCCCGTAGAAGGTGAAGCGTTCCCACATCTCGGTGAAAAACAGGGTGGCGAGGGCGCTGGGGTGACCGAAGAACGTGCGGGAACCATCGAGCAGCGGCATTCAGCGCATCCACGTGAGCGGGTCGGGTGCGACAGCATAGTAAAGTAGCAGGCCCATCCGCTCGCGCGGGACCGAAGATGATTCGACTGTTTCGCCTTCTTGCCGCGGTGCTGTGGCCGGTGTCGATCGCCCTTGCGGCGGATCCGTCGGCGCCAGCCGCGACACAGCGCTCGGTCTCGCTCGATGACATCGCCGCAACCAAGTCGCCCGGCGACCCGGAGTGCTCACCCGATGGGAAGCTGATCGCCTATGCGGTCGACGACCGCATCCACGTCGTGCCCGCGGACGGCAGGGCGTGCCCCGGGCCGTCACCTCGGCCGGCTCGAAAGCCTGGGATCCTCGCTGGTCACGGGACGGCCGCACGTTGTACTTCCTGTCCGACCGGGGCGGCTCGAGCCAGCTGTGGAAGCTGCCGGTCCAGGGCTTCGGCGAGGCGACGCAGGTAACGACGTTCGATCACGGCATCGACTCACTCAAACCGTCTCCGGATGAATCGAGGCTGCTGCTGCGATTTACGGAGTCGGCCGTGAAGGAGCCCGCCGGGAAGGAAGCGGAGAAAGACAAGGACGAGAGCAAGAAGAAGCCCGAGCCCTGGGTGATCACTCGCCTCGAGTTCAAGGAGGACGCGGGCGACGGATATCTCACGGGCGATCGCGCCGAACATCTTTATTCCTACGATCTCGCCACCGGTCGAGCTCACCCAACTCACGTCCGGCAGGTTCACAGAGTCGGAGGCCGCGTGGTCGCCTGACGGCCGCACGCTCGCATTCGTCAGCAACCGTGAGGACGAGCCGGACGCGAGCTACAAGACCGATCTCTGGCTCGTGGCGGCGGATAACACCGACCGCGGCGCCTCGCTCGCGCGCCTCACGAACGACGACCGGGTGAAGAGCGCGCCCGCGTGGAGCCCGGACGGGCGAACCATCGCTTTCCTCTCCGCCGAGGATGGGGTCTATGGCAGCCTGCAGCTCGCGGTCGTGCCGGCGGCCGGCGGGGAGGCGCGGATCCTGACAGGGGGCCTCGACCGCTGGGTTAACTCGTTCCGCTACTCGCGCGACGGCGAGTGGATCTACTTCCTGTTCGAGGGCGACGGCGGCGGACAGCTTGCGCGCGTGCGGCCCCGTGACGGGAAGCTCGAGCGCGTCCTGGAGGGCGCGTTCCACGTGACGGCATTCGACATCGCGCGGCTCCGGCGAAGTCGTCGCGCGCATGGAGAACGTGAACGACGCGCCAGAGCTCTACGCGGTCCGCAAAGGGCGACCGCCCCGACGGCTCACCGAAGTGAACGACGCCTATCTCCGATCGGTCCAGGTCGGCAGCAAGGAGAGAGTCGAGTTCAAGAGTCCCGACGGCACGACTGATCGAGGCCTTCGTGACCAAGCCGCCCGGTTTCGAACCCGGGCCGCGGTATCCCGACTATTCTCGATATTCACGGCGGGCCGGTCAGCCGCTTTGCCTATGGCCATGACTTCAGTGCGCAGTACCTGGCAGCGAACGGCTACGTCGTGGTGCAGCCGAACCCACGCGGCTCGACCGGTCGCGACCAGGCCTTCATCTGCGCGATCTACCGCACGTGGGGTCATCACGGACTACGACGACCTCATCGCCGCAGTCGACTACGTTCGTCGGCTACGCCGACCCCGATCGGCTCGCGGTGACCGGCTATTCCTACGGCGGCTACATGACCAACGTGGTCATTACCCGCACGGATCGCTTCAAGGCTGCGGCCTCGGGCGCCGGGAACAGCTTTATCGCCGCCAACTACGGTCACGACATCTACCAGAAGTGTACAGCTGGGAGCTCGGCGCGCCCTGGGAGAATCGCGAAGCGTACGATCAGCTTTCGCCGCTGCTGCGCGCCGGCAAGGTCACGACGCCGACGATCTTCCTCGGCGGTCGCGACGACTGGAACGTCCCGGTGCTGAACGCCGAGCTCTTTTACCAGTCGCTGCGGGCACGCGGCATCGACACGCAGCTCGTGGTGTATCCGGGCATGCACCACAGCGACTGGAGCGAGGAGTTCGACAAGGACTATTACCTGCGGATACGGCAGTGGTTCGACAAGTACCTGAAGTGACGGCGTCGTCGAGATCGACGCGTGACGCGAGCCTCGCCGCCGCCCTCGAGGCGTTGCGGGTGAATCGGCCGCTGCGCACCGAGCTGATCTGCCGCGAATACCTAGAGCAGAACCCGGGCTCCGTCGATCACCTTCGCTTGCTCGGTCACGCCCTCGGGAAGCAGGCGCGCTACGCGGAAGCCGAGCAGATCGTTCGCCAGGCGATCTCGCTGCAACCGGATTTTCCACATCTGCACGAAGACCTGGGCAGCGTTCTCGCGATGCAGCAGCGGTTCGAGGATGCGGTGCCGTGCTTCGAGCAGGCAATTCGGCTCGAGCCGAGGCTTCCACTCGCGCACAAGAAGCTCGGGGCAGGCGCTCGCGGCGCTGGGGCGCGGTCGCGAGGCGGATGCGGCCTTCGAGGAGTTCTTCGAGCGTGAACCTGAGCGCGGCAAGGTCGCGCTGGCGCTCGATCACCTGCGCGCGGGACGCAAGACCGAAGCGATCGACACGCTGCGCAGCGCACTGCGCGACAACGCCGACAATGTCGATGCGATGTGCAGCCTTGCCCAGACCTACTGGCGCGAGGAGCCAGCAGCTGAGCGACGCCGAGGCGTTGTTGCGCCGCGCGACGACGTTGGCACCGGGCCATACCGCCGCCTGGATGATGCTCGGCGGCATCCTGCACCAGTCGGACCGCTTTGCGGAGGCGGTCGACGCCTACCGCGCCGCGACCAGGCTCGAACCCGCCAATGCCGCGGCGTGGGCTGGGCTCGGCAACGCCATTGCCCATACGGGCGAGGTCGCCGGGAGCATCGCGGCCTTCGAGCGGTCGCTTGCGCTCAAGCCGAGCGCGCCCAGCGTGCAGATGAGCTATGGGCACGTGCTCAAGACGCGTGGCGACCAGGCGGCCGCACTGCGCGCCTACCGGGCGGCGATTGCGGCCAGGCCGGATTTCGGCGAGGTCTACTGGAGCATGGCCAACCTCAAGGTCTTCCGCTTCGAGGATGCGGAGGTCACTACCATGGAGGAGCAGCTGAAACGCGACGATCTGGGTGAAGGCGCCGACATCCATTTTCGCTTCGCGCTCGCGAAGGCTTATGAAGACCGAGGCGACTTTGACCGCGCCTGGCATTACTACGACACCGGCAACCAGCGCCAGCGGAAAAAGGTCTCCCACGATCCTGTGGCCATGGAGCTCCGCCACGAGGAGATCATCGAGGTCTTCAGCAGGGAGTTCATCGACGCGCACGCGGGCCACGGATACGAATCCGCGGCGCCCATCTTCATCGTCGGCCTGCCCCGCTCGGGGTCGACGCTGATCGAGCAGATCCTCGCGAGCCACAGCCAGGTCGAGGGCACTGCGGAGCTGCCCACCCTGATGCGACTCGCGCACTCGATCGGCCGCTACCGACCGGGCAAGCAGCAGTATCCGCAGGCCGTTCGCGAGCTGCTCAACAAGGACTTCCGGGCCTACGGGCGGCAGTACGTCGAAGAGGCCAGCGACATTCCGCTCGACCGACCGACCGTTCTTTACCGACAAGCTGCCGAATAACTTTTCACATGTCGGCTTCGCGCACTTGGTCCTGCCCAACGCGAAGGTGATCAATGCCCGACGCCATCCCTTCGACAGTTGCCTTGGGGCGTACAAGCAGCTCTTCGGCCAGGGACAGGACTTCACTTACGACATGACTGACCTCGCCATGTACTACCGCCAGTACCACCAGACGATGCGGCACTGGCATCGCGTCCTGCCGGGCAAGGTGCTTGAGGTGCACTACGAAGAGACGGTGACCGACTTGGAAACCCAGGTGCGGCGCATCCTTGCGCACTGCGGGCTGCCGTTCGAGGAGGGCTGCGTCCGATTCCACGAGAATCGGCGAGCCGTGAAGACCGCGAGCTCCGAGCAGGTGCGGCGGCCCATCTACACGGATGCACTCGGCTACTGGCGCCGCTATGAGAAACACCTCGGGATCTGGGCCGAGGAGTTCGCCGACATCCTCGAGGCGCTTCCGGAGACGGTCCGCAACGCCGGCCTCTGATGCCGGCTGGCAGTTTGCTCAGCCGAACGGCCAGACCTCGAGACCGTGGATGGCGTTGCGGATGTCCATCGTCAGGTTGACGGTCGCCAGCCGTTGGTTTGCGCGCAGATCGTAAAGCGACACGGTCGAGGGTGACGAGCCGCCCGCCACCACGTGGTTCGACAGCACGCAGAGTCCGCGCGCGAAACCCTGGCGCGCGACGGCGCTCTGGTCGATGCCTTGGTCAGGAGCTCCTCGGGAGGTAACGAGGCACCTTAATGGCGCGGTCCTCGAGCCCTTCGCCGCGCCCGGCATACCTGAGCGCGTCTGCCTCGGTGTCGTTGAACAGCACGCCATCACGGAATGGTCGGGCATTGTGCGTACCGCTGGGAAGCTCCGCGGCCATCTGCACGCGCTCGCCGTTGTAGAGCAGCATGCCGCCCGTCCTGAGGCCGGTGATGTACATGCCGCCCTGGGTGCAGTGCAAGCTGTTCAGGTGCAGCTTGTTGAGCTGCAGCGGGCCGCCCGGCTCGCGCGGGTCGTAGTCGCCCCCTTGAAGCGGAACTGGTGCGCGACGATGTGCAACGCCCAGGGAAATTCACGCTTGTCCAGGTCGAACGCGAGAATGCTGTCGAAGCCCGTAGAGGTCAGGAACAGCCGCCGCTCGTGGATCACGATCTCATGGCAGTGCCGCAGGTACGGGTTTCGCCACGATCCGAGCAGCCTGAAGTCCGGCGTGTAGGCGAAGAGTTCGTCGCTCGCGGCGATATAGACCACCTCGCCATCGAAGGCGATGCCGCGGAGGCCTCGATCCCAGCCGCGGCCCTGCCAGTCGATCGCGGTCGTGTTCCAGTCGATGGTCTGGCGGACCTCGCGCCGTTCGACGTCGATGAGGTACACGCCACCGTGGCTTTCACCCTGGTGGCTGCCGCGGACCACCGAGGTGGTGATCAGTTTCACGGCCGGGACTCGCGCACGGACGCCGCCTGACCGTTCCTCACTCCGTGCGCGACGCGGTCACCACTTCTTGGTGAAGGACAGGCTGATCTCGCGGGGACGCTGCAGGGATCGCACGTATCGGAATCGCGGATCGGCGCCGAAGTACGAGTTGCCGTAGTCAGTGGTGCTCAACCATTCGATGTTGTTCTCGTCGAACAGGTTTCGGACGACCAGCGCCGCTTCCCAGCCGTCGTTGTGGGTGAACCCGAACTGCAAGGTCGTCGTCGACCACGAGGGGATCAGTTGATCGCGAGCGAGGTCGCGCTCCTCGGGTGTGGCGGCGTTCTGGTAGTCCAGGATGGCGTCCAGGTCATTCCAGACTTCCCCCTGGTAGCTGTACGACATCCGCCCCCACGCGTCGCCGTTCAGCGCCATGAAGTTCGGAATGATGTACTCGGCCGCGAGCCAATACTTCTCCTCGGGCGATACCGGCATCGCGGTGCCGGCTGCGATCGCTTCTCCGCCGCCCGGGTAGATGGAGTCCTCCGAGAACTCGGGGTCGGCGAGGAACGCGCTGGCCTCGAGGCTGAAGTTCTCGGTGATGCTCCAGATGCCGTTGATCTCGACGCCCTTCTGCTCCGCTTTGCCGCCGTTGAACGTGCCGCGCAGCCAGAACGGATTATCGATATTGGAGCCGGAGGTGTTGATCTGGATGTTGTCCCACTCCATGAAGAACAGCGAGACGTTGAGCTGCAAGACGTCGTCGAACCACTGGCTCTTCAGCCCCGCTTCATAGTTCTTGAGCGTATCCGGCAGGTACTCGAGCGGCAGGACGCCGCTCTCGGCGGCGCGCACGCTGTTATGCCCGCCCAGCCGGAATCCCTCGCTGTAGAGCAGGTAGACCATGCGGTCGTCGTCGAAGCGGAATTCCGTGGCGGACTTGTAGACCGTGTCGCTGTCCTTGCCCTCGCGGTCGTGGCGTCCGCCGCCCTCCCAGTCATCGGAGATCGGATAACCGAAGGGAGTGTTGTAGATGTCGTACTCGACCCGGTCGTACTCGAACCAGCGGGCGCCACCAGTGACCGACCAGCGGTCGGTGAGGTCATACGTCATCTCGCCGAAGACGGCGGTCTGCTTGATCGTCTTGTCGTAGACGTTCGAGTAATAGATATCGGTGTCCGGCAGCGGACAGGCGATGTCGTAGCCCAGGTCATTCGCGACGCACGCATAGTACTGCGCGTATTCCCACGTCGCCGTGTTCATGAGCCCCGGCAGCTTGGCGCCGTAGTGCCACCAGTCGTACACGTCCTCGTAGAACGCCCCGACCATCCACTGGAAACGGCTCTCGCCCAGCGAGGTCAGGCGGACTTCGTACGCCCAGCGATCCTGAACCTGGTAATTGAAGGTCGGGCCGATCTCGACGCCGGTGTTGTACACATCGAAGTCGCCTTCCCCGGTAGCCGGGTCGAAATTGCCGTAGTAGGCGCTGCGCCACTGGCTGTAGTTCGCGTTGTCCCACTCGTACTTGATGTCACGGTCGAAGTAGGACGCCGTGACCGAGAGTTCGGCGAACCCGAGGTCGCCCTTGACGTTCATCGAGACCTGGTACCAGTCGTCGTCGCGCCATTCGTCGAAGAAGCGTGTGACCTTGTAGTCGCCCAGCTCCTTATCCGATTCCCATACGCCGTCCAGCTCGCTGTACTGGGAGATGAAGCTCGCCGTCGTTTCCCACTCGGGGCTGATCTGCCAGCGCGCCGCGATGCGGCCGCCGTAGACCGAGTAGTCATTCCAGTCTTCCTCGACGAGGTCGGCGTTGTCCGTGTCGCCCATGAGCGTCGGGCCGAGGACGTTGTCGACGTAGCCGCCTTCGACCGCGTAGAAGCCGACCATGCGGACCGCGATATTGTCCGTCACCGGAACATTGAGGTGGCCGCTGACGTCGTAGCTTTCCTCGCCGCCCCTGGTCATGCCGACTTCGCCGTCGAGTTGCGCGGCGAAGCCCGTGGGGTCGGGCCTGTTGGTGATGTAGCGGATCGTGCCCGACTGCGAGCTCGACCCGAACAGCGTTCCCTGTGGACCCGGCAGGGCCTCGATGCGGGCCAGGTCGATCAGCCGCACCTCGACCTGCTGCGAAATCGAGGTCATCGGCTGATCGTCGAGATACACGGCGACCTGGCTGTCCGTTCGGTATTCTTCCGAGCCCGTCGAGACGCCGCGCATGATGATCGAATTGCGGCCAGGCTGGCTGTTGACCAGGCTGACGCTCGGCAACGCGCCGATGACGTCCGCTACGCTCTGAAAGGCCTGCCTTTCAATGTCGTCGGTCGAGAACGCCGTGATGCTCTGGGCGACGTTCTGAAGATCCAGTTCGCGCCGGGTCGCGGTGACGACGATTTCCTCCAGCCGCGCGCCGTCCGCGGCGGCTCCCTGCGCCAGGGCTCCCGATGCGGGATACAGCGCCGCAACGATTGCCCCCGCCAGCGGCGTCGCCGGGAACCGTCGTCTCGGTGGCAGGGGTGTTGCGCCGGCGCCGATCCAGTTCCTTCGATGGGCCACGGTGCGGCGACGTTCTTTCATGGAACTCCCCTGCTGAATCACTCGGCTCGGAGCTGAATATTCCCTCGATATTCAGTCCAAGCGACCTCGGCGCGGCGAGCGTATCGTATGGATGGAAGTTTTGCCAACAACTTACGGCGCGTAGGACGAATGTTGTTGCACACTCGCATCAAGCACTCGTATCGATCAATACGCGCCACCACGAGAGGATCGCAAGCGTCCGTTCTCGACCGTGAGCGTGTAGGCGATGCCGCCCTCGCCGCGCCATGACGTGAGCTCGAAACGTCCGCCGGGTGCGAGGCGATAGACCTCGACGTCGCGGATTGTGAGCGCCTGTCCGTGCGCACAGCGCACAGGTGGCTGCGTGGTGCGCATGAAGTACACGTAGGGCGTCGGATGATCGGCGGTGGCGAAGACCTGCGCCGTGCGCGTGGCGGGGTCGATGTGCACGGCCGTCTCGCGGTCGGCTGCGATCGCGCGTGCCTGCGGCGTCCACCCGTCCTGCACGAGCCGGGCCATCAACGCGACCGTCCGTCCGATCCGATCGCGCTCCCACAGGTGCTGATCGGTGAGCACGCCCTGCAGCCCCGGCAGGTTGAGGAAATCGCGCTCGAGTGTGACGTCTTCTGCGTATGGGTTCGCAAGAGCCACCTCCGTGGTCAGGCTCTCGGGGCTCATCGCGGAATAGGAGAACTCACCCATGATGGCCATGCCGGCACTGGTCCCACCGATCGGGGCGGGCTTGGCGCCGACGAAGTTGATCGCGTCCTCGACCGGGGTTCCCTTCCAGAACCGCACGTAGTTCGATTGATCGCCCCCGGCGATGAAGATCGCCTCCGCGTTGCGGATGGTCTCGATCACGGCCGGGTCGTAGGCGGCATCGCGACTCGAGAAGACGATGGTTTCGACCGAGTCGCAGCCGCAGAGGCCGTAGATGTACTCGTTGTAGTCATCGTCCCCCGAGGCGCGCAGCACGACAAAGTCGCCGCCGCCCGCGAGTTTCCCCATGCGGGCGTAGTTCGCATCCACGTCATCGCCTCCGCCCTGCGGTACGAGCAGGCCGATTGTCGGACGAACCACGTCGGCCGGGTTGCCGATCACGTAACGCCGAAAACCGGCTGCCGGCGCGTCGTCGGCTACGGCGCCGGTCGCAAGACAGAGCAGCACAAGAATCCGTGCGAATCGCATCGTCGTCCGGGTCATGCGGATCGGGCGTGCCTTGTTGTGTGGGAATCGTTGGCGGCCGCTAGCATACTGAATCGTGCAGGCGCGCCCGGTATCCACGAATGCTCGCATTGCTCGCGCCGGCGTCGGTGTCGTGCTGCTTGCGGCGCTCGGGGCCTGCGCGGCGCCGGAACCGGACCCACCGCGCGCTGCCGAACCGCCTCCGGGGAGTGCCGTCACGATCGAGCGGGACGTGGCCGTGCCAATGCGAGACGGCGTCGTGTTACGTGCAGACGTTTACCGTCCGGCGCAGGGCGGTCCGTTCCCGGTGCTGGTTTACCGCACGCCCTATGGTAAGCATCAGGCCGCGGAGAGTTACCAGACTCATCTGAAGGCGGTGGCGCGCGGCTATGCCGTCTTGCTGCAGGACGTGCGCGGTCGCTACGCGTCGGAAGGCCGCTTCGATCCTTACCGGCAGGAAGGCGCCGACGGTTACGACACCATCGAATGGGCCGCGGTTCAGCCCTGGTCGAGCGGGACCGTCGGCACCTACGGACTGTCCTATCCCGGCGCGGTGCAATGGCTCGCCGCGATGGAAGCGCCGCCGCACCTGGTCGCGATGGTGCCGGCCATGACGTTCTCCTCGCCCCGCAACTTCTTCTACTCGAGCGGCGTCTTCGACCTGTCGTGGCTGCCGTGGATATACATCAACATCGCACCCGATGTGCGCCGGCGACTCGACCTGCCGGGGCCGCGCGACGCCTCCGAGGCGGGTCGCTCCTGGGCCGCCGTCGCCGACGAGTACCGGTCCTGGAGGCCGCTGCAGGATCTGCCCTATCTGCGCCGCGAAGCACCCTTCTATTTCGAGTGGCTGTCGCATCCTCCGGAGGATGCGTGGTGGGACTGGGCGGAGCTTCGCGGTCGGTATGAGAAGGTGTCGGCTGCCGTCCTCAACCTGAGCGGATGGCACGACGAGGGCTACGGACCGGAGGGCGCGGCGACCAACTTCAATGGCATCGTGCAGGCGCGGGCGGGACGCGCCGATGCGCGGACGCACCTGCTCCTCGGCCCCTGGACGCACGGGGTGGGCAGCACGGCCGAGCAACGCATCGGCGAGCTCGATTTCGGACCGACGGCGGCAATCGACTACGACGAGGTCGTGCTCGATTTTCTCGATCATTACCTGCGCGGCATCGACAACGGCTATTCCAATGCACCGCGGGTGCGCCATTTCGTCATGGGCGCCAACGAATGGCGTGACGGCATGAGCTGGCCACCGACGGATTCGCGCATGACGCCGCTCTACCTTGCGGTCTCCGACGACGGCCAACGACGACTGGTGCACGACCCGCCGTCGTCACCGCCTCAGTCCAGCGAGCGTCTTCGTCGCCGATCCCCGCAATCCGGTGACCGACCCGTATGAAGAATTCGGCCCGCACGACTACCGGCAGCTCGAGACGCGGTCGGACCTGCTGACCTTCGATACGCCACCGCTGCCCAGGACCTGGTCGTATCGGGGCCGATCACCGCCGAGATCCAGGTGTCCTGCGACTGCCGTGATTTCGATCTATGGGTCCGGTTGCAGGACGTCTATCCGGATGGCCGTGCCATGAACCTGATGAGCCCGGGAAACGACGTCATGCGCGCGAGCTACCGGGATGCCAGTCGGCGGTCGGCAGCTGCTCGAGCCGGGACAGGTGTATCTCCTGCGTCTGCCGGCGCTGCACACGAGCATCCGGTTCGCGCACGGCCATCGCATCCGGGCGCAGATATCGGCCTCGTTCGCGCCGCACCTGTCCCGCAATCTGCAGACAGGGGAATCCGAGGTCGTTTCGGCAGCGTCCAGGCCCGCCCGGATCACGATCCATCACGGCGCCGATGGCGCGTCGCGGCTTCTGGTGCCGGTGGTGGGGACCGCCGAGTTCTGACTAATCCCCAGCGTCCGCCGCTTCCTCTTCCGCCTGTCGCATCAGCCGATCCTTGATCACCAACCCGCGAGCAGGATGCCGACTTCGTAAAGCAGGTACATCGGCACCGCCATCGCCGTCTGCGAGATCGCGTCCGGGGGCGTGAGGAACGCCGCGACGACGAAGATCCCGAGCAGCACGTAGCCACGGTTCTTGCGCAGCGTTGCGATGCTGACGAGACCCGACGCGACCAGCAGGACCGTTGCCACCGGCGTCTCGAACGCGAGCCCGAACGCGAAGAACAGCAGCACGATGAAGTCGAGATAACTCGAGATGTCCGTCATCATCTTGACGCCGGTCGGCGTCGTCATCGTCAGGAACTTGAACATCAGCGGAAAGACGACGAAGTAGGCGAACGCCGTCCCGGCATAGAAGAGCGCGACGCTCGAGGCGAAGAGGGGCAGTGCGAAACGCTTCTCGTGACGGTAGAGCCCGGGCGCGACGAACGCCCAGACCTGGTACAGCACGTAGGGCATCGCGACGAAGATCGCCGCGAAGAGCGCCAGCTTGAGCGGCGTCATGAAGGGCGCGACGACGCTCGTCGCGATGAGCGAGTGGCCCTCGGGCAGCTTGTCGATCAGCGGCTTCGCGACCAGCGTGAAAAGGTCGTTGGAGAAGAAAGCCAGCGGCACGAAAACGATGCAGATCGCGATCGTCGACCTGAGCAGCCGATCGCGCAGCTCGAGCAGATGCGAGATCAGCGTGCCTTCGGCCAGCTCTTCCGGGTCACGAGTCTCGGGGCTCATCGGGCCTGCCCGGCCGCGGCGCGGCGTCGCCGCGTCGGTCGGCGTCGGCGTGTGGATCGTCCGCCCACGGACGGAGGGTCCCGGAGCGGGTCGTACTGCGCTTCCTGCTCGAGCTGTGCGCGCAGCTGCCGCGCCATGGCGCGGGCGCGGCCGGCCCAGCGACCCAGGTCGGCGGCGAGCTTCGGGCAGGCGCGCCGGCCCGAGCACCAGCAACGCGATCGCGAAGATCAGCGCGATTTCAGTGAAGCCGACTTCGAACATGCCTCAGACGCTGGTCTTGCTGTCCGACTTGGCGCGCCCTCGCGCTCCTCGAAATCCGCGTCCTTGCCGCCCAGGTCCTTGATCTGCCGGGTGGTTTCCTCCTCGCCCTCGTTGACGGCCTTCTTGAAGCCGCGGACGGCGGCGCCGAGGTCGGAGCCTACGCTGCGCAGCTTCTTGGCCCCGAACAGGATCAGGGCGATGACGAGGATGATGAGTAATTCACGAAAGCCGATTCCCATTACGGTCTCCGGTGCCTTGTCGGCGAGCTTCGATGATACGCCAAACATCCCGGCCGGCCGGGCGTCAGGCGGGCGCAGTTTGCAGGCGGAATGTGACCGGGCCGTCATTCACGAGACTCACCCGCATGTGCGCGCCGAAACGGCCCGGTGCCAAGCGATCGCCAAGGGCGGCGCGCGCGTGCGCGACGGCGTGCTCGAACATTGCCCGCCCGTGCTCGGGCGGCGCGGCCGAGGTGAAGCTCGGGCGCAATCCCTTGCTGGTGTCCGCGGCCAGCGTGAACTGCGGTACCAGCAGTACCCCGCCGCCGGTTTCGAGCACGCTCAGGTTCATGCGGCCTGCGGCATCGTCGAATACCCGATAACGAAGCAGCCGGTCGACCATCCGCTCCGCCGTCTGACGCCGTCGTCGGGCGGCTCGACCGCCAGCAACACCAGCAGCCCGGGACCGATCTCGGCCACGATCTCGCCGCCGACGTCGACCCGGGCCTCGGTGACTCGCTGGAGCAGAGCGATCATTCGTATCAGGGCGGCATCGAGTCGAGAGACTGACGAAAGTCCCGCCCGGAGCAAAGCGCAGACTAGACCGCACGGCTCACCCACAAATGGCTAGACATTCCTCAGACATGGCGAGTACTCTACCACTGACTTGCGTCGCATCCATGAGACAGTTGGCCCACATCTCATAATTCTGATGATAGACTTCTGTCCCAGGAGCTTCATGGCAAAAGTGGCATGGGTGGGCAGATAGTGCAGATGAGACAGGTCAAATCTGGACAAGTGCAAGTAGATGAGTACCATCGTCACAATTGGTGGAGCCAAAGAGCACAATGCTATGAGCCAGTCTCCGATCTTATATGCCTCAGTTCGGCTGATCGTGAGCTACCGCGCATAACCGTTGAACGTCATGGCGCGTTCCCGCCCTGTCACGGCGTGTCACGGCTCCCGCCACCCTGCGCACGCGCCAGGTCAGCGGGAGGAGCCGCCCATGAGCCCGATGCCGCCACCGGAATCGCTGCGTGTCCGAACCTGCTTCCTGTCGGACATCCATCTCGGCTTTCGTGGTTGTCGCGCCGAGTATCTCCTTGATTTCCTTCGCAACGTCGAGTTCGAAACCCTCTACCTGGTCGGTGACATCGTCGACCTCTGGAGCCTGAAGCGCAGCGTCTACTGGCCGAAGGCGCACCACGACGTGCTGCGGGCGCTGCTCGACCGGGCGCGGCACGGAACCCGCGTCGTTTATGTCCCCGGCAACCATGACCGGCCGTTCCGGGAGTTTCACGGGTGGGTTCTGGGGCAGGTCGAGATCCTGACCGAGGCCGTGCACGAGACCGCCGACGGCCGGCGATTCCTGATCCTGCACGGTGACGAATTCGACAGCGTGATCCGCGCAAGCCCGCTGCTCGAGTCGCTCGGCAACCGCGCGTACGCCCTGGTGCTGCGGCTCAATCGCTACGTCAATGCCGTGCGCAGCCGGCTGGGCTACCCGTACTGGTCGGTGGCGGCGTTTCTCAAGCACAAGGTCAAGAACGCCGTGAGCTACATCGCCAACTTCGAGCGCGCGGTGGCGTTCGAGGCGCGGCGTCGCGGCGTCGACGGGATGATCTGCGGCCACATCCACCGCGCGACGATCACCGACATCGACGGCGTCGCCTACTGCAACGACGGGGACTGGGTGGAGAGCTGCACGGCCCTGGTCGAGGACTTTGACGGGCGCCTGTCGCTGCTGCCGCTGGACCGAGGAGCCGCAGCTCATCGGCGCTACGGCGCAGATCTCGGCTCTGAGCCGAGTGGCGGAGGCCAGAGCGGCGTGAGGATCGCGCTCGCGACGGACGCCTGGTCGCCGCAGACAAACGGGGTCGTCCGCACGCTCTCGGTCACCGTCGCCGAGCTCGAGCGTGCGGGGCACGTCGTCGAAGTCGTCCATCCCGGCGGACTTCCGAACCGTGCCCGTGCCCGACCTACCCGGAGATTCGCCTGGCTCTCTTCCCGTATCGCGAGCTTGCGCGTCGGCTCGACCGGTTCGCCCCGACGCCGTACATATCGCAACCGAGGGACCGCTTGGCATCGCGCGCGCGACGGTGGTGCCGGCGGCGCGGGCGGCCGTTCACGACCTCCTACCACACGCAGTTCCCTGAATACGTCCGCGCACGGGCGCCGATACCGACTCGCACTGACCTATGCGCACCTCAGGCGCTTCCACGGCGCGGCGGCGCGCACCCTGGTCGCCACGCCCTCGATGCTCCGGCACCTCGAAGCTCGCGGGTTTCGCAACCTCGCGCTGTGGAGCCGCGGTGTTGACACGGCGCTCTTCCGTCCGCGCACGAAGGGGCATCGCGAGCTGCCGCGGCCGCTCTGGCTCTACTTCGGACGCGTGGCGGTCGAAAAAGGGATCGAGGACTTTCTCGATCTCGACGTGCCGGGCAGCAAGCTCGTCGTGGGCGGCGGTCCGGCGGAAGAAGCACTCGCGTGCGCGATATCCCGCCGCGGTGTTCACCGGCGTCCGCCATGGCGAAGCGCTGGCCACGCTGGTGGCCGCAGCCGACGTCTTCGTCTTCCCGAGTCGTACGGACACGTTCGGACTGGTGCTGCTCGAGGCGATGGCCTGCGGTGTGCCGGTCGCGGCCTACCCGGTGACCGGGCCCATCGACGTCGTGGTGAACGGCGTCACCGGTGTACTCGACCCGGATCTTCGCAGCCGCCGCGCTGGGAGCGCTCAGGCTCGATCCGGGAAGCCTGCCGCGCCCACGCGCTCGGTTACACCTGGCAGGCGGCGACGCGCCAGTTCCTTCAGCAGGCCGCTCGCCGTTTAAAGAGGGGCGAGGTCGCGGGAGCGGGCAAAGGCTTCCTCCGCCTGCGAATTGCGGCCGCGGGCGCGGAACGACTCGCCGATCAACTGCCACGCCTGGGATTGCGTCCCGTCGTCGCCGACGGACATCGACAAGGCCTTCCGGCCCATGCCTTCGGCCTGGGGGAAGTTGCCCTGATCCATCCGCAGGCGGCCGAGCTCGAGCCACAGCAGCGGGTTGCTGGGCTCGATGCGAAGCGCCCGATCGAGCGAGACGGCCGCGCCCGGGAGGTCGCCGCGCTTGCGTTGCCCCTGGGCCTGCGTGACGAGCGCCTTGCTGGCCGGGCTCAAAGTGGCGGGTGGCGCGCGCGGCCGGTCGCGCACGCGGTGGCAGAGGGTGTCGGTACCTGGATCGCCTCTTCGGCTTCCGGAGTCGGTCCCGTGATCACGGGGGGCGTGGTCACCGTCGGGCCCTCGCCCGGTTGCGGTGACGCCGGCGCCTGCGGGGAGCCCGGTGCCCGGGCTTGAACGGGCTGGTCGAGCAGCCCGCCAAGGGCGACACACATGCAGAGGAGGATTCGCAGGGACGTGCATCGGGTCGCTCAGGTCTCCGGCGGCGGGATGATAGCGCCTTGCTCGGCGGGCGGGCCGGGTGGCGCTGCGGGCTCGCCCCAGGGCTTGACCATGGGCCAGTCACCCTCGCCAGCCGTTGGCGGACAGAGGACGTTCGCCGGCAGCGGCGCTCCGATCGCAAAGGGCAGGCTCAAGGCGCTGCCGCTGCAGTAGGGAGAGGTCTCGTCGCCGGTGTAGTAATCCACCCAGCGATTCTCGAGCGTCTCGGGCATCAGGGGCTCGAAGGACGAGCTGTCGATCGAGCCCATCAGCTTCGACCACGTGGCCAGCGCGCCGGTCGTGCCGGTGAGCCCCGTCGGGCTGTTGTCATCGTGCCCGACCCAGACGACCAGCAGATGGGACGCGGAGAAACCCGCGAACCAGCTGTCGCGGTAGTCGTTCGAAGTGCCGGTCTTGCCGGCGACCACCAGGCTGGGTGGCAGATCCCTGCGGGCCGGGCGGCCGGTGCCGTGGTTCATGACCTCGATCAGCATCCGCGTAAGTACATAGACTGCATCCGCGTTCGCGACCTGTTCGACTTCGAGCTCCGGTGCCTTGAGCGGCTTGTCCTGTTCGTCCAGCACCGCGCGCACGGCGCGCAGCGGCGAGCGGAATCCGCCGTTGGCCAGCGTGTTATAGACCTGCGCGACCTCCAGCTGGCGTCAGGTTTGCCGCACCGAGCAGCATCGATGGGTACGCATTGGGTGCCTTCTCGAGACCGAGCTGCACGTAGGTTTCCGCGACGCGCTCGAGCCCGACCTCGAGCCCGAGGTTGACGGTCGCGAGGTTGAGAGACTGCGTCAGTGCCCGGATCATGGGCACCGGGCCGTACACGTCCCGGGTGAAGTTCGTCGGCTGCCAGATGTCCCCGTTCGGAAGCTTGAGCGCGATCGGCTCGTCTGCGACGTAGGTGGCGGGCGTGAACTCACCGGTCTCGAGCGCCGCGAGATACACCATCGGCTTGGCGAGCGAGCCGATCGGCCGCCGCGCGTCGAGCGCACGGTTGAAGCCGTCGTATGCGGCGCGCCGCCCGCCCACGACCGCGGTGACCTCGCCGGTCTGCGGCGAGGTCGCGACGATCACGCCCTCGAGACCCTTCGTACCCTTGCGGCCCGATTTGCCTAGACGCTCGAGCTCGGCGGTGAGCGCCTGCTCGGCCTTGTCCTGCAGCAGGGGATCGAGCGTGGTGAAGACCACGAGGCCGGCCTCGGTCAGGTCCTCATCCTTGTAATCGCGGCGCAGTTGCCGTCGCACGAGATCGAGAAAGGCCGGGAAGTAACCCGAGCCCTGGCGCCCGGGCTCGGTAATTCCGAGCGGCCGCTCGCTTGCATCCTGCGCATCGTCGACGCCGATCACTCCCCGGGCCGCCAGGAGCTTGAGGACGAGGTTGCGTCGTTCGAGCGCCCGTTCGGGATGCCTGCGAGGATCGTAGAGCGACGGCCCGCGCACGATCGCGACCAGCAGCGCGACCTCGTGCAGGTCGAGCTCCGCCAGCGGCTTGCCGAAATAGAACTGGCTCGCAAGACCGAAGCCGTGCACGGCGCGTGAGCCGTCCTGGCCCAGGTAGATCTCGTTGATGTAGGCGTTCATGATGTCCGCCTTCTCGAAGCGCGCCTCGAGGATGACGGCCATCACGGCCTCCTCGATCTTGCGACGCAGCGTGCGCCGGCTGTCGAGGAAGTAATTCTTGACGAGCTGCTGGGTGAGGGTGCTGCCGCCCTGTTCGACCTGACCCGCTCGGACGTTGGCGAAGAACGCGCGCAGGATTGCCGTCGGATTGATGCCGTGATGCGTATCGAACGAGCGGTCCTCGACGGCCTTCAGCGCCTCGGGGAGCATCGGCGGCACCTGTTCCGGCGAGACGACGATGCGATCCTCGCCGTGCACTGGAAAGATGCTGCCGATCAGGAGGGGATCGAGCCGATAGACCGGGATGTCGACGCCCTTCGCATCGACCAGCTCGCCGATCCGGTCGCCGACGAAGTTGAGGCGCAGCAAACGCGCCGGCTGAAGCTCGTCGGAGAAGCGGAAGGCGCGCACGTGCACCTCGACGCGCTGACCGCGGCGCCGGTAGGTGCCCGGGCGGTTCGTCGCCTGCACCGCGAGGTAGCCCAGCCGGTTGAGCTCGAACGCCAGGCGCTCGGCGGACAGCTTCTGACCGACGTACAGATCCACCGGCTGCGCATAAACGCGCGCCGGCAGCGTCCAGCGCCGCCCCTCGAACTGGGCGGTCACCCTCCGGTCGAGGATGGCGACGACAATCAGCGCCGCAAGGAGCAGCAGCAGGATGACCACGACGAAGCCGCGCTGCAGCTGACGACGGGTCCGTGACGAGAGCTTCTTGCGCGCCATCAAGGGATCGGGGTGGCCGGGTGCGGCAGTCTAACCGGTATCCCGCATGCGGCGGTCGCGGTGCGTGCCGGACCCGCTACTTGCGCCAGAAGGCTGGCGTGAACAGCACCAGTACGGTAAATATCTCGAGCCGGCCGAGGATCATCACGAAGCTCAGGATCCAGGTCTGCAGGTCGTCGAGCACCCCGTAGTTCGAGGCCGGACCGACTACGCCCAGACCTGGCCCGGCGTTGTTGATGCTCGCGATCACCCCGGTGAAGGCCGAGATGAAATCCAGGCCGGTGAGCAGCAGCGCGAAAGTCGCTCGCGACCACGCTCATGAAGTAAAGGAATGTGAAGGCCAGCACCGCGAAAGCGATCTCGTTGCGGATCACCTGCCCCCCGATCCGCAGCGGCAGCACCGCGCTCGGATGCAATAGGCGCAGGATTTCGCGACCGGATTGACGTACCAACACCAGCGTGCGGATCATTTTGATTCCGCCGCCGGTCGATCCGGCCGCGCATACCAGGCAGGACAGCAGCAGCATCCACATCGGCACGAAGATCGGCCACTGCGCGAAGTCGGTGGTCGCAAAGCCGCAGGTCGTGGCGATAGTGACGACGTTGAACGACGCGTAGCGCAACGCCGTCGGAAAATCGCCGTAGGTGCCGGTGGCGTAGAGATACGCGGCGGCAGCGAGTGCAGCTCATCAGCAGCACGAAAACGATGGCCTTCGCCTCCGGGTCCCGCGCGTAGACCTTGAGCGTGCGACCGCGGACAGCGAGGAAATGCGTCGCGAAGTTCATCACCGCAACGAAATGGAATGCGATCAGCACCAGCTCGATGGGTACCGAGTCGAAGTGCCCGATGCTCGCGTCGTGCGACGAGAAGCCGCCGAGCGCCATCACCGAGAAGGCGTGGCAGGCCGCGTCGAACCAGCTCATCCCCGCGAGCCTGAGTGCCAGGATGCAGACGATCGTGAAGCCGACGTAAACCAGCCACAGCGCCTTGGCGGTCGAGGCAATGCGCGGTGTGAGCTTGGAGTCCTTCATCGGCCCCGGCGTCTCGGCCTTGAAGAGCTGCATGCCACCGACGCCGAGCAGTGGCAGGATCGCCACGGTCAGCACGATGATGCCCATGCCGCCGATCCAGTGCAGGAGGTGCCGCCAGATGTTGACCGACGGCGCGAGATGATCGAGACCGCTGATCACCGTGGATCCGGTGGTCGTGAGTCCGGACGCTGCCTCGAAGAAGGCGTCGGTGAACGACATGCCGCGTCCGTCGAGCACCAGCGGCAGCGCTCCTACGGCCGGCAGAAGCGTCCATGCGAGCACCACCAGCATGATGCCGTCGCGGATTCGCATTTCGCGACGGTAGCGGTGTGTCGCGAGCCAGAGTCCGAGCCCGCCGAAGAAGGACACGGCGGCGCTCGTGATGAAGCCGGGCATGCCGTCGTCCCGGCGCGCGAGCGCGAGCACGAGTGGCACCAGCATCGTGATGCTGAACACCATCACGACGGCCGCGAGCACGTTGACGATCGGGTAGACGTTCTGTCTGCAGCGCGGACCGCGCGCCCGGGATCAGGCCGACACGCCCGGCGGTCGCTCCGAGCCTCATGCCTGGAACAGTTTCCCGACCGCGGCGACGTGCCGGCGATCGGTGAGGAACAGGATCACGTGATCGTTGGGCTCCACGACCGTGTCGTGGTGCGCCATGATCACTTCTTCACCGCGCACGATCGCGCCAATCGTGGCGCCCTCGGGCAGCGGGATCTCCTCGACTCGCCGGCCGACGACCGGCCCGCCGCGGCGCGACGGCGCGACGGCTTCCATTGCCTCGGCTGCGCCGCGCCGCAGCGAGTGCACCTGCTCAACCTGTCCTCGCCGCACGAACGCAAGCAGTGAGCCGATCGTCACGGTTTGCGGGGAGATCGCCACGTCGATCGCGCCGGTTTCCATCAGATCGGCGTAAGCCGGCTTGGAGATGAGTGCCATCACCTTCGGGCATCCGAGCCGCTTGGCGAGCATGGCGGAGAGGATGTTCGCCTCCTCGGAGTTCGTCAGGGCGACGAAGGCATCGACCCCGTCGATGTTCTCCTCCACCAGGAGCTCCTCGTCGGCCGCGTCCCCGTTGAGAACGATGGCGCTCGACAGCTGCTCCGAGATCCGCGCCGCGCGTGCCGGGTCACGCTCGATGATCTTGACCTGGTTGTCCTGTTCGAGCTCCTGCGCGAGCCGCAGCCCGATGTTGCCACCGCCGGCGATCACCACGCGCCGTACCGGCTCCTCGCGCTTGCGCATCTCGCTCATCACGACGCGGATGTCCTTGGTGGCCGCCAGGAAAAACACCTCGTCGCCGGGCTGTATCACCGTGTCGCCATCGGGTCGCAGGCTGCGACCCGCGCGGTAAATGGCAATGACGCGGGCGTCGACGTCGGGAAGGTGCTGGCGGATGTTGCGCAGCTGCTGCCCGACCAGCAGGCCGCCCTGCACCGCGCGCAGCCCGACGAGCCGGACGCGGCCACCCGCGAAGTCGACGATCTGCAGCGCGCCGGGATAGCGGATCAGTCGGCGGATATACGTCGTGACGAGCTGCTCGGGGCTTACGTACATGTCGACGGCGAAGCCGGCGCCGGGGGGCGCGGCGGTGTCGCTCGGAGATACGAAGAGCTCGGTGCGGCTGGTGAAATCCGGCGAGCGGATGCGGGCGATACGAGTCGGCGTGCGGAACAGCGTCCACGCAACCTGGCAGGCCACCATGTTGACTTCGTCGCTGTTGGTCAGCGCGACCAGCATGCCGGCGCCAGCGGCGCCGGCCTGCTCCAGCGTGCGCGGGCTCGCCCCGTTGCCCCGAACGGTGCGGATGTCGAGGCGGTCCTGCAGGTCCCGCAGCACCTCGTCATCAGTGTCGACGACCGTGACGTCGTTGGCTTCCTCGCGGGCCAGATGGTAGGCCGCGGTCCGGCCGACCTGACCGGCGCCGAGGATGATGATCTTCACGGTCGGCGATTGTAGTTGGGAAATGGGGACATTCTCTATTTCCGTGACCGGGTGACTTTCGCGGGCAGGCTGCTGGAACGGAAATAGAGAATGTCCCCATTTCCCATCAGACGGATTCCAGGTTGGCGTAGCCCATCATGAGCCACTTCGTTCCCTGGCGCTCGAAGTTGACCTGCACTCGTGCATTCGATCCCTGCCCCTCGACGTTGAGCACGATCCCGTCGCCGAATTTCTGGTGACGCACCCGCTGACCGAGTCGCAATCCCCCCGGTTCCTCATCCGTGAAGCGTCCGGCGCGCGCAGGCACGTAGACCGGACGCGAGACCTGGACCCGTGGGCGCACCTCTTCGACGATCTCAGCCGGTATCTCGGCAATGAAGCGCGATGGCGCGCCGTAGCTGTCCACGCCGTGCATGCGCCGCTGCTCCGCGTAGGTGAGATACAGGTCTCGCATTGCACGGGTGGCGCCGACATAGCAGAGCCGACGCTCTTCCTCGAGCCCGGCAACGTCGGTGATCGAGCGCTGGTGCGGGAACAGCCCGTCTTCCAGCCCGCACAGGAACACCACCGGAAACTCGAGTCCCTTGGCGGAGTGCAGCGTCATCATCTGCACGCAGTCTTCCCATGCCTCGGCCTGGCCTTCGCCCGACTCCAGCACCGCGTGCGACAGGAACGCAGCGAGCGGCGACATGCTCGCGTCCTCCGGCTCGAACCCGCGAGCTGCGCTCACGAGTTCCTCGAGGTTCTCGAGCCGCGCCTCGCCCTTGTCGGCCTTCTCCTTGCGGTAATGCGCGACCAGGCCACTACCCTCGATGACGCGATCGACCTGCTCGTGGAGTGGCAGCCCGCGCGTCGCGGCATCGAGCCCTTCGATGAGCGCGAGGAAGGCCGCAAGGCTGGCGACGGCGCGTGCACCGAGTTCGTCCTGGCAGGCGCCGCACGCGCGCCACAGCGAGGTCGCGTTCGCACGCGCATACGCGCGCAGCACCTCGAGGGTGCGCTGACCCACGCCGCGGGCAGGCAGGTTCACGACCCGCTCGAAGGACGCGTCGTCGTCGCGGTTGCCGATCAGCCGCAGATAGGCGAGCGCGTCCTTGATCTCGGCCCGCTCGAAGAACCTCAAGCCCCCGTAGACGCGGTACGGGATGCGCCCGGCGAGCAGGTACTCCTCGAACACGCGTGACTGCGCGTTCGAGCGGTACAGGATGGCGGTTTCGGCGCGACGGCCGCCGCGGGCGATCCACTCGCGGATGCGACCGACGACGAACTCCGCTTCGTCGCGCTCGTTGTACGCCCGGTAGAGACGGATGGACGAGCCGCGCTCACCGCTCGTCCACAGGCGCTTGCCGATGCGCCCGCCGTTGTTCGCGATGATGGCGTTCGCGGCCGCGAGGATGTTGCCCGTCGAGCGGTAGTTCTGCTCGAGGCGGTAGAGCTGCACGCCGGGGAAGTCACGCCGGAACTGCTGCAGGTGCTCCACTCGCGCGCCGCGCCATCGGTAGATCGACTGGTCGTCGTCGCCGACGACGAACGGCAGGCTGACCGGTCCGGCGAGCGCCTTGAGCCATGCGTACTGGATGGCGTTGGTGTCCTGGAATTCGTCGACGAGGATGTGGCCGAACCGCGCGCGGTAGTGCTCGACGAGGCCCGGCGCTTCGCGCCACAGCTCGTAGCTGCGCAGCAGGAGCTCCGCGAAATCCACGACCCCGTTGCGCCGGCAGGTTTCCTCGTAGGCCTCGTACAGGCGGATCATCTGCCGGCGGGTCGGATCGCCCTCGTCCTTGAGATGCTTCGGACGCAGACCCTCGTCCTTCTGGGCATTGATGAACCAGGCGATCTCCTTCGGCACCCAGCGCGCCTCGTCGAGCTCGAGCGATCGGACGACCTTGCGTACGAGCCGCTGCTGGTCCTCGGAATCGAGGATCTGGAAGGACTGCGGCAGCCCGGCCTCGCGCCAGTGCATCCGGAGCAGCCGGTGCGCGATGCCGTGGAACGTCCCGACCCACAGCGGGGCCGACGGCAGGCCGAGCTGCGTCTCGATGCGGCCGCGCATCTCGCCGGCGGCCTTGTTGGTGAACGTCACGGCGAGGATACCGTGCGGAGAGACGTTCTCCACCTGCACCAGCCACGCGACCCGATGCGTGAGCACGCGCGTCTTGCCGCTGCCGGCGCCCGCGAGCACGAGCGTCGGCGCGAGCGGAGCGCTCACGGCCTGGCGCTGCGCGTCGTTGAGCGCATCGAGGAGGTGGGTGACGTCCATGGGGGGCGGGATTGTAGCAATCCCCGCCCCAGCCGCGAACGCGGTCCTGCTATCGCGTCGCGTCCGCCGTGCCTGGACGCCGTCGCGGCAGCACCCGCGCGCCAGGCGTCGCTCGCATGCTCCATGTAACGCGCCGTCGTCGCCGCGACCTCGACGCCGAAGTAGCGCGCGACGACGTGCAGCGCCAGGTCGATCCCCGAGGTCAGACCGCCGGCCGTGGCGATCCGCCCGTTGTCGACAAAGCGCAGCCCGGACTTGAGCTCGACGTCCGGGAACTCCCGGGCGAAGTCGTCCCAGAAATCGTGATGCGTCGTCGCCGGCAGGCCGGTGAGCAGGCCGGCCCGTGCCAGCTGGAACGCGCCGGTACAGACCGACATCGTCACGTCGGTGTCCGCGCTCGCGCGCTTGAGCCAGGCCCGCGAGGCTTCCGTCGACTTGTGCGCAGGGACGACGATCACGTTGGGCTCGGGCGCGTTGGTCACGTCGTAGTGCGGGACGACCTGCAGGCCACCCGTCATCCTGAGCATCGCGTCGGTGGGGGCGACGGTGTACAGCTCGAACGGATGCGAGTGCATCAGCGTGCCGTCGAGCATCGTGTCCTGGAACACTTCCCACGGCCCCGCGGTGTCGATCACGTTGGCGGAGTCGCCGAGCAGGAACGCGACCCTCACGCGCTTGCGCTTCGGCAACGACTGGTCTGCCGAAGCGGTGCCGAAGACGGCGACGGCAGCGCCGAGCATGGTGCCGAGACAGTCACGTCGGTTCATTGCGATCCTCCTCGATCCGTGGACGGTGATGCTGCGCCGGCGGGGCGTGGCAAACTGGACCATAGAGCGTCATTTACTGCCATCCGGGTGGCGCACGCCGGGCGACCGGCGGACACTTCCCAGCGGAAGAAGCCCGCAGAGGATTCCAAATGACCACCCGATCGACCGCGGCCGCGGGCCGGCGCGCCGCCCCGGCGCGCACGCATCGCGTCGCGATGCTCGCCTACCCCTTGGCCCAGATCCTGGACATCACCGGTCCGCTCGAGGTTTTCGCCCGCACCAGCCGCTGGCTCAAGGATCACGCCGGCCGTCGCGTTCCGGCCTACGCGGTGGAGATGGTCGCCCGGCGGCGCGGGCCGGTGGAGACCTCGGGCGGGCTGCGGCTCATCGCCACCCGCGCATACCGCAAGCTCGGACGCGTCGACACGCTGCTGGTGGCGGGCGGAATCGGCTACGAAGCCGCGCTCGCGGATGCGGACCTGCTCGACTGGCTGCGTGGTCGCGCGGCGGTCGTGCCGCGCGTCGGCTCCATCTGTACGGGCGCGCTGGTGCTGGCTGCTGCGGGCCTGCTCGACGGGCGGGCGGCCACCACGCATTGGGGCTATTGCGACCGGCTGGCGCGCGCGTCGCCGCGCACTCGCGTCGAGCCCGACGCGCTCTACGTCCAGAGCGGCCGCATCTACACGTCGGCCGGCGTGACGGCAGGCATGGACATGGCGCTCGCAATGGTCGAGCAGGACTGGGGCAAGGCCACGGCGCTCGCGGTGGCACGCGAGCTCGTGATGTTTGTGAAAAGGCCCGGTGGGCAGTCGCAGTTCAGCCACCACCTCGAGGCACAGCGACGCGACGACCGCTTCGGCGACCTCGAGCTGTGGATGCTCGAGCACCTGGACGCTGACCTGTCGGTGGAGCAGCTCGCGCGTCGCTGCAGCATGAGCGAGCGGCACTTCGCGCGCCTGTTCGCCGCCCGCATCGGCCGTCCGCCCGCACATCACGTTGCACGGCTGCGGATCGACGCCGCGCGCCGCCGGATCGAGGAAGGGGCAACGCGCCTGAAGGATGTGGCGCGCGAATGCGGTTTCGGCGACGAGCAGCGGCTGCGCCGCGCGTTCCGCCGCACGATGGGCGTTACCCCGCAGGAGTACCGGCAACGCTTCGCCTGACTGCGACAAGCGGTGATGGAACGCGTAGAGTTCCCGCCTTTCGAGCGCAGCGAGGGCGCGAAATGAGATCACGAGCGAAGGTCTGGTGCTGGCTGGCGATCGCACTGTGCGCGGTGTCGTGTGGCGGGCGAGCCCCGGATGGCGGCGCGGCCACGGGCGCGGCGGAGCAGGCCGGCACCGCGCGCAACGAGGCCGCCTGGGACGCATTCGTCGCCCAGTACGTCGAGGACTACTTCGCGGCGAACCCGGTGTTCGCCGTATATGCAGGCCGTCACGAGTTCGACGGTCGCATGCAGGATTTCTCCGCGGCCGCGTTCGCGAAAGAGATCGAGCGGTTGCGCGCCGCCCGTGCCCGGGTCGCCGCTTTCGACACCGCGAGTCTCGCGCCGCGGCAGGCGTTCGAGCGCGACTACCTGCTTTCGCGGATCGACCGCGACCTCTTCTGGCTCGCGGAGGCGGAGTGGCCCTTTCGCAGCCCGGATTACTACCTGAGCTGGCTCGACCCCGATCCGTACCTGAACAAGCCGTACGCGCCGCTCGAGCAGCGGATGCGCGCCTACATCGCCTACGCGAAGACCGTTCCGGGCGCGGTGGCGCAGATCCGCGCGAACCTTCGCACGCCGATGCCGGCGCCGTGGATCGAATACGGGGTCAACGCCTTTGGCGGGTTCGCGGAGTTCTATGCCAACGATGTGGCGATCGTGTTCGCCGACGTGGACGACGCCGGCCTGCACGCGGAGCTTGCGAGCGCCAATGCAGCAGCGGCGGCGGCGATGCGCGGGCTCGCAGACTGGCTCGAGTCACAGCGTCCGCAAGCGAAGGACGACTATGCGATCGGAGCGGCTCTTTTCTCACGGATGCTCGAGGCGACCGAGGGTGTGAAGATGCCGCTCGAGCGAGTCGCGGCGATCGGGCAGGCGGACCTCGAGCGTAACAGCGCGGCACTCAAGGAGGCCTGCGGGCGATTCCTTCCGGGGGCGAGCGTTGCGGCCTGCGTCGATAAGGTGCGCGCGCGTAAACCCGCCGACGGGCCGGTGGCAGCGGCCACACGCCAGCTGCCCGAGCTCGAAGCCTTCGTGCGTGCGAAGGATCTGGTCAGCATCCCGGGCGAGGAGCGCACACGCGTGGCGCAGGCGCCGCCGTACAACGCGCAGAATTTCGCCTACATCCAGACGCCGGGCCCGTTCGAGCCCGGCGTGCCGGCGACCTATTACATCGCGGCGCCCGACCCGAAGTGGTCAGCTGAACAGCGGGCGCAGTACGTGCAGCCGGAGGCGGGGCTGCTCTTTATCTCGGCGCACGAGGTCTGGCCGGGCCACTTCCTGCACTTCCTGCACGCCAACCGCAGCAAGTCCAGGGTCGGCCAGCTCTTCCAGAGCTACGCGTTTATTGAAGGGTGGGCGCACTACACCGAGGAGATGATGCTCGACGCCGGGCTGCACGAGGGCGATGCGGAAGCCCGTGTCGGCCAGCTGCTGCAGGCACTGTGGCGCAACGTGCGCTTCGTGTCCGCGATCGGACTGCACACCGGAGGCATGAGCGTGGAGGAGTCCGAGCGGCTGTTCCGCGAGGTGGCGTTCCTCGACGCAGGCAACGCCCGGCAACAGGCGCTGCGCGGAACCTACGATCCCGGCTACCTCAACTACACGCTGGGCAAGCTGATGATCCGCAAGCTGCGCGAAGACTGGATTGCGACGCGCGGCGGTCGTGCCGCGTGGAAGGAGTTCCACGACACGCTGCTGTCCCATGGCGGGCCACCACTGCCCCTCATCCGGCGTGAGTTGCTCGGCGCGTCGGCCGGCGATCCGCTCTGAGGGTGCCTCTGAGGGTGCCGGGTCGCAGTTTCGCAGTTATTGCCGTAACCGATTTTCGGTGCTTCGATCGGTTTCCGCAGGAATAACTGCGAAACTGCGACCCGGCACCAACGAGGCAGGCACCAACAAGGCACTTACCGTGACATCGAGCGTGCGGCGATGATCGCAGCGGCGATCGCCGCGACGAGGTCCGCCCCACCCGGGAGCGCGCCCGGCGTTCCGAGCGCGACCGCGTGGAGCACGAGCGCGAGCAGCACGGCCAGTCCGGCCGCGATGTGCGGCAACAGCCCCGCGGCGGTCAACAACCAGCCGAGCGACAGGTAGCTGAAGGCCGTGCCTGCCACCTGCGGCGGCGAGGTTGGCCGAGCAAGAAAATCGGCAAAGGCTGGCCACGCCAATTCGAATGGGCCTGCACGGCCCGTGAGCGCCGCTACGGCCGGGGATACGAGCCAGCCGACGAGCAGCGTCGCGAGGAGCGCCGCGCGCGAACGCTCCCCGAGGCGGTTGATCAATATGAGTGAAGGTAGCAGCAGCACCAGCGCTGCGATCTGATCGACGGTCAGCGTGCTCCCCCCTACGAACGTGCGGCCGACCAGCACCACCGCGATGAGCACGAGCAGTACGTCGACGGCGCGCTGGCGTCGCACGAGATGGAACACGGCTTCCGCCACGATCAGCCAGCCGATCAGGTTGGCCGCCGTCACGGCGAGGTGCAGCTCCGGCGTGAAGAGCGGGCGCACGGCGCGCTTGAGCTGACCGAGGCTCGCGTCCGGCAGCAGCGGCCAGAGCCGCATCACGAGCCACAGCACCACGATCAGCGCGGTCACGGCACGCGCCCGGTTGACCGGCGCCCCTTCCGGCGCAAGGCGCGAGCCGGCCGCATGCCAGGTCGACCCGGCCAGCGCCCCTGCGAGCGCACCGAGCGCATTCAGCGTCAGATCGGTCAGGCTCGGCACCCGCGGCGCGATCGACGCCTGCAGCAGTTCCATCGACAGCGAAAACAGGGCGCCCACGATCGCGGCGGTGACGAACGCCAGAGGTCGGCCCAGTCGCGGCTCGACGATCAGCGCGAGACAGAACCCGAGCGGCCCGTACAGGAGCACGTTGTTCAACATGTCGCCGCGCGAGGCGCGCGCCCAGGTCAGCAGGTCGAGCGCCGCGAGCATCGACGGGCCGTCCGGCGCGAAGCGAAACGGATAGAGCGAGACGTAGAGGATCAGCAGGACGGCAACGGAGAGGAGCAGAGGCGCGGCCAGGTGCGATCGAGGCGCCATGCCGCTCTAGTTTCCGAACGCGATCCGGAGATCGACGAAGTGATCGAGCAGCAGTGCCGCGAAGAGCAGCATGAGGTAGTTCACGGAGTACCGGAACACCGTCATGGGCAGGTGTGCGGGCGCGTCCTGTCGTCGCAACGAGACGGCATACCGGATGAACTGCAGGCCGAGCACGAGTGCGGCCGCCAGGTAGATCGCCCCGGTCATGCCCGTGATGTAGGGCAGCAGCGTGACGATCACCAGGAGGATCGTGTAGAGCAGGATCTGCAGGCGCGTGAACTCGACACCGTAGGCGACCGGCAGCATCGGGATGCCCGCCGTCGCATACTCGTCGCGGCGCGCAATGGCCAGCGCCCAGAAATGCGGCGGGGTCCATGCGAAAATGATGAGGAAGAGCAACAGCGCGTGCGGCTCCACCTGCCCTGTCACCGCGGTCCAGCCGAGCACCGGCGGTGCGGCGCCCGCGGCCCCGCCGATCACGATGTTCTGCGGTGTCGCGTGCTTGAGCCACACGGTGTAGAGCACGGCATAGCCGATCAGCGACGCGAAGGTGAGCGCCGCGGTCAGCGCGTTTACCTGCGTGGCGAGCACGAGCATCGACGCCGCGCCGAGCACGGCCGCGTACGCGAGCGCATGGCGGGCGCTGATATGGCCGGTCGGTATCGGGCGGTGCCGGGTCCGCGCCATCCGCTCGTCATAGTGCCGGTCAAGGACGTGGTTGATCGCCGCGGCGCTCGTCGCCGCGAACGCAATGCCGAGCGTGCCGAACACGACCGGGCCAAGCGGCGGTAGACCCGGCGCGGCGAGCACCATGCCGACCACCGCCGTGAATACGATCAGCGTGACGACCTTCGGCTTGCCGAGCTCGAGGTAATCACGCCAGCGCGCGCTCGCCGCCGGGGCGGCTCCAGCAGGGGGATCGGGTGACACTCGCGGCGTCCGATGAATGGGACCCGCGATCTTACCGCCGCGGGTGGCGGGATGCCGGCGGTGTCACCGCTCGCAGCAGAGCGACCGTCGCGAGCACGAGCAGCGCGGCGACGGCGTTATGGCCGGTGGCGAGCGCGAGCGGCAGGCGCGCCAGCACCATCGCAGGTCCCAGCGCGAGCTGGGCCAGGAGCACGGCCCCGAGCGCGATGCCCGCGCCGCGCACCCGGTGGGACGGCGATCCGCGCGTAGCGCGCCACGCCACCCCGCCCAGGACGAGTGCGGTGACCAGCGCCCCGATCCGATGCGTGTAGTGGATGGCGACCCGCGCCGGGTGGTCGAGCACTCCGCCCTCGTAGTCGATGCCGAGGCCCCGCCAGAGTACGAACGCATCGCGGAAATCCATCGCGGGCCAGAACGATGCCTGGCAGGTGGGAAAGTCCGGGCAGGCGAGCGCGGCATAGTTCGAGCTCACCCAGCCACCGAGCGCGATCTGCAGCGCGAGGATCGCGAGTGCCGCGAGCACCCAGCGGCGCAGCCCGGGCTCCTCGCCTGCGCGCTCCACGTCTCCGGCCGGCAGCGCGAGCCACCAGAGGACGGCCGTCGTCGTCAGTCCGCCGATCAGATGTGCGACGACGAACAGCGGCTTGAGCAGCAGGGTCACGGTCCACATGCCGAGCAGGCCCTGGAAAACCACCAGCAGCACGAGCACCAGCGGCAGACGCGTCGGCTGCGCCGGGTCGCGCCGATTCGCCCAGGCGCAGGCCGCAATTGCGAGGATCAGCAGACCGAGACCACTGGCGAGATACC
Organism: uncultured Gammaproteobacteria bacterium; assembly: GCA_963756755.1. Classification (GTDB taxonomy): domain Bacteria; phylum Pseudomonadota; class Gammaproteobacteria; order Steroidobacterales; family Steroidobacteraceae; genus DATJKD01. Next base: position 60,534 of record CAVWOW010000011.1, read on the forward strand.
GGTGCAGCATTTCCTTGAGCGCTTTTCCGGCCTCGAGCGGCCGTTCAGGAAACGCCTGGTTCGCGCGCTCCACGTTCTCGAGCGCCTGGCCGACCGTCAGGTGCCCATAGCAGCCCGGCCAGTCCGGGCAGCCGAGTCCGGCGTGGCTCAGGCGGACCCAGGCTCCCAGCACGACGACACAGAGCGCGAGCAGCGTGCCGACCAGGCACAGACGATGGAACAGCGCGAGTTGCATGGATTCTCTGGTCCGTTCAGCCGATGTGCGAAAGTCGAAGCAGCCGCTTGAGGTCGGAGAGCAGCGCGTCATCCGGCGCGGCCGCGGAATAGCTCATCATCAGATTGCCCAGTGGATCGACGACGTAGATGCGGCCGGCCTCCGCCAGTGCCACTCCATCGAGCGCCGGAATCAGCCGCGTCAGCGTTTCGAGTTGCTCCTGCGACGCGACGGCGACCACCAGATCGGGGTGAAGGGCGCCGAGCTCGGGGTCGACGAAACCGGGCGCGGTCGCGATCAACACGCGACGCACCCGTCCGGAGTCCTTGTTGAGTGCGAGGCGGGTCTGGCGCGTGAGGTAGAGCGCATCCCGGCAACGCGCGTCGCAGCGGCCGTCACCGATGTAAAGGAGAGTCCAGCGGTCGCGCAGCAGGTTCCCGGGCGTCCGCGCGCCGTCGGCGTCGGTGAACTCGATAGCGGGCAGCGGTCGCGGCGGATCGATGAGCTCGCCCTCGTTGGCGGTGCGCCAACCGGCGTGGCCGTAGTACAGCCAGAAGGCTGCTGCGACCGGAACGAAGAAGAGCGCAGCGAGCGCGAGCAGGCCCCGCCGGCCGCGTGCGGCGTCGGGCGCGCGGCCGGCGCTCATGTCGTGCGGCCGTCCGGCGACGAACGGCGGCGCACCGCGGCGATGAAGAGCGCCAGCGCCGCGACGATCCCGAGCGCGAACCACTGGATCGCATACGCGAAATGCCGAGCAGGATTCATGCGCAGTGCCGGCTGCCAGTTGCGCTCGTATCCGTCCGGCGCCCCGGGGTGCAGCAGGACAACGTGGGATTCGACGGGCGCCTGCAGTGCGGCGGCCAGCTCCGGCGCCTCGGGAAAGTTCATTACCCGGGGCCAGCTTCCGGACACGAGGGCGGCCGTTGCGCCGCCCAGTCGCAGCCCCGGCACCGGCGGCCGATCGAGGCGGCCGGCGATCTCGCGCGCGCCGTCCGTGACGTCGACGGCCGGAAGGCGATCGCGGGTCTCGCCGAGCGGCACCCAGCCGCGATCGACGAGCAGCAGCTTGCCGCCCGCGGTGCGCCGGAACGGCGTGAGGACCCGGTAACCGGGGCGACCCTCGGCCCCGGTCATGTTGTCGAGCAGGATCTGCTGCCCCGGAACGTACTCGCCCTGCGCGCTGACCGACTGGAAGCGGGGCAGGCCATCGACGGAACGCGACGTGACGTCGACCACCGTGGCGTCGCCGCGCCCGAACTCGTCGATCAAAGCCTGTTTCCCGCGCGCGCGCCCGAGCTGCCAGTAACCCAGCGCGACGCAGGCCGCCACGAGGAGCGCCGTGGCGAGCACCGTCACGGGACGAAGATTCACATCCAGTACACGAAGACGAACAGACCGAGCCACACCACGTCGACGAAGTGCCAGTACCAGGCCACCCCTTCGAAGGCGAAATGTTTCGCCGGCGTGAAGTGGCCCTTCATGACGCGCAGCCAGATCACGAGCAGCATGATGGCGCCGATCGTCACGTGCAGACCGTGAAAGCCGGTGAGCATGTAGAACGTCGAGCCGTAGATGCCGGAGCTCAGCTTGAGGTTCAGGTCGTTCCAGGCGTGCGCGTACTCCTGCGCCTGCAGCCCGACGAACAGGAACCCGAGCAGGAAAGTCGCGGCCAGGAAGACCTTGAGGACCATGCGGTTGCCGGCCCGCAGCGCGTGATGCGCGATGGTGACGGTGATGCCGGAGAGGAGCAGGATCGCGGTGTTGATGGCGGGCAGGCCGAATGCCGGAATGGTCTCGAACTCCCCGCCCACGTCACCGGGCCCGTTGGTCGGCCAGGTGTTCTCGAAACCCTCCCAGGCGAAGGCGTTGGTCAGGAACTTCGTGCCCTCGCCACCCAGCCACGGCACCGAGAGCTGCCGCGCGTAGAAGAGCGCACCGAAGAACACCACGAAGAACATCACCTCGGAGAAGATGAACCACATCATCCCCATGCGGAACGAACGGTCGACGCCCTCGCCGTACCGGCCGTGCTCGCTCTCGTCGATCACGGTGCCGAACCAGCCGGCGAACATGTACAGCACGGCCGCGAGCCCGGCCCCGAGCACCCACGGCCATGCGGCGACGCCCATCAGCAGCAGTGCAGCACCCAGCATCGTCGTGAAGAACGCCAGCGCGCCCACCGCGGGCCACTTGCTGCCGTGCGGGATGTAGTACTTGTCCGCGACCGCGGCCGTCTGTGCGTGCGCCATTGACCTAACCCTTCTCCGGCATCGTGTACATCGAATAGGCGAGGGTCATGCGATCGAGCTGCGGCGGCAGCCGCGGATCGACGATGAACCGGACGGTGAATTCCCGCTCCTCGCCGGCGCCGAAACGCTGTGGCGTGAAGCAGAAGCACTCCGTCTTCTGCAGGTAACGCGCGGCGTAGGCCGGTGCCACGCTCGGAATGGCCTGACCGGTCGCGGGAGAACCCGCGCGGCTCCTGATCCGGAACTGTGCCTCGTGCAGCCGGCCCGGGACGACCGTGATCGCCGAGGCCACGGGCCTCAGTTCCCAGTCGCCGCCGTCCGGGAGCGCGGATACGAACTCGAGCGTCACCGCGCGCGGTTGCACCGCCGACTCGACGGCCTTCGACGGAGTGGCGTTGACGCGGATTCCCGCGAGTTCGCAGATCACGTCGTAGAGCGGCACCAGGGCGAAGCCGAACGCAAAGCTGCCCGCCGCCATCACCAGCAGCCGGCGAGTGAGCGATGCGTTTCGGCGTCGGGTCGGCCGGTCCATCATGCGGCCCCGTCAGGGCTGAGCCCTGATCACGCCGGAGGCGATGAACGCGACGTAGATCGCGATCGCGGTCAGCGCGAGCACGATGGTATTGCGGCGGATGCGCCTGCGCCTGCCCTCGTCCGGGAAGTCGCGGCTCACGAGTGCATCTCCCCGCCGCGCACGGCGGGCGGCTCGTCGAAGGTGTGATACGGCGCCGGCGACGGCACCGTCCACTCGAGCCCATGGCTGCGCGCGCCGTCCCACACAACGGCCGACGCCGGCACGCCGCCGCGCGCGCACTTCCAGATCAGGTACACGAACAGAAGCTGCGACAGCCCGAAACCGAAGCCGCCGATCGAAGACACCATGTTCCAGTCGGCGAATTGCGTCGAGTAGTCGGGGATGCGCCGCGGCATCCCGGCGAGCCCCAGGAAGTGCTGCGGGAAGAACAGCACGTTGACGAAGATCGCGGACAGCCAGAAGTGCAGCTTCGCGAGCTTCATGTCGTACATGTGGCCGGTCCACTTCGGCAGCCAGTAGTACACCGCCCCCATGATCGCGAACACCGCGCCCGGCACCAGCACGTAGTGGAAATGGGCGACGATGAAGTAGGTGTCGTGGTACTGGAAGTCCACGGGGACGATCGCCATCATCAGTCCCGAGAAGCCGCCGATCGTGAACAGGAACAGGAACGCGAGCGCGAACAGCATCGGCGGCTCGAAGGAAATCGAGCCCTTCCAGAGCGTCGCCGTCCAGTTGAAGACCTTCACGCCGGTCGGCACCGCGATCAGCATGGTCGCCAGCATGAAGAACATCGAGCCGGCGAGCGGCATCCCGACCGTGAACATGTGATGCGCCCAGACGATGAACGAGAGGAAGGCGATCGAGGCCGTCGCGTACACCATCGAGTCGTAGCCAAAGAGCTTCTTGCGGGCGAAGGTCGGGATGATCTCGGAGACGATCCCGAACGCCGGCAGGATCATGATGTATACCTCGGGGTGCCCGAAGAACCAGAAGATGTGCTGATAGAGCACCGGGTCGCCGCCGCCCGCGGCGGAGAAGAACGTCGAGCCGAAGTAGTGGTCGGTGAGCAGCATGGTCACCGCGCCCGCGAACACCGGCATCACGGCGATCAGCAGGTAGGCAGTGATCAGCCAGGTCCACACGAACATCGGCATCGCGAGCAGCGTCATGCCCGGCGCGCGCATGTTCATGATGGTCACGATGATATTGATCGCGCCCATGATCGAGGACGCGCCCGCCAGATGGATGGCGAAGATCGCCAGCGGCAGCGCGTCGCCCGTCTGCAGAACCAGCGGCGGATAGAGCGTCCAGCCCGAGGCGGGGCCACCACCCGGCATGAAGAGCGACAGGATCAGCAGCGAGAACGCCGCCACCAGCAGCCAGAAGCTGAAGTTGTTCATGCGCGGCAGCGCCATGTCGGGCGCGCCGATCTGCAGGGGGATCATCCAGTTGCCCAGGCCCACGGCCGCCGGCATCACCGCTCCGAACACCATGATCAGCGCGTGCACCGTAGTCATGGTGTTGAAGAAGCCGGGATCGACGAGCTGCATGCCGGGCACGAACAGTTCCGCCCGGATCACGAGCGCCATGCTGCCGCCGATCAGGAACATGATCAGGCTGAACACCAGGTACATCGTCCCGATGTCCTTGTGATTGGTCGTCGTGAGCCAGCGGCGGATGCCCTTCTCGGGCCCGTGGTGGTGGTCATCGTGCCCATGGGCTTGGCCGGCGTGGGCGAGAGTGTCGGTGGTAGCGCTCATCGTCGGTTACTCCGCGTTGCCGGCCACGAGGCTCGCCGCGTCGCCGCCCGGGGTCGGGGCGTTCGCGGGCTCGTCGGGCGCATCGGCCGCCTGACTGGCCTTCTTCTGCGCCGCGAGCCAGGCGTCGAACTCGGCCCTGGGCTTGACCTCGACGACCACCGGCATGAACCCGTGATCACGGCCGCAGAGCTCCGCGCACTGGCCGCGGTAAATCCCCGGCTTTTCGGCCTTGAACCAGAGCTCATTGATGAACCCCGGGATCGCGTCCTTCTTCATGCCGAAGTCGGGTACCCACCAGGCGTGGATCACGTCGGCGGCCGTGATCAGGACCCGGACCTTGACGTCCTGCGGCACCACCAGCGGCCTGTCGACCTCGAGCAGGTAGTGATCGAGCGAGCCCGGGTCGACACCCGAGCCGACATGGCGGGCGGTGTCGTGAGTCCGGTCCAGCGTCGAGAAGAAGGAGATGCCGTGCTCGACGTACTCGTATTGCCATTTCCACTGGTAGCCGGTGACCTTGACCGTGAGTTCCGAGCCGCTCGAGTCTTCGATCGCGACCAGGACCCGAGCTGCGGGGATCGCCATGAACACCAGGATGAGCACCGGGATGATCGTCCAGACCACCTCGGCCGTCGTGCTGTGGTCGAACGTCGCGGGCGTGGAATTCTTCGACCGACGGAAGGTCGCCACGGAATAGATCATCACGGCGAAGACGATTGCCGCGATCGCCACGCACACCCAGAGCACCATCATGTGGAGCTGGTAGATCTCGCGGCTGAGCGGCGTGACACCGACGCGCAGGTTCAAATCCCAGGCCGCCAGTGCGGGTCCCCCCGCGAGGAGCAGGGATACGCCGGCGGCCAGGGCGCGCTTAGGACTCGTCATTGCTTGGCAGACTCCCGTGTTGGCCGGCCGGCCCGCGGTCGCGTGGACATGGGCCGCGAAGTTTAACCCGCCCAGCCGAACGCGGGCACGGCGGGCGGAGCCGCTCGCCGCGGTCAGATCAGCCGATCGAGGGCCGTCCGTGCAATCTCCACGGCGACGGCTTCCGGGTCGGCTGGCGAAAGCGTCGGGATCACGGCCAGCGGAGCGCCCTCGAGCAGCCGTTCGAGCGTGGCGAGATTCTCCGCCGCACGCGCCATGTGCGGCATCGATGCGATTACCGATCCACCCTGCGATCGGTACGCGCGCGCCTCGCAGCGCTTCGTAGGTCAGCCGTGCATGGTTCAGGCAGCCGAGCCGCAGCCCCACGACCAGCAGGACCGGCATGCCGAGTGCCTCGGGCAGGTCGCTCGTGTATCCGTCGGGATGGAGCGGGACGCGCCAGCCGCCCGCCCCTTCGACGACGGTCCAGTCGCACCCGGCGCTCGCGCGTTCGTACCAGGCGAGAAGCGACTGGAGTGGGGTCTCGATCCCGGCCTCAGCCGCCGCGAGGTGCGGCGCGACCGCGGGCTCGAAGCAGTATGGATTGACGAGATCGTAGGCGACCGGCGGCTGGCCCTCCGCCTGAAGCGCCAGCGCGTCGGCATTGCGCAGGCCGTCCGGCGTGCGCACCGCCCCACTCGCGAGCGGCTTCAAGCCGCGCGCTCGACGACCGGTCCGATTGAGTGCGCGGACCAGCGCGGTGGCAATCAGCGTCTTGCCGACGCCGGTGTCGGTACCCGTCACATAGAGGGATCGAAGCTCAGCCCGACCGGCCATCACGCCACTGCCTAATAAGGTGGCGGTTACTCACAATAAAGCCTCGACTCATATATTTTCCACTACGGCAGTCAACCAAGGCTTATCAATTTCGGCGACCGATTCTCTCGACGGGGATTCGGGTCTCGCCCGCGGGCCCGCGGCGTTTCACGGGATTCACCGGGCTCCAGGCCTGACCGTAAACGACTTCGTAGGTCGCCGGAAGTCGGCCGTCCCGGCGCTCTCGTTCGTAAGCTGCAAGCATGCGCTCGATGGCCCGTCGGCCGGTGAGGCCCCGCGCGCGGCCGGCGTTGACGTTGTGCGCGCCGATGGCCTTGAGGTCGCGCATGAGCGAGCGTACGTCCGGGTAGCTGAGCGTATATCGCTCCACGTCCATCACCGGCTCGGCGAGACCGGCGCGCAGCAGCGCATCGCCGAGGTCGTGCATGTCGATGAACCGATTGACATGCGTATAGGCGTCGGCCGCAGCCCAGGCCGCGCGCAGCTCCCGCAGGGTGTCGGGTCCGAAGCTGGTGAATGTCAGCAGGCCGCCGGGCCGCAGAACGCGGGCGCACTCCCGGAAGACGATTTCCGGATCCTCGCACCATTGCAGCATGAGGTTGCTGAATACGAGATCGGCAGACCCTTCGCCAAACGGCAGGCGGGTGGCGTCCGCGCAGACTCCCGTGAATCGTCGCCACGGACGGCGACGCCCTGCGGCGACACGAAGCATGGCGGGCGACAGGTCGAGCGCCACGACTTGGCTGCGCCGGTAGCGACGACGAAGCGACGCCGCACCGACCCCGGTGCCGCAACCCAGGTCGATCACGACGGACGGCTCGAGCCGTACCAGGTCCAGCCGTGAGAGAAGCTCGGCGCGAACGCGCGTCTGCAGGACCGCTGCTTCATCGTAGCCAGGAGCGGCGCGATCGAAGGAGCGCGCGACCTCGCGTGGCGAGAGCGTGAACTCGTCCGCGCCGGGCATGTCCGGGCTCATGCGTCGGCGGAGGCGGGGCGGGCCCCGGTCCGTTGCCGTCGTAGAAATCCGGCGAGCTCTCGCAGCACGGCCTCGGGGTGCGAGAGGAAGGGTGCGTGGCCGGCGCCCGCGATGTGGCGCAAATGTGCGCAGGGGAGCGCGGCCGACAGGAATTCGGCCGCCGCCGGAGGCGTGAGCCGGTCGCGCTGCCCAGTGATCACGAGGGCCGCAGAGGCGATGTCGGCCAGCGCATCGCGCAGGTCCGCTCGCCGCAGGATATCGAGCCCGACCTCGAGCGCGCGCGGATCAGGCGCCGGGCGGCTCCGCACGGCCGCGCGCAACACGCGCAGGGTCGACCGAGAATCGGCCGCTCCCAGCACCTGCAGCGCCAGGAAATCCTGCACCGTGCGGTGATAGTCATCCCTGACGCCCCGCGTAAACGTCTCGAGCACCGCGGGATCGATCCCGTGTACCCAGCCTGCGTCGGCGACGAATCGCGGCGTCGTCGCGATCAGGACGAGGCCCTTGAGCGACGTCGGCCGCTGCCGCGCCAGCTCGAGCGCAATCATCCCGCCCAGGGACCAGCCGAGCACGATCGCACCCGGTGGAACCTCCTCGGACACCGCGCGCGCGAGGCCCGCCAGGTCCTCGATACGTGGATCCCAGGCGCAGCGTGCCATGCCCGGGCAAGTCGATGGCGCGCGGCTCGACGAGGCCTGCGAGGTCATTGGGCCAGTCACCCCACACTCCGGCATGGAGCGCGTAGCCGTGCAGCAGGACCAGGACCGGTCGCTGCGTGGTCACGCGCGTGATCCGGTGGGCGCGAGCTCGGCGAGCGCCGCGAGCAGGCGATCGACGTCGTCGTCGCTGTGTGCTGCCGAGAACGTGACACGCAGGCGCGAGCGGCCGGCCGGAACCGTGGGCGGCCGGATGGCGGGCACCCAGAGCCCGGCGGTGAGCAGGGTGTCGCTCGCAGCGATTGCTGCGGCTTCGCTGCCGACGAGGATTGGCTGGATCGGCGTTACGGACGGCAGCAGGTCGAGGCCGAGTGCGCACGCCGCGGCCCGGAATCGCGCCGCGTGCGCCAGCACGCGCTCGCGACGCCAGGACTCCTCGGCCTGGACGGCGAGCGCTGCACGCGCGGCTGCGGCGAGGGCCGGCGGCATCGCGGTCGTGTAGATGTAGGTCCGGCCGCGCTGAATCAGGGTTTCGATCAATGGCTCGCTGCCGGCGACAAAGGCGCCGAAGACGCCGAGCGCCTTGCCGAGCGTGCACATGAGTATCGGCACGTCCGCGGCCGCAAGTCCCGCTGCCTCGACCGAGCCGCCCCCGCCGGCACCCAGCACGCCGAAGCCATGCGCGTCGTCGAGCATGAGCCAGGCGTCGTGCGCGCGGCAGACGGCTGCAAGCTCCGGGAGCGGCGCGATGTCGCCGTCCATGCTGAACACCCCGTCGCTTGCCACCAGCGTCCGGAAATTGGCTCGGAGCGATTTTCGCCCGGCACCGTCGCGGCGGAAAAATCAGCTCCGAGCCATTTTTCCAGGGCCGCGGCATCGCAGTGCGCATATCGCGCAAACCGGGCGCCGCTGGCGAGGCCCGCGTCGATCAGCGAGGCGTGATTCAAACGGTCCTCGAGCACGCGATCGCCGCGACCGACGAGCGCGCCGATCACGGCGAGGTTGGCCATGTAGCCAGTGGAGAAGAGCAGAGCGCGCGGCCGGCCGGTGAGCTCCGCCAGTGCGTCCTCGAGCAGCCGGTGCTCGCGACAGTGGCCGCTGACCAGGTGTGCTGCTCCGCTGCCGATCCCCCACTGCCGCGCCGCCCTGACACAGGCCTCGGTCACTCGCGGATGATCGGCCAGACCCAGGTAGTCGTTGCTGCAGAAGGCGATCACGTCGCGGCCGTCGACACGCAGCCGCGTCGATCCGCGCTCGCGCGTCTCGACCGTGCGACGCGACCGGTAACGCGCCGCGGTCCGGAGGTCGGCGAGCGGTCCGGCGAGCGCGGCGTCGAGGCCGTTCATGGGACCCCGTCAGGGCGACGGTTCGGCCGCGGCCAGCGGCTCGGGCGACAGCCCCAGGCGTTCGAAGAGGGTCTGATCGTGCGTGCGCCCCGGATTCGGCGTCGTAAGCAGCTTCTCGCCGTGGAAGATCGAGTTCGCGCCCGCGAGGAAACAGAGCGCCTGGACCGGATCGTCCATCTCCATGCGGCCTGCGGACAGGCGCAGGTACGAGCGCGGCATCAACAGTCGGCCGGTCGCGATCGTGCGCACGAGATCGAGCGGATCGAGCGGCGGCAGGCCGTGCAAGGGCGTGCCCGGCACCTGCACGAGCTGGTTGATCGGCACGCTTTCCGGGTGCTGCGGCAGCGTCGCGAGCGTGTGCAGCAGCGCGATCCGGTCCGACTGCGATTCCCCCATTCCGAGGATGCCGCCGCAGCAGACATTGAGTCCCGCCTCGCGCACGGCCTCGAGCGTCTCGAGACGATCCTGGTAGCTGCGGGTCGTGATGATCTCGCCGTAGTACGCCTCCGACGTGTCGAGGTTGTGGTTGTAATAGTCGAGGCCGGCGTCCTTGAGCTCACGGGCCTGCGCGGCGCTCAACATGCCGAGCGTCGCGCAAGTCTCGAGGCCGAGCGCACGAACCTCGCGCACCATGGCCTTGATGCTCTCGAGCTGCCGCGGCTTTGGGCTGCGATACGCCGCGCCCATGCAGAATCGCGTCGCGCCATCCGCCTTGGCCCGCTGCGCGGCGGCCACGACCGCGCCCAGGTCGAGCAACGCCTCCCGAGCGACACCCGTGTCGTAACGGACGCTCTGCGGGCAATAGGCGCAGTCCTCGGGGCAGCCACCGGTCTTGATCGACAGCAGCGTGCTGACCTGGACCTGGTTGGGATCGAAATTCTGCCGGTGGACGCGTTGCGCGTGGAAGAGAAGGTCGTTGAACGGCAGGCCGAAGACCTCACGGGCTTCCGCCAGCGTCCAGTCGCTGCGCACCTCCCCCAGCCGGTCAGGATTCAAATTCGCCATATCGATTCCTTGGCCTTTGCGGCGGATTTGCACCGGGACTTGAATGACCCGGCTGCGCGAGTTTCGGCGGATGGCAATCCCTGGGCGCGGCGAGTATTTCGATCCACGGTCACCGCTGTCAACCATCCGTGGCACATTCGGTTGACAGCCTGCTCGACCGCCTGCTGGCGAGCCTGCTGCCGCCGCGGTGCGTGCTTTGCGGCCGGCCCGGTCATCGTCCCTCTCACGATCTCTGCGTCGCCTGCGAAGCCGAGTTGCCGGTGCTGCCGGACACCTGTTTCCGCTGTGGTGCGCCACTTCGTATGCCGGACGACCGCCCCGGCTGCGCCGGATGTCGCGTTCGACACCTGCCGTACGATCGAGCGTTCGCCCGCTGCGTCTACGCGCACCCGGTCGACGCCATGATCCAGGCGCTCAAGTACGGCGGGCAGCTCGCGCTCGGGCGCGTACTCGGTCAGCTGCTCGCAAGCGGTGCAGCGGACCTCGGATTGCAGCTCGACGTCGACTGCCTGCTGCCTGTACCCCTGCATCCGCGCCGGTATGCCGAGCGCGGCTTCAACCAGTCCGCCGAGATCGCACGTTTCGCGGGACGCGTGCTCGGCCTCCCCGTCGAAGCCAGGCTCGCCTTTCGGCGGAACGATACGCAAGCACAGGTTGGCCTGCCGCTCGCGGACCGGCAGGCCAACATCCGCGGAGCGTTCGTGGCGGCACGCGAGGCGGCAAGGGGGCGCCGGATCGTGATCGTCGACGACGTGATCACGACCGGCAACACCGTCGCCGAGCTGGCCCGCGCCCTGCGCAGGGCGGGCGCCGCCTCGATCGACGTGTGGTGCGTCGCGCGCGCAAGGCTAGACTCCACAGCTCGCCTCCCCTGAGCGCCCCGGACCCGCGGATGCAGACCCGAAAGACCTTCTGCCGCTTCTGTCACGCCAACTGCGCCATCGAGGTCGACATCGACGGTGACCGCGCCGTCGCCGTGCGCGGCGACACTTCGGACCCGCTCTTCGGCGGCTACACCTGCATGAAGGGACGCGAACTGCCGGCGCAGGCCAATCACCCGGAGCGATTGCGGAGCTCGCAACGGCGCCAGGCCGACGGGTCGTTCGTCCCGGTCTCGAGTACGGCTGCGCTCGACGAGATCGCCGCGCGACTCGCTTCGATCCGTGAAAGGCACGGTCCACGCGCGATCGCGAGCTACTGCGGCACGTACGGGTTCATGAACTCGGCCGCCCTGCCGGTGGCGCTGGGGTTTCACCAGGGAATGGGCAGCCCGAGCTTCTACACCAGCATCACGATCGACCAGCCCGCGAAGGTCTATCTCGGCAGCCGCGTCGGCACCTGGCTCGGCGGGCCGCAACCCTTCTCGCAGGCCGACGTCGCGATGATGATCGGCAACAATCCGCTCACCTCGCACTACGCCTGGCAGGGCAGCGTGCCGCCGTTCAGCCCGTCGCGCCGCCTGCGCGACGCGAAGGCGCGCGGGCTCAAGCTCATCTGCGTCGATCCCCGGCGAACGATGGTCGCGCAGCTCGCCGACATCCACCTTCAGGTCCGTCCCGGCGAGGACGCCACGCTGATGGCCGGGATGCTCAAGCTGATCCTGGATGCGGGGCTCGAGGATCGCGGGTTCTGCGAACGTCACGTGACCGGGCTCGCCGAGCTGCGGGAATCGATCGCCGATTACACGGCCGAGTACGTTGCGCGTCGCGCCGACGTCCCGGTTGCGGACCTGGTCGCCGCGGCGCACCTGTTCGCGCGCGGGCCGCGCGGCGTGGCGACGACCGGCACCGGCGCCGAGATGGCGACGCGCGGCAGCCTGACCGAGCATTTCGTGCAGGCGCTCAACATCGTCTGCGGACGCGTCTGCCGCGAAGGCGAGGTCGCGCCCTACCCGCGCGTGCTCTCGGCGGCGACGCCGCGCAGGGCGCAGGTGCAGCCGCCGGCGCCGCTCTGGGGCGAGGGGTTCGCTAAGTCGCGTGTCCGTGGGCTCACCCAGATCGGAATCGAGATGCCCACGGCGGCGCTCGCGGACGAGATCCTGACGCCGGGCGACGGCCAGGTGCGGGCGCTGATCTGCATCGGCGGCAACCCGCTGGTCGCCTGGCCCAACCAGGCCAAGGTCGAGCGCGCCTTGCGCGCGCTCGAGCTGCTGGTGTGCATCGACATCAAGCTCGCGCAGACGGCGCGCCTCGCGCACTACGTGATCGCGCCACGGATCAGCCTCGAGCGCGACGACATCGCAACCGCGCCCGAGATCTTCTACGAGGAGCCCTATGCGCGCTACAGCCGAGGCGCTGTTGCCGCCGCAGGGCGACGTCCTCGACGAATGGGAGTTCTACTGGGAGATCGCGCGACGCCTGGGGACGCGAGATCCTGACGGCGGGCGGGTCACTGCCGTCGGATCGCAAGCCGGAGAAGTTCGAGGTACTCGAGAAGATCACGCATGGCTGTCGCGTGCCGCTTGCCCGGGTGCGGGAGATGACACGCGACGGCGGGCGGATCTTTCCGGAGGCGGCGCTGCGCGTCGAGCCGGCGGACGCCGACGCGACCGGTCGATTCCAGCTCGTCCCCGACGGAGTGCCGGCGGAGATCCGCCAGATGCGCGCCGAGTCACTGGACGCCGACGGCCGGGTCGTCGATACGGCGTGGCCCGCGACGCACCTGCTCGTCTGCCGCCGAACGCGGCAGTACTTCAATTCGACGGGACAGGATCTCGAGCGGCTGCGAGTCAAGGGCATCACGAACCATGCGCACATGCATCCCGACGATCTCAGGGCACTCTCGCTCGCGGACAACGACGTCGTCGAGATTTCGACGCCGCACGCGACGGTCCTCGGCGTCGCACGGGGGTCCGCGGACATCAAGCGCGGTGTCGTCTCCATGGCACATGCTTTCGGCGCGCGCGGAGATGCGCCCGAGGACGTCCGGGCGCATGGCTCATCGACCAACCGGCTGGTCGAAGACGAGTCGCGTTACGACCCGATCACCGGTCATTGCCGGCAGAGCGCGATCCCGGTGCGTGTGCGGCGGGCATGAGCGCGCTCGCGCCGCCGCCGCTGTTGCGTGAATCGGACGTGGCCGCCTGGGCGGACGAGGCCGACGTCCTGGTCGTCGGTCTGGGTGCCGCCGGTGCGAGCGCCGCGATCGAGGCCCGGCTCGCGGGTGCGGAGGTGCTCGTGCTCGAGCGCGCGAGCGGTGGCGGCGGCGCTTCGGCCATTGCGGGTGGCCACCTGTACCTGGGCGGCGGCACGCCCGTGCAGACCGCCTGCGGCTTCGAGGACAGCGCCGACGAAATGTACAACTACCTCATGGCGCTGACGCCGGATCCGGACCCGGCCAAGATTCGCGCCTACTGCGACGATAGCGTCGCGCACTTCGCATGGCTCGAGGCGCTGGGCGTGCCCTTCGAACGGAGCTACTTCCCGGAGAAGGCGCCGATCCAGGACACGACGCAGTGCCTGATCTGGACCGGCAACGAGAAGGTCTGGCCCTATCGCGAGCGGGCGAAGCCGGCGCCGCGCGGCCACAAGGTGGCGATGGCGGGGATCGAAGCCGGGTCGCTGCTGATGAAGGTGCTGATCGGTGCGGCAAGCGAAGCCGGCGTGCGTGTCCGCTGCGACACGCGCGTGGTCGCACTCATCGTGGACAACACTGGCCGCGTCGTCGGAGCGCGGTACCGCCATTTCGGCGAGCACGGCGACGTGCGCGCGCGCCGCGGCGTCGTGCTCGCGGCAGGCGGCTACATCATGAACGAGGAGATGTTCGACACGCAGCTCGCGTGGATGCCCCGCGACCTGATCAAGCACGGGACGGGGAACGACGACGGTTCCGGCATCCTGCTCGGCGCCTCGGCCGGTGGCGAGCCGCGTGGTCTCGACCGCGCGTTCCTGACCTCGCCCTTCTATCCGCCCGCGGACATGTTGAAGGGCATTCTCGTCAATGCCCTCGGGCGCCGATTCGTCGCCGAGGATTCCTACCACGGGCGCACGGCAGGCTTTCTGGTCGAGCAGCCGGACGGCATCGGCTACCTGATCCTCGACTCCGAGATCTTCGGGTATCCGCCGTACAAGTTCTTCGAGCAGGCGCTCATCGACGGCTTCGAGACCATCGAGGAGATGGAACCGCGGCTTGGTCTGCCCGCCGGATCGCTGGTCGCGACTGTTGCGGAGTACAACCGGCATGCGAGCGAACGGCGAGGATCCCGCCTTCCACAAGTATCGAGACTGGCTGAAGCCGCTCGACGCGCCGCCCTACGCGGCGTTCGACCTGTCGGTGGGACGCGCCAAGTTCGCCGGGTTCTCGCTGGGCGGGTTGAGCACCTCGGTCGATTCCGAGGTGCAGGATGCCGCCGGACAGCCGATTCCGGGGCTGTACGCGGCGGGGGCCTGCGCGTGGAACCTTGCGCAGGACACGCGCAGCTACTCGAGCGGCACCTGCCTCGGCGAATCGACCTACTTCGGCCGGCGTGCGGGCCGGCATGCCGCAGGTCAGCGAAAGAGGTAGTCGAGGGCGAGGCCGGCGAACACGGACAGGCCGAGCCAGTTGTTGTTGAGAAAGGCGCGGAAGCAGGCCGCGGGGTCGCGTCCGCGGATCAACCAGAGTTGCCAGGCGGCGAACGCGCCCGCTGCGACGATCCCGAGCCAGTACCACAGACCGAAGCCGCTCATCCGGCCGACGACGACCAGCAACGCCAGCGTCGCCAGTTGCAGCACGGCGACGGCGATGCGATCGCCCCGGCCGAACAGGATCGCGGACGAATGGACGCCCAGCTTGAGGTCATCCTCGCGATCGGCCATCGCGTACATGGTGTCGAAGGCGGTCGTCCAGCAGAGCGCAGCGGCGAAGAGCAAGCCAGGCGACCACGGGAACGCCGCCGGCCTGCTCGGCGAAGGCCATCGGGACCGACCACGCGAATGCGGCGCCGAGCCAGGCCTGGGGCAGCGGGAAGAAAGCGCTTGAGAAATGGATAGATTGCCGCAATCGCTCCGGCTGCGAGCGCGAGCAGCTGCGTCGGTCGTGACAGCATCGGCAGGAGCGCAACCGCGGCGGCAGAAAGCACGACGAAGAGCACGATCGCCTCGCCGGGGGACACCGCGCCGCGCGCCAGCGGTCGTGCGGCGGTGCGACGGACATGCGGATCGAGTTTGCGATCGGCGTAGTCGTTGATCACGCAACCCGCCGCGCGCATCAGGAACGTGCCGGTGACGAAAATGACGAAGACGCGCTCCGCCGGGCGACCTTCGCCCGAGATCCACAACGCCCAGAGCGCGGGCCACAGCAGGAGCCAGAAGCCGATCGGCCGGTCGAGCCGCATCAGCCGGGCGTACTCGGCGAGGCGAGTCATCACGGGTCAGACTTTTCCAAACCGGCTGCCCTCGCCGATCCAGCGACGCTGAAGCTCGTCCAGGTCCTCCGGTGCGCCCCCGAGCATGCTCTCCGCGGCGGCCTGCACGCCCGGCAGCAGGTCGGAGTCACGGACGAGATCCGCGACCTTGAGCTGCATGAGCCCCGTCTGGCGTGTGCCCAGCAGCTCGCCCGGCCCGCGCAGCTCGAGGTCCCGGCGTGCGACTTCGAATCCATCGGTGGTATCCCGCAGAACGCCGAGCCGCTCGCGCGCGAGCGGCGCGAGCGGCGGCCGGTAGAGGAGCACGCAGGTGCTTTCGATCGGGCCGCGGCCGACGCGGCCGCGCAACTGGTGAAGCTGCGCGAGCCCCATGCGCTCCGCGTTCTCGATCACCATCAGGCTTGCGTTGGGCACGTCCACACCCACCTCGATCACCGTGGTCGCGACCAGCAGGTCGAGGCGGCCGCCCTTGAACGCAGTCATGACCGTGTCCTTGCGCTTCGCCGGCATCCGCCCGTGCACCAGCCCGATGCGCAGCTCTGGCAGGGCCTCCGCCAGCGCAGCCGCCGTCTCGATTGCGGCCTGGTGTCGCAGCAACTCGGATTCCTCGATCAGCGGACAGACCCAGTAGGCCTGCCGGCCCGTGCTGCACGCGTCGCGGATGCGCGCGATCACCTCGTCGCGTCGCGTCTCGGGGAGCACCACGGTTCGCACCGGGGTTCGTCCCGGCGGCAGCTCGTCGATTACGGAGACATCGAGATCCGCGTACGCGGTCATCGCGAGCGTGCGCGGGATCGGGGTCGCCGTCATCACGAGCTGGTGCGGGTAACGCCCGAAGGCGGCGCCCTTCTCCCGGAGCTGCAGGCGCTGGTGCACGCCGAAGCGATGCTGCTCGTCGACGATCGCGAGGGCAAGCCGCCGGAACTCGACGCCCTCCTGGAAGAGCGCATGCGTGCCGACGGCGATCTGCGCCTCCCCTGCGGCCAGCGCGTGCGTGAGCGCGTCGCGGGCACGACCCGTGTGGCGGCCGGTGAGCAACGCGACGCGGATTCCCAGGGGCTCGAGCCAGGCCGCGAAGTTCCGCGCGTGCTGCTCGGCGAGCAGCTCCGTCGGCGCCATCACCGCCGCCTGGCAGTCGTGCTCCGCGGCTCGCACCGCCGCGATCGCGGCGACGACGGTCTTGCCGGAACCGACGTCGCCCTGCACCAGCCGCATCATCGGATTCTCGCGCGCGAGATCCGTCTCTATCGCGGCCCACACTCGCCGCTGCGCGCCGGTGAGCGCGAACGGCAATGTCGCCACGAACCGCTCGACCCGTCCGTCGCCTGGCGCAAGCGACGACGCCGGGTCCCGGTCCACGGTGCGACGGAGCCGGCGCAGCGAGAGCTGGTGCGCCAGCAGCTCCTCGAAGGCAAGTGTTCGCTGGGCGGGATGGCGACCTGCGTTGAGCGCTTCGAGATCCAGGTCGGGCGGCGGTCGGTGCGCAATGCGGAGCGCCACGTCGATCGGCAGCAGCTGCCAGCGGCGACGCACCGCGGGATCGATGCAGTCGGTGAGCCCGCCCGGTAACTGTGCGAGCGCGAGTGCCGTGAGCTGACGCAGGCGTCCCTGCTGTACGCCCTCGGTTGCGGGGTAGATCGGCGTCAAGCCTTCGGCCGCGGGTGGCGCGTCCGGCTGGGTGCGCCGGTACTCCGGATGGACCATCTCCAGACCGGACGGGCCGGCGCGGACCTCGCCGAAGCAGCGCAGGCGCGTGCCGCGAGTGAGTGCCGCCTGCTGCGCGCCGGAAAAATGGAAGAAACGCAGCGTGAGGAAGCCGGAGCCGTCGGCGATCCGGGACATGAGGACACGCCGGCCGCGAAAGGCCACTTCGGTCAGCTGGATCTCGCCCTCGACGACGGCGCGCTCCCCGGCGCGCAGGGCGCCGATCGGACTCACGCGCGTACGGTCCTCGTAGCGCAGTGGCAGGTGAAAGAGCAGGTCCTGAACCGTGTAGAGCCCCAGGCGCGCGAGCGTGTCGGCGAGCGCGGGACCGACGCCGCGCAGAGCCGTCACCGGCCGCGCGGCGAGCGGCGGCTGGGCCTCTCGGGCGGGCCCGGAGTGTCGATCCGCATTCGGCAATCGCGCCCCGTCCCGGTCTCAGAGCTCGAGGATGCAGTCCATCTCGACCGCGGCGCCGCGCGGCAGTGCGGCCACGCCCACCGCTGCGCGGGCCGGATACGGTTGCGTCATGTACTCGGCCATCACACGGTTCACGAGCTGAAAGTGGCCGAGGTCGACGAGGAAGACATTGAGCTTCGCGACCGAACCGAGATCGCCGCCGGCCGCCGTGGCGATGGCCTTGAGGTTCTCGAATACGCGGCGCACCTGTGCTTCCATGTCGCCGCCGACCAGCTCGCCGGTGGCCGGATCGAGCGGGATCTGTCCCGACACGTAGACCGTGTGTCCAACCTTGATCGCCTGCGAATACGTGCCGATTGCCTTCGGCGCCGAACCGGTCGAGATCACTTCATGCGCCACCGGCGTCTCCTCGGAAAATGGGGACATTCTCTATTTCGAACCCCCAGGCTGTCGACCGCGGATCATTGCGCGAAACAGAGAATGTCCCCATTTTCAGGCGAGGGTGCGGAGCACGCGCAGGACCTCGGGCATTCCGCGGATCGCGCGGATCACGCGCGCCAGGTGCTTGCGGTCGTGCACGAGCAGCTCGAAGATGAGCGTCGAGCTGTCGCTGTCGCGCTCGACCACGGACACGCGATCGATGTTGCTCTGCGTCTCGGCGATCGCCGCCGCGACCTGCGCCAGCACTCCCATGCGGTTGGTTACCTCGACCTTGATCTCGACGTGAAACAGCCGGTCGTGCGAGGCCTGCCAGGTGACGGGAATCCATTTCTCGGGCTGCTTGCGGAAGGACGCGAGGTTGCCGCAGGCCTCGCGATGAATCACGACGCCTCGGCCGCTCGACAGGTTGGCGAGCACCGGGTCGTTCGGGATCGGGAAGCAGCAGCGCGCGTAGGTGACGACCAGGCCCTCGGTGCCGGCGATCGCGAGCGACCGTCCCGCCCTCCGTGCCGTCGGTCACATCGGCCGGCAGCAGGCGGCGCGCGACGAAGGGCGCGATTCGCTCGCCCAGGCCGATCTTCTCGAACAGCTCCTCGGCATTGCGCAGCCCGAATTCCTCCACGACCGACTCGATGGCGCCGCCCGGGAGCTTGCGCAGGTTGAGCGAGAACTCCTCGAGCGCCTGGTTGAGCAGGCGCCGGCCGAGCTCCATGGCCTCGCCGCGCTTCAGGTTCTTGAGGTAATGACGGATCGCGGCGCGGGCCTTCGCGGTCACGACGAAGTTGGCCCAGGACGGATTGGGCGTAGCGCCCTTCGCGGTGATTACTTCGACGGTCTGGCCGTTGCGCAACGGCGTGCGCAGCGGCACCAGCCGCCGGTCGACCTTCGCGGCGACGCAGCGATTGCCGACGTCGGTATGCACGGCATAGGCGAAATCGACGCAGGTCGCGCCACGCGGCAGGCGCCGGATGTCACCTTTGGGCGTAAAGACGTACACCTTGTCCGGGAACAGGTCGACCTTGACGCTCTCGAGGAACTCCTCCGAGCTGCCGCCCTGCTGGATCTCGACGAGCTGCTGCAGCCATTCCCGCGCGCGATCGCTGTGCGCGCGTTCGCCGGCGTCGCCGGCCTTGTACTGCCAGTGTGCCGCGATGCCGGATTCCGCGACCTTGTGCATGTCCTCGGTGCGTATCTGCACCTCGATCGGCATGCCGTTCGGGCCGAACAGCGTCGTGTGCAGCGACTGGTAGCCGTTGGCGCGCGGGATGGCGATGTAATCCTTGAAGCGGCCCGGCATCGGCTTGTAGACGCCGTGCACGTTGCCGAGCGTCCGGTAACAGGTGTCGGCGCTGTCGACGACGATGCGGAAGCCGTACACGTCGACGATCTCGCTGAGCGCGACCTTCTTGCGGCGCATCTTCTGGTAGATGCTGTACGGGTCCTTCTCGCGGCCCTCGATGCGCGCCTGGATGTACGCCTTGTCGAGGGCGGTCCGGAGCGACTCGGAGATGCGACCGACGAACTGCTTCTGGTTGCCCTTGGCGCGGCGCACCGCGCTTTCGATCACGCGGTAGCGGCGTGGATACAGCGAGCGGAAGCCCAGGTCCTCGAGCTCGGTCTTGATCGCATGCATCCCGAGCCGGTGCGCGATCGGCGCGTAGATGTCGAGCGTCTCGCGCGCGACCGTGCGGCGCTTGGCCGGCGGCATCGCGCCCAGCGTGCGCATGTTGTGCGTGCGGTCGGCGAGCTTGACCATGATGACGCGGATGTCGCGCACCATGGCGAGCAGCATCTTGCGGAAGCTCTCCGCCTGGGCCTCTTCCCGGCTCTTGAACTGGATCTGATCCAGCTTGCTCACGCCGTCGACGAGCTCGGCGACTTCCTGGCCGAAGCGACGGTTGATCTCCTCCTTGAGCGTCGGTGTGTCCTCGATGACGTCGTGGAGGATCGCGGCGATCAGCGTCTGCGGATCGAGCCGGAGGTCGGCGAGCAGGTCGGCGACCGCGACGGGATGGGTGATGTACGGCTCGCCCGAGCGGCGGCGCTGGCCCTGGTGCGCCTGGAAGGCGAAGTCGTAGGCGTCCTGGATGCGCTCGACCTCGTCGGGCGGGAGATAGCCCTCGAGTTTCGAGACGAGCTGGCTGATGCCTATGGACCGTCTTCCATATGGCAGCAGGCTGCGCAGGGAAGACGTAACGTCCATATCAGGGGTCTACTCGGCGGGATCAGTCTCCCAGCCCGATCTGCGGCGCGCGCAGCTCGCCCAGGAATTCGGGCTCGGGGAGGAGTTCCTGCGGCGGGCGGTCCGGCTCCTCGAGGATCTCGAGGCCGACGTGGCCCGCGGCGACCTCGCGCAGGGCCAGGACCGTCGGCTTGTCGTGCTCCCAGTCCAGGGTCGGCTCGGCGCCGTTGGCGAGCTTTCGGGCGCGCCGCGCCGCCACCAGCACGAGCTGGAACAGGTTGGGAACGTTCTGCAGGCAATCCTCGACGGTAATTCGGGCCATGGGCGGTCTAACAATCATTCAGGGACAAGGGGCGTGAGCATAACACAGCGAAAAAAGGGCACATTCCGGGTCTCCCGGAGACCTGCGTCCACGGCGCCCGGCGTCCCGCTCAGGAAGTGAGCCGGGTGACGAGCCCGGCCAGTCCCGGCCGGTCGCCGCGAGCGGCGCCCCCCCGGCCGTGGACGATGTCGGCGAGCTCACCGACAGCGCGCTCGAAGTCCTCGTTGACGACCACGTGGTCGAATTCCTGCCAATGGGTCATGTCCTCGGCCGCATCCCTGAGCCGCCGTCGGATGACCTCCTCGGTGTCGGTACGTCGCGCCCGCAGGCGGCTCTCGAGCTCCGCGCGCGTGGGGGGCAGAATGAAGATCGAGATGCAGTCCGGCATCGCCGCGCGGACCTGCCGGGCACCCTGCCAGTCGATCTCGAGGATCAGGTCCTGGCCCGCGCCGCCAGCGACTCCTCTACCTGCCGGCGCGGGGTGGCGTAGTAATTGTCGAATACCTGCGCGTGCTCGAGGAACTCGCCCGCCTCCGCCATGCGCAGGAAATCTTCGCGCGACACGAAGAAATAGTCGCGGCCATCCACCTCGTTCTCGCGCTTGCGGGCGCGTCGTGCAGGAAATGGAGAAACGCAGCGCGGGCTCGCGCGCCATCAAGGCGCGCACCAGCGAAGTCTTGCCGGCGCCGGAAGGCGCACTGATCACGAACAGACGTCCGCGGCCGCGAGCGGTGGCCTTACTCAATGCTCCGCACCTGCGCGCTCACCCATGCGGCAACGAATCGACATGACGGTAGGAGACTCGGCATGGATTATGCGGCCGTGTCCGTGGGCGTGCATATCCTCGCATGCGTCCCCGACCGTCATCGACTCTCGCAGCCCTTTTCAATCCAGTGTGAACCGGGCATATTCCCGCGTCACTCGGCAGGAGGGGGCATGAACGACGTAGCGACAATCCAGGACGAGCTCGCGCCCGTCGGTGCCGAGTTGCAAGGCTTCGACACGTCCTCCTGGGTCTCGCTGCGCTGGGAACGCGGCACCCGCTACTACCGCACGCACCTGCAGCAGGACCTGTGGGGCCACTGGACTCTGACCAGAGTCGCAGGTCGCAAGGGCGCATCCCGCGGTCGCTACATCACCAGCTGGGTCGCCTCGCTGGAAGAGGGCTTGATGACACTGGGGACTA
This sequence comes from uncultured Gammaproteobacteria bacterium, assembly GCA_963756755.1. Classification (GTDB taxonomy): domain Bacteria; phylum Pseudomonadota; class Gammaproteobacteria; order Steroidobacterales; family Steroidobacteraceae; genus DATJKD01. Next base: position 82,575 of record CAVWOW010000011.1, read on the forward strand.
TCGCGAAACGTCGCCGCGAATGCGGCTACCGCTTGCTGCGCAACCAGCCGCCAACGTAGACATCTGGTGCCGATCAGGGGCTGCCCGGATCATGGGCAGCCTGAAAATCTACTCGATGTTCTGCACCTGCTCGCGCATGACGCATCTAAGGTGTTGATTAGTAAAAGAATAGTCTGACGCTCGATGGTCAATTGCAGCTACACCGGAAGCTACACCGCCTTCGCGCTCTGCGGCGTCGCCTGCGACAAAGAATACAGTGCGGACACGCAGTGGACGCGACACGTTCGCTCGCGCGTGTACAGCCAGCCGGTGCGCGCCCGTGCCGTGACACGGACTCGCCTTGTGAGCCGCGATGTTCGGGCAGATCCGGGAAGTTCCGTGGCGTGCCCCGGTGCGCGCGCATCGGCGACAGCGCGATGCGTCGGCTGCAGGAATCGAACTACACGACGTGGCGGCTGGCGAAGATGAATCTCGCCGTGCGAGGCATCGACGCTGACATCCGCTGGAACAACGAAGGAAGCTTCCACAAGGACGAGCTGAAGGACCTGCGCTTCGACTACATCCTGGCGAACCCGCCGTTCAACGTGTCGGACTGGGGCGGCGAGCGCCTGCTTGAGGACGCGCGGATTAAGCAGATCATTCGCGAGAAGTTGCCGAAATAGCGATCGCCGTACACCGAGGCGGCCTGGGAGCCCGACTCTGAGCCGGATTCTCAGAAGGAGTAGCGGAGGCTCAGGTAGTAGCGCCGGCCGAGGACGTCGTATTGCGAAGGGTCGGTGTTGGACTGGCTGTAGCTCGGAAAGATCGGTGGATCCTCGTCGGTCACGTTTTCGACGCCGACGCGCAGCTGCAGGCCAGCGAGCGCACCCTCGTCGAAGTCATAGGACGCACCGAGGTCGAATATAGTCGTAGTGCGGGATTCGGAACTCAGGCTCTATCGCCGTATCAGCGTCCTTCATGCCGTCGATGTAGCGCCAGCGCGCGTCCAGAGTCAGCGCCTGCCACGCATAGCTCAGGCCGAAGCTCCATTTCCATTCGGGCAGCGAACGCCCGAGGAGACTCGCGTCACGCCCCGCCGTTCCAGCCAGCTCCAAGGGCGGAATACCCGACGCCTCGAGCTGCTCGAATGAATCGAGGTACGCGACGAGCCAGTTGACGCCCAGCTCACCCGGCCCGAGATCGAAGCGCCAGTCGAGCTGCAGGTCGAGCCCGGACGTCCGCAGCCCCTCGCTGTTGCGCAGGATCTCGTAGGCATCGACGATGTCGCCGCTCGTCGGATCGCGGGAGAACATCCCGCACCATTGGTTCGACGCTTCGAATTCAGGATTGAATGTCCGGTCGAAGCAGCGCGCGATGAATTCGTCTGCAAAGACGGTGACGATCGCGTCGTCGATCTCGATCCGGTACCAGTCGAGTGAGACCTGCAGGCGGTCGAGCCACCGGCTGGTGAACGGCGAGGTGAGCACCACGCCGAAGGTCAGGGTGTCCGCCGTCTCGGGGTCGAGGTCCGGATTACCGCCCGCGAACCCGCGGGCGACATCGAAGTTGTTGTCGTAATCCGGCAGGAGCTCGGGCGGGAAGCCCTGCGCCAGGCAGAGCGCCTCGACCTGTGCCTGGTCCGGCCCGTTGCGCTCCGCGCTGTCCGCCTCGCAAGGATCGAGGGGCTCGAAGTCGGGAGAGACAAAGAACGCCGGCAACTGCGGCGAATAGAGCTCGCCGACGCTCGGCGCCCGCACCGCGTGCTGGTACGAACTGCGCACGCGCAGCGCGTCGACCGGCCGATACAGAAGCTCGGCCTTGTACGCGTCCGCCCCGCCGGCCGAGGCGTAGTCCGAGTACCGGTAGCCCACGACCGCCTCGAGCGAGCGGACACCGGGCCGATCCGCGAGCAATGGAATCGACGCCTCGACATACAGGTCGGTGTTGTCGTCCTCGCCCTCGATGTCATCCGACGCGTTGAAGCCAATGATGTCGGGACGGCCGTCCGGCAGGAACACGGTCGCCACGGGATCCGCGCTGTAGAAGTATTCGTCCTTCTTGTAGAAGACACCGAAGGCCGCGCGCAGCTCGCCAGCCGGCAGTTGAAGGAGCGGCCCGCTGAGCGAGGCCTCGAGGATCGTCTGATCGACGCCGGCGCGGTTGGTCGCGTCGACGGCGATGTACGCTGCGCATTCGGCCGAGATCGACCCCAATCCGAACGGGTTGAAGCCGCCGCAGATCGCCTCTCCGCCGTCGGGCGCGAAGGTCAGCTCCTCGATCCTCGAGTTCAACGCGTTGCCGGACTGCGTGTCCGTCTGGTCGTTCGCACCGATCTGCAGGTAGGCGTCGTATGACCAGCCATCGAAGACCTCGCCGCGCAGCCCGAGTGTCGCCTGGTAGACGTCGTACTGTACCGACGCAATGCGCGGCCCAAGCTCACTCAGGCGCTTGTGGAGCTCAAAAACGGTGGTGGGCTCAGCGCGGGAGTCGAGCAGCAATTGCAGGTCGGGAGGAATGAACGGGTTGGTCGGCGGCATCAATACGCCGAAGAACGTCGCGGTCGGCGCCAGCTGCGAGTCGGCGGTGTAATCGGCGTACAGGCCTTGCGCATACAGCTCCGCGGCCTCGCTGAACTCGAACCCGGCGCGCGCAAACACCGACACGCGCTCCAGCGGCAGCTGCAGATAATTGACCGGCGCAAAGTTGTAACTGTAGAAGCGATCGTTGAAGAAGAGCGGATCGATCTCGCCGCGGAAATTGGCAACACTGCCGGGAGTTCCGTCGCCCTGGGTAAAAACCGTACCGTCGGTGTTGAAACCGAACTGCGTCTGGTTCGGAACGGAGCCCTTTGGGTAGCCATAGGTGGCAAACAAATCCTCGAACACCGTCTGGTCCGCCTCGACACCGAAGGTCATCCCTTCCTCGATAAAGAAGTTACCACGAGGCACAAACGCGCCGCCGGGGCCGACGCCACCGGCGCCTGGACCTGCGTAGCCCAACGCATAGCGCGAGAAATCGCGCTGCCCCGCCAGGATGGACTCGCGTTCCGCATATCCGACGTAACCGAGTACCGACCCGCGGCCGTCCGCGAAGTCGAGGCCCGCCGTGACGCCGCCGCCGTAGTCCGTTCCGTCGCCCCGATCCGTCTGCCCCCACTGCGCGTCGAGCTCGACGCCATCGAATTCCTTCTTGAGGCGGAAGTTCACGACACCCGCCACCGCGTCGGAGCCGTATACCGCGGAGGCGCCGCCGGTGATGATCTCGACGCTTTCGATCAGCGAGCCCGGGATGATGTTCAGGTCGACGACGCCGTCGCCATTCGCCGGGATCAACCGCTTGCCATCGATCAGCACCAGGGTCGACGTGGTGCCGAGACCCCGCAGCTGGACGTTGGCCTGTCCGCCATTGCCCGGATTGTTGGACGTGCTGGTGTACGCCGGCACGAACTGCGGCAGCGTGTTGAGCGCGGTCTCAACCGTGCTCGAGCCCGTGCGCTCGAAGAGCTCCCGCGTCACCGAGACGATCGGGCTCGCTGAGTCGAAGTCCGGACGCGCGATGCGGGAGCCGGTGACGATCACTTGTTCGAGATCGTGGTCCTGCGCCGACGTAACCCCGCAGGCGATGCAGAGTGCGGCGACCAGCGCCATTGAAGTGGGAAGACTTACCGGAGGCCGTACCGTCGGCCTGCGGGTATCAGGAATGATCGGTTCGAGCCAGGATCTCGCAACAAAAGCTCTGCGCCCCAATCGGCCCCCATAAACCGGCTTCCACCCACGGACTGGCCGCGCAAGGTCCCGGCCCAGGCGTTGGTTGCTATCTCTTCTAGACGCTTCTAGACGGTTCGTCTTGGAAGTTCAAGGATTTGCCGCCATTTCGGCCTAATCCTCATCCGGAACAGCACGTCATTCTATGGAGTTGCGGGTCTGCCCGCGTTCTGTTCCTCGCGACTGCGCCGTTCGGCGACCGCCGCGTCGACCTTTGCGACCAGGTCCTCCGCCACATCGAGCCGCGCGATCTCCACCGCCTGGCGATCGACGTCCGCCTTGACCCTGGCCATCAACGCGCGGTAGCGCGGGTCGTTCTCGAGAGCAGCCCAGTACGGGTCGTGCTGCCGGATGTAGTACTCGCGCCAACCGGCGGTCACGGCCTGCTCGAGGAGCTCGAGCGCCCGGTCGCGATCGCCCCGAAGCAGCGCGGTCTCCGCGCAGTAGTGGAGGAGACCGCTGTCGTGGCTCACACCCTCGTTCCGCTCCGCCTGGCAGCGACGCCAGATCGCCGAGAGCAGCGTTTCTGCTTTGGCGCCGGCACCCGAATTCAGGTAAGCCCACGCGAGCGCGTGCCGTCCGTCGAGCGCCGCCATCCGGCCGCTCGGGCGCGGCTCCGCCTCCGGGCCAACCACCGGCTCCAGCACCGCAATCGCCTCGGCGTGCCGGCCCGCGCGGGCGAGCAGTGCGCCATACCACCCCTGGAAGCTCCGGACCCTCCTGGGCGATGTCGATCCGTTGCGCATCCAGGGCCTCCTGGAATCTGCGGACCGCTTCCTCGGTCCGGCCTCGCCACGCGGGTACCACCGAGGCGACGTACCAGCGGAACTCGTACTTCGGGAAATCGCGAGGCGTACGTTCCTGCCAGTACTGCGCGGCGCTCCAGTTCCCGAGCAGGGCGTAGCTCATGGCCAGGGAGTCGTGGTCCCCGACGAGTTGCAGTGACTGCCGTCTGGCCACCGCGTGCAGATCGACCAGCCGCCCCATCCGGCGATAAAAGTCGCTCAGGCCGTAGTATGGAGCGGCGGCAGGATTCGGCTGTTCGAGCTGGCGCTCGAGCTGGTCGATCGCCTGCTCGACCTTCCCGCGTCGCCACAGCTCGCCCGCCAGATTGTTGGCGATCGACGGGTGCAGGGGATCGATCCGCGCGCCGCGCTGCAGGACCTCGAGCATCTCGTCCTGCCGCCCCTGCGTACAGCAGCGCGTTCGCGAGCCAGAGCAGGGCGTCGCTCATGTTGGGATCCTGCTCGAGCACGCCCCGCAGGACCGTCTCCGCCCCCTCCGGGTCGGGAGGACGCGACTGCATCAGGAGCAAGCCACGCGCCGCCTGCGCGCGCAGCAGCTTCGGCTGCAGCTCGAGCGCACGCTCGATCGCCGCGCGTCCCGCTTCGAGGTCTTCCGCCGACGGATCGCCGTGCACCCGGCCAATCGCCCATTCGGCGTGAGCCTCCGCGAACGCTGGGTCGAGGTCGATCGCGCGCTGCAATTCCTCGAGAGCGGATCCCGTCTCGCGCCGGTGCAGCAGCTCGCGGCCGGCCAGGTAATGGTCGTAGGCCTCGAGGTTCGGGTGATAACGGACCGCTGGGCGCGACACCACCCGCGAGGCTGCCGTCGTTGCCACC
>CAVWOW010000012.1:0-61702 GCA_963756755.1 uncultured Gammaproteobacteria bacterium
CGCTTCGCGATGGCTTTCGGTCTTGGGGAGATAGAAGTACGGCCCGCTGCCCCGCCGCGCGAGCTCCGCGTGGTTGTGAAACACGTACAGACCGAAATCGACGAAGGCGCCCGGCACCGGGCGGCCGTCGACCAGCAGGTGCTTCTCCGGCAGGTGCCAGCCCCGCGGGCGGACGATCAGGGTCGCGACCTTCGGGTTCAGCCGGTACGCGCGGCCGTCGGGGCTCGTGTACTCGATGCGGCGCGCGACAGCATCGCGGAGATTGATCTGCCCGCCGACGACGTTGTCCCACGTCGGCGTCATCGAATCCTCGCAGTCCGCCATGAACACCCGGCGCCGGAATTGAGCGCGTTGATGATCATCTTCCGATCGGTCGGACCGGTGATCTCGACGCGGCGATCCTGCAGATCCGCGGGCGTCGTCGTCACGCGCCAGTCGCTGTCGCGCACCGCGCGGGTCTCGGGCAGGAAGTCGGGCAGGCGACCTCCGTCGATTTCCGCCTGGCGTGCGTCGCGATGCTTCAGCAGTTCATCCACCCGTGGTCCGAACCGTCGCGCAAGCTCGGCCACGAAGCGCAGGGCCTCGCCCGTCAGGACGGCCGCGTATTCCGGGCGTATTGTTCCGGTGACGGTGCAGCCGCTTGGCAGGTCGAGCGCGGGCATTGAACTCAAGTACAGTCCCTGTATGAAATGCGCGGACGGAGGGTAGTTTGTTGCACCGCAAGAAGAGGATAGACTCTGCAGGCCCGCCGCGGCAAGACCCGACTTCCGCATGCGCCTCGTCCTGTTAAATAAGCCGTTCCGCGTGCTGCCGCAGTTCACCTCGCCGGACGAGCGTCGCTGCCTGGGCGATTACCTGACGATTCCGGACATCTACCCGGCGGGACGGCTCGACTACGACAGCGAGGGTCTGCTGGCCTTGACGGATTTCGGCCCGTGGCAGGCACGGATCAGCCAGCCGGGCTCCGGCCTGCCCAAGACCTACCTCGTGCAAGTCGAAGGCGAGCCCCAGGCGGCCCAGCTCGCCCGCCTGCGGGAGGGTGTACCACTGGCGGACGGGGCCACCCTGCCCGCCCATGCGACGATCCAGGCGCCGCCACGCTGGCTCTGGCCGAGGGATCCACCGATCCGCTACCGCCGCGAGATACCGACCGCCTGGCTCAAGCTCGAGCTCAAGCAGGGTCGCAATCGGCAGGTGCGGCGCATGACGGCGGCGGTGGGTCTGCCGACGCTGCGTCTCATCCGTACTGCAATTGGCCCCTTCTCCGTCGAGGGGCTCAAGCCGGGCGAGTGGCGCGAGTTGCCGCGAGCCGAAGCCGAGGCCGTGCTGGGTGGGGTCAGACGGCGCGTGCGTGTCCCGCAATCCGCATCGCGAGCTCGAGGGCCTGCTCATAGTTGAGTCGCGGGTCGACCTGCGAGCGGTAGGCGCGCGACAGGTCGCGCTCCTCGAGACCGCGGGCGCCGCCGATGCACTCGGTGACGTCCTCGCCCGTCAGCTCGAAATGCACGCCCCCCAGGCGGCTGCCGAGCTCGCGGTGGATGCGGAAAGCCGCCTCGAGCTCAGCGACGATCTTGTCGAAGGCCCGCGTCTTGACGCCGGCGGCGGTGGTCTCGGTGTTGCCGTGCATCGGGTCGCACACCCATAAGACCGGCCCGCAGTTCACTCTCACCGCGTCGATCAGCCGCGGAAGCTGCCCGGCGATCCGGTCAGCACCCAGACGGTGGATCAGCACCAGTCGGCCCGGTTCGCCTTGCGGATTGAGCACACGGCAGAGCGCCTGCAGCCACTCCGCGCTCATGTCAGGTCCGACCTTGACGCCGAGTGGGTTGGCGATTCCGCGGCAGTACTCGACGTGCGCCCCGGACAGGTTGGCCGTGCGCATGCCGATCCAGGGGAGGTGAGTCGAGAGGTTGTACCAGCGCGCCTGTCGCTCGATGTAGCGGGTCTGGGCCTGCTCGTAGGAAAGGTGCAGGGCCTCGTGACTCGCGTAGAACGGCGCCCGGCTCGCCTCGTGCACCTGGCTGCCGCTCATCGCCTCGAAGAAATGCAGCGAGTCCGAGATCGAATCGACGAGGCGCTGGTACTGGTCGCGCCACGGTGAGTGATGCATGAACCCGAGATCCCAGTACTCCGGGTGGTGCAGGTCCGCGAATCCGCCATCGACGAGCGCACGCACGAAATTGAGCGTCAGCGCGGCGCGCTCGTAGCCGCGTAGCAGCAACTCGGGGTCGGGTTCGCGCTCCTCGACGCTGAACCCCGGGCGGTTCACCAGGTCACCGCGATAGCTCGGCAGGGTCACGCCGTCGCGGGTTTCCGTATCGGCCGAGCGCGGTTTTGCATACTGCCCGGCGAACCGGCCGACCCGAATCACGGGCTGCTTGAGACCGTGGAGCAGGATCAGGCTCATCTGCAGCAGGATCTTGAGCTTCCGCGCGATGGGGCCGGATTCACAGTCAGCGAACGATTCCGCGCAGTCCCCGCCCTGCAACAGGAACCGCCGCCCTTGCTGCGCATCCGCGATGTGCCGCTTCAGTGACTCGATCTCCCAGGACACCACGATCGGCGGCAGCTGGGCGAGCGCAGAGAGCACCTGCGACAGCGCTTCCCGGTCCCGGTAGACGGGCTGCTGCTCGGCCGGGAGTTGCATCCAGCTCGACGGAGACCATGCATCCATGGGCGCGCGGGCAATCATGAGCCTGATGCTACCCCGGATCGCTGCAGTGCAAAAGGAAGCGCGAGGTGACGTAGAATCGCGCCCCTCTTCGCGCGGCACCCCGGGAACCCCTTGCGACCGGGCCTGCCGCCGTGACCGTTTCAGGAGTCTTTGGCATGCATACGGTTCTCGTTCTAGGCGCCGGCAAGATCGGCTCGTTGATCTCGGGTCTGCTCGCCGAATCGGGCGACTACGCGGTTCAGGTGGCCGACGTCAGCGAGGACGTCGCCCGGTCGGTCGTTACGGCGCACGGCCTCGCGAACATGCAGGCCTTCAGCGTCAATGCCGAGGACAAGGCCGCGCTCGCCGCGCACCTCGCAACTCATCGAGTGGACGCGGTCGTCTCGAGCCTGCCTTACTACTGCAACGTCGGCGTCGCCGAGGCCGCCCGTGCCGCCGGCGCCCACTACTTCGACCTCACCGAGGACGTCGAGGTCACGCGCACCGTGCGCCGCCTCGCCGAGGGCGCCTCCGGGGCTTTCGTACCGCAGTGCGGGCTCGCACCGGGCTTCGTCAGCATCGCCGCGAACGCGCTCATCGCGCACTTCGACACGCTGCGCAGCGTCAAGCTGCGCGTCGGTGCGCTGCCGCAGAACCCCAACAACGTGCTCAAGTATTCGCTGACCTGGTCCACCGAAGGTCTCATCAACGAGTACGGCAACCCCTGCGAGGCGATCATCGATGGCCGTCGCACCGAGCTCGCCCCGCTCGAGGGGCTCGAGGAGATCTCGATCGACGGCAAGCTGTACGAGGCCTTCAATACGTCCGGTGGACTGGGCTCGCTGGGCGACAGCCATGGCACGCGCGCGCAGGCCATGGATTACAAGACGATCCGCTACCCGGGCCACTGCGCCCTCATGCAACTCCTGATGAACGACCTCAAGCTCAACCACGACCGGGCGACGCTGAAGCGCGTGCTCGAGAACGCGGTGCCGCAGACGCTGCAGGACGTGGTCATCGTCTACATCGCGGTGTCGGGCCAGCAGGACGGGCAGCTGCGCGAGGAGACCTACGTGAGCAAGATCTACCCCCAGGTGATCGCCGGAAGGCTCTGGTCCGCGATCCAGGTGACGACCGCCGCCGGCATCACGGCGGTCGTCGATCTCGTACTCGCAAATCCCCAGCGGTATCACGGCTTCGTCCGACAGGAGGATTTTGCGCTCGTCGACGTGCTGGCCAATCGCTTCGGTCGGCACTATGCGACGGGCGGGTCGAAGGACGTGTCGGCGCGCGTCATCGCGTCGGGACAGACCGGGCACCAGCGCCTGCAGGCAGGAGCATGCTGATGGACAACTTACTCGCCAATCTTGGCCTCGAGACCGTCAACCCGGGGGCCTGGGCCGCGGGGGCCGGATGGCTCTCGGACGACTCTGCCCCGCGCATCGATTCGGTCAATCCGGCCAACGGCCAGGTGATCGCGAGCGTGCGCAACACGACGGCGGCGCAGTACGAGCGGGTGATCGAGTCGGCCCGCGAGGTCGCCGCGCGCTGGCGGTCGGTGCCCGCGCCCAAGCGTGGCGAGGCCGTGCGGCTGGTCGCCGACGAGCTGCGCCGGCACAAATCCGATCTCGGCAGCCTCGTGTCGCTCGAGATGGGCAAGATCAAGCCCGAGGGCGACGGCGAGGTGCAGGAGATGATCGACATCGCCGATTTCGCGGTCGGCCAGTCGCGCATGTTGTACGGCTTGTCGATGCACTCGGAGCGCCCGGATCACCGCATGTTCGAGCAGTGGCATCCGCTCGGCGTCGTCGGGATCATCAGTGCGTTCAACTTTCCGGTCGCCGTCTGGGCGTGGAACTCCTTCCTGGCCGCGATCTGCGGCAACGTGAGCGTATGGAAGCCTTCGCCCAAGACCGCGCTGTGCGCGGTCGCAGTGCAGAAACTCTGCAACCGCGTGCTCGAGCGCCACGGGCTGCCGGGCATCTTCCAGATGTTCGTCGACGGCGGGACGGAGCTCGCCACGCGTTTCGTCGAGGACCGTCGTGTCGACCTGGTGTCCTTCACGGGCTCGACGGCCGTCGGGCGCGAGGTCGGCAAGCGCGTGGCAGCACGGCTCGGCAAGTGCCTGCTCGAGCTGGGCGGCAACAACGCAATCATCGTCGACGAGCAGGCGAACCTGGATCTCGCCGTCCCGTCGATCGTATTCGGCGCGGTGGGCACCGCCGGCCAGCGCTGCACCAGCACCCGTCGCGTCTTCGTGCACGAGGCCCGATACGCGGAACTCGAGCGGCGGCTGCGCGAAGCCTATGCGCAGGTGCGGATCGGTGATCCGCTCGCCCCGGGCACGTTGATGGGGCCGCTGATCGACGCGGCCGCCGTGCAGCGTTTCGAAGCGGCGGTCGCCGCCGCGGTCGCGAGCGGTGGGAAGCTGCTCGCCGGAGGGCGGCGTCTCGAGCGGCCCGGCTACTACGTCGAGCCCGCGATCGTCGTGGCGAGCCACGACGCGGAGATCGTCCGCACCGAGACCTTCGGTCCGATCCTCTATCTCGATCCGGTACTCCGACCTGGACGCAGCGATACGGATGCACAACGAAGTCGCACACGGCCTGTCGTCGGCCATTTTCACGGACCGGCTGCAGGCCGCGGAGCGGTTCCTGTCGGCCACGGGCTCGGACTGCGGGATCGCCAACGTCAACATCGGCACCTCCGGCGCCGAGATCGGCGGCGCGTTCGGCGGCGAGAAGGACACCGGTGGCGGGCGGGAATCCGGGTCGGACGCCTGGAAGGCCTACATGCGGCGTCAGACCTGCACGGTGAACTGGAGCCGCGAGCTGCCGCTCGCGCAGGGGATCAATTTCGACCTGTCGGCTTGAGGTCGGGCGTGCGTCTGGTGAGGTCGCGATAGAGGATGTCGACCAGGCGCGGCAGGCGTCATGAATCCCTGCCCGTAGCGGGCGTCGAACTCCGCAGTGGGACGCGATGCCATCACCTCGTCGAGGCTGCGACCGGCTTCGATGCCCTCGCGGATCCGCCGCCCGATGGTCACCAGCATGTCGCGGTACTCGGCGAGTTCCCGTCGGTTCGAGACGGGCCCGTGACCCGGAATGATCACGGTCGCCTCGTTGGCGCGCGCGAGTATCGCCTCGAGCGCGGTCACCAGCCCCGCGAGCGAGCCGCCGCTGCCCAGATCGACGAAGGGATAGGAGCCGTTGAAATATACGTCGCCCGTGTGCACGACGTTTGCGCCCCGCCACCAGAGTACAGCGTCGCCGTCGGTGTGGGCGTCGATCACGTGCACGACATCGAGCCGGTCGCCGTTCAGATGGAAGGTCACCGAATCGTCGAACGTGACGACTGGCAGCGCTCCCGGCGGCGCAGCCGGCAGGCGCAGGTTCATCAGCTCGATCAGCTGCTCCTCGCGCAGACGCGTGCGCACGTTGTCATGCGCGACGATGATCCCGCCCGACTTGCCGAGTACTTCGTTGCCGCCCGTGTGATCCGGATGCCAGTGTGTGTTGATCACGAACCGGACCGGCCCCTCGGCGATTCGGCCGATGGCCGCGACGATCTTCGGCGCAAGCGGCGCGTAACTATCGTCGACGACGACGATCCCGTCGGGACCGTGCCAAACGCCGATGTTGCCTCCGCCGCCCATCAGCACCGAGAGACCTGGCCGGAGCTGCTGTGCGGTGATCACCGCATTGGTGTCGACCGGCAACGCGCTCTGCTGCGCGAGTGCCGCGCCGGCGGCAAGCACGCCGATGAGGCCCAGACACGCATAGTCTGGCGTCGGTGCGCACGATTGACCCTCCCCTTCGTGTGGCGCAGGGAGTATACGGCTCCCGGCCGATGGACCGCTGTATCATCACGGTCATGCGCGCCTGGCCTCGTCCCGGACGACTGTTCGCTTTCGGCCTGCTTGCGCTCGTTGCGGCGGCCCGGGCGGATGCGCCAGCACCCGGCGTTCCGGAGAGCGGCGCAGGCGGCGCGCAGCCCGCGGCGGTCGATGCTGGCATCGTCCTCATCCCGGTCGACGACGCGATCGGGCCGGCGACCAGCGACTACTTCGTGCGCGCACTCGAAGACGCCGCCGAATCCGGCGCACGTCTCGTCGTCGTCACGCTCGACACGCCGGGTGGGCTCGACACGGCGATGCGCGACATGATCCAGGCCATGCTCGCATCCACCGTGCCGGTGGTCGTCTACGTTTCCCCGAACGGCGCGCGCGCTGCGAGCGCGGGCACCTACCTCGTCTACGCGAGTCATGTCGCGGCGATGGCGCCAGCCACGAATCTGGGCGCGGCTACGCCGGTCCAGATCGGCGGTTCGCCCGGCGGCGCCCGTCCACCGGTTCCCGACGACAATCCGCCGGCCGCCGACGAAGGCAAGGGTGACGGCGAAGACAAGAAGCCCGCACCCGCACCTTCGGATGCGCTCGAGCGCAAGGCGGTCAACGATGCGGTCGCCTACATCCGCAGCCTGGCCGAGCTGCGGGGCCGCAATGCGGACTGGGCGGAGACGGCGGTACGCGAGGGCGCGAGCCTCTCGGCCGGCGAGGCGCTGAAGCAAGGGGTCATCGACCTGGTCGCCGATGACCTGCCCGCGCTCCTCAAGGCGCTGGACGGACGGGTGGTGCGGCTGCCGTCAGGCGAGGTCACGCTGCAGACCGCCGGCTTGCCGCTGCGCGCCGTCGAGCCCGACTGGCGAACCCGGGTGCTGTCGCTGATCACGAATCCGAACGTGGCGTACCTGCTGATGCTGATCGGGATCTACGGCCTGCTGCTCGAAGGCTACAACCCGGGCGCCGTGCTGCCGGGCGTCGTTGGTGCGATCAGCCTGCTGCTTGCGCTGTTCGCTTTCCAGGTCCTGTCGGTCAACTTCGCCGGGCTCGCGCTGATTGCGCTCGGCGTGCTGCTCATCATCGCGGAGAGCTTCGCGCCATCGTTCGGCGCGCTGGGCCTGGGCGGCATCGTCGCCTTCGTGATCGGCTCGGTGATGCTGCTCGACCGTGACGTGCCGGGCTTCGGCATCGCCTGGCAGCTCATCGGCGGGATGGCGCTCGCCGGCGGCGCTGCTGCTGCTTGCGATCGTGTCCTTCGCCGTCCGCGCGCGGCGGCGCCCGGTCGTGTCCGGGGGCGAGGCGCTCCTCACCGAGCGCGCCGAGGCCGTGGAGGGCTTCGCCGAGCGCGGCGTCGTGCGGGTGCACGGCGAATTCTGGAACGCGACCAGCTCGCGTGCCGGTGCGCGCGGGCCAGCGACTGCGGATCCTGAGCCGCGACGGGCTCACGCTGGTGGTCGAACCCGATTCCGACTGATTGCAGGGGAAACACACATGTTGAGCTTCGCAACGCTGGCCTTTGTCGTGGTGGTCGCCCTGGTGCTGGTAACCCAGATTTTCCGGATCCTCAACGAGTACGAGCGCGGCGTGATCTTCACATTCGGCCGCTTCACCGGCGTCAAGGGGCCCGGCCTGATCATCCTGATTCCGCTGATCCAGAAGATGGTCAAGGTGGACCTGCGCGTCATCGTGCTCGACGTCCCGACGCAGGACGTGATCTCGCGGGACAACGTCTCGGTGAAGGTGAACGCGGTCGTGTACTTCCGGATCGTCGATCCGGAAAAGGCGATCATCCAGGTCGCCAATCCCTTCGAGGCGACGAGCCAGCTCGCGCAGACGACGCTGCGCTCCGTGCTCGGTCAGCATGAGCTCGACACCATGCTGTCGCAGCGCGACAAGCTGAACGTGGACATCCAGCGAATCCTCGACCACGCGACCGATGCCTGGGGCATCAAGGTCGCGAACGTCGAGATCAAGCACGTCGACCTGAACGAGAACATGATCCGCGCGATGGCGAAGCAGGCGGAGGCCGAGCGCACGCGCCGCGCGAAGATCATCCACGCCGAGGGCGAGAAACAGGCGGCGGCGCAGCTGGTCGAGGCGGCTGCGATGCTCGGGGCGGAACCCAAGGCGCTGCAGCTGCGCTATCTGCAGACACTGGCCGACATCTCGAGCGAGAAGACCACGACGATCGTCTTCCCGCTGCCGATCGACCTGGTCCGGCCGTTCCTCGACAAGCCCTAGCTATTCACTTGGTGCCGGGTCGCAGTTTCGCAGTTATTTCGCGAGACTCTTGCGAGTCGTTCATGATTGCATGAATAACTGCGAAACTGCGACCCGGCACCGATGCTCGATAGCTACTCGCCTGACCGGCGCGCCGAGCGGAGGAGCGCTTCGAGCCGCTGCGCCGACACGGGCGCGCGCGTGCGCAGCTCCTGAGCGTGGAGCGAGAGACGGAATTCCTCGATCGCCCAGCGCAGCTCCTCGAGCCGTGGATCGAGCCTGCCTTCGGTCGAGGCCGCCTCCAACGCCGTGAGCGCCCGCGCCCAGGGTTCGACCTGTGCGGCGAGGCGGCTGATCGCGCGCAGCATCCTGAGGCAAGCGCGCGACGCGGCGAGCGGCCGCCTGTGCATACTTCGGGAGCTGTCGAAACCAGGCCGCAGGCGTGAGGCGCACCCAGCCCGGCGCGGTCAGCCTCGCCAGGTCCGCCAGGATGCTCGTGCGAGCATCGACAAATGCCGACGACGACAAGGCCGCAAGTCCCGATCGCGTCTGCGCGAGTCCCTGTGCCGTGGCGCGCACCACCCGGATCGCCTCGTCGCCTGCTGCGGCGATCTCGCTTCTTCCCTCCTCGATCTGCGCGGCGAACTCCACCTCGGTGCGCGGCAGCGGACGCTGCTCGTTCAACACGGCCGTCGCGACCGCGCGGTCCGCCAACTCGTCGAAGACGTCCCGGCCCAGGCCGGCGGCGGCGAGCCACAGCGTGAGCTCGCGATCCGAGGCCGCGTTGCGCCGCACGAGCGCGTGCTGCTGCGGCAGCGTGAGCGCGGCCAGCCGTGTCAACCCGGTGCGGGTGATCGCCTCCGCGGTCGCGGCCTTGGGATGCAGACCAAGGCTCACGGAATCGGCGCGGTCCTCGACGGTCGGGTGCATCGCAAACCTCACGCCGCCGGTCGTCACGACCACTTCCGCCGGGATGGCGCCGAAATCCCAGCGCCGAATTCCCGATCTCCGCCAGGGCTCAACGTTGCCTGCGATGGCCGCAGGGTCCACGGACCCCAGGACCCGGCGCAATTCCCCCAGGTCCCGTCCGCTGCGCACCACCCGACCAGCCTCGATCGACGACGCGGATATTCATCCGGAGCCAGGGCGGCAGCGCGATCGCGGCGATCGTTTCCTGTGTCACGGGGGTCCCGCACTCGGCGGTGACGAATGCCGCGAGCGTGGCGGCCAGTGACTCGTCCATGTGCCGCCCCGCTTCGGCGAGGAACCGCTCCGCCGCGTCCGGTATCGGCACGAGTGACCGGCGAATCTCCTTCGGCAGTCCGCGCAGCATCGCGATGACCTTGTCGCGCAGCCAGCCTGGCACGAGCCGCTCGATCTGCCTGGGGCGCAGGGCGGATAGCAGCGGTCGCGGCAGCACGAGCGTGACGCCGTCGTCCTCGGCCGTCGTATCGAACACGTACTCGAGTCTGATGTCGTTTCCTTCGACCTCCAGACAGTCCGGAAAATCAGTTGGTGCAAAAGCCGGCGGCGGGCCTGCGAGCAGCTGCTCGCGCGGCAGATCGAGCAGTTGGGGGTTGCGTGCTTCCTCGACCTGCCACCAGCGTCGGAACCCACGAAGGTCTGCCACCTTCGGCGGAATCCGCTCGAGGTAGAAATCCGCGATGGCCGCGTCGCCCACCAGCAGATCGCGCCGTCGCAGCTTCGCCTCGAGGTCCTGGATGGCTGCTATGGCCACGGCGTTTCTACTGCGGAAGGCGCCCTGGGGTCCACCTCGGTCCCGGACCAGCGCCTCCTCGACGAATATGCGTCTCGCGGTCACGGGATCGACCGTCGCGAAGTCGATCATGCGGCCGGCGTGAAGCACCCGCCCGTAAAGCGAGACCGTTTCGCGCGCGAGGACCATTCCTCGCTCGGCGGACCATTCCGCATCGTCGTAGCTGCGCCGGACCAGGTGTGTCGCGGCGGCCTCGATCCAGGACGGCTGGATCTGGGCAACCATCCGCGCGTAGACGCGCCCGGTCTCCACCAGGCTCGCTGCCATGACCCAGTGCGGACGGCGTCGCGCGAGCGGAGTGCCCGGAGCGATCACGAAGCGCGTGTCGCGGGCGCCGAGATACGTCCGCTCGTCGTCTCGCACGCCGATGCCGCCGAGAAATCCCGAGAGCAGCGCCCGATGCAGGGCCGCATGGGGCGCCGTGGCCGGTTCCGCCGAACGCCGCGGCGAGCGCGCGATCGAGGTCAGCTCTGCATGCAGGTCCTGCCACTCGCGGACCCGAGGCCACGACAGGAAATTGTCACGGCAGAAACGCCGCAGCACCCGCGATCCCGCGGCGGACTGCTCGCCAATCGCGCGCCAGAGGTTCTGCACCATCACGAAATCCGAGCGTGGATCCGCGAACGTTGCATGGCGCTCGTCCGCGGCCTCGAGCCGGCCGGTCGGTCGTTCGCGGGGATCCGGGATGCTGAGAAAGGCGACGATCACCAGGCACTCTCTCAAGACTCCGAGACGCGCCGCCTCGACGAGGATGCGCGCGAGCCGCGGGTCTACCGGCAGGCGCGCCATGCGGCGGCCGAGCTGCGTGATACGGCGTTCACCGTCCACGGCCGAGAGCTCGGCGAGCAGGCGATAGCCATCGTTGAGCAGCCGAGCGTCCGGGGGGTCGAGAAACGGAAACTCCTCCGGCGCGCCGAGACCGAGCGCGGCCATCTGCAGGATCAGGCTCGCGAGATTGGTCCGGCGGATCTCTGGCTCGGTGTACTCGGGCCGCGCGGCAAAGTCCTCCTCGGCATAGAGCCGGACGCAGATGCCCTCGCCCTCGCGCCCGCAGCGTCCCTTGCGCTGGTCGGCGCTCGCGCGGGAAACCGGCTCGATCGGAAGACGCTGCAGCTTGGCGCGCGGGCTGTAGCGGCTGATGCGGGCGAGCCCTGAATCGACCACGAAGCGCACGCCGGGGATCGTGAGCGAGGTCTCTGCGACGTTGGTCGCGAGGATGACCCTGGGCGACGCATGCGGCGCATAGATCCGCTCCTGGTCGGGCGTCGAGAGCCGCGAATAGAGCGGCAGGAGCTCGTAGCCACCCGGCCCTTCGCGCTTGAGCAGCTCGAGCGACTCCTGTATCTGCCGCTCCCCCGGCAGGAATACCAGCGTATCGCCCTTGATTCCGCGCGAGTCGTCCGCGAGTTCACCGACGGCCTTCTGAACCGCCGAAGCGAGCGGCGTCGGTACCTCCTCCTCCGGGTCGATCGGCCGATAGCGCAGCTCGATGGGGAAGCTTCGACCCTCGACCTCGATGACCGGTGCTCCATCGAAGTACTCGGCGAAGCGTCGCGTCTCGATCGTCGCCGACGTCACCACGACCCGCAGCTCCGGCCGCCGTTTTACGAGACGTCGGCAGATGCCGAGCAGAAAGTCGAGGTTGAGGTTGCGCTCGTGCGCCTCGTCGAGGATGAGCGTGTCGTACCGGTTGAGCCAGGGATCACGCTCGAGCTCGCGGAGGAGCACGCCATCGGTCATGAGCTTGACGAGCGTGCGCGGGCCGGTGCGGTCTACGAATCGCACCTGGTAGCCGACGAGGTCTCCGACCGCGGTGCCGAGCTCGGCAGCGAGTCGGCTCGGCGAGCGCATGCGCGGCGATGCGGCGCGGCTGGGTGTGCCCGATCATTCCGTCGAGCCCACGGCCGAGCTCGAGACAGATCTTCGGAATCTGCGTGCTCTTGCCGCTCCCCGTCGCGCCACTCACGATGACGACCGGGGATGTGGCGATGGCCGCGGCGATCTCAGCCCGCCGCGCGTGTACCGGCAGACTTTCGTCGTAGCGGATCGCCGGCACCGAGGCGCCGCGTGCTTCGCGCCTCAGGATTGCTGCCGCTTCGCGAGTTCCCACAGTGATTCGAGCTCCGCGGGCGAGGCGTCGCCCGCGCCGCGCCCGTGTGCGGCCAGGGTCTGCTCGATGAAGGAGAAGCGCTCCTCGAACTTCCGGTTCGCCGCACGCGCGCAGGTTTCCGGATCAAGCCCGAGGTGCCGCGCGAGCTGCGCCGCGCTGAAGAGCAGGTCGCCAAGCTCCGCCCCTGCTTCCGATGGCCCGCCGCCCGCGAGCGCCGCGTCAATCTCCGCGAGCTCCTCGCGCAGCTTGTCGATGACACCCTGCGGGCCCGGCCAGTCGAAACCGACACGTGCGGCCCGCTGGCCGAGCTTCGCCGCCCGCGTGAGCGCGGGCAGCCCGACCGCGACCCCGTCGAGCGCACCCTGCCGGCCGCGGGCAGCGCGTTCCCGCGCCTTGCCCGCCTCCCAGGCGGTCGATACCTGTGCCGCGCTTTCCGCCCGCAGGTCACCGAATACGTGTGGATGGCGACGCTCGAGCTTGTCGCAGATCGAATCGACCACGTCGTCGAATGCAAAGACACCCTGCTCCTCGGCGATCCGCGCCTGGCAGACAACCTGGAACAGGAGATCGCCGAGCTCGTCTTTTACGTGCCCGGGATCGCCCGTGCGAATGGCGTCCTCGAGCTCGTAGGCCTCCTCGATCGTGTGCGGTGCGATCGTGAGCCAGGTCTGCTCGCGATCCCACGGGCAGCCGCGCTCGGGGTCCCGCAGCCGGCGCATGATCTCGAGCAGCCGCCCGATGGCCATGCCTCAGGGTTCCTCGAGCAGCTCGGCGAACGAGACGAGCATTCCAGCGGTCGCCCCCCAGATGCGGCGACCTTCCCAGGGGATGTCCCAGCTCGTGAACGAATGGCCGCCGAGGCGTCGCGTCGTCGGCACGTGGTTCGACCGATCAAGGAGGAATTCGAGCGGCGCCTCGAAAGCCTCGTCCACCTCCGTGCGGTCGAGCCGCAGCTCGAAGCCCGGCGTCACGTACGCAACCACGGGCGTCACGACGAACCCGGAGATCACGAGCGTGTCGTCCAGGTAGCCCACGAGCCGGATCCGGTCACGCGAGAGACCGATCTCCTCGTCGACTTCGCGCAGCGCCGCTTCCCATGCGCCGGCGTCGCCGGGCTCGATGCGCCCGCCGGGAAAACTGACCTGCCCGGGATGATGCGTGAGCTGGGCCGAGCGCTGCGTAAAGAGCACCGTGAGCCCGTCCGGCCGGTCGACCAGCGGGACCAGCACCGCAGCCCGGGACCAGGTCTTCGGCAGGAATTCGCGCAGCTGCTGTACCGTGCTCTGCGACTGGGCGAGCCCGGCGATCCGGGCGGCTTCGGGACTCCCCGTCCCGGCCGTACGCGCCAGCCGCAGCTCGATGCGCTCGCGCAGCGTCGGGGGCGTCCCGGGTCGCCGCTGCGCGGGCTCAATCACCGGAGCCGCCCTGACGGACTCCGCCGCGGGTGAGCGCCGCGGGATCGAGGAGCTTCGCGAGCTCCTCCTCGCTCAGGTCCGTCATCTCGGCGGCCACTTCCCGGATCGGGCGCCCCTCGGCATAGGCTTTCTTGGCGATCGCGGCGCCCTTCTCGTAGCCGATCACCGGATTGAGCGCGGTGACGAGCATCGGGTTGCGATCGAGCGCGACCGCGATCCGGCGCGCGTTCACCGTGAATCCGGCGATCGCGCTCCGCGCGAGCGTGCGCGATCCGTTGGCGAGCAGCTCGATGCTCTGCAGGAGGTTGAAGGCGATCACCGGCTGCATGACGTTGAGCTGGAAGCTGCCAGACTGGCCGGCGACGGCGATCGTGACGTCGTTGCCCATCACCTGGGCCGCGACCATGGCGACCGCCTCCGGGACGACCGGATTGACCTTGCCCGGCATGATGCTGCTGCCGGGCTGCAGCGCCGGGAGTGCAATCTCGGACAGGCCGGCGAGCGGCCCGCTGTTCATCCAGCGCAGGTCGTTGGTGATCTTCATGAGCGATACCGCGACCGTGCGCAGGTGACCGGAGAGCTCGACGGCGGTGTCCTGGGCGGCGAGCGCGGCGAAGAAGTCGCGGCTCGGCCGCAGGTCGAGCGACGTCTGTCGCGACAGCAGCGCGGCGACGCGGGCGCCGAATGCAGGGGGCGCGTTGATGCCGCTGCCGATCGCCGTGCCACCCTGGGCCAGCGCATGCAATCGCGGCCGGCAGGAGTTTATCCGCGCGACGCCGTCCTCGATCTGCGTGCGCCAGGCGCCGAGCTCCTGGCCGAAGGTGAGCGGCATCGCGTCCATGAGGTGCGTGCGGCCCGTCTTGACCGTTTCGGCGATGTCGGCGGACTTGCGGCTGATCGTGCCGGACAGTTCCTTGAGCGCGGGCAGGAGCTGCTCAGCGACGGCGAGCGCCGCCGAAAGGTGCAGCGCCGTCGGGAACACGTCGTTGCTGCTCTGGCTGCGATTGACGTGGTCGTTGGGGTGCACCGCGATCCCGTCGGCGTAACGGCTCGCAAGCCGCGCGATCACTTCGTTCGCGTTCATGTTGCTGCTGGTGCCCGAGCCGGTCTGGAATACGTCGACCGGGAAGTGGGCATCGTGCCGCCCGTCGGCGACCTCGAGTGCGGCCTTCTGGATCGCAAACGCACGCACGCGATCGAGCTCGCCGAGCTCCAGGTTCGCGCCGGCGGTCGCCCACTTGACGAGGCCGAGCGCGCGGATGAATCCCCTCGGCATCGCCAGCCCGCTGATCGGAAAGTTCTGGACCGCGCGCTGTGTCTGTGCGCCCCAGAGCGCATTCGCGGGCACGCGCAGCTCGCCCATGCTGTCGCGTTCCACGCGGAAATCGTCGGTGGACATGCGCTTGCACTCCCGATGGCTGGTCCGCATCGCCGCCACGAAACCGGCTCCGCCGCGGCGCGCGCAGGCGCCCCGACAGAGGCCTGCGGTATCATCGCAAATCCTAGCATTCCCGGATGCCGCGCATGAGCCTGACCCCACTGTCGGCGCTGTCGCCCGTCGACGGCCGCTACGCGACGCGCTGCGCGGAGTTGCGCGGGATCTTCAGCGAGGCCGGTCTGATCCGCGCCCGGGTGCGCGTCGAGGCGGCGTGGCTGCGGGCGCTCGCGCAGCACCCCGGGGTCGACGAGCTCCGCGACGTTTCCTCGACCGACCTCGACGCCCTGCAGGAACTCGTGACGCGCTTTTCCCCGGCGGACGCCACCGAGGTCAAGCAGCTCGAGCGGGAAACCAACCACGACGTCAAGGCGGTGGAGTACTTCCTCAAGCGCCGTCTGGCGGCGCACGCCGGCTGGGCCGGGCGCATCGAATTCGTGCATTTCGCGTGTACGTCGGAGGACATCAACAACCTCGCCTATGCGCTGATGTGCCAGGATGCCCGCGACCGCGTGCTGCTGCCGCGGCTCACCACGCTCGTCGAGTCGTTGCGCGCGATGGCGCATGCGCATGCCGAGGACGCGATGATGTCGCGCACCCACGGCCAGCCTGCGACGCCCGACTACGCTCGGCAAGGAGATCGCCGTATTCGCACACCGGCTCCGCCAGCAGGCGGGCGTGTTCGCGGGCGTGCCGATCCGTGGAAAATTCAACGGCGCGGTCGGCAACTTCAACGCCCATGTGGCCGCCTATCCGGAGCTCGACTGGCCGGGAATCGCCCGGCGATTCGTGGAATCGCTGGGGCTCGCGCACAGCGCGTACACGACGCAGATCGAGCCTCACGACTGGATCGCGGAATACTGCGACGCGCTGGCGCGCACCGACAGCGTCCTGATCGACCTCTGCCGGGACCTGTGGGGCTACGTCTCGCTGGGGTACTTCCGCCAGAAGTTCGTCGCGGGCGAGACCGGCTCCTCGACGATGCCGCACAAGGTCAACCCGATCGACTTCGAGAATGCCGAAGGCAACCTCGGGCTCGCCAATGCGCTGCTGCGCTTCATGTCCGAGAAGCTGCCGGTGTCCCGCTGGCAGCGCGACCTCAGCGACTCGACCGTACTGAGGAATCTCGGCGTGGCGCTCGCGCACGCCGACATCGCGGTGCAATCGGTGAGCCGCGGGCTCGCGCGCCTCGAGGTCGACACCGGACGCATGACGGCTGACCTCGACGCGAACTGGGAGCTCCTCGCCGAACCGATCCAGACCATGATGCGCCGCTATGGCGTCGCCGAATCCTACGAGCAGCTCAAGGCGCTGACACGCGGGCGCAGCGTCGATGCGGCAGTCATCGGCGAGTTCATCGCCAGGCTGCCGATTCCCGACGAGGCCCGCCGCCGGCTCGCCGGGCTGAGCCCGGCCCGCTACGTGGGCCTCGCCGCACGGCTCGCGCGGGAGGTGTGATGCCCGAAGGCGTCCGGGTGGTCGGCGCCAGCTGGAGCACGGATCGCCCGGGGATCGAGGCCGTGCGGCGCCGCGTATTCGTCGTGGAACAGGGGGTCCCGGAGCACGAGGAATGGGATGCCGCCGACCCGCTGAGCTGGCACACTCTGGCAGTCACGCCGAAACGTGACGCAGTCGGCACAGCGCGGCTGGATCCCGCCGGTAAGATCGGTCGCGTCGCAGTACTGCCGCAGTACCGCGGCACCGGGATCGGCGGCGCGATGGTCGGCCACCTGGTGGATCTGGCAGGGACGCTAGGGCTCACGCAGGTTCATCTGAACTCGCAATCCTCCGCAATCGGGTTCTACGCGCGGCTGGGTTTCCAGGCCGATGGGCCGGAATTCGTGGAGGTCGGAATCCCGCATCGGCGGATGTACCTGCGGATCGGGCACCGAGATGAAGAACAAGCTGAACGTCACCGGGACACGGAGCATCCTCACGACCGTCGATGAGTACCGGGCGGCCGTCGCCGAAATCGCCACCCGTGCGCAACGCGGTCTCGCGATCTACACGCCCGACCTCGAGCCGCAGCTCTACGATCACGACCTGTTCCTCGAGCCGATGAAGCGACTCGTGCTGGCGCGCAGCCACGCGCGCGTGCGCGTGCTCATCTCGGATCCGGGCCGGGTGGTGCGCGAGGGTAACCGGTTCCTGCAGATGGCGCGGCGCCTCACGAGCTACCTCGACCTGCGCAACGTCTCGCCGGAGTTCCGCGGTAACCCCTGTGCATTCATCGTGGCCGACGACCGGGCGATCGCGTACCGGCAGCAGGCCTCGCGCTGGGACGGCATCGTGGAGTTCGACGACGTCAATGTCGTGCGCCGCTACATGACGTACTTCGACGAAGCCTGGGTTGGCAGCGTGATTCAGCCCGAGCTGCGCGCGACCGCGATCGACTTCTGATCCCCGTTTCCAGACCTGCATATAATCAACGTATGGTATGGAAGCCGGACGTCACGGTCGCGGCCGTCGCCGAGCGTGACGGGAAATTCCTGCTCGTCGAGGAGCGTGCGAGCGGCCGCCTGGTGCTCAACCAGCCCGCCGGGCATCTCGAAGACGGCGAGTCCTTCGTGGATGCGGTCATCCGCGAGACCTTCGAGGAGTCCGGCTGGCGCTTCCGGCCGGATGCGATCGTCGGCATCTACCTCTGGCGACCGGAGCCGTCCGGCCGCAGCTTTCTGCGCGTGGCGTTCAGCGGCGCCCTGGAAGCCTGCGAGGCACCCCGGCCTCCTGATCGCGCGATCCTCCGGCTGCGCTGGCTGACCCGCGCGCAGCTTGCAGACCCCGGTCTGCGCCTGCGCAGCCCGCTCGTGCTGCGCTGCGTGGACGATTTCCTCGCCGGGATCCGCCATCCCTGCTCGCTCATCAACCATCTGGATCCGGCCATCCCCTCCCCGGTGCCGGGTCGCAGTTTCGCAGTTATTCATACAACGACGGACGACGCGCCTTAGCTTCGCAGGAATAACTGCGAAACTGCGACCCGGCACCGGCGAGGCATAATCCGCGCGTGAACGCGGATCGGGTGGTTCTCGGCATCTCGGGCGGAGTGGATTCGGCGGTCGCGGCTGCGCTGCTGGCGCGCGAAGGACGCGAGGTCCACGCGCTCTTCATGCGCAACTGGGACGACGACGACGGCTACTGCACCGCTGCGGCGGACCTGCAGGACGCACGCCGCGTCTGTGACGAGCTCGCCATCCCGCTGCACACGGTGAACTTCGCGGCCGAGTACCGCGAGCGGGTGTTCCGCCACTTCCTGGACGAGCTCGCGGCGGGACGCACGCCGAATCCCGACGTCGCCTGCAACCGCGAGATCAAGTTCGGCGTGTGCCTCGATCACGCGCGTCGATTGGGTGCCGCCTGGTTCGCCACGGGGCACTACGCGCGGCTGGATCGGTCCTCCGGCGAGGTGCGGCTGCTGCGCGCCGCGGATCGCGCCAAGGACCAGAGTTACTTCCTGCATACGGTGCCGGCGGCGGCGCTCGAGTCCTGCCTGTTTCCGGTCGGCGAACGCACGAAGGACGAGGTCCGCGGTCTCGCGCGCGAGTTCGCGCTGCCGGTGCACGACAAGCGCGACAGCACCGGGATCTGCTTCATCGGCGAGCGGCCTTTCCGTGAATTTCTTTCGAACTACCTGCCCGCGCAGCCCGGGCCGATCGAGACGCCGGAGGGCGTGCGCCTCGGCGCGCATCGCGGCCTGATGTATTACACGCTCGGCCAGCGACAGGGACTCGGGCTGGGTGGCGTGCGCGGCGCCGCGGAGGCGCCGTGGTTCGTCGCGGGCAAGTTGCTCGACGGAAACCGGTTGCTCGTCGTGCAGGACCCGACGCATCCGCTGCTCATGAGCAGGGAAATCCTGACCGGTCCTGCGCACTGGATCGCCGGATCGCCGCCCGGCACGAGCTTCCGCGGTACGGTCAAGCTGCGCTATCGGCAGGCCGATCAGCCCTGCGAGACGACGGTGCTCGACGACGGCCGCTGTCGCGTCCGGATGATGAGCCCGCAGCGCGCCGTCACGCCGGGGCAATCGGCGGTCTTCTACGACGGTGAGGTCTGCCTGGGCGGCGCGATCATCGAGGCAGCGATGCGGCTATAATTCCAAGGCTCGGGCCGTCGCTGCCCCGGAGGTTCCATGAAGGACAGTTTCAGGACCCGCACGACCCTGGATGCGGGTGGCCAGTCGTACGAAATTCACAGTCTCGCAGCCCTGCAGGGTCACGACGTCGGCCGCCTGCCCTTCTCGCTCAAGATCCTGCTCGAAAACCTGCTTCGATTCGAGGACGGCGTCAGCGTCAGCCGCGCCGACGTCGAGGCCTTGCTTCGCTGGGATCCGCACGCCACACCCAGCCACGAGATCGCCTTCACGCCGGCGCGCGTGATCATGCAGGACTTCACCGGTGTCCCCGCGATCGTCGACCTTGCTGCGATGCGCGAGGCAATGACCCGGCTTGGCGGAAATCCGCAGGAGATCAATCCGCTCGCGCCGGCGGAGCTCGTCATCGACCATTCCGTACAGGTCGACGAATACGGCACGCCGGACGCGCTCAAGCAGAACAACGCGATCGAGTTCGCCCGCAACGGCGAGCGCTATGCGTTCCTGCGCTGGGGGCAGACGGCGTTCAGCAACTTCAAGGTTGTGCCGCCGAACACCGGGATCGTTCACCAGGTCAATCTCGAGCACCTCGCGCGGGTGGTATTCCACGACGAGCGCAACGGCGTGCGTCGCGCGTATCCCGACACGCTGGTCGGCACCGATTCGCACACCACGATGGTGAACGGCCTCGGCGTGCTCGGATGGGGTGTCGGCGGCATCGAGGCCGAGGCCGCGATGCTGGGCCAGGCCGTGACGATGCTGATCCCGCAGGTGGTCGGTTTCCGTCTCAAGGGCGCGCTCCCCGCGGGGTCGACTGCGACGGACCTGGTGCTCACGGTGACTGAGATGCTGCGCAAGAAGGGGGTCGTCGACAAGTTCGTCGAGTTCTTCGGCGACGGCCTCGCGGGGCTGCCGCTGGCGGATCGCGCAACCATCGCGAACATGTCGCCGGAATTCGGCAGCACCTGCGCGATCTTTCCGATCGACGAGGAAACCTGCCGCTACCTCGCGCTCACGGGCCGGAGCCACGAACAGATAGCGCTCGTCGAGGCCTATGCCCGGGCGCAGGGCATGTGGCGCACGAACGGCATGCGGGAGGCCGAGTACAGCGACGTCCTCGAGCTCGATCTCGCGAGCGTCGAGCCCAGCCTCGCGGGCCCCAAGCGTCCGCAGGACCGGGTGCCGCTGCGCACCTCGAAGGCCGCCTACCGCACGAGCCTGGCGAAGATGATCGACGAGCGGCGCGTGACGAATGCCCAGGCCACCGGACGCGCAAGCGTGAGCTCGGGAGGCGCCAGCTTCGAGCTCGCCGACGGTGCGGTGCTGATCGCTGCGATCACGAGCTGCACGAACACGTCGAATCCGGCGGTGCTGGTCGGCGCTGGCCTGCTCGCGCGCAAGGCTCGAACGCTGGGACTGACGTCCCGCTCCTGGGTGAAGACCAGTCTCGCCCCCGGCTCAAGGGTGGTGACGGATTACCTGCGCAAGGCCGGGCTGCTCGCCGACCTGGAAGGGATCGGGTTCTACGTCGTGGGTTACGGCTGCACGACGTGCATCGGCAACTCCGGTCCGCTGCGCCCCGAGATCTCCGAGGCCGTGCGCGCAGGCGATGTCGTCGGCGTGTCGGTGCTGTCGGGCAACCGCAACTTCGAGGGCCGCGTACACCCGGAAGTGCGGATGAACTACCTGGCCTCGCCGCCGCTGGTGGTGGCCTACGCGCTCGCGGGCACGATGGACATCGACCTCGGGACCGAGCCGCTGGGAACCGGCGCCGACGGCAAGCCCGTCTACCTTCGCGACGTCTGGCCGACGCCCCAGGAGATCCAGCGCGCCATCGCGGGCAGCGTCGACTCGGACATGTTCAAGCAGGGCTATGCGAGCGTCTTCCAGGGCGACGAGCATTGGAACGGCATCAAGGTACCGCAGGGCCAGATCTACCGCTGGGAGCCCGCCTCGACCTACGTCCGCAATCCGCCCTATTTCGACGGCATGGGCATGACGCCGAACGCCGTGGCGGATATCCATGGCGCGCGCGTGCTGGCACTGCTCGGTGATTCCGTCACCACGGATCACATCTCGCCTGCCGGTAACATCGCGAAGTCCAGTCCCGCAGCGAAATATCTCGTCGGGCAGGGCGTGCAGCCGGTGGACTTCAACTCTTACGGAGCACGGCGTGGCAACCACGAGGTGATGATGCGCGGCACCTTCGCGAACATCCGCCTGCGCAACAATCTCGCCCCCGGTACCGAGGGCGGCGTGACGGTGCATATCCCGGGCGGCGAGCAGCTGTCCATCTACGACGCCGCCATGAGGTACAAGGGTGAGGGCACGCCGCTCCTCGTGATTGCCGGCAAGGAATACGGCACCGGCTCGTCGCGCGACTGGGCGGCGAAGGGCACGATGCTGCTGGGCGTGAGGGCTGTGATCGCGGAGAGCTACGAACGCATCCACCGGTCGAATCTGATCGGCATGGGAGTGTTGCCGCTTCAGTTCCGGGACGGCGAGTCGGCGCAGTCGCTCGGCCTCACGGGCCGGGAAAGCTACGAGATCATCGGCTTGAACGGCGGCGCCGCGAAGCAGGTCACCGTCGTGGCCACGCCCGCGACCGGAGCACCGATCCGCTTCGAGACGCGCGTACGGATCGACACGCCCAAAGAGCGGGAATACTTCCAGCACGGTGGCATCCTGCACTACGTCGTGCGTCAGCTCGCGAGTGCGGGCAAGGCTGCCTGATCACGCGTGCGCACCGGGCGCACGGAGGGAGATTCCATGCGCGCCCGACTCGCGTTTGTTCTGGCCCTGTTTTCCGCGCCGGCGCTCGCGTCGCCAACCCTCGAGGCGCCGCCGACCGCCGGTATTGGCGCCCCGGTCGCGGTCAAGGTCACCGGCAGCAGCAACCCACGGGATTTCGTCACCATCGTCCCGAAGGAAACCCGCGAAGGCGCCTACGACGCCTATCAGTACGTTGCAAAGCCCGGCGCGCTGAAACTGACGGCGCCGGCGAAGCCGGGTGAGTACGAGGTCCGGCTGCTCGCCGCCGACAGCCCCTACACGACACTCGCCCGCAGCCCGATTCGCATCGACGAAGTCGAGGCCACGCTCGAAGCCCCCGCCGAGGTCGAAGCGGGTAAGAAGTTCCAGGTGAAGTGGACCGGGCCGGGCAACGTCCGCGACTACGTCGCGATCGGCAATGCCGAGCGCCCGTACCTCACCTATGCCTATACCAATGCGGGAAATCCCGTCACGCTCGTCGCGCCGGACCAGGCTGGCGAGTACGAGTTGCGCTACTTCCTGGCTGAGCGCGATACGGTCATCGGGACGCGTCCGATCGTGATCGGGGGCGTCACGGCCACGGTCGCGGCGCCTGCGAAAGTTGCGGCCGGGGCGAAGTTCAAGGTGCAGTGGACCGGCCCCGACAACCCACGCGATTTCGTGACGCTCGTGAAGGCGGGCACGCCGGCGCGGCAGTACGGGCCCTACGCCTACACGTCAAAGGGCAGCCCGCTCGAATTGACGGCTCCCGACCAGGCGGGCAGCTACGAAGTCCGTTACCTCACCGCGCAGAGCTACGCCACGCTCGCCGGCACCGCGCTCGAGGTGACGCCGATCAACGGCACGATCAAGGGACCCGCGGAAGCGGTGGCAGGCAGCACGTTTCCCGTCGAGTGGCAGGGCCCGAACAACCTCAACGACTACGTGACCATCACGCCGGTCGGCGCCAAGGAAGGCGTGAGCGGAAACTACAGGTACACCGCGCAGGGTAACCCTGCGAAAGTCCTGGCGCCGCTGGCCCCGGGCGACTACGAGCTTCGCTACTCCACCGGCCAGAGCCACGCGACGCTGGCGCGTGCGCCGATCCGGATTACGCCCGCCGCGCAGGAGCCGGGCTTCGTCACCGTGACCGTCGCCACGGCAGATGGGTCGGACAATGCCATCGAGATCATTCTCGACGCCTCGGGCAGCATGCTGCAGCGGATCGGAAAACAGCGGCGAATCGACATTGCCCGGCAGACGCTGACCCGGCTCACCACCGAGCACATTCCCGCCGGCACGCCGTTTGCGATGCGGGTATTCGGTCGCGAGGTCGACTCATGTCAGACCGATCTCGACATACCGCTGGCGCCTCTCGACCCGGCTGCCGTCGGCGCGCGGATCGCGAAGCTCGAGGCGAAGAACAACGCCCGGACGCCGATCGGCGCCTCCCTCGAGAAGGTATCGGAGGACCTGCGCGGCGCCCGCGGCGATCGCCTGGTGATCCTGCTCACAGACGGTGAGGAAACCTGTGGTGGCGATGCAGCCGCGGCGATCACGAAGATCAGAAAGGCCGGCGTCGGCGTGCGTGTGAACATCGTCGGCTTTGCCATCGACGACGAAGCGCTCGCGGCGACCTTCCGCCACTGGAGCGACGCCGGCGGCGGTCTGTACTTCGATGCGCGTGATGCCGCAGGTCTGGACAAGGCGCTGTTGCAGTCCCTGCAGCCCGCCATCGAGCTGGTGGATGCCAAGGGGCAGGTCGTCGCCCAGGGCTTCGCTGGCGGCGCACCGCTGACGGCCATGCCGGGCGCCTACACCGTCCGTCTCAAGGCGCAGGCGGGCAAGTCGAAGCCCGTGACGGTGCAGCCAAAGGGGACGGCCAGCGTGAGCTTGTAGGAGCTTGTAGGTGCCGGGCCGCAGTTTCGCAGTTATTGGTCCGGGCCCCGGCATGGGTGCCGACACATCAGTTGGCGGATCGCGGACTCGTTCCGATTGAGCCGGCGGGCAACGGTCGACACGCTTGCGATACGACCTGCGGCCGCTCGATGTCCGATCCAGGCGCGCGCCTTGGCCAGTCGCCTGCTTCGGCTCGGAGAGGCAAGCGCCAAGTCAGTGGTCGCGAATTGCTGACAGCAGTCAGCGATCAGCTCGTCCAGCGTTTGCCGAGATCGCGGTTGCCACCCGGCACCGAAAGTCCGGGCCACGAATTGATCGCCACCGAGGATTCGGTGGTCATCGGGGTGCGTAGCCAGTGCGCCGACGCCCCAGCGAACGGTGCTGCCAGCGATCATGAAACGCTCGTAGGCATCGATCGCGGCGCGGAGGTCCCGATTGAACATGGCAAGAACTCGGTCCGTAGTCATCCACGGCGATGTACCAGCGCCACGGTAGGCGCGATGACCGGACCACGGGTAGTCAAACGGGTCAGTAACAAGGCCGGCACGCACCGGGTTAAGGTGAATGTAACGCACGAGCTCAAGGAGGTAGGAATCGGCGTCCACCAGCACCGCGTGGAACCGTCGCTCGAACAGATGGCCGGTGGTCGCAAGTGCCGCCTGGACTGCTCGCGCGTAACGACTGGCTATGCGCAGGATGAGTCTTCCCAATGGCACGCTCGATATCTCCACGAGGAGGTGAACGTGATTGGTCATCCAGCAATAGGCGTGGATCCGCACTTCGCAGTGGTCAATTGCCTCGGCAACGATTGCATCGAGCAGTGCTCGGTCGGCGCTACTGAAGAATATGGACTGGCGATGGTTTCCCCTGAGAGTGACATGGTAAAACCCGCCCGGCGCGTGTATGCGCAATGCGCGCGGCATCCTTTGCCTCCGGCGACCTCGAATTCGGGGTGCCCCAGGAGCACGGTATCAGCCGGGTCGTGGCCTTGATTCCCAACAAACCGGCGGCAATGCGCAGTAATACGCAATAACTGCGAAACTGCGACCCGGCACCCTTGGGAGGAAACATTCCGGCGGTTGAACCGGTCAGATTGGAGGCAGGCGCAAAACCGCGCTGGTTATCCGGGTGTAAGGCGTGAGATTCCGGCCCACCGATCCTGTCGTGCGTCCATCGGAGATCACTCCGGAGGCGGTGTACCTCAATCGGCGCCAGTTTCTGGCGGCGCGCCTCGGCGTTCGCGCTGCCCGGAATCGCGGCCGCTCAGAGGGCCGATGGCCTTCGGTTCTCACCCAACGCGGCGCTGAGCACCGACGAGCCAAAGAATTCATTCGAAGATATAACGACTTACAACAACTTTTACGAATTTGGTACAGGTAAGTCCGACCCGGCGAAGCACGCCTCGCGGTTTCGACCCGCGCCCTGGACGGTCAAGGTGTCCGGCGAGGCTGAGACGCAGGGCCAGTTCACGCTCGAAGACATCCTCAAGCCCCATGCCCTCGAGGAGCGCATCTATCGCCTGCGGTGCGTCGAGGCGTGGTCGATGGTCATCCCCTGGGTGGGCTTGCCCCTCGGTGACCTGTTGCGACGGTTCAAGCCGACGTCGCGTGCGAAATTCGTCGCGTTCAAGACGGTGCACCGGCCGGCCGAGATGCCCGGCCAGCGCTACCCGGTGCTCGACTGGCCGTACGTCGAGGGCTTGAGGATCGACGAGGCCATGCATCCGCTCTCGATTCTCGCGGTCGGCATCTACGGGCGCGCGCTGCCCAATCAGAACGGAGCACCGCTGCGGCTCGTCGTGCCGTGGAAGTACGGCTTCAAGAGCATCAAGTCGATCGTCGAGATCCGGTTCACCGAGCGTCAGCCGCCGACCTCGTGGAACCGGTCGGCGCCGGATGAATACGGCTTCTACGCGAACGTGAACCCCGAGGTCGACCATCCGCGGTGGAGTCAGGCGCGGGAGCGCCGCATCGGCGGCGCATTCCTCACGCCGCCGCGTCCGACGCTTCCGTTCAACGGTTATGCCGCGCAGGTCGCGTCGCTGTATCGCGGCCTGGATCTGCGACGGAATTTCTGAGGCCCCGATGGCGCTCATCGAGACATCCGTCGCAACGCCCGTGTCTTCCCGGCGTCGTGCGCGCCTGCGGCCGCTCACGGTGGCGAAGATCGCCGTGTTCGCGGCGTGCAGCCTGCCGCTCATGTTCCTCGTGCTCCGGGGGTTTGGCATCGCGGGGCCGTCGCTCGGCCCGAATCCAGTGGAAGCCATCATGGATGTCTTCGGCAAGTGGGGACTGCGACTGCTGCTGGTGACCCTAGCCGTCACGCCCCTACGCACGATGCTGCGCGCCCCGCTGCTGCTCGGCCTGCGCCGCATGCTCGGCCTGTTCGCATTCACCTATCTCGCGCTGCATTTTCTGACCTGGCTTACGCTCGATCGGTGGTTCGACGTGGCTGCGATGCTCGAGGACGTCGTGAAGCGGCCGTTCATCACCGTCGGCCTGAGCGCGCTCCTGTTGCTCGTGCCGCTGGCCGTGACCTCGACGGCCGGCTGGATACGGCGGCTCGGGCGACGCTGGCAGCTGCTGCACCGGCTCGTCTACCCGGCGGCAATCCTCGGTTGCGTGCACTTCTGGTGGCAGGTCAAGGCGGACCTGCGCGAGCCCCTGGTGTACTCGGTCGTTCTACTGCTGCTCCTGGGCTGGCGCCTGGTTCGCGCCCGCGCATCAGCGCGTGCGCGAGCACCGTCACGAGGATGATCCCGACGCCCACGTAAAACGCCGTGCCGAGCTCGCGCTGCTCGCCGAGCAGAATTATCGCCAGCACGATGGCATAGACGGGCTCGAGACTGACCGCGAGCTGAGCGGTGAACGCGCTCGTGTGCTTGAGTGCGACCAGCGACAGCGCGAACGGCAGCAGTGTGCACCCGATCGCGAGAACCAGGAGGAGCGCCGTATCGCGCAACCCCGGCAGCGGCAGGTCGAAGCCTGCCTGCGGCAGCGTCGCGGCGAGCAGGGTCAGGAACACCGTGCCGGCTGCGAGCTCGATGCCGGTGATGGCGAGCGCATCCCCCTGGGTCACGTAGCGCTTGTTGAGCGAGCCGAAGATCGCCACCAGCAGCACTGACAGGATGCCCACGGCGATGCCGATACGCATGCCCGCGGGCGTGCCGCCGACCACCAGCGCGACGCCCGGTATGGCCGCGACGCCGAGCAGCAGCTCGCGCGGATCGAAGCGTCGACGCACGATCCAGGGTTCGACGAGCGCCATGAAGACCGGCCCCACCGCCATGCACGTGGCTGCCACCGAGGCGTTGGCGAGCTTGATCGCGCCGTAGAACGTGAGCCAGTGCAGCGCGACGACGATGCCGATCCCGGCAAACACCAGTACGAGGCGCAGTGGCAGCGCGCGCACGGCTCGCCATACCCGCGGCAGCATCGCGAGCACCGCGACCACGATCACCATGCGCCACCAGACCAGCGGCAGCGCGGGCAGCGTGATCAGCTTGCCGAGGATCGCCGTGAAGCCCCAGAGCAGGACGCAGAAATGGATCTGCAGCAGCGCCCGGTTCGCAGGCGACATCGGTAGATCCGCGGCTCGCGACCAGCAGCGTCAGGCGCGCTGCTTGCCGGCTCTCATTGATTGAACGATCTGCAGCGCCGTTTCAGTGCAGGGCGGCAGCTCGGCATCCGAGAGTCCCTTGGGCGTTACGCGGTCGCCCCAGCGCACGAGGTGCGCGCACCACGTGAGGCCCGCGCCGAACGACGGCATGAGCAGGAGACTGCCCGGCTGAACGCGGCCTTCTTCCAGCGCCTCGACCAGCGCGACGGGCACCGTTGCGGCGGACATGTTCCCGTAGCGATGCACGTTCACGAAAACGCGATCCATCCCGACGCCGGCGCGCTTCGCCACGGCCTCGATGATGCGCAGGTTCGCCTGGTGCGGAATCACGAGCGCCACGTCGTCCGGCGTCAGCCCCTGGCCCGCGAGCACGTCTGCGCAGGCGCCGGCCATGCCCAGCACCGCGCGCTTGAAGATCTCCTGGCCCTCGAACACCCATGCGGTGTCGCCGTAGATCCGGCCGCTGTTGGCATAGCGGCCGCCCATGCCCTCGATCACCAGCGTGTCGCGTGCGTCGCTGTCGCAGCCCAGCCTTTCACCGAGCAGGCCCTCGGCCGCCTCCGTCGCCTCGATCACGACCGCGGCGCAACCGTCGCCGAACAGCACCGAAACGCCGCGGTTGTCCCACTCCATGAACGAGCTGATCAGCTCGCCACCCAGGACCAGCGCGTTGCGCACGACGCCGGTGCGTACCATCGCGTTCGCCGAGCTGAGTGCGTAGAGGAAGCTCGTGCAGGCCGTGTTGACGTCCATGGCACCGGCGCGTCGCGCGCCGAGCCGGACCTGCAGGCCCGACGCCTGGTTCGGAACGAGATCGTCGACACTGCAGCTGCCGACCACGATCAGCTCGACGGCCGCTGGATCGAGCCCCGCGGCCGCAAGCGCACGCATGCGCCGAAACGTAGGCGAGGTCGCCAAGGGGCACGTGTGAGATGCGCCGTTCCTTGATCCCGGTCCGGCTCGTGATCCACTCGTCGCTGGTGTCGAGAAACGTGGCGAGGTCATCGTTCGTCAGGACGGCCGGCGGCATGCACTTGCCCCAACCCGTGATCGCCGCGTGGGTCACCGCTTACGCTCCCGCTGATCCGCCTGAAGCCGCCACTTTACCAGCAGCGGCTGGTCCTGCTCTGCATGCGCCTGCCTCCGGATCCGGGCCCGGTGCGGCCCACGGCGGGCAGAGGCTACAATGCGCCTTCCTGCACGATGCCGCGAGGGCGAGCGATGAAGAAGGCAAATCATGTCCTGAGAGCTGCGCTGGCCGCTGCCGGCCTGGTCGGGGCCGTCGCGATGTCGGCGTTGCCGGTCGTCGCCGTCGCGCAGGATCCCAAGCCGCCGAAGCTGAATCCCAAGGTCCAGAAGCCGCTGGCCGCAGCACAGGAAGCCATCCAGGCCAAGGACTGGGCCACGGCAAAGACCCACATCGAAGCGGCGCGCGCCGTCGAGGGCAAGGGGCCGTACGACGAATTCATGATCAACGAGCTGTCGGGGTACGTGGCCATCAACGAGAAGGACTACCCTGCCGCCGCCACCGCTCTCGAGGCGGCATTCAAGACCGGCTACGTGCCGGCCGCGGATGTGCCTCAGCGCACCAAGGTCCTGACCCAGCTCTTTTTCCAGACGGAGAACTACGCGAAGGGTGTCGAGTACGGCAACCAGTATCTCGCTGGCGCGCCATCGGATCAGCAGATCGGCGACCTGGTCGCGCGGGCGTACTTCCTGCAGAAGGACTATCCAAACGCGCGCAAAACGGCTCAGAAGGTCGTCGACGGGTCGGCAAAGCCCAGCGAGCCGATTCTGCAGGTGCTGCTCGCGAGCAATCTCGAGCTCGACGATCGCGCCGGAGTCTTCGCTGCGCTCGAGCAGCTCGTGAAGCACTACCCGGATCCGAAATACTGGAACGACCTGCTCAACAATCAGCTCTTTGCCAGCAAGACCGATCGCGAGCTGCGTAGCCTTTACCGGCTGATGGAGGACACGAAGTCGCTGGACAAGGGCGAGGAGTACGCCGAGATGGCGACCGCCCTGGTCGCGGGCGGGTTCCCGAGCGAAGCCAAGCGCATCCTCGAGAAGGGGATGTCCGAAGGCCTGCTCACCGGCGATGCGAAGTCGCGCGCCGAACAGGACCTCGAGCGTGCCCAGTCGGGCGCCGCTGCGGACCGCAAGGAGCTGCCCGGCGCGGATGCGGCGCTCGCTGCGGCGAAGACCGGTAACGAGATGGTGGCCCTCGGAAAGCTCTTCTTCAGCACGGGGGACTATTCCAAGGCCGCCGATGCCATCCAGAAGGGCCTCGCCAAGGGCGGTGTCAGTGACACGGACGACGCCAACACGCTTCTCGGCATCGCGCTGGCACGCGCAGGGCGATCCGCCGATGCGGTGCAGGCCTTCCAGGCGATCAAGGATCCGAGGCTCGCGGAGCTCGGGCGGCTCTGGCAGATCGCTATTCAGACGCCGGCGGCCGCACCGGCGACGGCCGCGGCGCCCCCGCCGCCCGGAGGCTGAACCCGACGGTACGCGTCAGCTCGCGTGCAGCACCCAGACGCGGGCGATTTCCGCCAGCTTGGGATCCTTGACCTGGGTGAAGGCCTTGCTGGCATCGCTGTTGCGGTTCGTGCGGGTGAGCGCAATCCCGAGCAGCATGTTCGCGTCGTCCGCGTCGCTGACGCCGCCCTTGGCAAGCGCCTTGCGCAGGGCGTCGACCGCCTTCGGATAGTTGCCCTGACCGAAGTACAGCCGCCCGGCCTGGTACATTTCCTCGCCCGAGGTGCCCGCCGCGACTGACTTGGCGGCCGCGGCCGTGGCCGCCGACTGCTTTGCGAGTTCCTTCTCGGCGGACGACAGTGTCCGCTGGACCCGATTCTCCTCTTCGGGCGTGAAGACCTTCGCGGCCATGCCCGCCTCGATGACCCGCCGGCCCT
Organism: uncultured Gammaproteobacteria bacterium; assembly: GCA_963756755.1. Classification (GTDB taxonomy): domain Bacteria; phylum Pseudomonadota; class Gammaproteobacteria; order Steroidobacterales; family Steroidobacteraceae; genus DATJKD01. The sequence goes on from CAVWOW010000012.1 coordinate 30,722, forward strand.
CGGCCGGGAACCCTTCGACGATGAGCGCTTCGGCCATGTCGAAATAGTCGCTGCTCTTTTCGAGCGCGCCGACGTCCTGCGACAGGCGGTAGAGGGCGAGCTTCTCCTGGTCACCCTTGGCCTGGTTGAAGTAGGTCTTGAGCAGGCTCTTCCAGGTCTCCGGCGTCGGGTAGTAACGGAGCAGCTGCTCGAGGGCCTTGGCCGTACCCTCCTTGTCGCCCAGCTCGTAGTTGCTGCGCAGGATGAGCTGCAGGACATCCTCGCTCGGCTGGCCGCCACCGGCGAGCTTCTGGGCGGCCGCAATCGCGCCCTTGTAGTTCTTCTGCTGGTAGTAGCCCTGGGCGACCATCATCTGCATTTCGCGGTCGCCCGGAACGGCTTTCAGATAGTCGTTGGCGACCTGGACCGCCTTGGCGTAGTTGCCGGCGCGAAAGTGCAGCTGTGCGAGTGTCTTGTTCCGCTGCGTGCGCTCGCCGGCCGGCATCTGTCCGGATGCGATCTGCTGCTCGAGCAGCTTCGCCGCTTCCGCGTTACGCCCCTGCTGAAGGTACACGTACCACTGCAGCTCGTTGATCTTGTAGTCCTCGTAGGCCGATCGCGGCTGCACCGCCTGCGCCTGCTTGATCGCCTTCTGCGCGGTGTCCCACTGCTTCCTGCCGATGGCAGCCTGCGCGTCCTTGAGGGGCTTCCCGACCTTCTCGCTGACCGTCTGCTGCGCGACCGCGGCGGAGGGCCACAGCGCGACGCCCGTCATCGCGATTCCCGCCGCGCCCAGCGCCGCGCCCAGTACCAGACTTGCCTTGGTCATCTATGTTCTCGCTGGTCCTACATGAACTCTTCGGCGCCGATCAGGCCGATCTTGAGCATCCGGTTGCGCTGCGCCGCGGCGAGCACCCGTGCCACCACGTCGTAATTCGCCCGCTTGTTCGGGCGGATATGCAGCTCCGGCTGCGGGTCCATGGCCGCTTCGCGGCGGAAGTACCCTTCCAGGGCCTCGATGCTCGGGACCTCGGTGCCGTTCCAGGTGATGGTTCCGTCGAACAGGATCTCGAGATTGATGACCACCGGCTGGACCGGCTCGTCCGCCGGCGGCTGCGACTGCGGCATGTCGAGCTTGACCGCATGCGTCATCACCGGGATCGTGATGATGAACATGATCAGCAGTACGAGCAGGATGTCGATGAGGGGCGTCATGTTGATGTCCATCATCGGCTCGGTTTCGCCGGTGCCGCCTATGCTCATTCCCATCCGGATGACTCCTCTACGAGATAGATGCGCCGCGCCGCCGTAAGTTCAGCGCATCCCGCGGTCGGGCTCGGTGATGAACCCGATCTTCTGGATGCCGCTGCGCTGCGCCATGACCACGACCCGGCCCACGTGCTCGTACTTGGTCGCCCGGTCGCCGCGGACATGGACTTCCGGCTGGGGCACCATCACGGCGATACCCCGCAACCGGTCGAGGAGTGCCTCCTGCGTGGGAACGAGCGCCGTGTTCCAGTAGACGTTGCCGTCCTTGTCGACCGCGATGTTGATGTTCTCGGGCTTGGTCTGCGTCGCCTGGTTGGCCGCCTTTGGCAGCTCCACCTTCACCGACTGCGTGATGACCGGGATCGTGATGATGAAGATGATCAGCAGCACCAGCATCACGTCGACGAGCGGCGTGACGTTGATCTCCGACATCGCGCGATCGTCGTCGCCCTCGCTCGTGCTGACTGAGACTGCCATCTGGTTCGCCTCCGCGGGATGCCCGGTGCGGGCCTACTTGCGACGCGCCCGCGATGACCTTGGCGCCCGTGCCTTCGACGCGCGAGCCGCTGACGATGACCTGCTCGAGGTCGTTGGAGAACAGCTTGACGCGCTCCATGATCGTCTTGTTGCGGCCCGAGCAGGTAGTTGTAGCCGAGCACCGCCGGCACCGCCACCGCGAGGCCGATGGCCGTCATGATCAGCGCCTCGCCGACCGGTCCTGCGACCTTGTCGATGCTCGCCTGGCCGGCGATGCCGATGTTGACCAGCGCGTGATAGATGCCCCACACCGTGCCGAACAGGCCGATGAAGGGCGCCGTCGAGCCGGTCGTCGCGAGGAACGGGAGTTGCGTGCTGAGCGAGTTGCCGATCCGGCCCACGGCGCGGGCCAGCACGTTGTCGATCCACTCGTGCAACGGCACTTGCTGCGTGAGCCGCTCGTCATGGTGTTCCGCGGCGTCGATCGCCTCCGAGGCGATGCCCTTGAAGACGTTGCCCTTGCCGGTCAGCTTGTTGACGCCGGTCTTGATGTTCTCGGCGGACCAGAAGGCCTTCTCGACCTCGCGAGCCTGGCGCAGCAGCCGCCGCTGCTCCCACCACTTGGTGAAGATGATGAACCACGAATACGCGGACATCAGCGCCAGCAGGATCAGGGTGCCCTTGGCGACGAAGTCGCCCTGCGCCCACAGCGCGGCAAGTCCGTACGGGTTGTCGACAGAGACTGTCTCGGGCGGCCATGGTGGTGTCTTCCTCTGAACGATTCGTTTTAGCTGGTTATGGCCACGTCGATCGCGGCCGTTGGATCGGATCAGTCGGTCAATCGGAACGTGACGGCGAAGATGTGCCACATGGCGACCGGCTTGCCATCTTCCTTGCCTGGCACGAAGCGCCAGTTGCGCTGCACTTCCTTGACGGCGGCCTCGTCGAGCTTCGGGAAGCCGCTCGTCTTGGCGACCTTGATCTCGCCTGCGCGGCCGTTCTCCTGCACGTAGACCTGCAGGTGGACGGTACCTTCCTCTCCTGCGCGCCGTGAGGCCGGCGGATACTCGGGCTGCGTGATTCGGGCGCCCTTGCCCTGCGTCGAGGGCGGCGTCTTTACACTCGCCGAAGGCGCCGGTTTCGGCGGTGGCGCGGCAACCGGTCTTTCACTGGTCGTGGTGATCGCGGTCGTGGGGCCGGTCTGGACCGGCGCGGCAATCACGAAATCCGGCGGCGGCACGAATGGCGGCGGCGGTGCGTAGTCGGGCGGCGGCGGCGGCGGCGGTTCTTCGTCTTCGGGTTGTTCGTCGACGATCTCTGTTTCCACCGGCGGGGCGACGAACTCGACGATCGCCTTGCCGAGTCCGGAATTCAGGACCCAGATGAACCCCGCATGAATGAGCACGACCAGGACGAATGCCAGCGTGCGTTTCTGGTTTCTGGCCGGATCATCGAAGGCATAGCTGCGAACGGAGTGCTCCACGTCCCCTCCAAGCCGTATCAGCCCGAACTGCCAGCGTCACCCAGTCCTTCCGACACCGGGCAAACCACACTACAAGAGCCCATCGACCGTCGCAACCCCTTGATGGCAGGCTCAAACCACCCTGGTAGGCCGCCCGCCGTGACCGAGAAAGCTGTCGTTCGTGTATCGCTGGCTCATTCCCGCCGGACCCGGTGCCCGGTGAGCCGCGCGGCGAACTGTACCGGTCGGCGCCGCCCAACTCAATAGTGCGTGCCCTGACTGTTTTATACGCTCTTTTTTTCACGTGTCGTCTGACGTGCGGTCAACGATCGGTGACTGCACCCAGCGAGGCGCTGCTGACGAGCTGCGCGTACTTGGCGAGCACTCCACGCGTCGCGTAAGGCGCGGGCGCCTGCCATGCGCGCCGGCGCGCATCGAGGTCGGCCGCGTTGACCTCCAGGCTGATCTCGCGCCGCAAGGCGTCGATCGTGATCCGGTCGCCGTCCCGCACCAGCGCGAGCGCGCCTCCCACATGCGCCTCGGGCGAAACGTGACCGACGACGAACCCATGGCTGCCTCCGGAGAAGCGTCCATCGGTCACCAGTGCCACCTTGTCACCCAGCCCCCGGCCCATGATCGCCGCGGTCGGGCTCAGCATCTCGCGCATCCCGGGACCGCCGCGCGGCCCTTCGTAGCGCACGACGACGACGTCGCCCTCGACCACCACGCCGTCGAGGATCGCCTGCAGGCTGGCTTCCTCGCCGTCAAAAACCCGTGCGCGCCCCGAGAACCTGAGGCCTTCCTTGCCGGTGATCTTTGCCACCGCGCCTTCGGGCGCGAGGTTCCCGTACATGACGACGAGGTGGCTGTCGGGCTTGATCGGGTCGGCGAGCGGCCGAATGATCTGCTGGCCCTCCGGGTACGGCTTTACGCGGCGCAGGTTCGAGGCCAGGTTGCGACCGGTGACGGTCAGGCAATCGCCGTGCAGCAGGCCAGCCTCGAGCAGTGTCCGCATGAGGGGCTGGATGCCGCCGATGCGGATGAGATCCGACATCGAGTACTGCCCCGACGGTCGCAGATCCGCCAGGACCGGAACGCGACGGCCGATCCGGGTGAAGTCGTCCAGCGCGAGTGGTACGCCGGCGGCATGAGCGATCGCGAGCAGGTGCAGCACGGCATTGGTAGAGCCGGCGAGCGCGATGCTCATCACTATCGCATTCTCGAACGCCTCGCGCGTCAGGATGTCCGACGGCCGGATCCCCCGCCGGATCAGGTTTACCACGGCCCGCCCCGCCTGCCCGGCGTCTTCCCGCTTGTGCCGTGACACCGCCTCCTGCGCCGAGCTGTTCGCCAGGCTCATGCCCAGCGCCTCGATTGCCGAGGCCATCGTGTTGGCCGTGTACATTCCGCCGCAGCTGCCCGGGCCGGGGATGGAGCTGCGCTCGACCTCGCGAAGCTCGCGATCGCCGATCGTGCCGCTGGCCCGCGCTCCAACGGCCTCGAAGACCGAGACGATGTCGCGCTTGCCGGCGCCGGGCCGGATCGTGCCCCCATAGACAAAGACCGCCGGCCGGTTGAGCCGCGCGATCGCCATCATGCAGCCCGGCATGTTCTTGTCGCATCCGCCGATCGCGACCAGTCCATCGAAGCCCTGCGCACCGACGACCGTCTCGATCGAGTCGGCAATCACCTCGCGCGACACCAGCGAGTAGCGCATCCCCGGCGTGCCCATTGAGATGCCGTCCGAAACCGTGATCGTGCCGAACACCGTGCTCTTGGCCCCCGCGCCGTCGGCGCCTGCCGCTGCGGCCGCCGCGAGCCGGTCGATGTGCATGTTGCAGGGTGTCAGGGTGCTCCAGGTTGACGCGACGCCCACCTGGGACTTGCGGAAGTCGCGATCGGTGTAGCCCGTGGCTCGGAGCATGGCCCGGCTCGGCGTCTGCTTGAGCCCGTCGAACACCAGGCTCGAATGCCTTCGCGTGTCGTTGCTGCGCCGGCTCATCGCTGCTCCCGTGGTTGTGCGCTCATTGTGCGTCGCCGGTCCATCGCCGTGAACTCCTGCGCACCGGCGACGATCAGCGCTAGCGGCAGCAGGAGTGCCCACGGTCCGAGTCCGTCGCGAAGGTATTCGAGCCCATGATAGGCGGCGACCACGAGCGGCGGCGCGAGCAGCCCACGGAGCCCCGTCAAGCTCACGTGCAGCGCCATGTAGCGCGTCTCCTCACCGCGGGGCGCAAAGTCATTGTGACCCAGCGACCAGCCGAGGCTGCCGGCCGCGAGCGAAACACCGAGCAACAGGGCGCCGGGCCACAGGAGGAAAGGCACGTGCAGGAGGATGGCGGCCACGAGCAGAATCGCCGCGGCGACCAGGACCCAGCCGTGCACCGACCTGAACGCGATCACGTGATGACGGTCGAGGTAAGCCGCCCAGGGCTGGATCGCGAACGGGATGACCAGGACCGGGACCGCCGTGGTCACCGCGATCTGCCAGAACGACGGCAGGTGCAGCACCTCGTCGAAGCAGATGACCAGTATCGGGATGAGCGTCAAGTTGCCGGCGCCGAACAGGGACATCGCATACATGTAGCGGCGGAACGCCGCATCGCGCGCGAGCAGCTCCCGCACGCCCGCCAGGCTGAAGCTCGCGCCGTCGACCAGGCGCGCCCGCTCGGCGGCGAGCAACGCCCCCTCGTGTCGCACCCGGAAGCGCCGGAACGCGATGCTCCCGACCAGCCCGCAACAGGCCGCGGCGACGATCCAGACCCGGAACCAGGGCTCGCCGCGCTCGAGCAACCAGCCGAGCACGAGCCCGCCGGTTGCAAGCGCGATCGAGGTGTTGACCGCGATCCGGCCGGTGATCCGGGCGCGCAGGCGGCGCGGAAAGTTCGCGCTCCACAGCACGGCGCGAACGGTGTCGACGCCGCACCACAGGATCCGCGCGACCCCGTAGAGCAGCAGGAACGAGAGCAGGCCGACGCCGCTCGCCGGCAGCAGCGCCAGCGCGGCGACGCAGGCGGTCATGGCGAGCAACAGCGGCTGCAGGAAACCGATCTTCGGCTGGCCCTGCACGCGACGCGCGAAGACCAGGCTCGCCAGGTTCGACCACGCTGGGGCCGCGCTCACCATCGCCAGCACGACGTCGACCAGCATGCCGGGCGCGCTGCCCATGAAGAGCGCGCGGACCATGACCGCCGCCGTGCCGCCCTCGATGACGCCCAGGCATACATAGATGAGCGTCCAGGCGCGTCGCTCGAAGGACAGGTCCATCGGGGCGACGCCTGGATCAACGTCCCTGTGCGTAACGTTCTACGATCAGTGCATAGAGCGCGCGCACCGCCTGGGGCTCGGCGCCGATCGGCCGTCCCGGCCGCTCCTTGCCGTTCCAGGCGTACAGATCCACGTGCAGCCAGTCCTGCGTGGCCGCGACAAATCGCCGCAGGAACAGCGCGCCGATGATCGATCCGGCGAATGGCGACGCGGACACGTTGTTGATGTCGGCCACCTTGCTCGCGAGCTCCTCGTCATAGCCGCTCCACAGGGGCATGTGCCACAACGGATCTGCGAGCGCGCGACCGTGCCTCAACAGCGCCTGAACCGTTTCGTCGCGCGACCCATAGAGCGCGGGCAGCTCCGGGCCGAGCGCGACGCGTGCGGCGCCGGTCAGCGTCGCGAGATCGACGATCAGGTCGGGTGTCTCCTCGCCGGCGGCGGCCAGGCCATCGCAGAGGACCAGCCGCCCCTCGGCATCGGTATTGCCGACCTCGACCGAGATACCGCGACGCGTGCGAAGGACATCGCCCGGCCGGTACGCGTTACCGGCGACAGCGTTCTCGACCGCAGGGATCAGCACCCGCAGACGCACCGGCAGTCCGGCCTGCATGATCATCCGCGCGAGCGCCAGCGCGCACGCGGCGCCGCCCATGTCCTTCTTCATGAGGAGCATGCCGGCGGCGGTCTTGAGGTCGAGCCCGCCCGAATCGAAGCACACGCCCTTGCCGACCAGCGTGACCTTGGGATGTGAGGCCTGTCCCCAGCGCAGATCGATCAGGCGGGGCGCGTGCGCCGCCGCACGGCCCACCGCATGGATGGCGGGAAAGCCCTCCTCGAGCATGACACCGTCGACGATCGAGGCCGCTGCGCCGTGTTGCTGCGCGAGTGCGAGAGATTCCTGCGCGAGCACCGCCGGATTCATGTCGGCGGCAGCGGCGTTGATGAAGTCGCGGGCCATCGCGAGCGCGCCCGCCGCATTGCGCACGTAGGCCATGTCCGCTTCCTGCGGTGGCACGAGCTGCGCAGCTCCCGCTGATGCACGCGGCGTGCTCCTGTAGCGCTCGAAGCGATAACACCCCGCGGACCAGCCCAGTGCGGCCGCAGTGGCGGCGCGCGGCGGGAGCGGCGTCGCGATTTGCCAGGCGCCGGCCGGCAGGCGCTCTGCTGCGCCCGCGAGGTGCCAGAGATCGAGCTCCGGAGCCGTAGCGATCGGCCCGAGCCCGAGTACCGCACCGCGAGGCGTGCCCTCACCGTCCGGCAGAACGGCCAGCTGGTGCCGCTCACCGCGGAAGCGCAGAGCGGCGAGCCAGCTTCGCGTCGCGGGCTCCCGTGATGCCTGCCACCCCGGAAACTCGCCTTCGGTCACGAGCCAGACCGGCTTCGCGCCGGATACTTCTTTGTCGGTGAACATGCCGCGAAACCTGTCGAAGCGACTGCGTTAAGAGGAGAGCTTAGCGCGCGTGGTTCTTTTGCACTGCGATTGACAATCGCCCGCACGCTGTGCTGCTATCGTCCGCACACCGACTCCGACAGGACCCGCAGGACTTCGATGGGGTTTCGCGGCGCCAGCTCCCACCCACTCACGACGGCCACCCGGCGGCCGGTCCTGCTGCTTGACCTTCCCCTGCTTCCCATCGGGAGGTGCGGGGGCGGCTGACGGCGCAAGAGCGCTGGAAGAACAGAGAGCCCCGCACCGGCCACAGGCCGAGGCGGGGTTCTTGCGTTTTGGACCGCGAGAGACAACCGACCCAGGAGTGCATCGATGCGTGCGTATGCGAAGAAGGACGTAGACAAGAAGGCGCTCAAGGGCGCGCGGATCGCGATCCTGGGCTATGGCAGCCAGGGCCGGGCGCACGCGCTCAACCTGAAGGATTCGGGCTACGACGTGATCGTCGGCGCCCGGCGCTCGGGCGAGAGCTGGAAGAAAGCGCGGAAGGACGGGTTTGCCGTCGCGGAGCCCGCCGACGCGGTGAAGGGCGCCGCCCTGGTGGCGCTCCTGACCCCAGACCTCGCGCAGCCGGCCGTATACAAGGACATCCGTCTTGCGCTCGGGCGCGGCGCCGCCCTGCTCTTCGCCCACGGCTTCAACGTGCACTTCCGCCAGATTCGACCGCGTAAGGACCTCGACGTCGTGCTGATCGCCCCCAAGGGCCCGGGTGACCTCGTGCGGCGACAGTTCCAGCAGGGGCGCGGCGTGCCCTGCCTGATCGCCGTGGCCCAGGATGCGACCGGGACCGCCCGCGCACGGGCGCTCGCCTACGCCGACGGTATCGGCGGCACCCGTGCGGGCGTCATCGAGACGACGTTCGCCGAAGAGACCGAGACGGACCTGTTCGGCGAACAGGCCGTGCTTTGCGGCGGGGCGACCGAGCTGGTGATCAAGGGCTACGAGACCCTGGTCGAGGCCGGTTATCAGCCGGAAGTCGCCTACTACGAGTGTCTGCACGAGCTGAAGCTGATCGTCGATCTGCTCCACGAAGGTGGGATCGCGAAGATGCACCGTTTCATTTCGGAGACGGCGAAATTCGGCGACCTGACCCGTGGGCCGCGCATCGTCAACGCCGCGACCAAGCGGGAGATGAAGAAAATCCTGCGCGAAGTACAGCAGGGCAAGTTCGCGCGCCAGTGGATCCGCGAGAACCGGACCGGGCGCCGTAAGTACGCGAGGCTCCTCAAGAAGGACCTCGCACACCCGATCGAGAAGGTCGGCGGGCGGCTGCGCGCGCGGATGCCCTGGCTCACCGAAACGGGAGCGCGTCATGCCTGAGCACGATCCGGATCGCGTACTGATATTCGACACGACCCTGCGCGACGGCGAGCAGTCGCCCGGCTGCACGATGACGCAGCCGGAAAAGCTGCGGGTCGCCCGCGCGCTTGCCGATCTCGGCGTCGACATCATCGAGGCCGGCTTCCCGGTGGCCTCTCGCGGCGACTGGGAGTCGGTCCAGGCCATCGCCCGGGAGGTCGAGGGCCCGGTGATCGCCGGTCTCGCCCGGTGCAATGCCGAGGACATCGACAGGGCCTGGTCGGCGATACGCGACGCCGCGCGTCCGCGGCTGCATCTCTTCCTCGCCACGAGCGCCATCCACCGCCAGTACAAGCTCAACATGGCGCGCGAGGAGATCATCCATGCCGCAACCGAGGGCGTGAAGCACGCGCGGTCGCTGTGCGAGGACGTCGAGTTTTCGCCCGAGGACGCCTCGCGAACCGAGCTCGAGTTCCTGGCCGAAGTCGTCGAAGGCGCGGTCGACGCCGGCGCCACGACGATCAACATCCCGGACACGGTTGGCTATGCGGTGCCGGAGGAATACTACGAGACCTTCCAGTACCTGAAGAAGCACGTGCGCGGGATCGACCGGGTCGTGCTCAGCACGCATTGCCACAACGACCTCGGGCTCGCCGTGGCCAACAGCCTGGCCGCCGTGCGCGCGGGCGCCCGGCAGGTGGAATGCACCATCAACGGGATCGGTGAGCGCGCCGGCAACTGCTCCCTCGAGGAGCTGGTGATGGCGCTCAAGACCCGCGAGGCGCTCTTCGGGCTTCGCACCGGGATCGACACCCGGCGGCTCTATCCCGCGAGCCGGCTGCTCTCCTCCATCACGGGAATGCCGATCCCGCGCAACAAGGCCGTGGTCGGTGAAAACGCCTTCGCGCACGAATCGGGGATCCACCAGCACGGCATGCTCCGGCATCATTCGACCTACGAGATCATGCGACCGGAGGACGTGGGCCTCTCGCGCAGCAATCTCGTGCTCGGCAAGCACAGCGGCCGCCACGCCTTCCGCGAGCGCGTGCGCGAGCTCGGCTTCGAGCTCGCCGATTCCGAGCTCAACCGGGTCTTCGAGGACTTCAAGGCGCTTGCGGACAAGAAGAAGGAGTTGTTCGACGGCGACATCGAGGCGCTGGTGCTGCGGATCGGCAGCGAGGCGGGCGACGGGCCCTGGCAGCTCGTCCGGCTGCACGTCGAGAGCGATTCGGCCGCGGCCGGCAGCGCCCGCGTCGTGCTCATGCACTCCGACGGGCGGGAGGTCGAGGTTGCGGCGACTGGCGACGGGCCGGTGGATGCCGCCTTCAAGGCGGTCGAGGGCGCGACCGGCGTCGACGTGACGCTGCGCAAATTCGAGGTCCGCAGCGTCTCGGGTGGCGAAGATGCGCAGGGCGAGGCCGTGGTCACGGTCGAGCACCGGGAACGGACCTATCGGGCGACTTCCGTCACGACCGACATCGTCGAATCGGCCGTCCGAGCGTTCCTCGCCGTGGTCAACCAGATAGAGGCGACACGGCAGTCGGTCGCGCGAGGCCGGCATCGAGCGGCGGACGGTCGCCACCGGCGCCCTCGCCGTCTGAGATCGACGCATGCCGAAGGCGCCCGACACCCTGTTCGACAAACTCTGGGACAGGCATGTGGTCGTCGCGGAAACGGCGGATGCGCCCGCGGTGCTGTATATCGACCTGCACCTGGTACACGAAGTCACCTCGCCGCAGGCGTTCGACGTGCTGCGCGCGCGCGGCCGGCGGCTGCGTCGGCCCGACCGCACGCTCGCCACGATGGACCATTCCACGCCCACCGATCCGGCGCAGATTGCCGGGCGTGTGCCGATCGCGATCGAATCGGCCGCGCGCCAGGTCCTCAAGCTCACCCGCAACTGCGAGGAGTTCGGGGTCGAGCTGCTGGGCATGCGTGACGACCGGCGCGGCATCGTCCACCTCATCGGGCCCGAGCTGGGGCTGACGCAGCCGGGGCGGACGATCGTCTGCGGCGACAGCCACACCAGCACGCACGGAGCGTTCGGTGCGCTCGCCTTCGGCATCGGCACGACCGAGGTCGGTCACGTGCTCGCGACCCAGTGCCTGCTGCAGCGCCGCCCGCGGACGATGGCGGTGGAGGTCTCCGGGAAGCTCGGCCCTGGGGTGACCGCCAAGGACCTGATCCTCGCGATCATCGGGCGGATCGGCGTCGCGGGTGGCACCGGCCACGTGATCGAGTACCGCGGGCCGGGGATCGAGGCGCTCTCGATGGACGAGCGCATGACGGTCTGCAACATGTCGATCGAAGCCGGCGCCCGGGCCGGGATGATCGCGCCTGACGAGACGACGTTCGCATACCTGCAGGGACGGCCACGCGCACCGTCCGGAGACGCCTGGGATCGGGCGATCGCCGACTGGCGAACCCTGCGCACGCGACCCTGAAGCGCGCTTCGACCGCCAGGTGAGCCACGCCGCGGATTCGGTCGAGCCGATGATCAGCTACGGCACTCACCCGGGCATGGTCGTCGCGATCAGCGGCTGCGTCCCGGATCGGCCCGGAGACGCCGTGCATGCGAAGTCGCTCGCCTACATGGGCCTCACACCCGGCGAGCGGCTGCGTGACAAGGTGATCCAGACGGTCTTCATCGGAAGCTGCACCAATTCGCGGCTGTCCGATCTCGAGCTGGCAGCGAAGGTGCTCGCCGGGCGCCGTGTCGCTCCCGGTGTGCGCGTGCTGGTCGTGCCGGGTTCACAGACGGTGAAGCGCGAGGCCGAGGCGCGGGGCCTCGCCCAGGTGTTCGTCGACGCCGGCGCCGAATGGCGGGAATCGGGCTGCTCGATGTGCATCGGGATGAACGGCGACACGGTCGAGGCAGGTCAGTACTGCGTGAGCACCAGCAACCGCAACTTCGAAGGCCGCCAGGGCAAGGGCGCCCGCACCTTGCTCGCAAGCCCCGCGGCCGCGGCGGCCGCTGCGGTGCGCGGTCGGATCACCGATCCGCGGGAGTTCCTGCATTGAGCGGGCGGCTAGACTCATGGAACCGATCAATGTCTTCCGCTCCGCGACGGTCGTACTGCCGGCCACCAACATCGACACCGACCAGATCATCCCGGCGCGGTTTCTGACGACGACTACACGCGCGGGCCTCGGCGCCGCGCTCTTCGCCGACTGGCGCTACGACGGCTCGGGGCAGCCGCGGGCGGACTTCCCACTCAACCAGCCTCAGGCGCAGGGCAGCCGGATACTGGTCGCCGGCCGGAACTTCGGCTGCGGCTCGTCGCGCGAGCACGCACCCTGGGCGTTGCTCGACTACGGGATTCGCGCCGTGATCAGTACCGAGATCGCCGACATCTTCCGTGGCAACAGTCTGAAGAACGGCCTGCTGCCGATCGTGGTCGACGAGGACGTGCATCGCTGGCTGCTCGGCCATCCCGGCGCCGAGGTCGAGGTCGACCTGCCCGCCTCGACGGTCACGCTGCCCGATGGCCAGGTCGTGCACTTCCCGATCGAGGCCTTTGCGCGGCACTGCCTGATGCACGGGATCGACGAGCTGGGGTTCCTGCTCGCGCAGGACGAGGCCATCGCCGGATTCGAGCGGCGCCACGGATGACGGCCCGATGAAGGCCAGGATCACGGTGCTGGGCGGCGACGGCATCGGCCCGGAGGTGACGGCGGTCGCCGTGGACGTACTGCGGGCCGTGGCAGCGCGCTTCGAGCACGAGTTCGCGTTCGTCGAGGCGCTGATCGGCGGCGCCGCCATCGACGCAACGGGCTCGCCGCTGCCGCCGCGGACGCTCGCCGCGTGCCGTGACGGCGACGCTGTGCTGCTCGGCGCCGTGGGCGGGCCGCAATGGTCCGCGCCCGGCGCGCGGGTTCGCCCGGAGCAGGGCCTCCTCGACCTGCGATCTGCACTCGGGCTCTTCGCCAACCTGCGACCCGTACGCACCTTGTCCTCGATGCTCGACGCCTCGCCGCTCAAGCCCGAGGTGGTCCGCGACGTCGACATGCTGGTCGTCCGCGAGCTGACCGGCGGGATCTACTTCGGTCGCAAGAAGCGCACGGCGCGCGAAGCCGAGGACGTCTGCAGTTACACGTCCCACGAGATCGAGCGGGTCACGAAAGTGGCGGGCCAGCTTGCGATGGCGCGCAACCGGCGCCTGGTGTCGGTCGACAAGGCCAACGTGCTCGAAACAAGCCGTCTCTGGCGCGAGGTCGTCGAGCGCGTGATCGGCTCGGAGTTTCCGCACGTTGCGCTCGAACACATGCTGGTGGATGCCGCGGCGATGCACCTGCTGCGCGCGCCGCGTCACTTCGACGTCCTGCTCACCGAGAACATGTTCGGCGACATCCTGACCGACGAAGCGGCGATGCTCGCGGGCTCGCTCGGGTTGCTGCCATCGGCTTCGCTGGGCGTCGGCCGGCTCGGTGTCTACGAGCCCATCCACGGCTCCGCGCCCGACATCGCCGGGCCGCGGTATCGCGAATCCCTATGGCGCGATCCTGAGCGCAGCGTTGCTGCTCCGGCATTCGCTGGGTCTTCCGAAAGAGGCGGCGGCGGTGGAAACGGCCGTGACTCGACGCACTCGAAGAAGGCGCTCGTACCGCGGATCTTGTCGCCGCGGGCGCCGCCGCCATCGGCTCCGCCGCGGCGGGCGACGCCGTCATCCGCCGCCTGGCCTGAGTTCCGCGCAAGGTCGGGCGTCGGCTGTTGCAGCGCATACTTGGCGCAGCCTTGCCTGTCAGATCCGACACGCTTATTTTTCAATCAGTTACGAGCCATTACTCCAGTCAGTCGTAATCTGGCTCCGAGCCATTTTTTTGGATGTACAACCGGCAAAAAGCCGGCGCTATACTGCGCCCCGCAGGCGTTCCACGCCTGTCGCCCTGGTCCCAGGGCAGCATTCGCGACGAGTGATGAGGACTTGAGTCGGGTTAGTCAACGCCTCACGGATTGAGGCTGCTCGGGTCCCGTCCCGAAAGGCCGGCGTAACAGCCGGCCTTTCTTTTTCCTCTCGACGCATTCAGCGAGCGGCGAGCGCCTGCTCGAGATCGTGCACGAGATCGCTGCCGTCCTCGATGCCGATCGACAGCCGCAAGCAGCCCGTCGGTGATGCCGGCGCGTGCGCGCGCCTCCGGCGCCATCGCCGCGTGCGTCATGCTGGCCGGGTGCGCCACCAGGCTTTCGACTCCGCCCAGCGATTCGGCCAGCGAAAAGAACTTGAGTTCCCGCAGGAAGGTCGGCACCGAGCCGAGCCCGCCGACGAGCTCGAAGCTGACCATGGCGCCGAACCCCTGTTGCTGCTCGCGCGCGAGCTCATGCCCGGGGTGTCCGGGCAACCCCGGGTAGAACACGCGCTCGACCTCGGGATGCGCGGCCAGCATCGCCGCTACGCGGGCAGCATTCTCGCCGTGGCTGCGCATGCGGGCATGCAGGGTCCGGAGCCCCCGCAATGTCAGGTAGGCGTCGAAGGGCGCACCGGTCGCGCCGATGCAGTTGCCCCACCACGCGAGCCGCTCGTGCAGCTCGGTGCTGCCCGCGACGACGGCGCCGCCGACTACGTCGCTGTGGCCGTTCAGGTACTTCGTGGTCGAATGCACGACGGCGTCGGCGCCGAGACGCAGGGGCTTCTGCCAGACGGGCGACAGGAAGGTGTTGTCTGCCACGACCATTGCGCCTGCGGCACGCCCCGCGCGGGCGACACGCGCGATGTCGACGATGCGAAGCAGCGGGTTGCTCGGTGTCTCGATCCATACGAGCGCCGGCCGTTCGTCGAGCGCGGCGGTGAGCGCCGCGGCTTCTCCGAACTCGACGAAGCGGACGCGCAACGAGCCGCGCTCATGCAACGCATTGAACAGGCGGTAGGTTCCGCCGTAACAGTCGTGCGGCACGATCGCGAGATCGTCGGGCCGGAAGAGCTGCGCGACCAGCGTGACAGCCGCCATCCCCGAGGACGTGATGACCGCCCCGGCCCCGCCCTCGAGGTCGGCGATGGCGCCCGCGAGCGCGTCGCGCGTGGGGTTGCCGGAACGGGAGTAGTCGTAGGCCCGCTTCTGTCCGTACGCCGAGAAGGCAAACGTCGAGGTCAGGTGTATCGGAGGGACGACCGCCCCGTGCTGCGTGTCGCTCTCGAGCGCGGCGCGCACGGCCCGCGTCGTTTCGGTGGATGCTTGCGTCATGTGTCCGCCAGTGCCTGAGCGAGTACGCCGCTCAGGACCTCTTTCTCCTTCAGGAAGGCATCGTGACCATAGGTCGAGCTGATCTCGACCAGTCGCGCCCCGCCGGCGAGCGCGTCGCGGAGTCCCCGCACATCGGCGATCGGCACGAGCTGGTCCTCGGTAATCGCGAGCAGCGTGACCGGCACCCGGATGGCCGCGGGGTCGACCCGATGCAGGTCGATCGACTCCGACAGGCAAACGAAGGATTCCGGCCGGTAGCGAGTCGCATACTCCTCGCCCCGCGCGAGCAGGTAGGACTCGACCGGAAAGCGAAAACCGTCGATACCACGCTCGGCCGGCCCCGCAAATCGCTCCTCGAACTCGCGGGACGACCGATAGGTCGCCATCGCGAGCGCCCGCGCAAGTGCCAGGCCCCGCGCACCCTCCCCGTTGGCCAGCGCATAGCGCACGATCGCGCGCTGCACGCTGCGCCAGGCCGTCGACATCGGATGCGTGCGGTGCGCGGCGTTGATGACGACGGCGCGGCGCAGCCGGTCTGGATACCGTTCGGCGAAAGCGAGCGCCACCATCCCACCGTAGGAGGCCCCGATGCAGGCGGCGAGCTCGACGACGCCCAGGCGGTCGAGCACGTGCCGCAGCACGAGCGCCTGATCGTACGTGCTCACGCTGGGGAAGCTCTGCCCCTGCGTCGGGCCGCTGCTGTCGTGGCTGCCCCCGACGAAATCGATGCCGAGTACGCGATACTGCCGGGTATCGAGCGCGAGGCCCGGTCCGGCGATCTCGCCCCACCAGCCAGCCATGTCTTCGTCATCGCAGACGATGCGCCCGGAGGAGATGCCGCCCATCACGGCGACGACCGGGCCCGCGTCGCCCGTGAGGCGCCAGGCGATGGAAAGCGGCGCGATGCGTCCGCCGTGCGTCAGCTCGATGCCCTCCTCGAGCGTGAAGACGCCGTCGTCGAGGCCCTGCCGAAGCGGCGGATCGGCGGTGCGGTCAGCCGGGATGACGGTTTCGGGCGCTGCGGCAGACATGGAACACGGGATCTCCAACCACGGCCTTGCGGCCTGAAGGCCTCGATCTCCCGGGTAGCGCCGCTGGACGGTTGCCGCGGATGAAACCCCGCGCGGCGGGGTTCACGACAACTCATCTGTCGGCGGACTGACGTCCCCGTGGAGTTGGCACCTTTTCGGACGATGGGTCCCGACGGTTGCCCCGGCGTCGCTGGGCCAGTCCCTCAGCCGGTCTCGATGAGCGACGCCAGTGTATGTGAAAGGCGTGCGGGGGGCCATCCCGGGCCGCACTGGCCACGTCCGCTTGGCATCGTCCTCGTACCTGTGTAATAATGCGTTAATACGCTCTTACAGGAAAGCTGGCTGGATGAAGACCCACAAGGGCCTGAGCCCGAGGCAGGAAGCGGCCGCCGAGCGCGATCTCTTCCAGGCGATCCTGACCCTGCGATCGATCGAGGAATGCCGCGCGTTCTTTCGCGACTTGTGCACGCCCGCCGAGCTGCAGGCGCTGGCGGACCGCTGGGCGGTGGTGGGACTTCTGCAGCGAGGCCTGCCCTACCGGGAGATCCAGCGGCATACCGGCGTCAGCGTGACCACGGTCGGGCGCGTCGCCCGCTACCTGTCCTCGGGGAACGGCGGCTATGCGCTCGCGACCCGACGGCTTGAAGGGCGCTGACATGGACGTCGGCGCCCGCCTCAAGATCGCCGTACAGAAGTCCGGCCGGTTGACCGAGAACTCGCTCGACCTGCTGGTGCGCTGCGGTCTCAAGTACAGCCGCGGCAAGGACCAGCTGATGTGCTACGGCGAGAACATGCCGCTGGACGTCCTGCTGGTCCGCGACGATGACATCCCCGACCTCGTCGCCGAGGATGTCTGCGATCTGGGCATCGTCGGTTACAACGTCATCGAGGAGCGCCGACTCGCGCTCGAGTCCCGCGGCTCCGCGGCACGCTTCGAGCAGATCCAGCGTCTCGACTTCGGCCGCTGCCGCCTGTCGCTGGCCGTGCCGCAGGAGTACGCGTACGCGGGTCTCGCCAGCATCGCGGGGCGGCGCATCGCCACGACCTACCCCGCGGTGCTGGCGGCCTTCCTGCGCGAGCGCGGCGATCGAGGCGGAGATCGTCACTCTGTCCGGCGCGGTCGAGATCGCCCCTCGTCTCGGCCGCGCCGACCTGGTCTGCGACCTGGTCGCCACAGGCACGACGCTGGCGGCGAACCACCTGCGCGAGGTGGCCACGGTGCTCGAGAGCGAAGCGACGCTGATCCGCACCCCGGTCGCGTTGCCGGAGGAGAAGGCCACCTGGCTGCGACGACTCCTGCTGCGCATCGACGGCGTGCAACAGGTGCGCGAGAGCAAGTACATCATGCTGCACGCGCCCCGTGCGGCGCTGCCGCAGATCCAGCGCCTGCTTCCCGGCAGCGAGTACCCGACCGTCATTCCGCTCGAGGGCTGCGGCGACCGGGTGGCGGTGCACGCCGTGTGCCGTGAAAACGTCTTCTGGGAAACACTCGAAGGCCTGAAGGCCGCGGGTGCGAGCGCAGTGCTCGTGCTGCCCGTCGAGAAGATGCTGGCATGAGTACCCGACAGTCGCTCGTCGACTGGGCGCGCCTGGACGCCGGTGGGCGACGCGCGATCCTCGCCCGCCCGCAGGACGCAGGAGCCGGAGGCCATGCGGGCGGCAGTCGCCGGCCTGGTCGGCGACGTCCGGAGCCGCGGAGACGCCGCGCTCGCGCGACTACACGCTTCGATACGACGGCGCGGTGCTCGACGGGCTCGAAGTCGAGCGAGACCGAGTTTTCCGCAGCCGCGGCGGCGCTCGACCGCTGACCAGCGTGCGGCGATCAACCATGCGATCGGCGCGGTCACCCGGTTCCACGAAGCGCAGGTCGCCGCGCCCATCAGGGTCGAGACCTCGCCGGGCGTCGTCTGCGAGCGGATCGACGTGCCCGTGCACTCGGTTGGCTTGTACGTGCCCGCCGGGCAGCGCCCCGCTCCCGTCGACGGCGATCATGCTCGCGGTCCCGGCCCGGCTGGCGGGCTGCACGCGGCGCATCGTCTGCACGCCGCCGCGCGCCGACGGCTGCGGCCGATCCGGGCGTGCTCGCCGCGGCGCGCGAGTGTGGCGCGACCGCCGTGTACAAGGTGGGCGGCGCGCAGGCGATCGCGGCGCTCGCCTACGGCACGGAGACCGTCCCGCGCGTGGACAAGATCTTCGGACCGGGGAACCGCTGGGTCACGATGGCCAAGGAGCTCGTGGCGTCCGACCCCGTGGGCCCGGCGATCGACCTGCCCGCCGGGCCGTCCGAAGTGCTGGTGATCGCCGACGAGGGCGCGCGCGCGGACTTCGTCGCGGCCGACCTGCTCGCCCAGGCCGAGCACGCTGCCCGACGCGCAGGTCCTGCTGGTCACGGATTCCCGGCGCCTGGCGCTCGAATGCATCGAGGCGGTCGAGCGGCAGCTCGCCGATCTGCCGCGTCGTGAGATCGCGAGCCGATCGATCGCGGGAAGCCGCGTCATCGTCGTGCCGGACCTGGACACGGCGCTTGCGCTCGCCAACGAGTACGCGCCCGAGCACCTCATCCTGCAGGTCGCCGTGCCCCGCCGCTGGCTCGACCGGGTGCGCAACGCCGGATCGGTATTCCTGGGCGCGTGGACACCGGAGACGCTCGGCGACTACTGCAGCGGCACCAACCATGTCCTGCCCACCGGCGGGCACGCGCGCGCACGCAGCGGGCTCGGCCTGCCCGATTTCATGAAGCGGATCTCGGTGCAGGAAGCGACCGCCGCCGGCCTGCGCGAGCTCGGGCCCGTGGCGGTCACCCTCGCCCGGCTCGAGGGCCTCGAGGCGCACGCGCGCGCGGTGAACCTGCGGCTGGCGCGCGCTCGACGCGAGGGCGGCCTCATGACCGATGTGCGCAGGCTTGCGCGACCCGACATCCTCGAGCTGCAGCCGTACCAGCATGCGGCCTGGAACCCCTCGCTCGAGCGCCTGCATGCCAACGAGATGCCCTGGCGCGCCATCGGGGACGACAGCGCCGCCGGTCTCAACCGGTATCCAGAGCCGCAGCCCCGGGCGCTGCTCGAGCGCCTCGCCAGGCTGTATGGGGTGCCGCAGGAGTACATCCTTGCCGGGCGCGGCAGCGACGAGGCGATCGATCTGCTGGTGCGGGCGTTCTGTCGCGCGGGAGAGGACCGGGTCGTCGTCTGTCCGCCGACCTTCGGCTATTACTCGGTCGCGGCTCGCATCCAGGGCGCGGCCGTGCTCGAGGTGCCGCTCCGCGCATGCCGATTTTTCGCTCGACGCAGCGGCCGTGATCGAGGCCGGACGCCGCGCCAAGCTGGTATTCATCTGCTCGCCGAACAACCCCACCGGCAACCTGCAGGATGAAGGCGGTCATCCTCGAGATCTGCCGCGCGCTCGCGACAAACGCACTCGTCGTGCTCGACGAGGCCTACATCGAGTTCTCCGGTCGGCGCGAGCCTCGCGTCGCGGCTTGCGGAATTCCCCAACCTGGTCGTGCTGCGCACCTTGTCGAAGGCGTACGCCCTCGCCGGCGCGCGCTGCGGCGCGCTGCTCGCCTCCGAGGCGATCGTCGGCGTCACGGCGCGCATCCTGCCGCCGTACGCCCTGCCCGCCTCCTCCGTCGAGGCGGTCATGCGACTCACCGCGGAGCCGCAGCGACGGCAGGCCGAGGCCCGTATCGAAACGCTGCGCGCCGAGCGTGAGCGTCTGCGGACGCGACTCGTCGCGTTGCCCGGTGTGCGGAAGGTCCTGCCGTCCGATGCGAATTTCCTGCTCGCGGAGTTTGCCGCGCCGCAGTCGGCGCTCGAGGCCGGTTGCGCGGCAGGCCTCCTGATGCGTGACCTGAGCGGCCACCCGAGGCTGCCGGGCTGTCTGCGCCTCACGGTGGGCACGCCGGAGCAGAACGAGCGGCTTCTCGCCGCGCTGGAGAATGCGTGAGCGCCGAGCGCATCTTGTTCATCGACCGCGACGGCACGCTGATCGAGGAGCCGCCCGACGAGCAGGTCGACAGCCTGGCCAAGGTCCGGCTGATGCCGGGCGTGATCCCGGCACTCGTCGCGCTGCGCGATGCCGGCTACCGCTTCGTGCTGGTGAGCAACCAGGATGGACTCGGCACGCCGTCGTTCCCGGAGGCGCAGTTCCGCGAGCCGCAGGAGTTCCTCCGCTCGCTGCTCGAGTCGCAGGGCATCCGCTTCGATGCCGAGTTCTTCTGCCCGCACCGGGCCGAAGACGGCTGCGAATGCCGCAAGCCGCAAACCGGACTGCTGCGCGACTATCTCGCGCGACGGACGATCGATCGCGATGCGAGCTACGTGATCGGCGATCGGGATACGGACCTCGAGCTGGCGCGGAACCTCGGGCTGCAAGGGCTTCGCATCCGTCGCAACGGCAGCGAGGGAGAGACCTGGGAAGCGGTCGCACGGCAGCTGATCCGCCCGGGTCGCACGGCGCGGATCGCACGCCGGACCCGCGAGACCTCCATCGACGTCACAGTCGATCTCGATCGTGCCGCGCCCGTGCGCATCGCCACCGGCATCGCGTTCTTCGACCACATGCTCGAGCAGGTCGCGCGTCACGGCGGTTTCGCGCTCGAGCTTACGTGCAAGGGCGACCTCGAGGTCGACGAGCACCATACGGTTGAGGATTGCGCCCTCGCCCTTGGCCAGGCCTTGCGGCAGGCGCTGGGCGAGAAGCGCGGGATCGCACGCTACGGGTTCCTGCTGCCCATGGACGAGGCCCGCGCGCAGGTGGCGGTCGATCTCTCCGGCCGGCCGTTCGCGGTGTTCGAGGGTCGCTTCAATCGCGAGGCGATCGGCGGGTTACCGACCGAGCTCGTGCCGCACTTCTTCCGGTCGCTGGCCGACAGCCTGGGCGCGGCGGTGCACATCAGCGTCCAGGGCGAGAACACGCATCACATGGTGGAAGCCTGCTTCAAGGGTGTGGGACGTGCATTGCGCCAGGCGGTGCGGATCGAGGGCACGGAACTGCCGAGCAGCAAAGGTCTGCTGTAGGGTCGCATGGAGTCCGTGGCCATCGTCGACAGCGGCGGCGCGAACATCGCGTCACTCCGTTATGCGCTCGAGCGCCTCGGGGCACCCGCCCGGCTCACCTGCGATCCGTTCGAAGTGCAGAACGCACCGCGCGTGATACTGCCGGGCGTCGGGGCCGCGGGCGACGCGATGCAGCGACTGCGGAGCCAGGGTCTTGCTGCGCTCCTGCCCACGCTCACGCAACCGGTGCTCGGCATCTGTCTCGGCATGCAGCTGCTGTACGAATCGAGCGCCGAGGACGATGCCTCCTGTCTGGGCGTGATCCCCGGACGCATCGAGCGGCTCGTCGCACGACCGGGGCGGCCCGTGCCTCACATGGGCTGGAACCGGCTGCGGATCCGTCGCCGCTCGGCGCTCACCGAGGGGATCGCAGACGGCGAGCACGTGTATTTCGTCCACGGGTTCGCTGCAGCCCCCGATGCAGACGTACTCGCCACCTGCGACTACGGCGGCGACCTCGCCGCCGTGGTCCAGCGCGGCAACTTCTTCGGTACGCAGTTCCACCCCGAGCGCTCCGCCGGCGCCGGCCGGCGGCTGCTCGCCAATTTCCTGGCGCTGCCCGCATGGAGCTGATGCCGGCAATCGACCTGCGCGGCGGGCACTGTGTACGCCTGATGCAGGGCCGCTTCGACGCCGAAACCTGCTACGCGGACGACCCGCTCAGCGTGCTCCGGGAGTATCGATCACGGGGCGCGCGCCGCGTGCACGTCGTGGACCTCGACGGCGCTCGCCACGGGACACCGGCGCACCACGCGCTCATCGTGGCGCTCGCGGCGGAGCCCGGGATCGAGCTGCAGGTCGGCGGTGGCGTGCGCTCGGAGGCCGCGCTCGAGGCACTGTGGACGCGCGGCGCCGCGCGCGTGGTGGTCGGCAGCATCGCTGTTGAGCGGCCCCAGGAACTGCGCCGCTGGCTCGACCGGCTACGGCCCGGATCGCATCGTGCTCGCACTCGACGTGCGGCACGACGCGACGGGTCGCCCGATGCTCACGACGCACGGCTGGCAGAAGGACGCGTCGCGCAGCCTGTGGGAAATCCTGGAGGACCCCGAGGACGGGTACGGTGCGAGCGCGCTGCGCCACGTGCTCTGCACGGACGTGGATCGCGACGGTGCGCTCACCGGGCCAAACCTGGCCCTGTACACGGCGGCCGTGGAGCGCTTTCCCGCGATCGCGTGGCAGGCCTCGGGCGGGGTGCGCGACGCCGACGACCTGCGCGCGCTCGAGGCAACGGGCGTCGCCGCGGTCGTGAGCGGTCGCGCCATGCTCGAACAGCGGTTCCGGACCGAGGAGCTCGCGCCATACTTGCCAAACGCATAATCCCCTGCCTCGACGTGCGCGACGGCCAGGTCGTCAAGGGTGTCCGCTTCCGAGACCACCAGGTCGTCGGCGACATCCTCGAGCTCGCCGCGCGCTATCGGGCGCAGGGCGCCGACGAGCTCGTGTTCTACGACATCACGGCGAGCCCGGAGGGACGCAGCGTCGATCGCCGCTGGGTAGCGCGCGTCGCGCGGATCCTCGATATTCCGTTCTGCGTCGCCGGCGGCATCGCGACGGTCGCCGAGGCCGAGTACGTGCTGGCCGCGGGCGCCGAGAAGGTCTCGGTCAATTCACCCGCGCTGGCCGCACCCGGCTTGATCGGCGAGCTTGCGCGCCGGTTCGGCTCGCAGTGCGTGGTCGTTGGTGTCGACAGCCTGCGGGACGGCGGTGACTACGTGGTCCGACAGTACACCGGGGATCCGTCTCGGGAGCGCGGCACCGGTCGCCGCACGCTCGAGTGGATCTGCGAGGCGCAGGACCGAGGCGCCGGCGAGATCGTGCTCAACTGCATGGCGAGCGATGGCATGCGGCGCGGATACGACCTCGAGCAGCTCGAGGCCGCGCGCGATATCTGTAACGTGCCGCTCGTAGCCTCGGGCGGTGCCGGAGAACCGCGGCACTTCGTCGACGTGTTCCGGGCCGCGAACGTCGACGGCGCGCTGGCGGCCAGCGTGTTTCACTCCGGGGACATCGCGATACCGGATCTGAAACGGTACCTTGGAGGCTGCGGGATCGAGGTGCGACCATGACGCAAGTGAGAGCCGAAACGCTGGCCTGGGGTGGCGAAGGCGGCCTGCTGCCAGCCGTGGTGCAGCACGCCCGCAGCGGGAAAGTTCTGATGCTCGGCTACATGAACGCCGAAGCGCTCGAGCAGACGCAGTCGCAGGGCCGCGTCGTGTTCTACAGTCGCAGCCGGCAACGCTTGTGGACCAAGGGCGAAACGTCGGGGAACTTCCTGACGGTCGTCGGCATCTCCGCGGACTGCGACTCCGATGCGCTGCTCGTGCAGGCCTTGCCCGCGGGTCCAACCTGCCACAAGGGCACGGAGTCGTGCTTTGCCGAGGCCGGGCGCACGCGAGGCGAAGCACTTGCCTTTCTAGGGGAGCTCGAAGAGATCATCGCGCATCGAATCGAGGAGCGCCCGGAAGGCAGCTACACCGCGCGCCTGTACGGCGAAGGCCCGGGACGCATCGCACAGAAGCTCGGGGAGGAAGGCGTGGAGCTCGCGCTGGCTGCCGTCAGCCGGGACGACGACGCGGTGGTCGCCGAGAGCGCGGACCTGATCTATCACCTGCTGCTGCTGCTCAAATCACGCGGCCTTTCGGTCGGGCGCGTCGCGGCCGAGCTCGAGTCACGCCGCCGGAGGTAGGGCGGGAGTGACTCGTCCTGTGGATGGCCTCTTTCGGCTTTGAGTTCGGCGGCCCGTAGGCGGGGTCATGCCCTCCCCCATCGGTCACCTTGAGCCACGCGACGTGGAGGACCCCTTGAACACCTTCGAATACGCGATGGTTCTGATCTCGATCATCGTCGGCCTCGGGATGACGCACATCCTGTCAAGCCTCGGTGCTGCCGTGCACCGCCTCCGTCATCACGGGCGGAGCCTGCGACTCGAGATCAATTACCTGGTATGGATTGCGTTCATCTTCACCTGGCTGGCTAACTTCTGGTGGTGGGAGTTCAGGTGGAGCGAACTGGTAGCGGCGTTGGACGTCGGGATCTTCAGCTTCCTGATTCTGTACTCGGTCGCGTTGTTCGTGCTGACAGTAATCCTGGTGCCGCATCAGCTGTCGATTGTCGACGACTCCTGGGAGTATTTTCTCTCCATCCGCCACTGGTTCTACGGTGGCCTACTGGTCCTGAACGGCATCGACCTGGTCGATAGTCTGATGAAGGGTGTGGAGTGGGGCATGCAAACATCCTATCTCCTGTACTGGGTCACCCTGACGGTCGCCTGCGTGATCGGACTATTCACGATCAGACGGTTCGTGCACATTGGCCTCGGCGTGATTGTGCTCGTCTGGAGTAACGCTCTCACGTTTTCCTGGTTGTTCATACTCGGAAATTGACGAGTGGCAACGGTTCGCGCCGCCAAGGTATCAGATGCAGCGGCGACCAGTACGCTCAGCACTTTCGATGCGCTGCTTAACGCGGCACCAAACATGCTGGCGTCAAACTCGACCCTCGGTAGAACGCGGAGTGTCCATTTTATCGGGTCAAGTCTGGTTCGGCTTCAATGAACTGTCAGGCGCGCCAACGTGGCTATTTGTAGTCATTGACGAGCGCTCCGTCAGAGGAGAATTGGTATTGCGGTAGGCCATCCGTAATTTCATAGAAATCACATTTCTCGCCAACGAAGATGTGTCCAATCGTCTTGAGACCTGTTGGACCATCCAGCGAGCCCGCAATGATTCCCGTGGCATCTAGATCGAAGGGCTCCCAGAATAGGCTGGATCCGCATACACGGCAGAAACCGCGTTGAGCTATCTCCGAAGTTTTATACCAGGCCAGACCAGTGTCGTTGGTGATCGTGATATTGACTTTTCGCGCTTTCGAGTGAGGACCAAAGTTGCCATGCAGTCGTTGGCACATGCTGCAGTGACAATTGACAACGTCGCGTAAAGGACCCTTAACCTCATAGCGCACGGCCCCGCAAAGGCAGCCTCCGGTTGTGACCTTTTGACTCTCAGTCATGCCGCATTCTCCGAGCGCGCCTAACAGGCAATAGGACGACGCTGACGTGCGGACATTCTTGTTTATACTGACAGCATTGCCGACGCGTAAGTCATTGCTGGACCAAAGTCCGTTTCGCCCACTGTCAGTGTAACAAGGTTAACCCTTCTTCGCGGATTCGCCCTCGATTCCGAGCGTTTCTGAGCCGTTGGTAGCCGGTGATTCAGGGACTTGCGTGCTGCGGGAGCGGCGGAAGTCGCTGTAGTGAAGACCTTGCTGCTGGTCAACGCGACGGCGATGCGCATAATCGAAGTCCGTCATGTTTCTGCGCGCCACAGTCCGCAAGAAGGACGGCAAGCTCCATCGTTACTTCAGTGTGGTGGAGAACAAGCGGGTGCGCAGTGGCCGCGTTGTGCAGCGGCACGTGCTGTATCTCGGCGAGATCAACTCGACGCAGGAGTTCGCGTGGCGCAAGTCGATCGAGGTGCTCGATGAGGCGCAGTCGGCGCCGCGCACGCTGGCGCTGTTTGCCGACGAGTGCGGCCGTGGTCGACGACGCCTCGATCATTCGCCTGCAGCTCGCGCGGCTGCGGCTCGAGCGGGCGCGGCAGTGGGGTGGGTGCTGGCTCGCGCTGCAGCTCTGGCAGCAACTCGAGCTCGATGAGTTCTGGGCCGGGCGGCTGGCGCTCTCGCGCAAGGGGACGCGCTGGGACGAGCTGCTGCTGATCCTGGTGGTGTATCGGCTGCTGTCGCCGGGCAGCGAGTGGCGACTGCACCGGCAGTGGTACCAGCGCAGCGCCTTGGCCGATCTGCTCGGCACCGACCCCGTCATCGACAGTCACGCACTCTACGACTGTCATGATCGGCTGCTGGTGCACAAGGCGGCGCTGTTCGAACATCTGATCGAGCGCTGGCGGGATCTGTTCAACGCGAGCTTCGATGTGCTGCTCTACGACCTGACGAGCACATACTTCGAGATCGACCCGCCGCTCGATGAGCACGACAAGCGGCAGTACGGCTACTCGCGTGATCACCGGCCGGACTGCGTGCAGGTGGTGATTGCACTGGTCATCACGCCGCAGGGCCTGCCACTCGCCTACGAGGTGCTGGCCGGGAACACCGCCGACAACACCACGCTCAAGGCGTTCCTCGCCCGCATCGAGCGCCAGTACGGCCGGGCGCGACGGGTGTGGCTGCATGGACCGCGCCATCCCGACCGAGGAGGTGCTCGCGCAGATGCGTGCGAGCGATCCGCCGGTGCAGTACCTGGTTGGCACGCCGAAGGGGCGGCTCACCGCCCTCGAGGGCGCGCTGCTCGGCGAAGCCCTGGCAGGCGGCCCGGCCCGACGTGCGCGTGAAGCTTCTCGCCGAGGATCAGGAGCTTTACGTGTTCGCCGAGAGCCGCGATCGCATCGCCAAGGAGCGCGGTATGCGCCGCCGGCAGCTCAAGTGGTTGTGGGCGCGACTGAAGCAACTGTCCACGATGCGCCACCTCACACGGGAAGCGCTGCTGATGAAGCTCGGCGCGGCACAGAGCAAAGCGCCCGCCGCGTGGCGGCTGGTCACCGTCGAGCTGGCCCTGCAGGGCAGCTCCTTCGGGTTCTGGCTCAACCGCAAGAGGCTGCGCGGGGTGCGCCGCCGCGAAGGTCGCTATCTGCTGCGCACCAACCTCACCGAGTCCGATCCGGCCAAGCTCTGGGAGTATTACCTGCAGCTGGTCGCCGTCGAAGAGGCGTTCCGTACGCTCAAGGGCGATCTTGCGATCCGCCCGATCTTCCATCGCAAGGAACGGCGCATCGAGGCACACATCTTCATCGCGTTCCTCGCCTACTGCCTGCACGTGACGCTCGGTCAGCGGCTCCATCACCTCGCCCTCGGACTCACCCCGCGCAGCGTGCTCGAGAAGTTCTCCGCCGTGCAGATGATCGACGTGCACATCCCGACTACGGATGGACGCGAACTCGCGCTCACCCGCTACACGCAACCCGAGGCCGAACTGAAGCTGCTGCTCGAGCGACTGAAGCTGCACCTGCCGCCGCAGCCACCACCCAAAATCACCGCCGCACAGGCCGCCGACGCCACCTCCGTGTAGTGCAGACCGGCGAGGTCGCTCCTTGATCAATCAAGCACTTGGCTGCGCTCTACCCCTCGAATCCGCGAAGACGGGTTGATAGTACTGACAGCAGACAGGTTGTCGTGAGCGCCCAACTGTGTCCATGCCCTTCGGAGACCGAAGTTGAGGGGCTAGCCGCAATTCACGGTAGGCGCCGCACGAGTTGCACGACGTCTGCGTTCAGCAGCACCCACGCGCGCTGAGCAACGCATCCTACGAGATAGAGGATGAGCGAGCTGGCCAGAAGTCGCCGGGCACACTCGGCCGTGAGTCTCGTGTACGACGTGCCGTCCGCCCTGTATCCCTTCATGAGCGTCGTCCCCGGCTGTTGTTCTTGTCCCGGCCGACGCTACTCCGGACAGGCACGGAGAAGTAACCGATTTCACATAAACGGAGTCCGTATCGCGCCGCCGCTCAATGCCCACCCTTGACCAGCAGCCCTTCCGCGCGCAGTGCCTCGGCGAGCTCTTCCTCGATCCTTTCCGCGTCGGCTCGCGGGATCCTGCACAGATGCGCCACCGGTCCGGTGAGCACCTCCAGGCCGCGCTTCAACACGCTGCCCGCGGCACGGATCCCCGCCTTGTGCTGGTCGAACCGCTGCGCCGCCGGATAGCGACTCATCCCGACATAGACGCCATACTGCCCTCGTCCTGCGTCCTGGTAATCGAGCAGCACGAGGTACACGTTCGACCGACCCCGATCTTCGACGCTGAACCGCGCCGCCACGTCGTACACCCGCGGCAGCCAGTCCACGTATCGCATCGGCAACCAGTCCGGGATCGACGATGCCGCGCGGTCCCAGAGTCGTTCAATCATCGACTCGATCTGAAGCGGCGTCTCGTTGCGCATCCAAAGCTCATGGACGCAGTGCGCACCGGCTTCACCGTCGCTTGACTCGAGGGCTTGCGCGAACCGTGCGTGGACTTCGGCGATGGCGAGCGGCCGAAGCGGCCTGGCCGCCGGCGACATCGCCCCAGGAGTTCGACGAGGTGCCACCGAAACCGGCCTGCGTCCTTTTCAGTCCTGGTCGGGTGGACCCGTCCGACCTCGAGAGGCGGTCGTCTTGCCGTCCCAACCCGGCCCCCGGACGACGCGCCCGGGACGCGCCCCGGTGTGTTCGCCGTTCTCCAGGACCCTGACGCCGTTGACGAGCACGTGCGACACGCCGGTGGCGTAGCGCTGCGGTGCGTCGAAGGTCGCGTGGTCGATGATCGTCGCCGGGTCGAACACGACCACGTCGGCATAGCAGCCCGGATCGATGCAGCCACGATCGGTGAGTTTCCAGTTGGTGGCCGGCAACTTCGTCAGACGCCTGATCGCCTCGGCGGAGGCTGATGATCTGCTCCTCGCGCACATACTTGCCGAGCAGCCGGGCGAAGTTGCCGTATGCGCGGGGATGATTGCTCGACTTGAGGAACACGCCCTCCGGGGCCGAGGCCTGGGCATCCGAACCGAAGCTGACCCAGGGCTGCGCGATACCGAGGCGGACGTTTTCCTCGCTCATGAGGAAGTACACGGTGTCGACGCGCGAGTGGTCCTCGATGACGAGGTCGATGATCGTGTCCTCGGCGCTGGTGCCGCGCATCGCCATCACCTCGGCCAGCGTCTTCCCGGTCAGGGGCTTCGAGGCGTCGGATCCTTGAAGCCGATGAACAAGAGGCGATCCGGGCGCTCCGGCCATGCAAGTAGAGGTTCTCCTCGCCTTCCGGGGGCTTGCGCATGTCGGCGATGACCCGCGCACGCTGCGCCGGATCCTTAAGGCGCGCCACCCAGGCATCGTAGCCCACCGTCCTGCACCCAGAGCGGCATTGCTGCGTCGAGCCCGGTCGCACCCGCCGTGTAGGTGTACATGTCGGCGGTCACCGGCAGGCCGGCTGCGCGCGCCCCCTCGATCTGCGCGATCGCCTCGGCCATCTTCGGCCAGACTGACTCGCCCGCCGCTTTGAGGTGATAGATCTCGCCGTGACCGCCGCCCCCGCGCGTGATCGCCAGGAACTCGTCGATCGCCTCGCCGATGGCGTGACTTTCGTTGCGGATGTGCGAGATGTAGCCGCCGCCGGATTCACCCGCCGCACGGGCGAGCGCCATGAGCTCGGGTGTCTCCGCGAAGAATGCCGGCGCGTAGATCAGCGAGCTGCCGACGCCAAGCGCGCCTTCGCGCATCGCCTCGCGCACCAGTTCCTGCATGCGCGCGAGCTCCTCGGGCGCTCGGATCACGATCGACTTCGCCCAGCTCGTGGACGCGCACCGTAGTGGCGCCCACGAATGACGCCACGTTGGGCGAGATGCCACGACGCTCGAGCGACTCGAGAAAGCCGCCGAGGGTCGTCCAGTCGATGTCGTAGGTATAGTCGCGCTGGCGCCTGCGCAGGTCGGCCTTCATCGCCTCGTTGAGCGGCCCGCCGGACTCGCCCTCACCGAAGATCTCGAGCGTCACGCCCTGCTTCATGTCGCTCATGCCGCGACCGTCGACGATCAGCGACTCGTTGGCCCAGGACAGCACGTTGATGAAGCCCGGAGCGACGGCCTTGCCCGCGGCGTCGATCTCCGTCTCCGCGGTGGCCGCACCGAGATCGCCCAGCGCGGCCACACGATCGGCCCGGATGCCGACGTCGGCGCGGCGACCCGGGCCGCCGGTGCCGTCGTAGACAATGCCGTTTCGGATCACGATGTCGAAGCGCTCGCCTGGTTCGTGCACTGGCGACGGCGCGCAACCGCCGCATACGAGCAGTGCCGCCAGGAGAAATTGGCTCGGAGCCAATTTCCTGACGATAAATTGGCTCCGAGCCAATTTCTCAGGCACAGGCGGCCCGCGACGCCGTGGCCGTATCGGAGTTCGCGAGCAGGATGCGCAGCATGCGGCGGAGCGGCTCGGCGGCACCCCAGAGGAGCTGGTCTCCGACGGTGAAGGCAGTGAGGTATTCACCGCCCATGGCCGCCTTGCGCAGGCGTCCGATCGGGATCTCGAGCCGGCCGCTTACGTACGCCGGGGCCAACTCGCGCACGGATGTGTCTTTCGTGTTTGGCACCAGGCGCACCCATCCGTTGCCGCCGGCGATCAGTTGTTCGATCTCCTCGAGCGGCAGGTCCCGGTCAAGCTTGATCGTGAGCGCCTGGCTGTGGCAGCGCATGGCGCCGATACGGACGCACAGGCTCTCGACCGGTATCGGATTCTTGCTGCGCCCGAGCATCCGGTTGAGCTCTGCGCCGCCCTTCCACTCCTCGCGGCTCTGGCCTTGCCCCAAGTCTGGGCCGATCCAGGGAATCAGGCTCCCCGCGAGGGGGGCAGCGAGCTGCGCAGTCGGCAGTGCCGCGCCGCGCAGCGCATTGGTCACCGCGCGGTCGATGTCGAGGATCGCGCTCGCCGGGTCGTCGAGCAGCGTCGCTGCGGCCGCATGCAGCGAACCCATCTG
>CAVWOW010000013.1:0-147053 GCA_963756755.1 uncultured Gammaproteobacteria bacterium
TTCGACGCCTGCTGCCCGGGAATACCGATTTCCCCATACCGGGCTCGGCGCCATCACCGTGCCCCACGGTCCGGACCGGCGGGCCCTGGTGTCTGCCTGCTGGCGTCCCTCAAGCACCTGCCGCAGGGCGAGCGGCAGCGCGCGGCCGACGCGCTGGCGGAGCTCGCCGGCAGGCCCTGCCCGCCAACCTGATGATGCGGCGCAGGACGTCCGTGCGCTGGTCGAGGCCGGCATGGAGGTCGGCGGCCACACGCGCACGCACCCGATCCTGAGCGGCCTGACGGCCGCAGAGGCCGAGCAGGAGATCGCAGGGGGGCTCGACGACTCGCGTCGATCACGGTCGCAGGCCGACAACTGTTCGCCTATCCGAACGGCGGCGCGGACTCGACTACGGCGACCGCGAAGTAGAATTGCTGCGGCGAATGGGCGTCGAGGCGGCGTTCGTCACCAACCGCGGCGTCGTGACGCGCAATTCGGACCCGCTGCAGGCGCCGCGCCTGACTGCCGCTGCACCGGCGCGCGGGCCGGTTTGGACTGTGCGTTGTGGCGCGCCTACGCGGAACCGGAATGGCGACCGGACGTCGAGAGCCTGGCAGGTGCGCCGCAGGCATCCTGACGCCCCGGCGACGGGACGGCTCCGCCTGCCTCAGGCCGCGAGCCGGCGCGGGTTCGCATCGAGCCAGATTTCGAGGGCCATCAGCACCCAGACCAGCTCGCCGTAATAGGCCGCATGGCCTTCGCGGTGAAGCCGCAGCGTCTCGCGCAGGAACTCGCGGCGGAAGATCCCGCGGCCGGCGAGCGATCCAGCGCCGCTCGGACAGGCGGCGCAGACCCGGATGCGTGCGCGTCCACACGCCGAAGGGCAGCCCGAAGCCGTGCTTCGTCTTTGCGATAATCTCGGGCGGCAGCAGCTCGCGCGTGGCGTGCTTGTAGAACCAGCGCAGCTCGCTCGCCGCGCAGCTTGAGCGAGCCGGGCAACCTGCAGCTCAGGTCGACGAGCGCGTGGTCGAGCATCGGGTAGGCGACCTCCATGCCTGCGGCGCGGCACGCCGTGTTGACCTTGACGCAGGTCGTTGTCGTGCGAGCGTGAAGGCCCAGTCGAGGAACAGCATCCGATCCACGGCGTCGCCGTGCTCGGGCGCCGCGTACTCCTGCTCGCCAGAGCCGCAGCGGCAGCGTCGCGTCGACGCGACTCGAGGAACGCGGCTCGAAGACCTCCGACGGGCATGCCGATGCAGGTAGTTGTAGCTCTGCAGGCGGTCGGGCAGCGGCGACGTTCGCCTGCTCGATGTAGCGTGCCGCCTTGCCCAGCGCCGAGGCCGGCCGCGTCGCGCCCGAGCGGGCCGATCAGCGGCTCGATCAGGCCGCGCCGCAGCGGCGCAGGCAGCGCAGATAGCGCTCGAACAGCAGCTGCTTCGCGTAGCGCGCGTTGCCGGCGAAGAGCTCGTCGCCGCCGTCGCCCGCGAGCATGCGCGTGATGCCCGCCTTGCGCGCGAGCACGCGCGCACTGGTAGCGCGGCCGCGATCGAGGAGTTGCCGAAGGGCTCGTCGCTGCCGCGCAGCAGGTCGCGGCGTCGCGGCCAGCACGTCCTCGGGCGTCAGGTAATGCTCGTGACCCTCGAGGCCGAAATGGCGGCCGCGATGCGCGCGTACTCCATCTCGTCGTAGCCCTCGGCAGTCGAAGCCGATGGAGAAGGCTGCGGCCCGGCGCCGGGCGCAGCCGCTCGGCCATCAGCCCGGCGACCGTCGAGCTGTCGAGCCCGCCGCTCAGGAACGCGCCGACCGCGCCGTTGCCGTCCATGCCGGCGGGACACGGCGGCG
This sequence comes from uncultured Gammaproteobacteria bacterium, assembly GCA_963756755.1. Classification (GTDB taxonomy): domain Bacteria; phylum Pseudomonadota; class Gammaproteobacteria; order Steroidobacterales; family Steroidobacteraceae; genus DATJKD01. Next base: position 1,822 of record CAVWOW010000013.1, read on the forward strand.
CGCAGCGTGCTCGAGCAGCTCGCCCGACAGCTCGTCGAGATCGGCGTCGATGTGCTGCCGGAAACGCTCTCGAGCCGGTAGCGCGCGACATCGACGTCGCCTCCCTTGCAGTGCAGCACATGGGCGCGCGGAAGCTTCGCGACGCCGCGGAACACGCTCAGCGGGCTCGGCACATGATGAAAATAGACGTAGCAGTAGAGCGCGGTCGGATCGAGCGCCGGCGTCCGGCGTTCGCGCGGGCAATGCATCCGCGGCGCGGCTCGCGATCCTCAGCCGGCCGGCATCGCGCGACCAGTAGAGCGTCTGCAGGCCCATGCCGGTCCACGGCCGCGAAGACTTCTCGGCGCTCGCAGGTCGACGATCGACGCCGGCGGCCTCGACGCCGGCGAGATCCGGCCAGGCGCCGGGCGACGCGCGGTAGGCGTCGAGCCATGCGTGCGCCTGTAGCGCGGCGCGCTCTGGCGTGCCGTCCGCTGCGGAGCTCGAGCTCGGCACGCGCACCGCGACTGCGTCCGTCGTCGCTCCAGGCCTGAGCGGGGGCACGGCCATCGTGCACCGGGCTCGCGACCGCACGGCGTCTGCAGTGCCGCGCAGATCGATGGTCAGTTGCACGGCCGGTTCGGTTCGTCTTCGTAGCGTTGCGCGGCCGACCTGCTGCGCGCGACGCAGTCGCGGGATGCGCAGCTGCGAGCCGCGCAAATGCCTAGTTGGCTCGGGATGCGGACTCCGGCCTGCCGAGCTTGTTGCGCAGCGCCGGCAGCGGGTAGCCGCCGGCGTAGGCCTTCGCCGCATACGTGGCCGCGGCCTCGTAGTTGTTGCGCTCGAAATTCCAGCAGGCCGCGGTTGTAGTAGAGCTCGGGCGAAGTCGAGGCCCAGCTCCTCGGCGCGCGCATACGGCAGCGCCGGCCTTGTCCCAGCGTCCCGCCCGATGCAGGTAGGTCCCGTAGAGCAGGTAAAGCCGGGCATCCTTGGGTCGGAACGCGAACGCGCGCTCGAAATAACAGTCGACCGTGAGATAGCGTTTCGACTCGCCGGGATGCTGCAGCTGGTAGCGCGCCATGGCCTCCAGCGCGCCGTAGTGATTGGGGATGTGGCGCAGCGTGTAGTGAATGTCGCCGGGCAACGCGCCGTGCTGCCACGGATCAGGGCTGCAACCTCGGGCGTGAAATGGTGCTTCACGACCAAGTTGATCTGGCCCCTCGGCCGCGTCGTTGACGTCGATCGGCCGGTTGAAGTTGTTCGCGTTCGAGCGGACCGCCACAGAGTGCAAGCGCCTGCTCCGAGATCGCGACACCGATCAGCACCAGCACGCACCCGGGCAGGCCCGGGCAATGCGCGGGGCGCCGGGCGGCCGGCGACAGGATAGAGTTTCATTTGTCATGATCCGAGCATTAGAGCAGCTACGATCCAGGCGCCTTTCTCGACGGTTTCACAAAAGGTCGACCCTTGCCAAGGCGTGCCTCGCACGGATTGTCATACAGTCGGTCGTGCGAGTCACTGCGTCTCAGCCGGCGCCGTCCGGCGGCACTTCGGCAACGGGCTGCAGCGCAGGACCCCGTGTCGGGCGGCGTACTGCACGTACGGGTCAAGGAGGGATCATCAACCGCCAGTTGAACATAATCAGAAATACGCCCACCGGGCGTCCATGCGGCCCTGTGAGACGCTGGAGGCGAGGTCGACGGCCGACCATGCCACGCGAGCGCAGAGAGTCGTGGCCAGCGTCCCAGCGCCGCAGGAACAGGAGTGCGCCGCGTTCCTCGGATAGCTCGCCGGCAGGCGTCGCAGGATGCGAGAAAGCAGGTAGAGTCGGGCATCGACAGGAGCGAAATCGCGCAGTCTCGGTTTGTAGCTCGAAGTGCAGCTCGACCTCGTGAACGTGGTGCAGATCGCCGGAACCCGATGTTGAGGCGCACCTCGGCCCGCGATCAACACGGGACCGCGCAGGGGCAGGCGCCGGGCCTCGCGCACGCCCGGCCCGGTGGCGCGATCCACAGTGCGTGGCCAGGCCTTGCTTGTGCCGCGATCCTCGTCACGTGCTGCGCCGAGGCCAGCGCGCCGGGCCTGCAGGTACCGCCCGGACACTGGTACGAGATCCCGGACTCGCGCCTGCGTGCGTCGCGGCCCGGACGCAGGAGGAAGGCTCGGTAGGCGGATCACGGCGTGGAGCGGCGCCGCACTCGACACCAACGCCGATCGCCTGCTGGTCTGGGGCGGTGGTCATGCCGACTATTCGGGCAACGAGGTCTATGCGTTCGACCTCAGGACGCTGCGCTGGACGCGGCTGACCGAGCCAAGCGCCGTCGATCGCAGCCGCGGACACTACGCCGATGGCAACCCACGCTCGCGTCACACCTACGATTACATCGAATTCGTCCGTCGTCAAACCGGATGATGTCCTTCGGCGGTGCGTCGCTGTATCCATGGGGCGGCGCGTCCACGCGTCGAATTTCCGAGTTCGATCCCGTGACGCGGTCCTGGGTCATCGGTCGGCGCGCCGAGGTACCCGGGCGCGGCAGCATGATCGGAGCGCATGCCCGGCTCGATCCCGCGACCAACGACGTGTTCTTCGTCCCCGGCCAGCGCGCTTCGCTCACTGCGGTATTCGCCGGGCGACGATCGCTGGCGCGCGGCTGGGGCGAAGCCTACGTGCGCGTGCACGCGACTGGCGGCGATCGACCCGCAACGCCGACGCGCTCGTCCTGATCGGCAGCGGACCGAGACTCCCCCAGGCGCTCATGTGGCCGCTCGATCGGCCCGGCCAGGCCGGAGGACCTGCGGCAATGACCACCGGCGATAAGGAAATCGAGCGGCCTATGCGCCGGGTTTCGATTTTCACAGGCCTGCAGGAGTGTTCGTCGCATGGGCGGGCGGTGGCGACGTGTATGTGCTCGACCCCGATCGATTGGAGTGGACGCGACGAGCCCCGGCGCCACGGCAATGACGGACGCCGGCCGCGCAGCTTCGACCGGGACTTACGGAAGATTCCGCTACGTCCCGCACATCGACCTGTTCGTGCTGATGAACGGCGTGGATGAAACGTGTTCGTGTACCGGCTCGACCCGCTATAATTTCGAGCGATGCCCGCGACAAACCAGACGCTTGACGGCGTGCGCGCCGTCCTGATCCGGAGCCTGCAGCTCGGAAACCGTGGTCGCCGCGCTCGACCCGCTCGACGCCGTTGCTCGGCAGCCTGCCCGAGCTCGACTTCCATGGCCGTCGTGCACGTGCTTGCCGCACTCGAGGAGCAGTTTGGCATGTCGTTGCCGACGACGACGTGTCGGCGGAGACTTTCTCGACGCTCGGCAGTCTTGCTGATTTCGTCGAATCAAAGATCTCGGGCTGACCGTGGTCTTCACGCCAGGGGCGGTCCTGCCCGCGCCCGAGCCATTCTTTCTCGATGGCAGCGCTGGCGCGCTGTTCTGCGTGCATTTTCCGGTCGCGGCGGCGAGTCGGCGATCGGTCTGGTGCTGCCTCCCTTCGCCGAGGAGATGAACAAGTGCCGCAGGATGATGGCGCTGACGGCCTACGCGCTGCAGGCGGCGGGCCTCGACGTGCTGTTCGTCGACCTGTTTGGCACCGGCGACAGCGGGGGAGACTTCGCCGACGGATCGCTGGAGGTCTGGCGCAGCGACCTGCACGCGCGCCGCCCGCTGGCTCGACCGATCGCGGCAGCTCGCGCCTGAATCTGCTGGCAGTAAGGGCCGGTGCACTTCTGTTGCACGAGTTCGGGCCAGGGCTCGACGTGCAGGTCGACCAGTCGTACTGTGGCAGCCCGTAAACAGCGGCCGACTCGTAGTCTCGCAGTTCCTGCGGCTGCGCCTGGCGGAAGGCATGTGGGTCGATCCGGCGAGGAAAAAAAGCGACTGGTGGATCCACGCGCCGGCCTCCTCAGCGACGGGCGCGTCGAGGTGGCCGGCTACGAGATCAGCCAGGCGCTCGTTACCCAGCTCGAAGGCGTCGAGGACCCGCTCACCGATACCAGCGGATGGCATGATCTGACATGGCTGGAGATCGTCGCCGACCCCGCGGCGCCCCTGGCACCGGCAAGCCGGCGCGCACTCGACGCCATTCGAACGCGGGGCGTCAACGCGAATTTCCTGGCCGTGGCCGGTGAGCCGTTCTGGGCGACGCCCGAGATCGGCAGTCGTCCCGGCCTGATCGATGCGACAGTGACGGCGCTGTCCGGCCGGGACGGATGAGTGGCGAACATGCCCTGTGCATCAGCGCGGCCCGTGCCACCTCATCGGCGTGCTGCACCGAACCCGCCCGCCGGGCAGCGACGCCGGCAGTAGTGATCGTGGTCGGCGGACCACAGTACCGGGTGGGCAGCCATCGCCAGTTCGTGCTGCTCGCTCGGCAACTCTGCACACGCGGCACGCCCGTGCTGCGCTTCGACCAGGCGGGTATGGGCGACAGCGCCGGCGACTTCGCGGGATTCGAGCACGTCGACGACGACATCCGTGCCGCGATCGATGAGCTGCAGACCCGCGACCCGGCGTTATCAGGGGTCTGTCTCTGGGGCTTGTGCGACGGCGCGTCGGCGGCGCTCATGTATGCGTACAGCGACCCGCGGGTCACGCACCTCGTCCTTGCCAATCCATGGGTGCGAACCCAGGAAGGCCAGGCACAGACATATTTCGCAGGCTACTATGACCGCAGGCTTCGCAGCCCGTCGTTCTGGCGCCGCATTTTCTCCGATCCCGCGGCGGCGCGGCGCGCGGCGTGGGACTTCCTCCGTAACCTGGGCTTGGCGTGCGCTGCGACGGCGGCCGTCACGCGCAGCAGCGGAGCGCAGAGTCATTTCCTGTCGAGAATGCTGCGGGGCGCACGAATGTTCAGGGGCCGCGTCCTCGTTCTGCTGAGCGGCAGGGACCAGGTCGCAGCTGAATTCGACCTGCTGCTGCGAAACTCCGGCGACTGGTCAGGGGCGTTCGGCTCGCCGCAGGTCCGCACCTGCCGACACCCGCAGGCGTCGCACACGTTCTCGCGGCGCGCCTGGCGCGACTGGGCGGCGCAGACCACCGCGGAGTTCATCGAGCAGTGAGCGCGATCGTGAATTCACCGATGTCGCCGCTGCGTGCGCCGATTCGGGATGCCGAGGTCCGGCACGACCTGGCTCGGCAAGATCTTCGACAGTGTCTGTACGGCCGCGAGCCAGACACGTCGCAGAAGCTGAATGACATCCCGATGATCGCCGGCAGTGCCGATCACGAACGCTACGCGTCGGCGCGAACACGGCTCCGCCGATTCCGCCGCAACCCGGCGCTGGCGAGCAGTACAGGCTCGCGTGGGAATCGATCGAATCACTCGGCCTGGTCGCTGGACTGGATCGGCGGTGGCCAAGCCGTATTGCTCGGCCGGCGGGTGGAACCGCGCGTCCAGGGGTTTCGGCGCCTGAGACGCGCGATCGCGCTGCGTGGATCCGCAGGCTGCGTGCTCAGGGCGGCGGCTTCCATCCGACCGGCTTGTATACCCACACCTGCCCTTCGTAGCCGTCGCCGAGACCGAGCATCACGTCGTGGCTCGCGAGGTATTTCCACTTGCCGAGCACACCGTGCCGCCGGTGAGCGCAGGGACGCTGGCGCCTGAGACGGGCGCGGGTGTCACCGTCCAGCCCGTCGCCGAGAACTCCGGGCCTGATGCCGGAGGCTTCAGATACCAGACCCGGCCGTCGCCGTTCCACAGCACGAACACCCCGCGACGCGGATCGAAATCCATGCCGTGCAGCCTCGAGAGCACGAACTGACCGCCGGCGGTCGGGGGCGTGAACTTGATAGGCAGGTTCGTCGGCCCCGGAGTGGCGACGTTCCACATCACGACCCCGTAGCCCGCGCCCATCTTGGCGGTGCGCAGGTACAGCCGGTGGATCGGGTCGTAGGCACCGGCGCCCTGGTCGGAGTAGCAGCGCCATCCCGGGCCGATCAGCTCCCAGCGATCCTGCGTCGGATCCTCGAGCTCGGTGATGCGGTAGCGGAAGAGATCGCCGCCGTTCGTCGCCGTCTCGCTCACGAGGATGGATTCAACTCCCCCCTCGAACACGTACGCCGAGGTGCCGTTGACGAACGCCTCGGGGCGGCTCGCCCCGCTGCCGTTGACCACGAGCGCGTTGCGGTTCTCCCACATCCGCCCGCCGAGCACCCGGGCAAGATCGCTGAGCCGGTGGTGCCCACGACCTTGTTGGCATCGGCACGGCTCGGGTCCCACAGGTACGGCCCGGTGCGCGTCACCCCGTCATCGAGCACGAACGACCCGCCCGGCGTTGTAGCTCGCCCCGCCAAAGGTGATGAAGCGATCCGCCCGCGGCAGAAACTCCTGGTTGTCGTAGGTGTGCGAGGAGATCGGTGCATTCATCGCCCCGTCGACCGCGAAGTAGCGCCGGTCGTTGAACGGCGGACGCACCGCGCTCGGCAGTGAGGCGCGCTCCCAGCGCAGCGTCGCCGCGTCGAAGCGGTACACCTCGTTGCCCGCGTAATTGGCATGCCCGCCGCCCCAGATGATGAGCTGGCGGCGATTGCCGTCCCAGGCCATCGAGCCCCACGCCGTGATGATCTTGCGCGGATTGCCGAACGGTATTCCGTTCACGCGCGCCCGCTGCTGTGCGGGAGTCCAGACGTCCTCGTACCGGTTGGCATTGACCTTGAGCCAGGACCCCGCGTGGCGCGGTTGCGATGGCGCGCATGAGCGCATTGCCGCTCGCCGGCGGTCGCACGACGATCGACACGAGGCCGGCGTCCGATCCGCCGTGACCGTCCACCACGACATAGTTGAACGAATCGGTACCGACGAAGCCGGCGGCGGGCGTGTACGGTGATTGTGTCGTCGTCCTTGCGCGCGGCAGTGCCGTGGTCGGGCTGAAGATCGTGCCTACCCGGAGGTGATCACCGTCGGCGTCGGTGTCGTTGGCGAGCACTTCGATTGCGACGTCCAGGTCAATCGTCGTCTCGGCGCTGTCATCACGGGCAACCGGGGCGCGATTTACCGGCAGACCGAGCAGCTCCGCGACCCGAAAGCGACCGTCGGTGAATTCGAGCAACTCGACCGCTGAAAGCGAGTCGATACCGTCTCCCCAGGCCAGCGCCCTGACCTCGAACAACGCGGCGCTGCCGCTGATCTCGTAGCTGGCGCGCGACTTGGAATAAAGGGCCGTGTCCTCGCCAATGCCGCCGTCGAGCGCATCGTTGCCGGGGCCGCCGATCAAGCTGTCGTTGCCGGGTCCGGCACCGAGCCGGTCGTAGCCGTAGCCGCCGTCGATGACGTCCGCGGCCATCGAGCCTTTGATCCAGTCGTCGCCGCTGCGGCCGTAGATTTCGTGTGGAGCGGTCGACGACGACACATCGATCACGTCGGGCGCCGACGTGCCCTCAGACGATCACCGGGGCGCTCGATGCCAGCGTCGGTGCCGCAATGATTGCCGCCAGGATCGAGCCGCGATCCGCGCATCGCGAGCGATGTCCCTCGTGTTCTGGTTCCGGCCGATGCGACCGGCAAGCAAAGGATATCGCATGTGCGCCCGCGATTTCCGGAGCGCAGGGTTGCCGATCTTCTGTCAAATCGCGGGTTTGCCGGGCGGCGGGCGGTCATCGAGTCAGAAGCGGAACCAGCCCGGCATTTCGATCGGCGATTGCTGCGCGCCCGGCTGCTGCTCGCCGCCGACGAAGACCACGGTCCGGGGCGGCGGCGGGAAGGGCCAGGGCCCGGGACCCGTCCTCGTGACCAGCGCCGGATCCGGGTGGTTGTCGAGGTCGAACCACCGCAGCGGATCTGCAGGTCTCGGCCGTCCAGCCCATCGTAGCGATTGTTCGCGAAGAAGGTCACGCTGCGCTCGACCCAGTTGGCGGGGACCGTGCCCCAGATCTCTGCGATCGAGCCCTGGTAGATGCGCCCGCGCGGCGCCGTGCCGTCGTCGCGGAACGCCGATTGCGCCGCCCATCGTCGTCGATCCAGCGGAACCGGTTGTAGGCGACGTACTTCTTGAACGAATACGGATTCGCGGGATCCGCGATGTCGTAGGAGCGCACGACCTCCCAGAACGCCGGATTGACGAACGTCTCGGGTCCCGCGGTAAAGCCCTCGGGCGCGAAGCCCGGTCGCATCGAGCTCACGCGGCGGATCGAGGCTCAGGTCGGGATAGGCGGGCGAATCGGCGCCCCACAAGCTGCGACGCGCGCCGGAAATAGATCAGGCCGTTGCGATACGCCCCAGCGCTCCTTGGAGAAGGTCGCCGACCAGGTCGTTGTTGTAGATGACGATCTCGGCGGCGCTCGCGACGTCGATGAGCTTGTCGGAGCGCATGCCCGGCGGCAAGGTTCTGCTCGTCGAGCATCGCGCTCAGGTAGCTGTTGCGGATGCGTGACGAACGATCGCGTCGACTTGATGGTGCTGCACTGCTTCGAGCCCGTGATGCGGATGTTGTTGATGAGCAGCCGCGAGTCCAGGCGACCCTCGATGTACATCTGGTGGCGCAGGTTGCCCTGCCAGCCCATCTGCGAGCCGTGGAAGTTCCAGAACCAGTAGCGCCAGCTGCCGCTCGGCGGCCGGAGACGCCGGACGGCGCCTTGAAGCCGTTGGCGTCGCGCGTCGAGTCGTGCTGGTACACCTGCGTGACGTAGACGTTGACCGGCGCGGTCCTCCAGGTTGCTGCTCGTGTTGACCGTCGTGTCGTCGAGCTCGAGATTCTTCAGATAGCCGGTCTCGAGGTCGTCGAGGTTGAGGTTGCCGTGCGCCAGCGTCGGCCGCGATGCCCGGCTCGCCGATGACGTACAGGTTGCGCAGGCCGCGCTTGAGGTAGAAATCCTCGGCGTACGTGCCCGGCGTGACGAGCAGCACGTTCGGCGCGTCGTACGGCGCGCCGACGCTGCAGGCGGCGCTGCATCTCCTTCCACGAAGTGCGTCGCGGAGTCGAGGCCGATGTCGGGAAAGCGCGTGCGGCGCCGACGCCCCAGGCGATGGTCGGCTGCAGCACGCGGATGTTGAAGACCTGCGAGCTGACGGCTTCCGACGGCGCCGTCGAGCCGGACGCGTGCGGTCTGCGGTGCCCTTGCCCGTGCCGTCATAGCTGCAGGATGCCGGTCGCGGAGTCGTAGCTCGACGCCGTCGCAGGCCGCCGTCGATGACCTCGAGCTCGGTCGCGACCCGCGGCTTCCAGCCGCTCTCGTTGTCGAGGTCGCCCGGTGTCCAGCGGTTGCGCGTGTCGAGGTGGAAGATTCCGAGGTGCTCGCTTTCGCGGTAACCGCGCACGAAGACGATCTCCGGGTATCTCGGCGAAGCGGAACGGCCCGCCGGCGGACGGCATCGTCTGGCGGCGGTGACCGGCGGCGTGGCTCGGCGTGTCGCGCTGACACCTTCGACGCGGATCGTGAACGGCTCCAGCGTCTTCTGCGTGATTCCGTCGGTCACGGAGATCGTCACGCCGGAGAAGCGGCCGACGGTCGCTGGCGCGGGCGTTCCGGTGAGCCGGCCGTTCGCGCGATCGAAGCCGAGCCAGTCCGGCTGGTTAGCGACGCTGAACCGCAGCGTCTCACGCGTCAGGATCAGTGGCACGCGGTGTGAACTGGTAGCGCTCGCCGGCGCGCGCCTTGGTCCTCGGCGTGCCGCTGATCGTCGGTGGACTGTTCTGTGCCGAGTCCAGGTTGAAGGAGAGAGGTCGCCGTCGCCATCCCTGCACGCACTCGCCATCACAAGCACGTGCCGAGCGCGAGCACCTTCAGACCTGTTACGTCAATGCATCGTTGCCTCCCTCGTCCTGACTCGTGCGCGCACGTGCGGAGTCGCTGATACGACGCCAAGCGGCGCATCACGGGCAGGTGAGTCGGGCGCCGGTCGGACCGGCGATGGCGGAGGACGAAACGGTGCGCGGGCGTGTCGGCCCGGCGCTCCGGCAACCCCGCTATCGCCTGCGCAGTGCGCAGGGACCGGAGGCTTTGCGTCCCCGCCTTGCGACGGGTTTGCCCTTGGTGCGTCGGGATGAAGTATTCGACGGAGTGCGACGCACGCGTTGAGACGCAACTCTCGCCCTGCGTCGCTCCGCGTTACGTCAAAGCAGCACTTCGAGTGGCGCGGGATGACTCAGAAAACCGAGCGGGCTCGCGGTGAAACCGTAGGCGCCCGACTGGAACACGGCGACCAGGTCGCCCTCGTGCGCCTGCGAGCTCCATGCGATCCGCGAGCAGGTCGAGCGGCGTGCACAGCGGTCCGACGACGGAGGCGAGCTCGCGTGGTCCCGCGCCGATGCGGTTTGCGACCAGCACCGGATAGTTCTTGCGCAGCACCTGGCCGAAATTGCCGGACGCCGCGAGGTGATGATGCAGTCCGCCGTCGGTGACCAGGAACACGTGGCCGCGCGAGACCTTGCGGTCGAGGACGCGGCAGACGTAGACACCGGACTCGCCGACCAGGTAGCGGCCGAGCTCGAGCACGACATGCGCCTCGGGCAGCGCCGCCTGGATGCGCGGCACGAGCTCGCGCAGGCTGGCGCCGATCGGCGCGAGTTCGAGCGACTTCTCGCCGGGAAAATACGGAATGCCGAAGCCGCCGCCGAGGTTGAGCAGGCGCACCGGCGCCGGCGCGGTGCGCGAGAGCTCGATCGCGAGCGCCGCCGATTTCTGCTGCGCCTCGATCAGTATCTCCGGGCGCAGATTCTGCGAGCCGCTGAAGATGTGAAAGCCCCAGAACTCGAGCGGCAGATCCGCGAGCTCCTCGAGCAAGGCGGGAACGGCTTCCGCGTCCACGCCGAACTGCTTCGGTCCACCGCCCATCTTCATGCCGGACGACTTGAGCTCGAAATCGGGATTGACGCGCACCGCGACCTTGGGTCGCGAGCCGCCGCGTCGCGCGATGCTCGGCGAGGCGTCGCATCTCGAGCGGCGACTCCATGTTGATGACGATGCCCGCGGCGACGGCCTGCTCGAGCTCAGCGACCGATTTTCCCGGGCCGGCGAAGCTGATGTCGCTGCGCTCGCCGTCGGTGTCGAGCGCCACCGCGAGCTCGCGTGCGGAGGCGACGTCGAGACCGTCGACGAGGCCGGCCAGATGTCGCACGACGCCGGCATCGGATTTGCCTTGATCGCGTAATGCAGCTCGACCGCGGCCGGGAGGATCGGCTCGCAGCAGCGCGACCTTGCGCGTCATGACGGCGCGATCGTAGACATAGAGCGGCGTGCGTCCGGCCTCGGCGACGATCGCGGAGATCCGCCGGCCGCCGATGACGAGCTCGCCGTCGCTGCGCGTCGAACCAGGGCAGCGGCGCGTGCTGCGAGAAGACGTCGAGGCTCATGCGTCGCTGCCGAAGCTGTCGCGAACGCGGGCCGCGAGCGCGGGCCGGTCGAACTTGCCGTTCGGATTGCGCGGCAGCATCGGGCAGCCACTCGATGCGATGCGGCACCATGTAGGTCGGCATGTGCGCGCGGCAGTGGGCGAGCAGGCGGTCGTCGCCGTCGATCGCCGCGCCGGAGTCGGGCGGCGATGCGATCAGCACGATGCCTTCGCCGAGCGCCGGATGCGGCGCCGCGACGGCGACCGCATCGCCGACCAGCCCCGAGGCGTAGACGACTTCCTCCACCTCCGTCGGGCTCACGCGGTAGCCCGAGGTCTTGATCATCTCGTCACGGCGCCCGACGAAGTACAGGAATCCGTCCGCATCGCGTCGCACCGTGTCGCCGGACCAGACGGCCATTTCGGTGAGCGGCAATTCCGGTCGCTGGGCCGGCACCGGCTTGAAGCGCTCGGCTGTCTTGGCCGGGTCGTTCCAGTAGCCCAGCGCGACCAGTGCGCCACGCTGCACCAGCTCGCCGGGTTCGTCCGCGGCGCACGGCGTGCCGTCGGGCCGCACGACGAGGATCTCGGCGTTGGGAATCGCCTTGCCCATCGAATCCGGCCGCCGGTCGAGCTCCTCCGGGGGCAGATAGGTGCCTCGAAATGCTTCGGTCAGTCCGTACATCAGGAACGGCCGCGTTCGCGGCAGCGCGGCGCGCAGCTTGTCGAGCGTCGCGCGTGGCATCCGGCCGCCCGAGTTCGTGATGTAGCGCAGGTGTCCGTCGATCCCCGACGGCCACTGGAGGTCGGCGAGCTGGATCCACAGCGGCGGCACGGCGGCGAGCCCGGTGATCCGATCTTTCTCCACGGCGGCGACGACGTCGCGTGCGAACAGGTGATCGATCAGCGAGACGCTGGCGCCCACGAGGAACGCCGTCGTGAGCTGGCTGAATCCGTAATCGAAACTGAACGGCAGCACGGCCAGCAGTCGGTCGTCCGGCGTGTTGCCAAGGTACTCGGCGACGCTCGCCGCGCCGCTGACCATGTTGCGGTGTGACAGCACGACGCCCTTCGGTTGGCCGGTGCTGCCCGAGGTGTAGAGGATCGCGGCCATGTCGATGTCGATGACGCGATGCACGCGGTCGCGACCCGCCGCGAGCAGGTCCGCCCATGCGAGCCGCGTCGGACCGGCGCGCGGCGGAGGGAGGTGCTGCGCTCGCCGACGACGATCATGGTGCGCAAGCGCGGGCGAGGCGGCGAGCTTCGTCCGCAAGTCGGCGAGCCGGTCCGGCGGTCGTGACCAGCACCGTGGCGCCGGAGTCGCGCAGGATGTGACCGACCTGCGCGGCCTTGAGCAGCGGGTTGACCGGCACGAACACGCCACCCGCGGGGGCCGCGGCGAAACAGGCGACGACAGTCTCGAAGCGCTTGTTCAGGTAGATGGCGACCCGATCCTGCCGGCCGAGGCCGGCGGCGCACAGGCCCCGTGCTGCGGCGTCGATTGCACCCGCCAGCTCGCATAGGACATCACCGCATCCCTGTGCCGCAGCGCGACGCGCTGCGGGGCACGCGCGGCGGATTGCAGGGGCAGTTCGGATAGCAGTCCGGTCATCTCGGGGCCTGTGCGTTGAGCTCGAGCGGGTAGTCTAGCGGTCGGGATGCCGGCGAAAAGGTGAAGTGCTTGGCAGGGGCTGCCTGAACGGCGTCGGTCATCTCAGTCGTGCGGGTCGTTCGCATACAGGCGGTCGAGCGTCGCCCGGATCCGCTCGAATTCCGCCGGTGCGACGCTCGGTCTGCGACTGCGCATTCAGCGTAATGCCGATCTCACGCCGGATCGTAAGCGCCGTGCCGGTGCGTTCGCGATACCAGTCACCCACCCCGTCGAGCACCGCCTGCGGCGCGAGGCAGAGCGCCTCGTAGCTCACGAAAATGAATCGATCGGTCCCGATCTGAAGCTGGTCCTCGTGAAGGTCGCGCTCGAGTGCAACGACCTGCGCACAGACCTGTTCGAGCGGCTCGAGATCGCGGATCCGCTCGTAATCGCGCGGCCGGGCCGAGAACCAGGCTGCCTCGTCGCCGAGGAAGCGCCGGCGACCGGCCAGGATCGACTGTGCAGTGAGCTCGGAAGCGCGCCGCAGGTGCACGAAGAGTGCTTCCGGTAACGTCGCCGCCAGCGCGCGCAACCGAGGGCATGCCGCTGCCATTAGCTCGCGACGGGGCGCGCAGGTGGCGCTGAAGCTGGTCCAGAGTCGCGCGCATCTCGCCGACCGCGTGAGGTTCGAGGCTCGCCGGGTCGATGAAGTCCTGGTCCGGGCAGCCAGCGATTCCAGAGCCGCCAGCCCTGGTTGGGTCCACGCCAGCCACGGGTCGCCCGAAGTGCTCGCGAGATCCGCCGGCGGGTCGAGCCGCCGAAGCCGCGCGAGAGGCGCGCAACCGTCACCGGGCTGTCCGGGAAGGCCGCCATGAGGTTCGAGAAGTAGGCCAGCCGGAACCGCTGCAGCAGGAGCTGATAGAAGAGCGTCGAGCCCGATCTCGGCAGCGAGATCACGAACAGCGGCCGATACTCGAGCCGGTTGGGCGGCGACAGGCTGCGCCGCTCGTATGCGGCCAGCCGGCGCGCGAACGCGGCGCGCACGGCGGGGATCACCGGGATCATCGGTCGGGGCGTTTCGTCATCCTTGGGTCCTTGTGTGACGGTACGCAAGATCCGGTCCGGGCGATAGTCTAGTCTTGTGGATACGGCCGCCGCCGGCGGCCCAGTTGCCCCGACACGTGCAATGAAGAACGCATTCCTGAGGACCTGTTCCCGACTGGGGATTTCCCGTATCGCGCGCGGAATCACCGGGCGAGGCGTGCGCATCCTCGCCTACCATGGTTTCTGCATGGGTGACGAAGCGGAGTTCCAGCCGATGCTCTTCATGCGGGCGGCCACCTTTGGCGCCCGTCTGCAGCGGCTCGTCGAGTCGGGGCACCGCGTCGTGCCGCTGGCGGACGCCGTCGCCCGCCTGCAGGCGCGCGACGTCGAGCCAGGCCTCGCGGTGATCACGATCGACGACGGCTGGCACGGCATACACGAGCATGCCTGGCCGCTGCTGCGCAGGTTCAAGCTGCCGGCGACGGTGTACGTGTCGAGCTACTACGCCGAGCGGCAGCAGCCCGTCCTGAATGTCTTCGCCCGCTACCTCGCATGGAAGTCGCCGCGCTCGGAGGTCGTTCTGTCGGGCGCCGGATCGGGACTCGACGGCCGCCACGAGCTCGGCGATCGCGCCGCGCGGAATCGGCTGGCGGACGGCTTGTCTCGACATGGGGAGGACGAGCTGCCGGCTGAGCGACGCCTCGACTTCTTCCGCGACATGGCCGGGCGGCTCGACGTCGACGTCGAAAACGTGCTTGCGCGACGCACCTTCCACCTGATGACAGCCGAGCAGCTCCGCGAGCTCTCGAAGGGGGGAGTCGACCTGCAGCTCCACACGCATCGCCACCGGTTTCCGCCCGACGACCACGCCGGATGCGTCGAGGAGATCGATCGCAATCGACGATTTCTCGAAGAGGTTACGGGAACCGTTGCGGCCCACTTCTGTTACCCGAGCGGTGAGTTCCGGCCGCATCAGAAGGCCTGGCTGCGCGAGCTGGGTGTCGCCAGCGCTACCACCACGCGACATGGACTCTGTTATGCTGGAATGGATTCCATGGAGTTACCGCGTTTCCTGGATTCAGAGGCGTATACACCGGAGCTGTTCGACGCCGCGCTGACCGGTCTGCTCGCGATGCTGCGCGAGCCGGCCGCCACGCTGCGCCGGTCGCTCGCTGCGTGATCGACAATCAGCAAGAGAGGGCATGAGACTGGCAGTCGACAACGCGCGCGTCCGTCTCAAGAATGCGCTCGCTCGATCCGCCGTTGGCCGCTGGTGTCGCTATGACTGCACGCTGATCGTCTACCGACTCGATCGAGCAGACTACACGGCGGGCGAGCCGCCCGAGAGCGGCTTCGCGCGCAACTGCCGCGCGCATCTCGCGCGCTATGTCCCCGACGGTCGCCACCTCGACCGTGCGAGCTTCCTACGCCTCTGCGAGGAACGGATCGCGGCCGGTGAGCAGGTGTATACCGTCTGCCCGGGCGAGCGGCTGCTTGCCTATGGGTGGCTCGTTCCGAATCAGGCGATGTCCCGGCTCACCGCGGTTGCGCGCGAGCTCCGTTACCCTCCGCGATCCTGCGTCCTGTACAACGCGTACACGCAGCCGGAGGCTCGCGGAAGCGGTTACAACACCCTGCTCGCGAGGGCCCGGATAGCGGATGCGTTCCTGCGGTTCGGCGCAGACAGCGTCTTCACCAGCATCGAACGCGGCAACGTCTACGCCGCGCGCGCCAAGCGCACGATCGGATTCCGTCCCTGGCTCGAGATTTCGCTTCGGACCCGATGGGGCCGCAACGTGCATACCGAACGCAGCGTCGCAGAACCCGAGCTCGCTACCGGGCGTGCACTCAGCGCGACAGCCACAGAGATTCCGCCAGGAATCGGTGCCACTGCCGGAAATAGAGTCCGGAGTCTCCCGGGAACCTGAGGTCGTCCCGGACGTCGGGATGGAGGAGCAGCGCGCCGAAGGCGAGTACGGCGCCGCCGCGCGCGGCGAGCGTGAGTCCCGGATCGCGCAGCTTCGACAACATGTGACCCCAGTCCATGGGCAGCGTCCAGCGGCTCGTGAGCCCGACCGCGCCCCGCGCGATCGGACCGCGTCCGCCGGATAGATGACATTCGATGAGCCGCCGTGGAAAGTCGGCGCCCGCGTACAGGTCGAGATGCAACGCCGCCCAGAAGCGCGAGTTGATCTCGATGAACTCGAACGCTCCGCTCCAGGGATCCCACTTGTACTCGAGCATGGCGACACCGCTCCAGCCGAGATGACGGACCCGCGCCAGGGCGTCGTCCCGCATCGCGTCGTACCACCACGACCTGCGCAAACCGCTGGTGCCGCCGGTGTGAGGATTGTCGTGCAACGACAGCATCATCGACTCGAGCACCGGTTCCCCGTCGACCACCAGCAGGTTCACGCCCGCCTGCTGTCGGGCGCGGGCATGGCCCTGCACCAGCACGCGGGTATGCGAATCGAGCACATCCGCCGCAGCCCGCAACGCCTCGTCCACCGTACCGGCGCGCCGCACCAGACCGCGGGCGCCTGCGCGCGCGTGCACGGCGTCGGCCTTGACCCAGTACGGCGCCTCGAGCGGCGCCAGATCCGCGGCGACCGGCGTCTCGCCGGTTCTGTAGACCACCGCCGGAGGCAGGTTGCGACGAACGGCGGCGTCGGGCGGTGCCGAGACAAAGCTCGCGAGCACATCGCATTTCGAGAGGCAGCAGTACACGACGTCCGCTGGCGGCAGCAGCGGCAGCCACGGCCGGAACTCCTCGAGGGAATCGCGCAGCGCGAGCAGCGTCGCCTCGGTGGGGACCAGCGCGCGAATGTCGTTCTCGCGCAGGTAGTGCCGGAGCCATTTGGTGAAACCGGGGTCGTCGTAGGACGGAGCGTGAACGGGGCGCCGATTGAATCGCGAGTGCAGGCCGAGCGCGTCCTCCACGCTCGAGCATCCATGCGTCTCGTAGCCCGCGCGTCCCAGCGAACGCAGCACGCCCAGCATGCCGATCGCGTGAACGTCCGCGACGAGCACCGGCGCCTTCCGCGGCGCCGCGGCATCCGGGGCGGGGCTTGTCATCAGATGGCGCGTCCGCTACAGGAGCCGAAGGCGCCTGGCCTGTCGCGACTCGCCGGCGCCCGCGGGCGTGCCGCGCCCGGATGCACGTATTCGAATTGCGGGATCAGGTCCGTGGGACGCGCCGCCGCGTCGGGCGACGAAATGCCCGCCGGCGAACCCTCGCCGCGCAGTGTGAAGTCCAGCGCGCCCGGATCGACGAAGCCACTGAGCGGGACGTTGAGATTGCCCTCGGCCTCGGCCGGTCCGCGCACACCTTGCCCGGCGGCGCCGCCAAACACGTTGCCGATCACGAGCGCAGCCTCGGTCGAATAGTTGACGACGAAGACGGGACGACTGCGCAGGCTCACGAAGGTGTTCGATGCGACGCGCAGCCGTCCCTCGGGCGGCCGTTCCCTGTTTTCCGCGCCATAGCTCAACATCGCACCGTTTGGACTCGCCTCGGACTGAACGATCAGGTTGCCGATCACGGTGGCATCGGTGCTGCGCGGGAAGTCCAGCTCGTAGCTCGCGGGTCCGGCCGGCACGTCGGCGAGGCGGTTGTACGCGATCAGGTTCTGCTTGGCGCGGCTCTTGACGAGGTGACCGATGCGGGCGCCATGGGAGCTCGAGAAGCGCAGCTCGAAGCGCCGGATCGAGCCGATGTAGACGTTGTGCGCCTTGCCGTTCTCGTGCCCGTTGCGTGCGAACTCGCTGTACTCGACCGTGACTTCCTGTTCCGGGCCGTTGCTCGAAAGGAGCCCCATGTCGCTGTCGTGGAAGTAGGCGGCGCGCACGGTGAGGCGGCGGCCCTGCGCACGTATCCCGGCCCCGTTGTGACTCGGGGACTTCGCGCCCGAGAACTCGATGTTCTCGATCACCACCTGGTCGCCGTTGACGACCCAGATCGCCTTGCCCTGCGCAAGCTGGCTGCCGGCGATCAGGTGCGGACGGCCATCGACGCCGCGAATAAGGAGTTCGCTCTGCGACCAGACCGCGCGGCTGTCCGGGTAGTCCGCCGCCTCCACCAGGACGACATCGCCGTCGCGCGCGACGCGAGCGGCCGCCCCGGGAGTGGCAAGCGTCCGACCGGGACCCACGCGCAGCACGCGCCGGTCGCTCGCAATCGCGGCCGGCTCATAGCCGATCGCGGGACCCGCCATCGAGCTGCAGGGCTCCTGTCCCCAGGCCGCGGCCGGCAGCACGAGGCCCACGACCGCGAGCATCGTGCGGCTCACCGGCTAGTCCTTGAAATCATCCGGTGATACGCCGTGACGCGTCAGCAGCTTGTAGAAGTCCGTCCGATTGCGCTTGGCGAGGCGCGCCGCCTGGGACACGTTGCCCTTGGTGATCTGCAGCAGCTGCGTGAGGTACCCGCGAGTGAACTCGTCGCGTGCCTCGTCAAAGGACGGCATTCGGGTCGTCTGTCCCATCGCCTGCTTGACGAGCTCCGGTGAGATCACTGCGCCCACCGCAAGCGAGGCGGCCTCGCGGACCACCTGACGCAGCTCGCGCACGTTGCCGGGCCAGCTGGCGGCTGCGAGCACCTCGAGCGCCTGCGGCGACATGCTGCGGCGGGTCTGGGCGGACTCCGCCGCGACTTCGTCCAGGAACCGCGCGACCAGCAATGGAATGTCCTCCCTTCGTCTCGACAGCGGCGGCAGGTCGAAGTGCAGCCCGTTCAGCCGGTCGAAGAGGCCCTCGGAGAACTGCTGGGGGGCGACCAGCTCGTCGAGCCGGCGCTCGCTCGTGACCACGACACGCACCCCGGAGTGAGTCGAGCGATCCGTTGCGTCGGGCGCCGAGGGGCCCGGCAGTGCCTGGGCAAGCCTGCGTTGCAGCTCCTCCGACAGAGCGTCGACATTGCGCAGGAAGACCGTGCCGCCTTCGGCCGTGGCGAGCGCGCCGGCCAGGCGCGCGTCGCCGGTTTCCGCGGCGAGCAGACCGCAGTCCATCGCGACGAACGGTCCGTCACGCCGCGGGCTGAACGTGTGGATCGCCCGTGCGAGCGGTTCTTTGCCCGTGCCCGACTCGCCCGTGAGCAGCACTGCCGTGTCGGTATTCGCCACCATTCGCGCACGCGCGAGCAGGTCCGAGAGCTGCGAGTTGCGCGTCAGGAACTCGGTCTGCCATTCCTCGTTTGCATCAATGAAGCCCGAAGTGCGCAGGGCGCGGCGCACCTCGGCCAGGAGGTGATCCTTTTCGAGCGGCTTGGTCAGAAAGGCGAACGCGCCGGACTGCGTGGCGCGAACCGCGTCAGGGATCGTGCCATGCGCGGTGAGCAGGATGACGCTCAGCCCGGGCCAGCGCTTCTGCAGCTCCTTGAGCAGCCCGATGCCGTCCATCTCCGCCATGCGAAGGTCGGAGATGACGAGATCGGGTCGGAACAGCACGGCGGAGTCGAGTGCACCGGCGGCGCTCGCCACGGGCTCGACTTCGTACTTCTCGGATCGAAGGCGGATCGTGAGCAGACGGAGCAGGCCCGGATCGTCGTCGACCACCAGGATGCGCGCGGGACGGTGCTTGCGGGTCGAGCTCACGGCTGCGCATCGGGGGGCGCGTCGGCGTCTCCATCCCGCTCCATCAGCGTCTTCTCGATGTCCGCGATCGCGTCGAGCTTCTCCTGTATGGCGTCACGCTCGCGGCGCATCCGGGCGAGGTCGGCCGAGAGGGCATTGACACGGTCTTGGGTCTCGGCTTCCTTCGTGCGCAGCTGGGCCTCGGCCTCGAGGCGCGTACGCGCCAGGTCGGCGTATTGCGAGACGCGGGTGGTGAACTCCCGCTGGAATGCGCGGGCCAGCCGAAGCTCGTCGGGCGACAGCTGATCGGGCGCCGAGAGGAGCGATGCCAGCAGGCGGCTCGCCTCGAGCGGGTTGCTGTCGCCGTGCCCGGGGGTGCCGAGGACCAGGGCATAACGCAGCGTGTTGCCGGGTGTTGGCGCCTCCTGCCATGCGCTGCGAGCCGCGAGGAGGGTAGCCTGCTGGGGAGCCGGGTCGCCGGCCGCCATGCGGTCCAGGGCCTCGAGATACGCGCCGGCAGGCTCTCCGGAGGTCGCGGGGGGCGGCGACGCCTCGGCAGCGGACGGGCGGTCGGACGTGGCCTGACAGGCCGCGAGCAGGGTCATTGTCGCCAGGCCTGGCAGAAGGCCAGCCCAGGACCGGAAGCGATTGACGGCGCGGCAACTCATGCGCCGCTATCGTACCGTGCCCGCGGGCGTACAGAGCCCGCACAAAGAAAAGCGGCGATCTCGCGATCGCCGCTTCCAGGCAAGACCCGTCGGACGAGTTACAGCGTGCGATCAGCCTCTGCGGCGACGGGCCGTCAGGCCCATACCGAGGAGACCCAGTCCCAGGAGCGCGAGTGTGCCCGGCTCCGGAACGCCAGCAATGAACGCCAGCTGACCCGTGTATGCGCTGGTTCCGATCCCGTTGGTCGTCCCCGAGACCTGGATGATGTAACGGCCGGCCGGCAGGTTGCTCGCGGTGATTTCCCAGGTCCGATTCACGCTGACCTCTGTCTCGAGCAGGGCGCCCTGCACGAGCGATGAGCAGGTAGAGCCTGCACAGACGCTGCCGCCGTCGGTGAAGAGCTGCCCCATGAATCCGGTGATGCCCGTGGCCGTCGTGAAGTCAGCCGAGATCGTGCCGGAGCCGCCCGGGCTCAGATCGAACACCCAGAAGTCCTCGAAAGGACTCAGGTTGCCGTTCGCAATGCCGACGTCCGAGTGCTGGAACGTGCCGAGATCGAAATTCTGGGGGTTGTACGTGCCGAGATACGTGCCCTCCGCGGCATCATCGTATTCACAGCCCGCGCATATCACTGCTGCCTGCGCGGCCTGGCTGCCCAGTGTCAATGCGCCCATGACGACTACGCCGGCCAGCAGATTTTTGATTTTCATGTTGTCTTGCTCCTCGTCCGTTTTACCATTGCTGGGGTCCCTTCCAAGGGACTGCGATTCAAGCAAAGCAACATGCATGCCAATAACAAAAAACCAATGCCAGACATCAGGTTACGTATTCTGTAAGTATTGCACAACAGTGGCAGTGTAAGGCTTTTCGACGCCCTCTGCGGCACGGTTCTCGGTGGGCTGCAGCGGGAGTTCCACCCGGATATGCGCACCTGGCCATTCACCCTCGATGAATACCACCCGGCCGCCATGCGCGGCCACGAAATCCCAGACGACGGATAGCCCGATACCGGTGCCTCTGACATAACTCGTCTCGGGGGTGTCCGCCTGGTAGAACGGTTCGAAGATCCGCGAGCGGTCGCCGAGCGGTATCCCGGGGCCCGTATCCGCGACGTCGAGCTGCCACCAGCCTTCCCGGCTGATTCGGCCGCGGACCAGCACCGTTCCGTCCGACGGCGTGAACTTGATCGCGTTGGAGATCAGGTTCTCCAGGATCAAGCGGAGCTTGCCACGGTCGGCCTGCACCACCAGCTCCGCGACCTCGAAGCGCAACTGCAGGCGCTTGGCACCGATAGACAACTGGTGGCTGTCGAGTACGGATCGAGCCAGTGGCCCGAGCTCGACGCTCGCCCAGGGACAGCCCGCGCGATTGCACCTGCCAGGCGCTGTATGAGAGCAGGTTCTCGATCAGGCGCTGCAGGTTCAGGCTGCTTTCGCGAAGAATTGCGGTGACTTCGGTCTGGTTCTGGCTCATTGCGCCCACCGAGCCATCGAGCAGCAGCTCGGTCCCCTCGCGAATGTTCGCAAGCGGGGTCTTCAATTCGTGCGACATGTGGCGGAGGAATCTCTCGCGCTCCTCGCTGACCTCGCGCAATCGCTGACGCAGCCATTCGATCTGCCGCCCGAGTGCCTCCAGGTCGGTCGTGCCCCGGATCCTGACGGGATCCGCGAGCTCGCCGTGCCCGAGCTTGCGTATGGCCTCGTCGATGGCCCTGATCGGCCGGCCGAGCAGCAGTGTGAAAATGAACGCGAAACCGAGGCTGATCGGCACCAGCGCGGCCGATTGCCAGAGAAGCCGGGTGCGCGCCCGTTCGGTGTCTCTCTGGAGCCTGACGAGCTCGCGGTCGATCTGTCGGCTCGCGAGCACGGACAGCTCCCCACCGATGAGCGACAGTGGCCCGAAGGCATTCAGCGCGGACGCCACCTCGAAGCGATCCGTCGAGCGCAGCCCCGTGGCGACGGCATCCGCCTGCCTGCGCAGTTCGGCGATCAAGCCCTGTCGCGCGGCGTCGCCCGGCAACCGCTCGAGCGCCGTGAGGACGGTGTCCATGCGGCGGCGGTTCTCGTCGAATACGCCGAGCAGCTCGGGTCGGGCCAGCAGCTGGTACAGGCGTGCGCTGCGCTCCATGGCGGCAATCTGGCGCACGAGAGCCTGTGTATAACGCGTGGCCGCCACGCCGTGCAGCACCAGCCGCTCGCTCGACGCAGACAAGCGCGTGATGTTGAGGGCGGCGCTGACCACGCCTGCGAGGAGTGGCATCGACACGAGGGCGAATCCGAGCAGGATCAAGCCGCTGAGCGAACGGGGTCGAGGCGCTCTCACGAGCTCATTCCGAAAGCGGGGTCACACGGGCCTGCCGGATGCGCTGAAGCCGGTGCCTGAGATCACCGGCCAGCTCGCGCGCACCGATCATCAACCCGCGGGGCGTCCGGGGATTGCACGCGATTATTCCGACCCGCTGCCGGCGCTCCGTCATCCAGGACTGCTTGTATGCGTCGTCGCCGGTCAGGTAGTCGATCTCGACCACACGATCCTCATCCAGCGCATGTTTGAACATGTGCGCCGAGAGCACGGTCCCGGCGGACAGGTTCGAATACTCTTCGTCATATGCAAGCTTGAAGATATAGGCGCGGTCATGAATCGCGAACCAGAACTGCGCCGCGATCGGCCGATCGCCGAGCCACGCCAGGCCCAGTCGAAGCGAGCCGTTCCGCGCACAGATCTGTGCCCAGTCGCGCACAAACGTCGCGATACGGCTCCGGCTTCTTCCAGCTCTTTTCGTAGACGCTGTCGTAGGCATCCATCGCCCTCGAGACCTCACCGGGATCGACAACGATTTCCAGGCGCGCGCCCCCAGGTGAGTTGCCGAACTTCTTCCTCTTCCTGGTCCAGGTGTTGCGCAGCTTCGAGTCGCGGCTGTTCATGTAGTCGGCGAACGACGTATTCGCGCACGGAAGGTACCAGTTGCCGAAGCAGTCGTATTGCTTTGCATACCAGCCGGAGTCGGCGAGCAGCTGCCGCAGATCGACGGTGTCGCTGGAGTCCCCGGCGAGCGGCGAGAAGTTCATGACGCCGGATCGCGGGCGCATTTCGAGGAGTTGCCCGATCAGCCTGGCCAGCGCCACGCGCCGTGCCGCAGGCGCCTCGAGGGAGCTGATGAGAGGCGAGTAGAGGGAAGCGTAGTAGTTGGTCACGGCCGAAACGCGGCAGGGTTCCTTGTCCCGATCGATGTACAGCAGCATCAGGCTCCTGCCGCCCTCGAACGATTCCGGTATCACGAATGTCCACGAATCGCTCGCCACCTGTTCGATGAAATGCAGGGTCCAGGCGGCCCCGGCAAACGGGTTCGACCGTTCAGCACCGTCGAACAGGTCGCGCCGGTCGCGCACGAACCCGAGTGCCTGATGCCTATTCAGTAAGTGCATCTTCCTGACCAATGCCAGCGGCGCCGATTGTAGGGCGTCGCTCCAGGTGAATATGTCCAACCTTGTCCGGCGCGTCGAGGGAGGCGTCATCGCTCCGCGACCGCCGCCAGTTGTTCCCGCAGGTCGAGCACATGTTGCTCCCAATAGCGCGGCTCCGCGAACCACGGAAACGCCCGCGGGAAGGCAGGATCGTCCCAGCGACGCGCGAGCCACGCCGCATAATTGATCTGCCGCAGCGTGCGCAGCGACTCGACGAGCAGCACACCGCGCCAGTCGAAGTCGGCGAACTCCGAATACCCGTCGAGCAAGTCCTGCAGCTGCACAGCCGACTCGTCCGGGGGCCCCGACAGGAGCATCCACAGATCCTGCACGGCCGGACCCGTCATGCAGTCGTCGAGATCGACGAAGTGCGGCCCGTCGACCCACAGGACGTTGCCCGGATGACAGTCCCCGTGCAACCGCAGGCCACGCACCCCGGCCGTGTCCTCGAAACGGCGCTCGACGTGCGACAGAAGGTCAGCGGTCACCGTGGCATAGGCGGCGCGCACGTGCGCCGGTATCCAGTCGTGCTCGAGCAGATAGCGCACCGCGTCGCGGCCCATTCGCCGCCAGTCGAGCGGCGCACGATGCCGAAACGGCCTTCGTGCGCCGATCAGGTGAATGCGGCCGAGAAAGCGCCCCATGCGCAGACGGTCCTCGCGCGTCGCGAGCTCGGGCCAGCGGCCGCCACGCCGGGGGTAGATCGCATAGCGGAAGCCGTTGGCCTCGAACAGGGTCGTTTCGCCGACCGAAAGAGGCGCCACGACGGGGATCTCTGCCGCCGCGAGTTCGGCGGCGAATTCGTGTTCCTCGAGCACCGCCGCGGTGGACCAGCGGCCCGGCCGGTAGAACTTGACCACGACCGGTTCGGCGGCCTCGATGCCGACCTGGTAGACGCGGTTCTCGTAGCTGTTCAGCGCGAGCAGTCGGCCGTCGCTGCGGAAACCCGCGGCCTCCACGGATTCGACCACGCGATCGGGTGTCAGCCGCGAATACGGATGCGCATTCCGTGCCATCAGGCTGCGCACGGTAGCGGTAGCGAACGCAAGTCACAATCACCGGGTTACGGCGCTGCTAGGATCGCGCCCCATGCAATCCGTGCTCGTCACCGGGGGTGCCGGCTACATCGGCAGCCACGTCGTCCGCCAGCTCGACGGAGCGCAGCGAGCGCGTCGTCGTGCTCGACAACCTGTGCACCGGATATCGCAGCGCCGTCCTGAACGCGCCACTCGTCGTCGGCGACATCGGCGACCGCGCGCTGGTCGATCGCGTGCTGGCGGAACACCGCGTCGACACGGTGATGCACTTCGCGGCGCACACCATCGTCCCTGAATCGGTGGCCGACCCGCTCAAGTACTACCGCAACAACACCTGCGCGACGCGTAACCTGCTCGAGTGCTGTGACCGCGCGGGGATCCGGCAGATCGTGTTTTCCTCGACGGCAGCGGTCTACGGTACGCCGCCCGACGGGCTCGCGAGCGAGGACACGGCGACGCAGCCGATCAATCCGTACGGCCTTTCGAAGCTGATGAGCGAATGGATGCTGCGCGACCTGTCGCAGGCGTCGCGGTTGCGCTACGTGGCGCTGCGCTACTTCAACGTCGCCGGCAGCGACCCGGGTGGACGGATCGGGCACTCGGCCCCGAATTCGACTTTACTGGTCAAGATCGCCTGCCAGCATGCGATGGGTGTGCGGCCGGAGGTGTCGATCTTCGGCGTCGACTATCCGACGCCCGACGGCACCGGCGTACGCGACTACATCCATGTCGAGGACCTGGCCGACGCGCATCTGCGGGCACTCGACTACCTGCGTGACGGAGGCCTCACCACGACGCTCAACTGTGGATACGGCCACGGTCACTCCGTGCGCGAGGTGCTCCGCATGGTCGAGCGCGTGCACGGCGCGCCGCTGCGGGTCCGCGAGGCGCCGCGCCGGGCCGGCGACCCGCCGATGCTCGTCGCGCGTGCGTCGCGGGTGCGCCAGGCCCTCAACTGGACGCCGCGTTACGACGATCTCGAGGTGATCGTACGCACCCAGCTCGAATGGGAACGCCGGCTGAAACGCGAACCAGCGCTGCAGAAAAACTGAGCGCCAGCGGCCGGCCGCGGCGGCCGTGGAGGACTGCCTTCGTGCACGCCTAGGACATCGTGGTCCTCGAGATCCATGAATTCAGCCATATTGTCCCGGGTGAACGTGCCACTCGCGGCACCTTGTCAGAATGTCACCGTCAACGGATGAACCTCCCGAGAGTTACTGCCATGACTATGCGTGACCGAATCGTGACGAGCCTGCTCCTGTTCGTGACGCTGTCCATCGGCATCGCCGGTTGCGGCGGCAAGCAGGAATCCAGCCAGGCGGAAGCGCCAGAGCCTTCCGCGCCGCCCGCGGCCGCCGATGCCGCCAAGGCAGCAGAGGCGGATCCCGGCCCGGACGCGTTGCGCCCGGCCAATGCGGTGACCACGGGTAAGGCCGGCGCAGCGGTGGACCTGCAGTACGAAGTGACTCCGCGGCCGGAAGCCGGTCAGCCCTTTGCGGTCGAACTCGCCTTCGTTCCGCGCCTGCCCGCCGATTCGATCGATGCGCAGCTGAGCGCAACCTCCGGATTGCGGATCACCAGCCCCGAGACTGTCCACTTCGAAGGGCTGCAGGCCGGCGAGCGCTATACGACGCAAGTGATCGTCATGGGCGATGCGCCCGGCTTGTACTACGTCGGCGTCGTGGCCCGGATGTCGACGAAGGTTCAGACCGACGCCCGAACGTTCTCCGTGCCGGTCGTAGTCGGGACGCCGGCTGTGGCCGAGAAACCCCAGGCCGAGGTCGATGCGGGCGGCACACCGATCGAATCGATGCCTGCGGTCGAGTCGGGCGGAAACTGATCGGGCTTGGTTTATGTCAATATCCGCAGTATTGACGCGAATTTAGGGCACAATCCTCACGCGAGGCTGCTCCGCGGCGCACGGAAGCACAGGCGCGGAGCGGTCGACGCAAGAACAGCAACGGAGCCGGAAAAAATATGGAAAGCATGGTCAGAGTCGAAGGTCACCAGTCGGTTTCACGCTCGGGCATCGCAGGCCGCAAGCTGCGCCTGCTTGCGCTTGCGGCGTTCGCGCGGCCATCACCGCCTGCGGCGGCGGCAGCGGCGGAGGTGATGATGGCGGTGGCGGTGGCGGTGGCGGCGGTCGGCGGGACCCGACCGGCCAGGTCACGGCGACGGTGCTCGAAGAATTCAATACGCCGATCAGAGGCGCGACAGTCACGCAACAGCGGCACACGCCGCAACCGGCGACGACCGGCAGCCGACGGTACCGTCACGGTCACGCAGGTGCCGACCGGCTCCGTGAGCGTTACGGCGACGGCCCCGGATTCGTCAACAGCCCGCCGCAGGGCGTGACGGTCAACGCAACGCTACGGCACTGTAACCTTCCGCATGCACGCGCGTCGGCGCGAGGCGGCGGGTGGCGTATTGACCGTGCTGCCCGTCGGAGCGCTGGAGCCCCAGGCTCGGACGTACACGTTCACCATGCGCGTCGTGGTGGTCGATCGAGAACTTCCAGCCCGTAAGCGGTCTGACCGATGCGAGCTTCAGCCTCGCGGACTGCACGCCGCGTGACCGTGGGATCCTCGCTGCCGGACTGCGTGCGGGGCGAGAACTGACTCACGACAAGCCCTATACGGTGGATCCCACGCCGCCCGGTGTTCAACCGATCGCTGCTCTACCGGCCAAGCCGTACGCAGCGGCGCTGCTGCTCGATCCGAGCGGCTCGATCAGCGGCGTACGGATCCGACCGACGCACGGATTTCTCGCACGCAAGGTGTTCCTCGACGGCCTGGATGCCAACGACAGCGTGATGCTCGTCGGCGTTCGCGGGGGAGGGTAGCGAGGGCGGCACCAACGCGCAGATTCCGGAGACTCCGGTCACGTTCTATCCGTGCACGCCAGACGCCGTGTGCGCCCGTGTTCGAGGACAACGGCGCGGACCTGTTCGCCTCGCTCGATTCGCTGGCCGACACCGTGGGCGGCGGCACGCCGCTGTACGCATGCGCTAGGAAGCTCGTGAGTCGACGCAGACCGCGGACAACGCACCGACCGGCACTCGCCGACCTGCGGCGCGCGGTCGTGATGTTCTCCGACGGCGAGGACATCGACTGCGGCTGTTGACGACCTGCGTGCCCCGGCGCCTGGACGTGATCGACCGGGCGAGCGACGCGCGGACGTCGATCTCTTCACCGTCGGGCTGTCCACGAGGTCAACTCGGTCGCGATGGCGGAGCTGGCGATCAAGGCAGCGGCGGCACCTACATGTTCGCGGAGAACGCGCAACCAGCTCATCCCGATCTACGGCACGCTGGGCGGCCTGCTTAGCGACAGCCTGCCGACCTACGAAATGCGGTGGACGGTCACCGCGCGGAGAACGGCGTGTTCATCGCCGGCCGGGCGGTGATCGGGCGCGTGACCGTCAATACGGGCACCGACCAGCCTTCGTGCTGCCCTTCGTCGCGCCGATATTCCACGCTCTGATCGGCGTCGAATCGGCGGACCGTACGAGGCCCCGCTTGCGGGGCCTCGTCCTTTCCGGGGCCGCCGCGTATACTCCGCGGCCCTTTTCGCGACCCGGCGGTCCCGTGAGCCTCGATTCGACGGGTGAGCTGCGCAACATCGCGATCATCGCGCACGTCGATCATGGCAAGACCACGCTCGTCGACCAGCTGCTGCGGCAGTCCGGCACGCTCGATGCGCGCAAGGCGCTTCCCGAGCGCGTCATGGATTCCAACGCGCTCGAGCGTGAGCGCGGCATCACCATCCTCGCCAAGAACACTGCGATCCGCTGGCGCGACTACCGCATCAACATCGTCGACACACCCGGTCACGCGGATTTCGGCGGCGAGGTCGAGCGCGTGCTGTCGATGGTCGACTCCGTGCTGCTGCTGGTCGATGCGGTCGACGGTCCCATGCCGCAGACGCGATTCGTGACGCAGAAGGCGTTTGTGCACGGCCTGCGCCCGATCGTCGTGATCAACAAGATCGATCGCCCCGAGGCGCGGCCGAACTGGGTGCTCGACCAGACTTTCGACCTCTTCGACCGCCTGGGGGCCACCGAGGCGCAGCTCGACTTTCCGGTCGTGTACACCTCGGCGCTGCAGGGCTTCGCCTCGCACGATCCCGCGCATCGCGGCGGCGACATGACGCCGCTGTTCGAGGCGGTCATCCGGCACTGTCCGCCGCCCGAGGTCGACCGCGGACGGGCCGCTGCAGCTGCAGGTCTCGCAGCTCGACTACTCGAGCTATGTCGGCGCGATCGGCATCGGCCGGATCAAGCGCGGCACGCTCCGGCGCAACATCGGCCGTAGCGGTCGTCGATCGCTCGGGCGCCGTGCGCGCGGAGCGCGTCATGCAGGTGCTGGGCTTCCTCGGGCTCGATCGCATCGAGATCGACTCGGCCGAGGCCGGCGACATCGTGGCCTTCGCCGGGATCGAGCATCCCGCGATCTCCGATACGCTCTGCGACCCGGCGCAGCCCGAGCCGCTGCCGCCGCTGGTCGTCGACGAGCCGACCATCAGCATGACCTTCGAGGTCAACAACTCGCCGTTCGCCGGGCGCGAAGGCCGCTTCCTGACCAGCCGCCAGATCCGCGAGCGGCTGCTGCGCGAGGCGCTGACCAACGTCGCGCTGCGGGTCGAGGAAACGGACGACCCGGACAAGTTCAAGGTCTACGGTCGCGGCGAGCTGCACCTCGGCGTGCTGCTCGAGAACATGCGCCGCGAAGGGTACGAGATCGCGGTGTCGCGTCCGAAGGTCGTGACCAAGGAGATCGACGGCGTGCTCAACGAGCCCTACGAGATCCTGGCGGTCGACGTCGAGGATTCGAGCCAGGGCGCGGTGATGACGGCGCTCGGCAGCCGCGGCGGGCAGCTCACGGGCATGCACCCGGACGGCAAGGGCCGGGTGCGGCTCGATTACGTGATCCCCGCGCGTGGCCTGATCGGGTTCCAGACCGAGTTTCGTACGCTGACCTCAGGGCTGGGCCTCCTGTTTCACGTGTTCGACCACTTCGCACCAGTGCTCGACCGCCCGATCGCGCAGCGGCAGAACGGTGTGCTCGTTTCGAACGCGCCGGGCACCGTGCTCGCCTATGCGCTCTTCAATCTCCAGGAGCGCGGCCGGCTGATGGTGGCGCACGGCGACGAGGTCTACGAAGGCCAGATTGTCGGCATCCACAGCCGCGACAACGACCTGGTCGTCAATCCGCTGAAGGCCAAGAAGCTCACCAACATCCGCGCCGCGGGCCGCGACGAGAACATCATCCTGAGCAACCCGGTGCGGATGACGCTCGAGCAGGCGATGGAGTTCATCGAGGACGACGAGCTCGTCGAGGTGACGCCGGAATCGATTCGCCTCCGCAAGCGCTCGCTCAAGGAGCACGAGCGCAAGCGCGCGGCCCGCTACGAGGAGGCCTGAGTGGTGCCGGGTCGCAGTTTCGCAGTTATTCATGCAACTGCGGGCAACTCGTAGAAGCTTCGCGAGAATAACTGCGAAACTGCGACCCGGCACCGGTCAGGCGGTGCGTCTTGCGATCGCCGGCTCCCCGGCGACCAGCGTCTCCAGGGTCTCGACCGGCTGTGGCTCCGCGATGTAGTGGCCCTGTGCGTACTCGATTCCGACGTCCGCAAGCCGGGTCAGCACGTCGGCCGAGTCGACGCGCTCGGCGATGGTGTGGATGCCCATCGTCTGGCCGATCTGTGCGATTGCCTCGACGAGCCCGCGGTCGATGCGATCGTGCGCGACGTTGTGCATGAACTGACCGTCGATTTTCAGAAAGTCGACCGGCAGGTTCTTCAGGAAGATGAACGACGAGAGCCCGCTGCCGAAATCGTCCAGCGAGAACCGGCAGCCGCGCTCGCGCAAGCTCGCGGATGAAGTGCTTGGCGTTGGCGAGACTGCTCATCGCGGCAGTCTCGGTCATCTCGAAGCAGAGCGCTCCCGGGCTCACGTCGGCGGCCGTCATCTCCGCGATGACGAAATCGAGGAACTGCTCGTCGTTGAGCGTCGTGGCCGAAACGTTGATCGCCAGCACGTACGGGGCGCGATGCGTGTCGCTGCGGCGATGCACGTGCCTGGAGCAGGCCTGGCGCACGACCCAGCGATCGAGCGCCGGCATCAGGTTGAAGCGCTCCGCCGCGGGGATGAACTCCGACGGCTGGACCACCAGGCCGTTCTCGTCTTTCATGCGCAGCAGCAGCTCGAAGTGGCGGAGCTTCTCGACGCCGGCGCGGATCGGCACGATCGGCTGGCAGACCAGCAGCAGCCGGTCCTCCTCGCAGGCGCGATGGATGCGCGACACCCACTGCATCTCGCGATGCCGTTCCGGGGCGCGGCCCTGGCGATAGGTCTGGACGCGGTTGCGGCCGGAATCCTTGGCCGAGTAGCAGGCGACGTCCGCGGCGCTCATGACGGAGGCGAGCGAATCGGAATGCTGTCGTCACCTCGGCGAGTCCGATCGAGACACCGACGTTCATCACGCGGTCCTGCCAGACGAAGCGGAAGTCCCGGATCGCCTGCCGCAGGTTCTCGGCGATGCGCTGCGCGGTTTCGAGAGTGCAGTCCTGCAGCAGCACACCGAACTCGTCGCCCCCCAGGCGGGCCAGCGTGTCGGTGGTGCGGATGCGGGTCTGGACGACGCTGGTCAGCTGCTTGAGCAGCCGGTCGCCGGCCTGGTGGCCGCAGGTATCGTTGACCACCTTGAACTGGTCGAGGTCGAGGTACAGCAGCACGTGGCTCACGCCTTCGCGGCTGCGGGAGGCGAGCAGCGCCTCGTTGAGGCGCGCCTCGAACTCGCGGCGGTTGATCAGGCCGGTCAGCGCGTCGTGGCTCGCCTGGTAGACGAGCGCCCGCTGCAGCCGCCGCTCCTGGCTCACGTCGTGGAAGACCATGACCACGCCGACCAGTCGACCGCCACGGTCACGGATCGGGGCGGCCGAGTCCTGGATCGAGATCTCGATGCCGCGGCGGTTGATGAGCAGCGATTGCTCGACCATCTCGACCATGCGCCCCTCGCCGCAGGCAGCGCACGATCGGGTTCTCGATCGGCAGGCGAGTCGACTCGCTGACCAGGTGGAATACCTCGCCGACCGGCCGGCCGGCCGCTTCGGCCGAGTCCCAGCCGGTGAGCTGCTCGGCGACCGGGTTCAGGTACTCGACGCGCCCCTCGGCGTCGGCGGTGATGACCGCGTCGCCGATCGACTCGAGCGTGACCTGCGCCTTCTCCTTTTCCTCGAACAGCTGGATCTCGGCCTGCTTGCGCACCGAGATGTCGGCAATCGTGCCTTCGTGGCCGACGACCTGGCCGTGCTCGTCGCGCAGCAGCCGCGCGTTCTCGACCACGGTGATGATGCCGCCGTCGCGTCGGCGGAGCTGGTACTCGGCGTTGCGGACCACGCCGTCGCGCGTGAGTCCTGCCATCACCGCTTCACGGTCGGCGGCGTTCACGTACAGTCCGCGTGTCGAGGGCAGGGCAAGCAGCTCTTCGGCACGCTCGTAGCCGAGCATTCGGACCAGCGCCGGGTTGACCGACTCGAGTCGCCCGTCGCCCGTCGCGCGGTAGACGCCCTCGATCACGTTCTCGAAGAGTCCGCGATACCTCGCCTCGCTGCGCCGCAATGCCTCCTCGGCGCGCTTGCGCTCGATCGCGATCCCGGCCAGCGCCGTGAGGCGCGCCATCAGTTCGAAATCGCGCTTGAGCGGGCTGCGCGGCTGGCGGAAGTAGAGGGCGACCGTGCCGACCATCCGGCCATCGGGCACGCGGATCGGGGTCGACCAGCAGGCCCTCAGGCCCGCGGCGAGGGCGGGCTTCCGCAGGTTTTCCCACAGCGCATCGCGCGCGATCTCGGCGACCACCACCTGTCGTTGCAGGAAGATTGCCGCGGCGCATGACCCGTTGCGGGCCTCGATCGCGACCTCGCTGATCGCTTTCAGGAAGTCGCGCGGCAGCCGCTGGCCGGCGATGTGACGCAGCCCAGCGGAAGATTCGTCATAGGTCGAGACCGTGCACAGCGCAGTCGGGTGTCACGCGCTCCGCGGTCTCGGCGATCGCCTCGAGCGTCGCCGACAGGTCGACATTCCCGGTGATGCGCTCAAACACGCGTCGCTCGCCGATCGCGAGCAGCTCGCTGCGCTTGCGCTCGGTGATGTCGGTGATGCTGCCGCGGATCAGCCGACGCCCGGACGACGGCAACCTGACCAGCCGGACCTCGCACGGGATGTCGTGCCCGTGCGCGTCGCGGTGCAGCCACTCGAAGCAGGGCGCCTCACCTGCCAGCGCCCGGTCGATGTAGCCCCGCGCGATGCCGAACGACGGCGTGCCGTCCGGCTGTTCCGGCGGGCTGATGCGCTCCGGCCCGGCGGCCAGCAGTTCCTCGCGGGACATCTTGAAGAACCGCACGGCGTTGTCGTTGCACTCGACGAAATGTCCGGCGTCGGTGTCGAGCACGACGATCGCCTCTGGAGCGTTCTCGACCAGCGTGCGATAGCGCGCCTCGCTCTCGCGAATCGCCGCCTCGGCCAGCTTGCGGTCCGTGGTATCGCGCAGGCACACGATGTACACCGAGCGGCGGTCGAGGCGCACCTTGCTCACGCCGATCTCGGCCTCGAACAGGGTGCCGTTGCGGTGCCGGCCGCGGGTTTCGCGTGGGGCCAGGTCGAACTGGGTGTCCTCGACCGATTCCGCCAGCTCGTCGAGCGCGCCGACGAGACGCGGGTGACGTGCGAGCGACGGGATGAGCAGGTCAAGCCGGCGGTCGCGCACCTCGGCCTCCTCGTAGCCGAAGACCCGCTCGCCGGTCGTATTCATCGTCTCGATGCGGCCGATCTCGTCGACCGTGAGGATCGCGTCCTTGACGTGGTCGACGATCGCCTGCAGCTGCACTGCGGCGTTCTCCCGCACCTCGCGCGCGGCAGCAGTGGTTTCGTCCGCGAGCAGCTTCATCGAGCGGACCACGCCGCGCCGCTCGTCGTCCCATTCGGCATACGCCGCGCTGACCGCGAGCAGGAGCTTCCGCAGGTCGGGCGGATTGTCGTCCTGCCGGGCTTCGTCGAGCTGCTTGCTTAGGAGTGGGTGCATGCTCATCGCCGGGATTGCCGCCGCGTGACGCAGGCCCTCGCCGGTGCGGGCAACGCCAGGCCGCGTTCCGCGGCGCGCACGAAATCAACCGGCCGGAAACCGAACCGGCGCACGCGATCGACGTTGCCTTTTGCTCGCTGGGAGGCCCGATCCATCGCTGCCACGCAAAGCCCCGCCACATCCGCAAGGAGCGGCGTTGCGGCATAGTAGGCGGCGCCCTGTCCGACCCGGTGTGACGTGAGTCGCATTCGACGCTCAGCCGGCCCGCCCCCCGGTACAATCGAAGCCCGTCTGCTATTCGCTCACCCATGACCCCACCCGCACCCGCTCGCGGCCGACCGCTCCTCGGCGCCGACGATCCGCCTCCCTTCGTCGTGCTGAATGAGCACGGTGCCGCGCCGGTCCTGCTCATCTGCGACCACGCCAGCCGCGCCTTCCCCCGCTCGCTCGGGAGGCTCGGCCTGCCGGAGCTGGCGACCTGGCAGCACGTGGCCTGGGACATCGGGGCCGCGGAGCTCACCCGGGGCCTGGCCTACGCACTCGATGGACCGGCGGTGCTCGCCGGGTACTCGCGGCTGGTCGTCGATTGCAATCGCTCACCGGACGACGCCGAGGCCTTCCGCACCACGAGCGACGTCCACGAGATCCCCGGCAATCGCGCGCTGACGGAGTTCGAGCGCAGGCAGCGCCTCGCATGCTGCTTCGATCCTTACCATGAGGCCATCGGCGCGATGCTCGGCGGATTCCGCCTGCGCGGCGTCGTGCCGCTGCTCGTTTCGGTCCATACCTTCACACCGGCGATGGCTGGGCAGGAACGGCCCTGGCAGGTGGGGGTGCTCTGGGACCGGGATGAAGAGTGCGCGCGGCACCTGATAGCGGGACTCCGGGCAGAGCCCGGGCTCATGGTCGGCGACAACGAGCCCTACAGCGGCCGGCATCCCGCCGACTACACCGTGCACCAGCATGCCGAGTCGGCAGGGCTGCCGTACGTCTGTCTCGAGATCCGGCAGGACCAGTTCGAGTCACCGGCCGGGACCGAGCGCTGGGTCCGGCGACTCGCACGGCTGATCGGTCCGATGCTCGACGACCCGGCACTGCGCCGGCTGCGATCCGGGGAGGCCGGGTGGCCACGCGCGAACCGCCGCTGACCCTCGGCATCGAGGAAGAATACCTGCTCGTCGATCGCGAGACCGGCGCCGTCGCGAGTGAGCCGCCGCAGGAGCTCTTCACCGAGTTGAACGCGCGGACCGCCGGGCGCGCCTTTCCGGAGTTCCTGCGCTCGCAGGTCGAAGTCGCAACACCCGTCTGCCGCAACATCGGCGAAGCGCGGCAGGAGCTCGGGCAGCTCCGCGCCGCCGTGATCGAAGTCGCCGGGCGCTTCGGCCTTGCGCCGATCGCGGCGTCCACGCATCCCTTCTCGCTCGCGTCCAGCCAGAAGCGCACCGACAAGGAGCGCTACGTCGCGCTGCTGGAGGAGATGCAGGGCGCAGCGCGGCGCATGATGATCTGCGGCCTGCATGTGCACGTCGGAATCGACGACGATGAGCTGCGCATCGACCTGATGAACCAGCTCACTTATTTCCTGCCGCACCTGCTCGCGCTCTCCTGCAGCTCGCCGTTCTGGGAGGGCGAGCGCACCGGGCTCATGTCTTTCCGGATGCTGGTGTTCAACGCGGTGCCGCGGACCGGTTTGCCCGAGCCCTTCCCGAGCTGGAGCGAATACCGCCGGCACACGGACACGCTGATCGAGACGGGTGTCATCGTCGACACCTCGCGCATCTGGTGGGACCTGCGTCCGAGCGCGCGTTACCCCACCCTCGAGACGCGGGTGATGGACTGCTGTACCACGCTCGAGGATGCGATCCGGCTCGCCGCGCTCAACCAGTGTCTGGTACGTGCGCTATACCGGCTGCGCCGCGGCAACCAGCGTTGGCGCAACTATCCGCTTCTGCTGGTCGGAGAGAATCGCTGGCGCGCGATGCGCTACTCGTACGATTCCGGGATGCTCGATCTCGGCCAGCAGCAGATCCGTCCCTACGCGGAATTGCTCGAGGAGATGGTTGAGTTTGTCCGGCCTGATGCCGAGGCACTCGACTGCGTTGCGGAGGTCGAAGGGCTGCGCCGGATCATCGAGCGTGGCACGAGCGCCCACCGGCAGCTGGCAGTCTACGAGCGCGCTCGGCAGGAGGGAGCGACCGAGTCCGCGGCCCTGCGCGCAGTGGTCGACTGGCTGGTCGCCGAGACGGCGCGCTGCTGAGATCTGTCGTGGCCGTCTCGCACCTGCAGCGCCGGGTGAGTGTCGCGCCCATGATGGCGTACACCGACCGCCACTTCCGCTACCTGCTGCGGCTCGTGAGCCCGACGACGCTGCTCTACACGGAGATGATTACGGCTCAGGCCCTGGCACACGGCAGTCGCGAGCGGCTGCTCGCTTACGATGCGGCCGAGCACCCGGTCGCGCTGCAGCTCGGCGGCTCGGAACCGCCATTGCTCGCCGCCGCGGCGGCCGCCGGCGCCGCGCTCGGTTACGACGAGATCAACCTCAACGTGGGCTGCCCGAGCGAGCGCGTGCAGAGCGGGAGCTTCGGCGCCTGCCTGATGGCCGACCCCGGGCTCGTCGCGGAATGCCTCAGCGCGATGATCGACGCGGTCCCCGGCGACGTGCCGATCACCGTCAAGTGCCGCATCGGCATCGACGATCAGGATGACTACGAATTTTTCGACCGGTTCGTCACCGTCGTGGCCCGATCCGGTGTGCGGGTCTTCATAGTTCACGCCCGCAAGGCGTTTCTCTCGGGCCTGAGCCCGCGCGAGAATCGCGAGATCCCTCCGCTGCGCTACGACGTTCCGGTGCGCCTGAAGCGCGAGCGGCCCGAGCTGACGGTGGTCCTGAACGGCGGCCTCCGGTCCGTCGATCAGGCGCGAGAGTGGTTGCCGCAGCTCGATGGCGTCATGTACGGACGGCAGGTCTGCGAGGATCCGTGGCTCCTTGCCCGATTGGACGCCGGGCTCGTGCCCGGTGCCACCGTTCCATCGCGGGCAGACGTGCTCGCGCGCTATGCGGACTACGTCGATCTCAGGCTGGCCGAGGGTCATCGCCCGGCCAGCCTCCTGCGGCACGTGCAAGCGCTCTTCAGCGGCTTTCCGGGCGCGAGGGCCTGGCGGCGGCTGCTCTCGGAGCGCTGCGCCCGCGGCGACGCAGACGGTGATCTGCTGCGAAGTGCGGTGCCCACACTGCACGCCGCCGCGACCGCGAAGACCGGGCCTTGCGACCCGCTCCTGCCCGTTTCGACGGGTGGCGCGACACCCCTCTTGTATAATTCAAAAACAGCCGGCCACGGCTGAGGTGGTCGCATGCCGGACTCAGGGGTTGCCCCGCTGATGAATGCGGAGACGGAGGTCGCGATACTGTTTGCCGACGTAGTGGGCAGCACCCGGCTGTACGAGCTGCTCGGCGATCACCAGGCACGCGACATGATCGTCATATGCGTCGAGCTGATGCGCGGATCGACCGAACGCAATCGCGGCACGGTAATCAAGACGATCGGCGATGAGATCCTCGCAATTTTTCCGACGGCGAACGACGCCGTCAACGCCGCGGCGGAAATGCAGCACGACATAGGCGGGCACCCTTCGCTCACCGTCCAGGGGCAACACGTCGCCATCAGGATCGGCTGCCACTTCGGACCGGTCGTGCTCGAAAACAAGGATATCTTCGGTTCGTCGGTTCACACGGCCAACCGGATGACGAGCCAGGCCAAGGCCGGCCAGATCGTGCTGACCTCCGACACGGTCGGCCGGCTCACGCCCGAGTGGCGCGCCTGTACCCGGCAGATCGACGTCACTTCGCTCCGTGGCCAGAGCGAGGAGATCGAGCTCTTCGAGGTTCTGTGGCAGCAGGAGGATGTCACCAGCATGCTCCCGTCGATAGCGCTGGATGCGCGCACGGCGACGCGTCCGAGGCGGGTGAGGCTGTCCTTCCAGGGGCGGGACTACGTGCTCGAGGACGTCAACCGGATGCTTACCCTGGGGCGCGCGGAGGAGAACGACGTCGTCGTACAGGGGACGCTGATCTCCCGGCTGCATGCGAGAATCGAGATGTCGAAGAATCGCTGTCTGCTGGTGGATCAGAGCACGAACGGCACGTTCGTCACGAGCGAAGGTGGAAAGGAAGCGTTCGTCCGACGCGACTCGGTTGCGCTTGAAGGGGAGGGGATGATCGGTCTCGGCCGGCTGCCCGAAGAGGACGCGCCGGACGCCATCCGCTACCGGCTCGAGAGCTGAGACGTGGTGCCGAGACGTGGTGCCGGGCCGCAGTTTCGCAGTTATTCTAGCGAAGCTTCTTCGGTTCTCTGTAGGCCCAAAATAACTGCGAAACTGCGGCCCGCACCACGTCTCGGCACCACGTCTCAGTCGAGCGCAGCGCGGGTCTTCTGTTGCTCGAGCGCGAGCGCGCGGGGAAGGCGGTCGCCGAACTCCCCCAGGTAACCCCCGATGTCGTCGATTTCGGTGCGCCAGGCTGCGGGGTCCACCTCGAGCAGCTGGCTGAGCGCGGTCTCGTCGAGCGCGAGACCACGCACATCGAGATCGGCAGCGTCCGGCAGAAACCCGATGGGGGTCTCGCGGGCCCCGGCTCGTCCGGCGCAGCGGTCGATGATCCAGCGCAGCACGCGCAGGTTGTCACCGAAGCCTGGCCAGAGGAATCGGCCGTCGCTGTCCTGACGGAACCAGTTGACGTGGAAGATCCGCGGCGGTTGGCGCATGCGACCCTCGAGGGATAGCCAGTGCGCCCAGTAGTCGCCGAAGTTGTAGCCGCAGAACGGCTTCATCGCCATCGGGTCGCGTCGAACGACGCCGACCTTGCCCACGGCGGCAGCGGTGGTCTCGGAGGCCATGCCGGCGCCGACCAGGACGCCATGCCGCCAGTCGCGGGCCTCGTAAACGAGCGGCGCGACCTTGCGTCGGCGGCCGCCGAACAGGATCGCCGAGATCGGCACGCCCGCGGCCGCCTCGGTCAACGGGGAGTACGACGGGTTCTGGCTCGCAGCGACGGTGAACCGCGAGTTCGGGTGTGCGGCGGGGCCATTGGCCGGGTCATAGGGGCGACCCTGCCAGTCCTGTGCGGGGCGTCCGTCTGCGAGACCTTCCCACCAGGGTTGTCCATCCGCCGTGACCGCCACGTTGGTGTAGATGGTGTTTCGCCGGATCATCTCGTACGCGTTGCGATTGGTCTTCGGGTTCGTGCCGGGCACCACACCGAAGAAACCGGACTCCGGATTGATGGCACGCAACCGCCCTTCGCCGTCGACCGAGAGCCACGCGATGTCGTCCCCGATCGTCCAGACCTTCCAGCCCGGCAGGGTGGCCGGCGGCACGAGCATCGCGAGATTGGTCTTGCCACAGGCGGAGGGAAACGCGCAGGCCAGGTAATGAGTCTCGCCAGCGGGGCTCTCGACGCCGACGATCAGCATGTGCTCCGCGAGCCAGCCCTCGTCACGTGCCTGCCAGCTTGCGATCCTCAGCGCATGGCATTTCTTTCCGAGCAGGGCATTGCCGCCGTAGCCGGACCCGACGCTCTTGATCGACAGGTCCTCCGGGAAGTGCATGATCAGTCGCCGGCCGGGGTCGAGGTCGCCCGTCGAGTGCAGGCCACGGACGAAGCTGCGGTCGTGCTCGATGCGGCGCAGGGCCGCCGCGCCCATCCGCGTCATGATCCGCATGTTGAGCACGACGTATGCGCTGTCGGTGATCTCCACTCCGCAGCGCGCATACGGCGAGTCCAGCGGCCCCATGCAGTAGGGCACCACGTACATCGTCCGGCCGCGCATGCAACCATCGAAGAGCGCATCGATTCGGGTGTTGGCCTCAGCTGGATCCATCCAGTTGTTGTTCGGGCCCGCGTCTTCGCGGCTCTTCGTGCAGACATACGTGAGGTGCTCGACCCGCGCGACGTCGGTCGGGTCTGAGCGGTGCAGATAGCACTGCGGGTGCGTGGCCTGGTTGAGGGCGATCAGGTCGCCACGCGTGAGCATCAGGTCGACCAGACCGTCGTGCTCGGCCTGCGAGCCGTCGCACCATTGAATCCGGTCTGGCTGGGTCAGCTTCGCGACGTCGGCGACCCAGTCTCGAAGCGACGCATTGGTGGTCGTCATCGGCCTTGAGGTTCCTGACAGGCCCAAGCGGTCCTCGGGTGCGACCGGCTGGCCGGCCGCAGACCAAGGGGCCGGAGCGGGCAGGAATTATAGCGACACGACCAACCGGCCGCGCCGGCCGGATGCAGGCAAAAAAAACGCCCTCCAGAGAGGGCGTAATCAGGGGGAGAAACTTGTGTACGACGTGACCGGATCAGACCCTCAGGCCGCCTTGCGGGAACGGGTCGCGCCACGGCGCGCCGACTTCCTGGGCGCACGACGGGTGCGGGTGGCCGGGGACACCTTTTCGGTGCGGTCGGTGACTCGTTCGAAGGCCTGCGTTGCGACGCCACGGATCTCGCGGCCGGCGGTTGCGACGATCTGCACCGCGCGTCCGGCATCGTCGGCGATGCGGGCACGCGTGGCCGGCAGCATCTCGACCTGCTCGCGAACGAGTTCCACCACGCTCGCTGCGCGCGAGGCGCGCTCGAGCCGCTGTGCGAACTCGGAAATCGCCGCCGTCAGCATTTCCGACTGAAGCTCGATCAGCTCCTGCACCGCGCCCTGGGACAGGGCCGAGAGCTTGACGCCGGAGCGGGCGACTACGCGCACCGGGTCCTTCAGCGTCTTGAGAGACTCTGCGGAGCCCTGAGCCGCTGCACGAGCCGAATGCACCGACTCCTGTCGGATCCGGGTGACCTGTTCGTTAAGGGCCTGCGCTTTCTCGACGACGAATTCCTGCATCTGGCTCAACATGGGTACTGACTCCTTGTGGCATATCACTAACTTGCTGCGTTGCAGCATTGTTGCGGTGCAGCATAGTACGCCGCGTTCGACCTGTCAAACCCCGCCATGGAAGCGGTCGCAGACATCCGTATTGCGCCTTGCCCCGTTCGGGCGCTTCGCGCAGAGTGCGCCCGCGATGCCTGATCTGCCCCGTATCCGCCGGTGGGCTGCGCCTGGCGTGGCCATTCTTCTTGCGCTCTGCGCAGCCCGGCGCTGGCCGAAGCTCCGGATACGAGCCCGGGCGAGGCCGTGGCCGTGGGTAGCGGACCGCTTGCGACCGTCATTACGGTCGAAACCCTGAGCACGGGCCCTGACCCGGACGTCGCCGCCGATCGGCGCTTCGTCCCGGCCGACCGGATACGCGCCGGCGACGAGGTGCATTACACGATCCGGGTGACCAATCCCGGGCGCGATGCGGTGCAGGGCGTCATGGTGACCAAGCGGCTGCCCTTTGGCCTGACTTATGTTGGAGGATCAGCCGTCGGGCCGGCGGCTACGGTGCATTTCTCGGTCGATAGCGGCGAATCCTTCGCGGCGGCGGCGAATCTCGAGATCGAGGCGGGCGGGCAGCCGGCTCGACGGGCGGCTCCCGCCGACTACACGCACGTGCGCTGGATCCTGAAGCGCCCGCTTCCCGCCGGGGCGACTGCACTCCTGCGGTTCAGAGCGACGCTCGGTTGATCGGCCACAAATGGATCTAGACCACGTCTTCGGGCCGGACGGACCGCTCGCCCGGGCCCTGCCGGGGTATGCACCGCGACCGGGCCAGTCGTCGATGGCGCGTGAAGTCGCGGCCGCCCTGGCGCGCCGCGAGACGCTGATCGTCGAAGCCGGGACGGGCACGGGCAAGACGTTCGCATACCTCGTGCCGGCGCTCCTGTCGGGCCGGCGGGTGATCGTCTCGACCGGCACGCGAGCGCTGCAGGACCAGCTCTATCACCGCGATCTGCCGGCGATCTGCACGGCCCTCGGCCGTCCGGTGCGGGTCGCGCTGCTCAAGGGACGTGCGAATTACCTCTGCCGTCATCGTCTCGAGCTCGCTGTGCAGCAGGCCTGGTCGCGCGGGCTGAAGAGTGAAGTCGCGCGCGTACTGCCACGGGTACAGGCCTGGGCCGCTACCACGCGGCGCGGCGACATCGCGGAGCTCGGTGGGCTCGGCGAGCAGGATCCCGTCTGGCCATGGGTGACGTCCACGCGCGAGAACTGCCTCGGCGCCGTGTGCCCGCAATTCGAGGAGTGTTGCGTGCTCGATGCACGCCGCAACGCGCAGTCGGCCGACATCGTCGTCGTCAATCACCACCTGCTGATGGCGGATCTCGTGCTGAAGGAGGGAGGATTCGGCGAGCTCCTGCCGGGCGCCGACGCCATCGTGATCGACGAAGCTCACCAGCTTCCGGAGATTGCCGCGCAGTTCCTCGGGTTCAACGTCGGTACGCGTCAGATGTCGGCGCTGACCCGGGACATCGCCGGCGAGCTGTTGCTTGCCCAGCAGATGGGCGGTGGCGTCGATGCCGCCATCGCCGCGATCGACGCGCAGCTCGCAACGCTCACTGCGAGCGTACCCTCGGGGACTCGACTCGACCATGCGCAGTGGCCGGAACGTCTGATCGAGGATGTCGCGGGTCTCGCTGTGCGCGCGGATGATCTGGCTGGTGCGCTTGCGCCGCTTGCGGGGGACGGCGGGTCGGGAATCGCGCGCCTCATCGCGCGGCTTACCGAGTGCGCCGGGAGGTTGCGTCAGCTTGCAGCCGCCGATGCGCCCGGCGCGGTGCGCTGGCTCGA
Source organism: uncultured Gammaproteobacteria bacterium (assembly GCA_963756755.1). Lineage (GTDB taxonomy): Bacteria > Pseudomonadota > Gammaproteobacteria > Steroidobacterales > Steroidobacteraceae > DATJKD01. The sequence goes on from CAVWOW010000013.1 coordinate 44,225, forward strand.
GTCCGGCGCGCGGCACCTGGGGTTGCATTACGCACCCGTCGACGTTGCACGCGAGCTTGGGCTTCTGATCGAGGCGCAGTCCTGCGCCTGGGTCCTCACCTCGGCGACGCTCGCAGTGGGCGAGGATTTCTCGCACTACAAGCGTCGCTCGGGTCTGCTGCGCGCACGGAGCCTTCGCTTCGAGAGCCCGTTCGACTTCCGGAACCAGGCGCTCCTGTACCTGCCCGAAGGCCTCGGCGATCCGGCGCGGGAAGCGCATGCGAGAGACGTGATTGCGGCCGTGCTGCCGGTCCTCGAGGCGAGCGGTGGTCGCGCATTCCTCCTCTTCACGAGCCATCGGGGATTGCGCGAAGGCGCGCTCGAGATCCGCCGCCGGCTGGGAAGCGCGCCTTCCGTGCCGGTGCTCGTGCAAGGCGAGGCAGCACGCGATCAGCTCCTGCGCCGCTTCCGCGAAGCGGGCAACGCGGTGCTGCTCGGTACGGGCAGCTTCTGGGAAGGCGTCGACGTCAAGGGCACGGCGCTCTGCGTGGTGATCATCGACAAACTGCCTTTCGCCGTCCCCGACGACCCACTGCTCAAGGCCAGGCTCGAGGCGATACGCGTGCAGGGCGGAAATCCGTTCTTCGACGAGCAAGTGCCGCAGGCGGTCATCGCGCTGAAGCAGGGAGTCGGGCGCCTCATCCGCGACGAGCAGGACTTCGGCGTCGTCGTGCTCTGCGATTCGCGGCTGCTCACCCGTGGCTATGGCCGGGCGTTTCTCGACAGCCTGCCGCCGATGCCACGCACCCGCTCGGTCGAGCGGGTCGCGGAGTTTCTCCGCGAACGCCTCGCGTTCGAGGTGCCGGGCCGGGAAAGCGGGAAAACTCTGTCCGATGCAGTCTGATACCAGTTTTCCCGCTTTCCCGGCCCGGCACCCGAGGCTGCTTGCGCTCGACGCCTCGACCGAGTGCTGCTCGGCTGCGCTCATGGCGGGGAGCGACTTGCAGCTGCGCGAGACGATCACGGAGCGCGGCCACGCCGAGCTGATCCTGCCCTTCATCGACGACCTGCTGACCGGTGCCGGGCTCGCGCTCCGCGACCTCGATTGCATCGCCTTCGGTCGTGGTCCCGGCGCCTTCACGGGCTTACGCATCGCGGCGGGGGTCGCCCAGGGCCTCGCGTACGCAGCGGATCTCCCTGTCGTCGGAGTGTCGAGCCTGGCGGCGGTCGCCGAGCGCGTACCGGCGGAGCCCGGCGAGCCCATCCTCGTCTGCAACGACGCGCGCATGGGTGAGCTCTACTGGGGTTGCTACACCAGGACGGTGGATGGATCCCTGGTCATGATCGGCGTCGAGCATGTCGGCCCGCCGGAAGCGATCATCGCCGCCGCGCCCGCGGTTCACGCGGCCGGCAACGGCCTCGCTCGCCACGACGACCTGCGCAAGAAGCTCGAGGCGCGCGGGATGCGCCTGCACGCCGGTGTCTATCCGCGTGCGGATGCCGTCGCCCGCCTGGGCGCCGCCGGACTCGCCGCGGGGCTCGCGGTCCCGGCGGAGGCGGCGCTGCCCGTGTACGTACGTGACGAAGTTGCTACCGTTCCCTCGGCGCCTGTCATGCCATTGCAATAATCCGGCATTGTAATTCGCCTGCAACGTCATGACAGTGAGGGACCAGATGACGGGCAAGCAGATCCTGATCGTCGAGGACGAAAAGCCGATCCGCGAGATGATCGCCTTCGGCCTGCGCCGCGCGGGCTTCGACGTGCGCGAGGCCGAGGACTGTGCGGCGGCGCGGGCGAGCATCGCGGATGCGCGACCGGACCTCGTGCTGATCGACTGGATGTTGCCGGATCAGACCGGGCTCGAACTCACGCGCGCGGTCAAGCGCGGGAAGGACACCCAGGACCTGCCGGTGATCATGCTCACGGCCCGGGCCGACGAGCACGACAAGGTGTCCGGTCTCGAAGGCGGTGCCGACGACTACCTCACCAAGCCCTTCAGCCCGCGGGAGCTTCTGGCGCGTATCAATGCCGTGCTGCGTCGCAGCTCGCCAGGCGCCGCCGGGGAGTCGCTGGAGGCCGGCGGTCTCGTCCTCGACGTCGCGAGCCACCGCGTCACGGTCGACAATGCGAGCGTCGCGCTCGGTCCCACCGAGTACCGGTTGCTGCAGTTCTTCATGGAGCACCCTGAGCGCGTTTACTCGCGCAGCCAGCTGCTCGATCGCGTCTGGGGCGGCAATGTCTATGTGGAGGAGCGGACGGTGGATGTGCACATCCGCCGGCTGCGCAAGGCGCTCGAGCCCTCGGGTCGCGACGGTCTGGTGCAGACCGTGCGCGGCTCGGGATATCGCTTTTCGACCCGACCGGAGTAGGCGGCGAGGGCCGAAGTTCAGGTGTCAAGACCCGCCTGGCAGTTCCTGGTCGGCACGCTCTCGGTGCTGTTGCTCGCGTTGCTCGCCGGCCTGATCGCGGGGCAGCCCCTCGCGTTCGTCGCGGGGGCCCTCGCCCTGCTGCTCGCGCGGCACTGTGTCAGCCTGCTGCGCTTCGATCGCTGGCTGCGCACTCGGGCAACGCGGCCGGCACCACATTTCGGTGGCCAGTGGGGCGAGGTCATCGCGATCGTCGACCGGCTTTACCGGCGCAAGGTTTACCACAAGCGGCGCACCCTCGGCTTGCTGCGTGAGTTTCGCCGCATGACGACCGCGATGCCGGACGGCGCCATCCTGCTCGGGCCCAATCGCGAGATTCTCTGGTTCAACCGTGCGGCGAGCCGTTGGCTTGATCTGAAGCGCAAGGCGGATTACGGCCTGCGCATCGACAACCTGGTGCGCGTCCCCGATTTCGTCGATTACCTGGACCGGGAAGGCGAGGGTTCGCCACCGCGCATCCGTTTCACGGGCCACGGCGAGCAATGGCTGTCGTTCCGCCTGGTGACCACGAGCCCGACGGGACCGCAGCTGCTGCTCGTGCGGGACGTGACAACCGAGGCGCGCCTCGATTCGATGCGCAAGGATTTCGTCGCCAACGCCTCGCACGAGCTGCGCTCGCCGCTGACCGTGGTGAGCGGCTACCTCGATTCGCTCGCCGAGGACTCGGCGCTCGATCCCGCCTGGCACGGTCCGGTGCAGGAGATGCGCCGGCAGTCGGAGCGCATGGCCCAGATCGTGCACGACCTGCTCGAGCTGTCGAAGCTGGAAGCATCGGGCAGCGAAGCCGACCGGGTGCCGGTGGACGTGGGCGGGATGCTCGCTCTCCTGCGCAAGGAGATCCAGGCGGGACCTGAACCAACGGCGCACGTCGTTCTCACGCTCGACAGTGATGCGCTGCTGCTCGGCTCGGAGGCCGAGCTGCACTCGATCTTTGCCAACCTGCTCTCCAACGCCGCGAAGTACACGCCCGCCGACGGACGTATCGACGTGCGCTGGTGGATCGACGAGCGCGGCGCGAACGTGGAGGTTCGTGATACCGGCATCGGCATCGCGGCCGAGCACCTGCCGCGCCTGACCGAGCGCTTTTATCGCGTCGATGCCGGCCGCTCACGCAAGCTCGGCGGCTCCGGTCTCGGCCTCGCAATCGTCAAGCATGCCCTGCAGCGCCACGGTGGACGGCTGGAAGTAAAGAGCGTGGAGGGCAAAGGCAGCACGTTTACCTGCCGCTTCCCGGCGAGCCGCATCTCGCCACGCGAGCTTGCCCGGGTCTGAAGCGAGACACGCCTCGTGTCGGTGTCGCAATACGGACATCGCACTGACACGTAAGTGTAACAACCGGAACATATAACGCCGGTCAGCGCCAGCGGACCGGTCTCCCGGCTCGATTGGCGCGCGCACCACCCGGTTCCCGAGCCCCGCCTCCGGGACAGAGCTCAAAGGAGAACATCGTGAGAACCACCGTGCTGGCGACCGTCGTTGCTGCCGCCTCTGGCTCTGGCCGCTCAGGAGGCCGGGGCCCAGTCGCGGACGCCGCGACCCGGTCCGAAATCGAGGCCATGCAGGCGCAGATGCAGGCTCTCGCAGAGCGACTCAATCGTCTCGAAGCCGCGAACACGCAGCTGCAGTCGGAAAACACGGAGCTCAAGAGCCTCGTCGAACGCCGCGATGCAGAGACCGACTACCTGAAGTCGCAGACCAAGGAGCTGCGCGAGGAGGCCGCAGTCGCATCCAACGAGATCTGCAAGGTCAAGGGCGCCGACTGGGCCACCAAGGTCAAGGCCCGTGGCGATCTGCGCTACCGCCACGAGCAGATCCACCGCGAGCGCACCGTCAGCTCGAACGGGATCACGACGTCGAGGACGCCCAGGATCGTTACCGCCATCGCATCCGCGCGCGGTTCGGCATCGATGCGCAGGTCACCGATAACGTGAAGACGACCTGCCTGCTCGCAACGGGTGAAGGTAACGACCCGCGATCCTCGAACCAGAGCCTCGACGATAGTCGAGCACGCGCAAGGCGATCGGCGTCGACATGGCGTATCGCCGACTGGAATGTTCGCCCAGGGCGCCAACCTCATCCTCGGCAAGCAGCCGTATCCGTTCTTCCGGCCGGGCCAGTCGCTGTTCTTCGACAGTGACTTCAACCCCGAGGGCATCGCGACCAGGTACGAGCGCGGCATCGTGGTTCGGCAGCGGCTACGGCTGGTGGCTCGAACGAGCGGCACAACGACGACCCGGCCGCCGAAAACACCGACACCTTCGTCTTTGGCGGGCAGGTCGGCGTGAGGGTTCCCGATGGGCGACCAGAGCAACCTCGTCGGCTTCGGGCATTACTACAATTGCAGCGGGTGCCAGGGAAATTCGCCGCTCTTCGCCAACAACGCTCGAACGGCAACACGACTTTCCCGCTAGTTGCTCCGAGCGGCCACGAACATCCTGGTCTTCGACTACGAGATCGCGGAGCTCGGCGCGGAGTTCAACACGCAGGTCGGCGACCTGCCGCTGCACGCTCTGGGGGAACTACGCGCAGAACATGGCTTCCGGCGTCGATCACGACACGGCCTACAACGCCGGGTTCCGCCTCGGCCGCGCGAGCAATCCCAGGACCTGGGAAGTGGCCGCGCTGTACCAGTCGATCGACAAGGACGCGTTGTTCGGCCAGTTCATCGACTCGGACTTCGGCAACGGTCTGACCGACACCGACGGCTGGGCGCTCCGCGGCGGCTATGCGCCGGTGCGCAACATCGCCATCAACCTCAAGTATTTCATCAACACGCTCAACAAGGACGTCGGCACCGAGCTCGACTACGACCGGCTGCAGATCGATCTGAACTGGAGGTACTGACGGCCGCGCACTTGCTGCTGTAACGGGCCTCAGGTATACGGGCGACACTGCGGAGCGCAAGCATGGATACGGCCGATCTTTCCCATCACATCCACAGCCGGTTCAACGCCGATCTCGAGGGCGTGCGGGCCAGCGTGCTGCAGATGGGCGGTCTGGTCGAGAAGCAGCTGCAGGACGGCACCCGTGCGCTGGTGAGCGGGGACGGGGCGCTCGGCGAGCAGGTGGCGGCGCTCGATCAGCGGGTCAACGCGATGGAGGTCGCCATCGACGACGACTGCAGCCGGATCCTCGCGACGCGCAATCCGGCGGCATCGGACCTGCGCCTCCTGGTCGCGATCATCAAGACCATCACCGATCTCGAGCGCATTGGAGACGAAGCCGAGAAGCTCGGGCACATCGCCGCGAGGGTGGCTACGGTCGATCGGCCCGGCGATCGCTATCGCGAGATCAAGCACATGGGTGATCTCGTCGCAGCCATGGTCCACAGCGCGCTCGATGCGTTCGCGCGGCTCGATGTCGACCTGGCGCTGCAGACGGCCCGACGCGACCAGCAGGTGGACGAGGAGTTCGAGGCGATCCAGCGCCAGTGCATCACGTTCATGATGGAGGATCCGCGGACGATCCGCCGTGCGCTCGACGTGCTCTGGGTCGCCCGGGCGCTCGAGCGGGTGGGCGATCATGCGAAGAACATCTGCGAGTACGTGATCTACATGGTGCTCGGAAAGGACGTGCGGCACCTGCCGATCGCAGGACGTCGAGCGGCAGCTCGCCACGGCGCTGGCGGCACGGGCGAGCGGCGACCGGTGACTCGACTGATCGGACCGGCTCGTCCGCAGGCCGGTCGGGCAATCTCGCGGGTTTCGCGGTCTGCGCGGCGCTGCTTGCGTACGCTCTCTACAGCCAGCATGCGCTCGGTCTCGAACCGTGCCCGCTCTGCATCCTGCAGCGCGTCGCGGTGCTCGCCACGGGACTGGCGTTTCTCGGCGCTGCGCTGCATCGCGCGGGCCGCGGCGGCGCCGTCGCCTGGGGTGTGCTGATCGCGCTCATCGCCTGCGTCGGGGCGGCGATCGCGGCACGTCACGTGTGGATCACGGCCCAGCCACCCGGGACGGTGGCGGAATGCGGCGCGAGCCTCGACTACATGCTCGAGGTGCTGCCGGTCACGGAGGTCCTGTCCAAGGTGCTCGCCGGGTCAGGCGAGTGCGGCCAGGTCGACTGGCGCTTCCTCGGCCTCTCCATGCCCGCGTGGGTGCTCATCTGGCTGCTGGCGCTCGCGGCCTGGGGGCTCGCCGTCAACCTGCGGCGTCGGTGAGCGAGAGCTCCAGCACGCGCTCGTAAATCCGGGCGAGGACGTCGATGTCCGCGACGTCCACGCATTCGTCGACCTTGTGGATCGTGGCATTCACGACACCCAGCTCCACGACCTCGGCGCCGGTGGGCGCGATAAAGCGCCCGTCCGAAGTTCCGCCGGTGGTCGAGGCGTCCGCCGTTCGGCCAGTGACCTCGCGAACGGCGCGCAGAACCGTGTCGGTGAGCACGCCGGGCGGAGTCAGGAACGGCAGGCCGGAGACGAACCACTCGATCGTGTAGTCGAGACGGTGGCGGTCGAGGATGGCGATCGACGGCGCGCTGCAGGGATTCGACGGTCTGCTCGGTGGAGAAGCGCAGGTTGAAGCGCACCTTGAGATCGCCCGGGATCACGTTCGGCGCGCCGGTCCCCGCGGCGATGTTCGAGACTTGAAAGCTGGTGGGCTGGAAGTACTCGTTGCCCGCGTCCCAGCGGGTTGCGGCGAGCTCCGCGAGCGCCGGCGCAAAACGATGCACCGGGTTGTCCGCGAGTTGCGGATAGGCGATGTGGCCCTGGATGCCGTGCACGGTCAGCCGTCCCGACAGCGAGCCGCGGCGTCCGATCTTGATCGTGTCGCCGAGGGTCTCGTGGCTGCTCGGCTCGCCGATCACGCACCAGTCGATGCGCTCACCGCGGGATGCAAGAGTCTCGACGACGCGGCGCGTGCCATCGATCGACGGGCCTTCCTCGTCGCTGGTCAGCAGGAAGGCGAGCGAGCCGCGGTGGTGTCGGGTGACGCGCGACGAATCGCTCTGCCGCGACCACCATCGCCGCGAGACCGCTCTTCATGTCCGCCGCGCCGCGGCCATACAGCCGTCCATCGCGGATCTGTGGCGCGAAGGGATCCGAGGACCAGTTCTCGAGGGGTCCGGCGGGAACCACGTCCGTGTGCCCCGCGAAGCACAGCACCGGTGCCTCCCGGCCGCGTCGCGCCCAGAGGTTCTCGACTGGCCCGAAGGTGAGCCGTTCGTTGCCGAAGCCCGCCGCCGCAAGTCGGCCGCCGATCACGTCCAGGCAACCCTGATCCTGCGGGCTCACGGAGGCTCGGCGGACGAGCTCGAGGGTCAGTTCGACGGCTTCTGACATGTGACTGACATCTTCGCCCGCGATGCGGGCCGTTTGTTGGGGGCCGGCGCTATATAGCGGAGCTGGTGGCGGCTCACAAGCGAGGCCTTTGTCACATGTCTGTCATGAGCACAGCTCACACTGCGCGCCGTGGCCAGGCATGCGCCCTAAGGCGGCGCCAAAGTGACGAGGGTAAGCCCATGAAGCTGTGGTGGAATGTTGCGACGCCGGCGCTGATCGCCGGGGTGATGGCGGCGGGCGCCCCTACGCTCGCCGAGCGCCCAGGCGGCGATCAAGATGGACGGATCGAGCACGGTGTTCCCGGTGGCGGAAGCCTTCGCCGAGGAATTCCAGATCTCAAAGCGCGGCAAGGTCCGTGTCACCGTGGGCCTCTCAGGCACGGGCGGCGGATTCAAGAAGTTCTGTCGGGGCGAAACCGACATGTCGAACGCCTCGCGGCCGATCCTCAAGGAGGAGATGGAGGCCTGTCGCGCCGCCGGCGTCAAGTACATCGAGATTCCCGTCGCCTTCGATGCGCTGACGGTGGTCGTCAATCCTCAGAACACCTGGGTCAAGACCCTGACGATCGCGGATCTCCGGAAGATGTGGGAGCCCGCGGCGCAAGGGCGCATCAACAAGTGGAAGCAGGTGCAGCCCGGATGGCCGGACGAGCGCCTGATGCTCTTCGGGCCCGGCGCGGATTCCGGCACCTTCGACTACTTCACCGAGGCGATCAACGGCAAGGCCAAGGCCAGCCGCGGCGACTTCACGGCGAGCGAGGACGACAACACGCTCGTCCAGGGTGTCGAGAACAACAAGGGCGCGCTCGGCTACTTCGGTTTCGCCTACTACGCGGCGCACAAGGACAAGCTGCGCGCGGTTCCGATCGACGGCGGCAAGGGCCCGGTGGCCCCGAGCCTCGAGGCGGTCACGAAGGGCATGTACAACCCGCTGTCGCGGCCGCTGTTCGTCTATGTCAAGGAAGCATCGCTCAAGCGACCCGAGGTCAAGGAGTTCGTCAGGTTCATGCTGACCGAGGGCAGCCCGCTCGTTGCGGAAGTCGGTTATCTGCCCCTGCCCGACAAGGCCTACAGCCCTCGCATGGCAGCATGTCGAGGCGGGCAAGCTCGGCTCGGTGTTCGGCGGCGTCCCGGAAGTCGGCGTCACGATCGACGATCTGCTCGCGCGCGAAGGCAGGCTCTGATCGCGAGGCGCGCGACGCGCGCACCGGTCGAATCCGGCAGCAGGCCGGGTTAAAGTTACGCGCTGCGGTGCAGGGACCGCACCGCAGCGCAGGGATCGCGCCGCGCCACGGTGCGGAAATTGGCGTCGAGAACGATGTACGAACCCGGTCAGCCAGCATGAACGCAGTCCCTGCCGCGCGCACCGCGGGCGGATTTGCATCGCTGCGCTTCCGCAAGGGTCGCGACCGCGTGGTCGAGTTCATCCTGCTGCTCGCCGGGCTGGTGGCGGTCTTCACCACCATCGCGATCGTCTGCATCCTGGTTTACGAGTCCTCGTTCTTTTTTCGCACGGTGCCGATCGGCGACTTCCTGACGGACACGATGTGGACGCCGCTGTTCGCGGATCCGCGCTATGGCATCCTGCCGCTGGTCGCGGGCACGCTGACGACCACGATGGTCGCGCTCGCGGTCGCGATACCGGTCGGCACGACCATCGCGATCTACCTGTCGGAGTTTGCGCCGCACCGGCTGCGCGAAACGGTGAAACCGATACTCGAGCTCCTGGGAGCGGTGCCGACCGTGGTCTACGGCTACTTCGCACTGCTGATGGTTACGCCCCTGCTGCAGAAGCTGATACCCGGGCTGCCCGGGTTCAACATGCTGAGCGCCGGTCTCGTGATCGGCCTGATGATCGTTCCCTACGTCGCGACGGTGAGCGAGGATGCGATGCGCGCCGTGCCGCGTTACATGCGCGAAGGCTCCTACGCGATGGGCGCGACGCGACTGCAGACGGCGCTGCGCGTGGTGGTTCCCGGTGCGCTGTCGGGGATCGCGGCGGCCTACATCCTCGGCATCTCGCGCGCCGTGGGCGAGACCATGGTGGTCGCGATCGCCGCGGGAATGCAGCCGCAGCTCACCTTCGACCCCAGGGAGCCCGCTGCCACCATCACGGCCTACATCGTCCAGGTGAGTCTCGGTGATCTGCCGCACGACAGCATCGGCTACCAGAGCATCTTCGCCGCCGGTCTGGTGCTGCTGCTGATCACGCTGGTCTTCAACGTGATTGGCTTCTTCCTGACGCGCCGCTTCCGCGAGGCGTACTGATGGCCGCCGTCGCCCACATGACGCTCGACGACATCCGCGCCAGTCTCGGCTGGCGCAAGCAGCTCGACAAGCTGTTCGTGATCGTGGGGCTGTTCGTGATGCTCGCCTGTCTCGCGATCCTCGCGATCCTGTTCGTCGATCTCGTGCGTGACGGCGCATCCCGCTTCGGCTGGGACTTCCTGACTTCCTTCCCTTCGCGCAAGGCGGAGCGGGCCGGAATTCTCTCGGCGGCCGTCGGCACGACCATGATCATGTTCGTGACCGCGCTGGTTGCGCTGCCAGTCGGCGTCGCCGCGGCCATCTACCTCGAGGAGTACGCGCCCAAGAACTGGTTGACGGGGATCATCGAGATCAACGTCACCAATCTCGCCGGCGTGCCGTCCATCGTCTATGGCCTGCTCGCACTGGGACTCTTCGTCTACCAGTTCGGGCTCGGGCAGAGCGTGCTGACGGCCGGTCTCACGCTCGCCCTCCTGATTTTGCCCATCGTCATCGTCGCGACGCGCGAGTCGTTGCGCTCGGTGCCCAAGGCGATCCGCGAGGCCGCCTACGGCCTGGGCGCCACGCGCTGGGAGGTCACTCGCGATCACGTGCTGCCGTACTCCACCGGCGGTATTCTCACCGGCCTGATCCTCGGCCTGTCGCGGGCGATCGGCGAGACAGCGCCCATCATCACGATCGGCGCGCTGTCGTTCATCGCCTTCCTGCCACCCTCGCCGGTATCGGCGGAGTTTCCGTTCGTCAACTTCGAATGGCTGCGCAGCGAGTTCACAGCAATGCCGATCCAGATGTTCAACTGGGTTTCGCGGCCCGATCAGGCGTTTCAGGCCAACGCGGCCGCCGCCGGTGCGATCCTGCTCGGCATGACACTGCTCATGAACGCGCTCGCGATCTGGATCCGATACCGGTTCCGAAAGCGCATCAACTGGTGATGCCGATGGACGCAGTCGCCCCGACCCACGCCATATCCGACAAGAGGCCGCAGACCGGTATGCACGGAGAACCCAGGATTGAGTCGGGCGGGCCGCCGAGCGTTGCTATCTCGGTCGAGGACCGCAAGACCGTGCGCGCGAACCCGCCCAAGGCGAGGTCGGAGGCGCTGCATTTCTGGTACGGCAGCAACCATGCGCTGAAGGGCATCGATCTCGACATCCCGGAGCACCAGGTCACGGCGCTGATCGGGCCGTCGGGCTGCGGCAAGAGCACGTTCCTTCGCTGCTTCAACCGGATGCACGACCTGCAGCCCGAGACGCGTTACCAGGGCGCGATCGTGCTCCGCCCGGACGACGTCAACCTGGTCGGCCCAACCGTCGACCCGATCGAAGTCCGGATGCGTATCGGAATGGTCTTCCAGAAGCCGAACCCGTTCCCCAAGTCGGTGTTCGAGAACGTCGCCTACGGCCTGCGGCTGCGCGGGATCCGAAACCGGACCGATCTCGCAGAGCGAGTCGAGCAGGCACTGCGTAGCGCCGCCATCTGGGACGAGGTGAAGGACCGGCTCGCCGATTCGGCGCTCGCGCTCTCGGGCGGGCAGATGCAGCGTCTGTGCATCGCCCGGGCGCTCGCGACCCAGCCCGAGATACTGCTGTTCGACGAGCCGACGTCCGCGCTCGACCCGATCGCGACGGCGAAGATCGAGGAGCTGATCTCGGAGCTGCGCCAGCACGTGACGATCCTCATCGTCACACACAACATGCAGCAGGCCGCGCGTGTTTCCGATTTCACCGCATTCATGTACCTGGGCGAGCTCATCGAGGTCGGCGCAACGAGCATGATCTTCACGAACCCCGGCAAGAAGGCGACCGAAGACTACATCACGGGCCGCTACGGCTGACCGCACGGGAATGCAGAGCTTGGAACAGCCGCCGACGGCCGCACCACGCCCCGATGCCGGTGCCCCGTCGGGCCCGGTCGCAGACCCGGCGGAAGGGCACACCTCCAGGGCCGTGGACCAGTCGCTCGCGGGCCTCAGGTTGCGAGTCGTGGCCATGGGCGGGCTCGTGATCGATCAGGTGGCGACTTGCGTGCGCGCGCTCGTCGATCACGACGCGAAGCTGGCCGAGCTGGTGTTGTCACGTGAAGCGCTGGTGAACGCCTACGACGGGCAACTCGACCGGGACACGCTGACCTTCATCGCACTGCAGCAGCCGGTCGCGAGCGATCTGCGGATGGTGCGCGCGATCGCTCGCGCGGGTCTCGAGCTGGAGCGCATCGGTGACGAGTCGAAGAAGATCGCGCGGTTCGCGTCGCGGGCCGCGGCCCAGGGCGGACACGACCCGATCGTGGCCGTGTCCCGCTACCTTCGTCACATGGGCGAGCTCTCGGTCACGATGTTGCGCAGCTCGGTGCGTGCAGTCGACGAGGCCGACGGGGCGCTCGCGCGTCAGGTCCTGGCGCGCGACCGGGAGCTGGATGCGGAATTCGCCACGGCGCTTCGCCAGCTAATGTCCTTCGTGATGGAGGACCACCTGTTCCTCAAGGCCACCCTCGATACAGTGTTCGCTCTCAAGGGACTGGAACGGATCGGCGACCATGCCAAGAACATCGCCGAGCAGGTGCTCTACATGCTGGGCGAGGACGCCGAGCCCGGCCGCACCGGTTAAATTGGCTCGGAGCCAGATTAATTAAATCAGCTCAGAGCCAGATTAACCATTGTGGCTCTGCGCCGAATTTTCAGTCGATACCGCGCAGCAGCTCGTTGATTCCCGTCCGCGCGCGCGTCTTCGCGTCGACGCGCTTGACGATCACGGCGCAGGAGAGCGAATAGCGCCCGTTCGCGGCCGGGAGCGAGCCGGGCACCACCACCGCGCCGGCGGGCACGCGGCCCTGGATCACCTCGTCGCGCGCGCGGTCGTAGATCCGCGTGCTCTGGCCGATGAAGACACCCATCGAGATCACCGCGCCTTCCTCGACGATGACGCCTTCGACGATCTCCGAGCGCGCGCCTACGAAGCAGTCGTCCTCGATGATCGTGGGAGCCGCCTGCAAGGGCTCCAGCACGCCGCCGATGCCGACGCCGCCGGAGAGGTGCACGTTGCGACCGATCTGCGCGCACGAGCCCACCGTGGCCCAGGTGTCGACCATGGTGCCTTCGCCGATCCACGCGCCGACGTTTACGTAACAGGGCATCAGCACGGCATTCGGCGAGACGTAGGCGCCGCGGCGCACGACCGCGGGCGGAACGACCCGCACGCCCTCGGCGCGAAAACGGGCATCGGAGTGGCCGGCGTACTTGAGCGGCACGCGGTCGAAGAAACGCGTGTAGCCCGCATCGGAGACCCGGTTGTCGTTGAGGCGGAACGAGAGCAGCACCGCCTTCTTGAGCCACTCGTTGACGGTCCAGCGGCCGGAGCGCTTCTCCGCGACCCGCAGCTCGCCGCCGTCGAGCAGGTCGAGCGCGAGCTCGACGGCCGCGCGAATCTCGGTCGGCGCGCTCCCGGGCGCCAGGTCCGCGCGCGTGTCCCAGGCGGCGTCGATCGTGGCGGCCAGTGCGGTGATGTCGGTCATGGGACGCGGTGCGTCGCCGGCTCAGGCGAGCCTGGCCTCGACGCGGCGGTCCAGCGCCTCGAACAGCTGGTCCTGGACGTGCCTTCGCGCGGTCTCCGACAGCGGTCGACCGCGGTCGTCGGTCACGAAGAAGACGTCCTCGGCCCGCTCGCCGATCGTCATGATCTTGGCGGTCACGACGTCGATGCGTTCCGCCAGGAATACCTTGCCGATCTCGGAGAGCAGTCCCGGCCGGTCACCGGCGATCAGTTCGAGAATCGTGCGGTTGCGCACCGGATCGTCGGTGCAGGTGATCTGCGTCGGCGTCGCGAACATGCGCACCTGCCGGGGCGCCCGTCGCGTGACCACGGGCAGCGCGGACTCGGGGCCCTGCAGCACGCGCCAGAGCTGCAGCTCGATCTCCTGCGCGCGGTGACGGTCCGCGATCGGCGCGCCGTTGTCCTCGAGGACGAGATAGGTGTCGAGGCTCATGCCGCCCTCGAGCGGCGTGATGCGCGCGTCGTGGATGTTGAGGCCGAGCTGGTCGAGGAGCGCCGTCGTGCGGGCGAAGTTGTGCTGACGATGAGGCAGGAAGGACAGCACCGCGTTCCCGCCGCGCTCGGTGGTGTGACGCACGGCAACCAGCGTTGCGGACTCCCCGGGATCGCGCTTGGCCAGCAGCCCGGTGTGCCAGGCGATCTCGGACGGGGAGTGCCGCAGGAAGTACGTGTCGTTGAAACGCGCCCAGACGGCGTCCACCTCCGCCGCACCGAGCCCGAGCCGCGCGCACTCCTCGCGCCCGGCCGCACGTATCTCGGCGACCAGTTCCTCCTGATCGAGCGGTGACTCGAGGCCGCGACGCAGCGCACGCTTGGTGCGCTCGTAAAAGTCCGAGAACAGGGCCGCCTTCCACGAGTTCCAGAGCTTGGGGTTCGTGCCCCGCACGTCGGCGACCGTCAGCAGGTACAGGTAGTCGAGGTGGGTCTGGTCGCCGACGAGCCGCGCAAACTCGCGGATCACCTCGGGGTCGGAGATGTCCTTCTTCTGGGCGGTCAGCGAGAGGTGCAGGTGGTGCCGGACCAGCCATGCCACGAGGCGCGCGTCGTAGCGCGACAGGCCCTGCTCGAGGCAGAACGCCTCGGCGTCGACCGCACCGAGCTCCGAGTGATCGCCACCGCGTCCCTTTGCGATGTCATGGAACAGCGCCGCGAGATACGCGAGCTCGGGCTTGGGCAGGGTCGACATCAACCGCGACAGCTCCGGAAACTCGTGCTCGAAGCGCGGCAGTGCGAGGCGCCGCAGGTTGCGCACGACGAAGAGTGTGTGTGCGTCGACGGTGTAGGCGTGGAACAGGTCGTACTGCATCCGTCCCACGATACGGCCGAACGCCGGGATGTAGCGACCGAGCACGCCGTACAGGTTGAGCCGGCGCAGCTCGTGCGTGACGCCGACCGGCGCCCGCAGGATCTCGTGGAACAGGCGGTGATTGCGCGGGTTCTGTCGGAACTCCTCGTCGATCAGCCAGAGATGCCGGCCGAGGGCGCGTATTGTCGTCGCGCGCACACCACGCAGCTCGGGGTGCTGCTGCATGATCTGAAAGAGCTCCAGGATCGCCGACGGCTGGCGGGCAAAGACCTCCTCCGAGGTCACCTCGAGATAGTCGTTGCGGCTCTGGAAGCGGGCGTTGATGGGTACCGGTGCGCTGGTGCTGTCCGACAGGATCGCCTCCCGGAAGAGCTGCAGCAGCATCTCGTTCAGCAGGCTCACGTCCATCACGGTCCGGTAGTACCGCTGCATGAACTGCTCGACCGCGAGCGTGTAGGTCGCGTCCTCGTAGCCGAACATCTTCGCGAGCCGGATCTGGTGATCGAACAGCAGACGGTCTTCGCGCCGGCCGGTCAGCACGTGCAGCGCAAATCGCACCTTCCACAGGAACGCCTGGGCCGCGTCCAGCTTGCGAAGCTCGGCCGCGGTCAGGAAACCGTGCCCGACGAGCTCGTCGATCGTATCGGCGCCGAAATGACGCTTGGCGACCCAGCCAATGGTCTGGATGTCGCGCAGCCCACCGGGACTCGCCTTGACGTTCGGCTCGAGGTTGTACGCCGTGTCGTGGTAACGGTGATGCCGCGCGGTCTGCTCGGCGACCTTTGCCTCGAAGAACTGGCGCGGGCTCCAGACGTTGTCCTGGCCCAGCGCGCGGCGCATCGCCTGGAACAGGTTGTCGGGTCCGGCGAGCAACCGCGCCTCGATCAGCGTCGTCGCGACGCTGACGTCGGCGGCGCTCTCGCGCTGGCAGTCGTCGATCGTGCGGACGCTGTGCCCGACCTCGAGCCCGATATCCCACAGGAACGCGAGGAAGCGCTCGATTCCGTCGTGCCCGCCCGTGACGCCGCTCTTCGGCAGCAGGATCATCACGTCGATGTCCGAGCAGGGATGCAGCTCGCCGCGGCCGTAGCCACCGACGGCGACGAGGGCCACTTCGCGTTCGCCCGGGCCCGCGTGGACGCTCCACGCCCGGCGCAGTACGAGATCAACCATCCGCGCGCGGTCACGCACCAGTGTCTCGACCGATTCGTCCTCTGCGAAGCGACGCCGCAGACCCTCGTCGCCGTCGGCGAGCGCGCGGCGGAACGCCGCGACCGGATCCGGCCCTGCCTCGAGGGCCGGCGCCAGCGATTCCAGGAAGGGCCAGGGTGGCGACGCGGCGCGGCCGGGGGCCGCCTCGCTGCCGCCCGCCGGGAGCGATGACATGCTCAGACCGGCGCCCGCTCGTCCGAGCCCAGCGTGAGCACGTCTACGCCCGACTCCGTGACGAGCACCGTGTGCTCCCATTGCGCGGACAGCGAGTGATCGCGCGTGATGACGGTCCATCCGTCGGGCAGGAGCCTCACGTCGCGTCGGCCGGCGTTGACCATCGGCTCGACCGTAAAGGTCATGCCGGAGCGGAGCACGAGCCCGGTGTCAGGCTGGCCGTAGTGCAGCACCTGCGGATCCTCATGGAATCCGCGCCCGATGCCGTGACCGCAGTATTCGCGTACCACTGTGTAGTGGCAGTCCTCCACGAAGCGCTGGATGGCGTGGCCGACGTCACCCAGGCGAGCGCCGGGGCGCACGACCTTGATGCCGCGCCACATGGCTTCCCGGGTCACATCGATCAGGCGCTGGGCATGCGGCGCGATGCGTCCGACGCCGTACATCCGCGAGCTGTCGCCGTGAAAGCCGTCCTTGATGACGGTTACATCGACGTTGATGATGTCGCCCTGCTTGAGACGGCGGTCGCCGGGTATGCCGTGGCATACGACGTGGTTGACCGATGTGCAGATCGACTTGGGATAGCCACGGTAGCCGAGGGGGGCGGGGATGGCGCGCTGCACTTCGACGATGTAATCGTGGCAGAGCCGGTCGAGCTCCTCGGTCGACACGCCGGGGACGACGTGCGGCCCGATCATGTCGAGCGCCTCGGCCGCGAGCCGGCCGGCCACGCGCATCGCCGCCTGCTCGTCGCGGTCCTTGATCGACACCCGCCCCGCGCGTTCGGGAGTGTGAGTCATGGGTTCGGGATGCTGCATGGTGCGGGCTCGTGGGGCGCCGCAGGGAGGCGCTCGCAAGTGTTTGGATCTACAGAAAACTTATGGTATAAAGCGCGCCCGTTTTTGACAACGAAATCCGCACACGCGCCGGCACATGTGGCCGGGTGCCCGAGGAAGCCACGAGGCCAGCCGGGTTGCCGCATGGGGCGCGTGGAGGCTCAACCCTACAAGGAGACTTATACATGGCCAGCATGTCCATGCGGCAGATGCTGGAGGCGGGTGTTCATTTCGGACATCAGACCCGCTTCTGGAACCCGAAGATGGCCCCCTTCATCTTCGGCGATCGAAACCGGATTCACATCATCAACCTCGAGACGACTCTGCCCCTCTATGCCGAGGCGGCGGGGTTCGTGAAGTCGCTGGTCGCGGACGGCGGCAAGGTGTTGTTCGTCGGCACCAAGCGCTCCGCGCGCGACGCGATCGCCAAGGAAGCGGTCCGCTGCGGCATGCCCTACGTCAGCCATCGCTGGCTGGGCGGCATGCTCACCAACTTCAAGACGATCCGCCAGTCGATCCGTCGCCTGGGCGAGATCGACGAAATGCTGCAGGGCGGCCTCGTCGAAGGGCGCAGCAAGCGTGAAGCGCAGACCCTGCGCCGCGAGCGCGAGAAGCTCGATCGCAGTCTCGGCGGGATCAGGGAGATGGACGGGCTGCCGGATGCCCTGTTCGTCGTGGACGTCGGCCACGAGCGCATCGCCGTCCACGAGGCGCAGAAGCTCGGCATCCCGGTCGTCGCGATCGTCGACACCAACTGCTCGCCCGACGGGATCAGCTATGTGATTCCGGGTAATGACGACGCGATGCGGGCCATTCAGCTCTATGCCGCCGGTATCGCGGACGCGGTGCTCGAGGGCCGCGCGACGATTCCGGAAGTGGCCGTGGGCGAGGACGAGTTCGTCGAGCTGGACGAGGAAGGCAAGCCCCGGCCCAAGGGCGCGGCGCGACGTCGCGCGGCGCCGGTACGGAAGAAGGCACCGGCGCGCCGGCGGCCGACCGCGGCGGTGGCCCCTGCCGAATCCGACGCTGCTGCCGCGGAAGCCGCAGCGGCAGAGCTGGTCGAGGCGGATCCAGAAGAGAGTCCGGAAGCGTTCATGGCGCGCCGGGCTGCGGCGCGCAAGAAGGCTCCGGCGCCCGCTGCGAAGCCGGACGCTGTGGCGACGCCGGCCGGTGATGCCGCGGCACCCGCGGACGCGGCGCCGGGCGAGGGATCATGACCGTCACTGCCGAAGCCGTTAAGGCGCTGCGCGAGCGGACCGGCGCCGGCATGATGGAGTGCAAGAAGGCGCTGGTGGAGACGGGCGGCGACCTCGAAGCCGCGGCCGAGATCATGCGCAAGTCCGGTCTCGCCAAGGCCGACAAGAAGGCGGGCCGGGTTGCGGCCGAAGGCGTCATCGCGATCGAGCGGGCGCGCGACGGTCACTCGGCGGCGGTCGTCGAGGTCAACTCGGAGACGGACTTCGTGGCCCGCGAGGCGGATTTCCGCGCCTTTGCATCTGCCGTGGCGCAGGCCACGCTTGCAGCGCGGCCGGGAGACCTGGCCGGCCTCGCCACGGTGCGCCTGCCGTCCGGGCAGACGGTCGAGGAGACGCGGCGGGCACTGGTGGCCCGCATCGGCGAGAACATCAGCGTGCGCCGCTTCGAGCTGCTCGAGAGCAGTGGGGCGCTCGGCGCTTACCTGCACGGCACGCGGATCGGCGTGCTGGTGGCGCTTGAGGGTGGCGACGAGGAGCTCGCTCGCGACCTCGCGATGCACGTTGCGGCCATCAATCCGCAGGTCGTCGCGGCCGAGGACGTGCCCGCCGAACAGCTTGCGAAGGAGCGGGAGATCTTCCTGGCGCAGATCGCCGGCGATCCAAAGGCGCAGGGCAAGCCGGCGGAGATCGTCGCGAAGATGGTGGACGGCAAGGTCCGCAAGTACCTGGGCGAGATCACCCTGGTCGGGCAGCCGTTCGTCAAGGAGGACAAGCTCGCCGTGGGTGACGTGCTGAAGCGCGCCGGCGCGCGCGTGCTGCGCTTCGTACGCTACGAGGTGGGCGCCGGTATCGAGAAGAAGCAGGAGAATTTCGCCGCCGAGGTGATGGCTCAGGTGCGGGGCACCTGAGCGCCGTCGCGCGGATCAGACCTACCCTCGGAACCCCGCTGCTGCGGGGTTCCTTATAATGGCGCCCGGTCGGAGGTGGCAGACCTGATGGCTCAAGCCGATGACGGTGCTCCGCGCTACAAGCGCATCCTGGTGAAGCTGTCTGGCGAAGCCCTCATGGGTGTTTCGGACTACGGCATCGACCCCGCGTTCCTCAAGCGTCTCGCTGCCGAGATCGGCGCCGTGCGCGCCGCCGGGATCGAGGTTGCGCTGGTGGTCGGGGGCGGCAACCTGTTCCGTGGTGCGGGTCTCGCACGGGCCGGTATGGATCGCGTGACGGCCGACCAGATGGGAATGCTGGCCACGGTGATGAATTCACTCGCCCTTCAGGACGCCCTCGAGTCGATCGGGCTGCACGTGCGCGTCATGTCGGCGATACGCATCAACGAGGTGTGCGAGGACTACATCCGGCGGCGCGCCATGCGTCACCTGGAGAAGGGGCGCGTAACGATCTTCGCGGCGGGTACCGGCAAGCCGTTCTTCACGACGGACACGGCCGCGAGCCTGCGGGCAATCGAAATCGAGGCCCAGTTGCTGCTGAAGGCCACCAAGGTGGACGGCGTATACGACGCGGACCCCGAGCAGAATCCCCGGGCCCGGCGCTACGAGCGTCTGCGCTACGACCAGGTGCTCGACGATCGCCTGAACGTCATGGACGCCACGGCGATCGTCCTGTGCCGCGACCATGGCCTGCCGATGCGGGTGTTCAACCTCAACGAGCCGGGTGCGCTGGTGCGCGCCGCGCGCGGCGAGGAAGTGGGCACCCTGGTCACGAACTGACACGGCGCGCGGCGCCGCCGGAGTGAAGCATGCTCGAGGACATCAAGAAGGACGCGGCCGAGCGCATGGCGAAGTGCGTGACCGCGTACCGCAACGAACTGAAGCGGTTGCGCACCGGGCGCGCGAGCACCAGCCTCCTCGATCACATCCGCGTCGAGTACTACGGCAACGAGGTCCCGCTGCAGCAGGTCGCGAACGTCGCGGTCGAGGACGCCCGCACGCTGACCATCGTGCCGTGGGAGAAGCCCATGGTGCCGGTGATCGAGAAGGCGATCATGAAGTCGGACCTCGGACTCACCCCTGCGACGGCGGGCACGGTGATCCGGGTGCCGCTGCCCGCGCTCACCGAGGAACGGCGTCGCGATCTGACCAAGGTCGTGCGCCACGAGGCGGAGAACGCGCGCGTCGCGATCCGCAACGTGCGCCGCGACGTGATGCACGAGCTCAAGGAGATGCTGAAGGAGAAACTGGTCTCCGAGGACGATGATCGCCGTGCACAGGACGACGTCCAGAAGCTCACCGACAAGTACGTCGCGGAGGTCGATCACGTGCTCGCGGACAAGGAAAAGGAACTGATGCAGGTCTGACCGGTGACGCAGGTGCTAGCAGACGACCGGAACGTTCCGCGGCACGTCGCGGTGATCATGGATGGCAACGGGCGCTGGGCGTCGCAGCGCTCGCTGCCGCGTCACGTCGGGCACCGCGCCGGCGCGAAGGCGGTGCGTGCGACCGTCGAGGGTTGCGCGCGCCGCGGCGTCGAGGCGCTCACGCTGTTCGCGTTCTCGAGCGAGAACTGGAGCCGCCCGGCCGATGAGGTGGCAAAGCTCATGGCGATGTTCGTCGAGGCCATCGATCGCGAGGTCGACGATCTGTGCGCGAACGGCATCCGGCTGCGATTCATCGGCGATGCCGGGCGGCTCCGGCCCGAGCTCGTGGCGCGGATGCGGGCCGCCGAGGCGCAGGCCGCAGGCGCCCCTCGCATGACGCTCAACGTGGCGATCGCCTACGGCGGCCGCTGGGACATCGTCGCCGCCGCGCGCAAGCTGGCGCGCCGCTGCGTGGCCGGGTGAGCTTGCCGCGGACGCCATCGACGAGGCTGGCTTCGGCGCGGAGCTGCAGCTCGGCGAGATGCCCGACCCGGATCTCTTCATCCGCACGGGCGGGGAGCGCCGCGTCAGCAATTTTCTCCTCTGGAACCTGGCGTATACGGAGCTCTACTTCTGCGACGTTCTGTGGCCGGACTTCGATGACGCGGAACTCGAGCGCGCGATCCACCAGTACGGCCGACGGCAGCGTCGCTTCGGCCTGACCGCCGCGCAGGTCGGCAGTGGCTGACGGCCTGCGACAGCGCGTGCTTACGGCACTGCTGCTCGCCGGTCTCGTGATCGGCGTACTGCTCGCGCTGCCTGGTCAGGCTGCGGGTGTGGCCATCGCGGTGGTCATGCTCGCCGGCGCATGGGAGTGGGCGGCGTTCGCGGGCTTGACCTCGGCGGCCGGCCGGGCCGGCTACGTCGCCTTGGTCGCGGTTACGATCGCGGCGCTGTGGAAGGTGAGCGGGGACGGCACGAATCTGCGCGCGATGCTGGTCCTGAGCATGGTCTGGTGGCTGGTGGGACTGCTGTGGCTCCTGTTCGCGGCGCGCCGCGGAGGGCGCGTGGCGGCGGCGCTCGCGGGGCTCGCCGTGCTCGCGCCGGCGGCGGTCGGCATGGGCGCGCCTGGTGCTGATCGAGCCCCAGGGTCGTGCGCTGCTGCTGTTCCTGCTCGTCCTGACCGCGGCCGCGGACGTGGGTGCGTTACTTCGGTGGCCGGCGTTTTGGTCGCCGCAAGCTCGCGCCCGTGGTCAGTCCGGGCAAGACCTGGGAAGGCCTGGCCACGGGGATGCTTGCCGCTTCGCTCGCGGCGGCGGGCGGGGCGGTGCTGCTCGGCCAACCGCTGCTGCCGTGGCTCGCGCTCTGCCTGGCCGTGGCGCTCGTGTCGGTGGTCGGCGACCTCGTCGAGAGCATGTTCAAGCGGCGTACGGGTCTCAAGGACAGCGGCAACTGGCTTCCGGGTCACGGCGGTGTCCTCGATCGCATCGACAGCCTCACCGCGGCGGGACCGGCGTTCATGCTCGGATTGCTGAGCCTGGGCTGGGCGGTATGACCGGTATCGCCGTCCTCGGGAGCACGGGCAGCATCGGCGCGAGCACGCTCGACGTCGTCGCGCGCCATCCCGAGCGTTTCCGGGTGGATACGCTTGCCGCGCGCTCGGATCACGGCCGCCTGCTCGCCCAGTGCCTCACTCACCGCCCGCGCGTCGCGATACTCGAGGATGCCGCAGGCGGCGCAGGAGCTCAACCGAGCGCTTCGTGCCGCGGGGCTCGACACACGCGTTGCGAGCGGCCGCACGGCGCTGGTCGATGCGGTGCGCGAGCCTGAGGTCGACGTCGTGATGGCGGCCGATCGTCGGTGCCGCGGGACTGCCCTCGACCCTCGCGGCCGCGGCCGCAGGCCGGCGCGTGCTGCTCGCCAACAAGGAATCCCTGGTTGTTGGCGGGGCGCTGCTTGTGGCGGCCGCGCGTGCGGCGGGCGGCACGCTGATCCCCATCGACAGCGAACACAACGCGATCTTCCAGTGCCTGCCCGCATGCTCGACGACCGGGACGTGCCGGCGCCAGGGCGTGCGCCGAATCCTGCTCACCGCGTCGGGCGGCCCCTTCCTGCGGCGCTCGCGCGCGAACATGGTCCGCGTCACCCCGGACGAAGCCTGCGCCCATCCGCGCTGGCGCATGGGACGGAAGATCTCCGTCGACTCGGCGACTCTCATGAACAAGGGACTGGAGCTGATCGAGGCCTGCGTGCTGTTCGGGATGGAACCACGGCAGGTCGAAGTGGTCGTACATCCGCAGAGCATCGTGCATTCGATGGTGGAGTACGTGGACGGATCGGTCCTGGCTCAGCTCGGCAATCCGGACATGCGCACACCGATCGCGCACGCCCTGGGTTGGCCGGATCGCATCGAGTCCGGTGTAGAATCGCTGGACCTGGTCGAGGGCTGCCAGACTGGAATTCGAGGCGCCGGACCTCGAGCGCTTTCCGGCGCTGCGGCTGGCGCGCCTGGCGGCCGAAACCGGCGGAACCAGTCCGGCGGTGCTGAACGCTGCCAACGAGATCGCGGTCGCGGCATTTCTCGCCGGGCGCCTCGGTTTCCTCGGAATCCCGCAAGTCATCGAGGCCGTACTGGACCGCCATCAGACCCGGCGGGTAGATGACCTGCAGGACGTGATGGAGGCGGATCGCTGGGCCCGCCACGAGGCTGAATCAATGATGACAAGAACGGCCGTGGCAGGCACATGACGATACTCACCTACGTTTTCGCATTTCTCGTCGCGATCGGCGTGCTGGTGGCCGTGCACGAGTTCGGTCACTTCTGGATGGCCCGGCGTCTCGGGATTCGCGTGGTGCGCTTCTCGATCGGCTTCGGTCGCCCGCTGTGGCGACGCAAGGCGACGGACGGCACGGAGTATGCGATCTCGGCGATCCCGCTCGGCGGTTACGTAAAGCTGCTCGACGAGCGCGAGGGTCCGGTCGCTACCGACCAGCTTTCGCAGGCGTACAACCGCCAGCCCGTCTGGCGACGGGTGCTGGTGCTGCTGGCCGGGCCGGCGGCCAATTTCCTCTTCGCGGTCGGCGCCTACTGGCTGCTCTTCGTCGTGGGCGTGCCGGCGCTCACGCCGGTGATCGGGGAGGTGACCGCGCAGTCCATCGCGGCCCGCGCGGGCCTCGAGGAAGGCGACGCGATTGTCGGTGTAGGCGGGCGCGAAACACCGACCCGCGAAACCGCGGTACTCGCCATTCTCGATGAGCTCATGCAGCAGCGGCCGATCGAGCTCAAGCTCCGCGGCGCGGATGGCGCAACGCGCGAGGCGGCGTTCAGCATTCCCGGGCAGTACGCGCGGGCTGACCGAGCCCGGCGCACTGCTTCCCGGTCTCGGCTTCGATTTCTGGTATCCGACGGTGCCGGCGGTCGCGGGCACAGTACTGCCGGACAGCCCCGCTGCGCGCGCGGGGCTCAAGCCCGGCGACCGGATCGTGGCCGTCGACGGCGAGCCGGTGGCCGACTTTCCCGGGCTCGTGCGGCGCGTGCAGCCGAATCCCGGCCGCACGCTCGACTTCACGATCGAGCGGCCCGACGGGCGGATAACGCTCCCGATCGAGGTCCAGTCACAGCGCGAGGGCGACCGCATGGTCGGGCGCATCGGCGTGCAGCCGGTCGCCGGCGCGCCGGTTCCCGAGCACATGCGCACGATGGAGCGCTATGGCCCGATCGAGTCGCTGTCGAGAGCGGCCGCCAAGACCTGGGGAATGTCGGAACTCACGGTGCGCATGCTCTGGAACGTCGTCACCGGCGACGTCTCCGTCAAGAACCTGAGCGGCCCGATCAACATCGCGGAATACGCCGGATTCTCGCTCCGCCAGGGCGCGCTCGCATTCCTGTCCTTCCTCGCGATCGTCAGCGTCAGTCTCTTCGTGCTGAATCTGCTGCCGATCCCCATCCTCGACGGCGGGCAGATCGTCTTTCAGCTCGCGGAGCTCGCCAAGGGCAGCCCGCTGTCCGACCGCGCGCAGGCAGTCGGCCAGCAGATCGGCATCGTGCTGCTGCTCGTGCTGATGAGTTTCGCCTTCTACAACGACCTGTCGCGGTTGTTCAGCTGAGCCGCCCGCCATGCGATTGAAGCTCGCTGGCCGCGTTACCGGCCCTCCTTGCGGTACCCGCGGTCCTCGCCCAGACGGTGGGCGGAGAGTTCACCGTCGGCGACATCCGCATCGAGGGGCTGCAGCGCATCTCGGAAGGCACGGTCTTCAACTACCTGCCGGTGAACATCGGCGACCGCGTCGATCAGCGCCGCATCGAGGAATCGCTGCGCGCCCTGTACGGCACCGGGTTTCTTCCGCGACGTCGAGCTGCGGCGCGACGGCGGGACGCTGGTGGTCGCCGTGCGCGAGCGACCGTCGATCGAGAGCTTCACGATCACCGGCAACAAGGACATCAAGACCGAGGATCTCGAGAAGTCCCTGCGCAACGTCGGGACTGGCGCGCGGCAAGACCTTCAACCAGTCGACGCTCGACGAGGTGGAGCGCTTCCTCACCGACCAGTACTACTCGCGAGGCAAGTACGGCGTGCGGGTGGACACCAACGATCGAGGAGCTGCCCGACAACCGCGTCAGGATCGCGGTCGACGTGGCCGAAGGCAAGCGTGCCCGCATACGGCAGATCAACGTCGTCGGCAACGAGGCGTTCGACGACGAGGAGCTGACCGACCAGTTCAAGCTCAAGACGCCGAACTGGCTTTCGTGGTACCGGCAGGACGACCGCTATTCGCGCGAGGAGCTGTCGGGCGACATCGAGAAACTGCGTTCGTACTACATGGATCGCGGCTATGCGAACTTCGACGTCGAGACGACGCAGGTCGCGATCGCGCCGGAGAAGGATGACATCTACGTCACGCTGAACGTCAAGGAGGGCGAGGTCTACCGGGTGTCCGACGTGAAGATCGCGGGCAACCTGGTCGTGCCCGAGGACGATCTGATGCGCCTCGTGCAGGTGCGGCGCGGCGACGTCTACTCCCGCAGGATGATCACGCAGACGACCGAGCTGATGGCGCTGCGGCTGGGCCGCGACGGCTATGCGTTCGCCAAGATCGACCCGGTGCCGCAGGCGGACGAGGAGACCAAGGAGATCGCGCTGACATTCGTCGTCGATCCGGGTAACCGCGCCTACGTCCGCCGCATCAACTTCACGGGGACCACGTCGATCAACGACGACGTGCTTCGGCGCGAGATGAGGCAGATGGAGGGTGGCTACCTGTCGAACGCGGCGGTCGAGCGTTCCAAGCAGCGCCTGCAGCGCCTGCCGTATATCGAGAAGGTCGAGGTCGAGACGACCCCGGTGCCGGGCACCCCGGACCTCGTCGACGTCGTCTTCGACATCAAGGAAGGCCTGCCAGGCCAGTTCAGCGGTGGCATCGGCTACTCGGAGTCGCAGTCGTTCATCCTGAGCGGCAGCTTCGTTCACAGCAATTTCATGGGCACGGGCAATCGCGTGGCTGCGGAGCTGAACGGCGGCGAGTTCAGCCGCATTTTCAGCCTGTCGCACACCGACCCTTACACGACGGTCGATGGCGTCTCGCGCACGGTGTCGGCGACCTACCGCAAGATCGATCAGTACACGCGGGCGTCATCTGACTTCGAGACCGAGACGGGGACGCTGGGGCTCGACTACGCCTGGCCGATCACCGAGTTCCAGTCGGTGCGCGCGGGACTGATCGCGCAGCGCGCGGATCTCTTCACCGATCCGTCCTCGAGCCCGCAGGAGGCGCTCGACTGGGTGCAGAACAACGGCAATACCTACGTCCGGACGGTCGAGGTGGGCAATCCCGCCGATCGCGTTCGACTTCTTCGGGACACGTTTCGACACTTTCGAGCTCGCGCTCGGCTGGAGCTTCGATTCGCGCAACCGATCGCTCTTCGCGGACCGCGGCGCGCGGCACCGGCTCGGCGCCGCCTACACGCTGCCAGGCAGCGAAGTCGAATACTTCACGATCACCTACGACTACCTGCAGTTCGTGCCGATCAACCGGCATTTCACGATCATGTGGAACACGGAGCTCGGCTACGGCGGCGCGCTCGCGGACACGACCTCGATGCCGCCGTTCCGCAACTACTTCGCCGGCGGGCCGGAAACCGTGCGTGGCTACCGTTCCAGCCGGCTGGGGCCGCGGGACTCGTTCGGCAACGCCTATGGCGGTAACGTCAAGGTCGTCAGTCAGCTCGAGCTGCTGCTGCCCATGCCCGAGAAGTGGCGTAACGCCGCCCGGTTCAGCATTTTCGTCGATGCGGGCAACGTATTCTCGACGGACGACATCAATTTCGTCGGCAAGGACGGAGTCACGCCCGTAGAATACGAGTTCGGGTTTGATAAACTCCGCGCTTCCACGGGTGTTGCCGTGCAGTGGCTCGCCCCCCTGGGCGTCTTCCGGTTCAGTTATGCGTATCCGCTCAACGACGAGCCGGGCACGGACATCATTTACGGAGACGAGACCGAGGGCTTCCAGTTCTCCATCGGACAGGCATTCTGAGGTGTTCCTTTAAATGCGCAGCAAATCAGCATTCGTCGCGCTCGCGGCCCTGGCGACCGTCCTGGCGCCGGCCTCGGGCGCCCTGGCACAGACGCAGGCCAAGATCGGCTTCGTCAACGTCAGCCGCCTGCTCGCGGAAGCGCCGCAGGCGCAGGCCGCCTCGGCCGCACTCGAGACCGAGTTCGCGAGCCGACGTCGCGACCTCGAGAACCAGCAGCGGGACCTGAAGACGCGCGAGGAGAAGCTGCAGAAGGACGGCGCGGTGATGGCGGAGAACGAGCGCCGCAACGCGGAGAAGACGCTGCGTGACGGGCAACGTGAGCTCGCGCGCAAGCAGAACGAGTTTCTCGAGGACCTCAACGTCCGTCGCAACGAGGCCCTGGGCCAGCTGCAGCGCGCGGTCGTGCAGGAAATCCAGGTCTACGCCAAGTCCGCGGGCTTCGACATCGTCGTTGCCGACGCGCTCTATGCCAGCCCCGCGCTCGACATCACCGCGCAGGTGCTGGCCGCGCTGCAGTCGCGCAACAAGGCCCCGGCGCCCGCGAAGCCCTGAGCAGCCGGTCCAGGGCCTGCCGGTGCGGCTCGCCGAACTGGCCGTTCGATTCGGCTGCGAGCTGCGCGGCGATCCCGAGGCGCACGTCGATCACGTCGCCACGCTGGCGGACGCCGGCCCCGGCTCGCTCGCCTTCCTGGCGAACCCGCACTACCGCCGCCAGCTCCCGGCGACCCGCGCGACGGCGGTCGTGCTCGATGCGGCGTCGGCCGACGAGTGCCCGGTCGCCGCGCTGGTGCATCCGAATCCGTATGCAACCTTCGCGCGCATGGCGGCGCTCCTGCACCCGCCGGCATCATTCGCCGCCGGTGTGCATCCGGCGGCGGTCGTCGAGCCGGGCGCAGTCGTGGATCCGACCGCCTGGATCGGCGCCGGTTGCTTCGTCGCCGGCAACGTGCGGATCGGTGCCCGCGTGTTTCTCGGGCCGGGCTGCATCGCGCTCGCCGGTGCGATCATCGCCGAGGACACGCGGCTCGTCGCCCGCGTCACCGTGTGCGAGGGCGTGCGCATCGGCGCGCGCTGCCTGCTGCATCCGGGCAGCGTGATCGGCGCCGACGGCTTCGGCCAGGCGCCCGACGCCGGGCGCTACGTCAAGGTGCCGCAGCTCGGCGCGGTCGTGATCGGCGAGGACGTCGAGGTGGGCGCCAACACGACCATCGACCGGGGCACGATCGGCGATACGGTGATCGAGGACGGCGTGCGGATCGACAACCTCGTGCAGCTCGGGCACAACGTGCGCATCGGGGCGCACACCGTCATCGCGGGCTGCGTCGGCATATCGGGCAGCACGACGGTGGGCCGCCGCTGCATGATCGGCGGCATGGTGGGGATGGCGGGTCACCTCACTATCTGCGACGACGTCGTCGTGACCGGCGGCAGCGCGGTCATGGGATCGATTCACAAGCCAGGCATGTATTCGGGTACGCTCCATGCCGTCGAGACCCGGCTCTTCCGCCGCAATGCGGCGCGGTTCCAGCATCTCGACGAGCTCGCACGGCGCGTGCACCGGCTCGAACGCGACGACGGGGAGGGCCCGGATGACGACGCCTGAGGACAGCGGCTTCGGCATCGACGAGATCATGCGGCGCCTGCCGCATCGTTACCCGTTCCTGCTCGTGGACCGGGTGCTCGACTGCGTCCCGGGCGAGCACATCCGTTCCGTCAAGAACGTCACCGCCAACGAGCAGTTCTTCAACGGGCATTTCCCGGGCCGGCCCGTCATGCCCGGCGTGCTGATCCTCGAGGCGCTGGCGCAGACCGCCGGCATCCTGTGCTTCGTGACCGCAGGCATCTACCCGGACGAGACCGTGCGCTTCTATTTCGCAGGCATCGACAAGGTGCGCTTCCGCCGCCCGGTGCTGCCCGGCGACCAGCTGCATGCTCGATGCGAGGCTCGAGCGGCGCATCCGTACGATCTGGAAGTTCGCCGCGGTCGCGACGGTCGCCGGACAGGAGGTCTGCAGCGCCGAGCTGATGGTCATGCCCGGATGACGGTCAGGTTCGCTACATGACAGCGTCGATACACGCGACGGCGATCATCTCGCCGCAGGCGGTGCTCGCGGAGGACGTCGAGGTCGGACCGTTCGCCGTGATCGGCGA
The DNA here is from genome assembly GCA_963756755.1 of uncultured Gammaproteobacteria bacterium. GTDB lineage: Bacteria > Pseudomonadota > Gammaproteobacteria > Steroidobacterales > Steroidobacteraceae > DATJKD01. Next base: position 73,442 of record CAVWOW010000013.1, read on the forward strand.
CGGCGTCGAGATCGGCGCGCGAACGCGGATCGGACCGCACGCCGTGGTGCAGGGTCCGACGAGAATGGGCGCGGACAACGTCGTGTCGCAGTTCGCCTCCGTCGGATCGGCACCACAGGACAAGAAGTACCGCGGCGAGCCGACGCGCCTCGAGATCGGTGATCGGAACGTGATCCGGGAGTGCGTGACGCTCAACCGGGGCACGGCCAAGGACGAGGGTGTCACGCGCATCGGCAGCGACAACCTGTTCATGGCCTATTCGCACGTCGCGCACGACAGCACGGTCGGCAACCAATGCGTGCTCGCCAACAGCGCGACGCTGGGCGGGCACGTGCAACTCGGCGACTGGGTGATCATGGCCGGGCTGTCCGGGATCCACCAGTTCTGCAAGGTCGGGGCGCATGCGTTCATCGCGAACAATGCCGCGGTGACGCGTGACGTGCCGCCCGTACGTGATGGCAGTGGGTCAGCCGGCGGCCGCGCACAGCGTCAACGCCGAAGGACTCAAGCGGCGCGGCTTCACGCCGGAACAGATCCGCAACATCCGCGGGGCGTTCCGCGTGCTGTACCGCTCGGGGCTCAAGCTTGCGGACGCGATCGCGCAGCTCGAGGCGCTCGCCCGCGACCAACCCGAGCTCCTGCCGCTGGTCGAGTTTCTGCCGCGCGCCACGCGCAGCATCGTGCGTTGAACGCGGTCGAGCTTGCTGCGCCAGCCTCGACGCCGCGGGCGTTCGGGCTGGTGGCCGGCGAGGCCTCCGGTGACAACCTCGGCGCCGGGCTCCTCAGGGAGCTGGCGCTGCGCACGCCCGGCGCCCGCTGCTTCGGCGTCGCGGGGCCGCGAATGGCCGAGGCGGGCTGCGAAGTCTGGCATAGCTCCGATGCGCTCGCGGTGATGGGACTGGCGGAGATCCTGCGGCACCTGCCGCGGCTGTTCGGGCTGCGGTCTCTCCTGCTGCAACGGCTGCTGCGCGAGCGACCGGACGCGTTCATCGGCATCGATGCGCCGGAGTTCAACCTGAGGCTGGCGGCGCAGCTCAAAGCGGCCGGCATTCGCACCGTGCAGTACGTGAGCCCGCAGGTCTGGGCGTGGCGCCAGGGCCGCGTGCGCACGATCGGCCGCGCGGTCGACCTGGTGCTCTGTCTCCTGCCGTTCGAGACGCGCTTCTACGCCGAGCACGGCGTGCGCGCGGTGTTCGTCGGCCACCCGCTCGCAGACCAGATCCCGATGGTGAGCGATGCGCAGGCCGCGCGGGTGCGCCTCGGCCTGCCCGCGGGCGCGCCCGTTGTCGCGATACTCCCCGGCAGCCGAGGCTCGGAGGTCGGGCGGCTGGGCGGGCCGTTTGCCGCGACGATCGCATGGCTCCACCGCGAACGGCCCGAGCATCAGGTTCGTCGCCGCGATGGCCAACCCCAGAGCGCGCGAGGCCTTCGCAGCGGCGCTCGCGCGGCACGCGTCCGGCGCCGAGGTGCTGCTGCTGGACGGCCGTGCGCAGGAGGCGATGGCGGCCAGCGATGCGGTACTGCTCGCTTCCGGCACGGCGACGCTCGAATGCACGCTCGTCAAGCGGCCCATGGTGGTCGCCTACCGGGTGGCACCGATCACGAGCTGGCTGCTGCGCGAGTTCGGCCTGGTGAAGACGCAGCACTTCTCGCAGCCGAACCTGCTCGCCGAGCGGACCCTGGTACCGGAGTTCTTCCAGGAGCAGGTACGTCCCGAGCTGCTGGGTCCCGCCGTCCTCGGACAGCTCGAACGCGCAGATCGCGCGGAGCTCACGGCCGAGTTCCGCCGGATCCACGAGCGGCTGCGCCAGGGCGCGAGCGCCCGGGCCGCGGAAGCCATCCTCGAGCTCGTGACCACGCGGGAGAGGCGGCCGTGAAGCGCTTTCAGCTTCGGCGCCTGACCGCCGGGGTCGACGAGGCCGGCCGCGGGCCGCTGGCGGGACCGGTGGTCGCAGCGGCCGTCATCCTCGCTCCCGGCACACGCGTCTCGGGGCTCGCGGATTCGAAGCTGCTGGCGGCGCCGGTGCGCGAGGCGCTCGCGCGCCGGATCCGCGCCCGGTGCCTGGGCTTCGGTGTGGGCTGGGCCGATGCTGCCGAGGTCGATGCGCTCAACATCCTGCAGGCGACGCTGCTCGCGATGCGCCGCGCGCTGCTCGCGTTGCCGACGCCACCCGAGCACGTGGTCGTCGACGGCGACCGCTGTCCGGAGCTGGCCGGGCTCGCGTTCTCCTGCTCGATCGAGGCCGTGATCCGCGGCGACGGCTGTGTTGCGAGCGTGAGCGCCGCGTCGATCCTGGCCAAGGTGACGCGCGATGCGTTCATGCGCGGCCTTGACGACCGCTATCCCGGCTACGGGCTCGCGCAGCACAAGGGTTATGGGACACCCGAGCACCTCGAGGCGCTGCGCAGACTCGGCCCATCGCCGGTGCATCGGCGTACCTTCGCGCCGGTACAATCGAGCCTCTTTCCCTGACAGCCGTCATCGATGCGGAGCTTCGTCCATCTCCACCTGCACACGGAGTATTCGCTCGTCGACGGCGTGGTCCGGATCGACAGCGAACGCGCCGACGATGGCCGTGTGCTCCGCGAAGGACTGATCGATGCCACGGCGCGACTCGACATGCCAGCCGTGGCGCTCACGGACCAGGGCAACCTGTTCGCGCTGGTCAAGTTCTATCGCAGCGCGCAGTCCCGAGGCATCAAGCCGCTGATCGGCGTCGACCTCTGGCTGCGCGAGCACGGGCGAGCGCGCGGAACCCAGCCGGCTCCTGCTTTTCTGTCAGAACGAGGGTGGCTATCGCAACCTGACCCGCCTGGTGAGCCGGTCGTATCTCGAGGGTCGTGTTCGGCAGGGGCCGATGCTCGAGCGCGCGTGGCTCGATGCGACCACGACTGCAGGGCTGATCGCGTTGTCCGGCGGACGCGAGGGTGATGTCGGCCGCTTGATCCTCGCCGGTCGTCCGGCCGAGGCCGAGCAAACGCTCGCCGGCTGGCTCGCGCTGTTCGGCGACCGCTATTACCTGGAGCTCACGCGCACCGGCCGCCCGGGCGACGAGGAGTGCGTCGCGGGCTCGCTCGACCTTGCGGGTCGCGCGGGTGTGCCCGTGGTCGCGACCAACGACGTGCGGTTCCTGCGTCGCGAGGACTTCGAGGCACACGAGGCGCGGGTATGCATACGCGAAAGCACGCGGCTCGCCGACCCCGCGCGACCCCGCCGTTACAGCGATCAGCAGTTCCTGCGTTCCCCAAGTGAAATGTGGGATGTTTTCAATGACATACCGGAAGCTCTGGAGAATTCACTCGAGATAGCCCGGCGGCTCAACCTCGAGCTCCGGCTGGGCAAGTCGTGGATGCCTGCCTATCCGGTCGCGGCGGGCCGCACGGTCGAGCAGGAACTTCGTGAGGCCGCGGCTGCGGGACTCGCTATGCGGCTCGCTAAGCAGGTGGGCCTGGCCAGCGAAGCGGCGACCCGGGGCGAGGTGTACACGGCGCGTCTCGAGAGCGAGCTCGCGACCATCTGCCAGATGGGATTCGCCGGCTATTTTCTCATCGTCGCGGACTTCATCCGCTGGGCGCGCGAAAACGGCGTCCCGGTCGGGCCCGGCCGCGGCTCCGGCGCGGGCTCGCTCGTCGCGTATGCCTTGCGGATCACCGATCTCGACCCGCTCGAGCACGACCTGCTGTTCGAGCGCTTCCTGAATCCGGAACGCGTGTCGATGCCGGACTTCGACATCGATTTCTGCATGGAGGGTCGTGACCGCGTAATCGACTACGTCGCGGACCGCTATGGTCGTGACCGGGTCTCGCAGATCATCACCTATGGCACGCTCGCTGCGCGTGCCGTCGTCCGCGACGTGGCCCGGGTGCTCGGGCACAACTACGGGTTCGCCGACAGCATCGCGAAGCTGATCCCCTTCGAGCTCGGCATCACGCTCGACGAGGCGCTGCGCAAGGAGGAGGAACTTCGCCGCCGGTACCAGTCCGAGGACGATGTTCGCGAGGTGATCGACCTCGCACGTTCCCTCGAAGGGCTGGTGCGAAACGCGGGCACGCACGCGGGCGGCGTGGTGATCGCGCCGTCGGTGCTGACCGATTTCGCGCCGCTCTACTGCGAAGAAGGCGCCGCGGGAGTCGTCACGCAATTCGACAAGGACGACGTCGAGGCCGCGGGTCTGGTCAAGTTCGACTTCCTCGGCCTGCGCACCCTCACGATCATCGACTGGGCGGTGCGCACCATCAACGCCGGTCGCGCCGCGGCCGGCGAGCCGCCGCTCGATCCGTCGGTCCTCCCGATCGACGACGCAGACACCTACGCGCTCCTCAAGCGCTGCGAGACCACCGCGATCTTTCAGCTCGAATCGCGGGGCATGCGCGACCTGGTGCGGCGCCTGCAACCCGATCGCTTCGGGGACGTGGTCGCGCTGGTCGCGCTGTTCCGGCCGGGGCCGCTGCAGTCGGGCATGGTCGACGACTTCATCAACCGCAAACACGGCCGCACGTCCGGCCCGATCGACTATCTGCACCCGAAGCTCGCCTCCGTGCTCGCCCCGACCTACGGCGTCATCCTCTACCAGGAGCAGGTGATGCAGATCGCCCAGGTGCTCGCTGGCTACACGCTCGGCGGCGCGGACCTGTTGCGCCGCGCGATGGGCAAGAAGAAGCCCGAGGAGATGGCCAAGCAGCGTTCGGTGTTCGTCGACGGGGCCGTCGCCCGCGGAGTGGTGCCGGCCACGGCGGCGCATATCTTCGACCTGATGGAGAAGTTCGCGGGCTACGGCTTCAACAAGTCGCACTCCGCCGCCTACGCGCTGCTCTCGTACCAGACCGCGTGGCTCAAGGCGCATTATCCCGCGGCCTTCATGGCGGCCGTGTTGTCCTCGGACATGGATCGTACGGACAAGGTCGTCACGCTGATCGACGAGTGCCGGCGCATGGGGCTCGTCGTCGAGGGACCGGATGTGAACAGCTCGCAGTTCATGTTCGCCGTCTCGGGCCCGGCGTCGATCCGCTACGGGCTGGGGGCGATCAAGGGCGTGGGCCAGGCAGCCGTGGACTGCATGCTCGCGGAGCGCGCCGCTGGCGGCCCGTTCCGCGATCTGCGCGACCTGTGCCGCCGCATCGACCTGAATCGCGTCAACCGCCGGGTGCTGGAAGCCCTCGTGCGCGCCGGCGCGCTCGATGCGCTGGCGGTCAACCGCGCGACGTTGATGCACGAACTGCCCGCGGCGATGCAGGCGGCGGACCAGACCTCGAAGGCCCAGGCGGCTGGGCAGTCCGACTTGTTCGGAGTGGCCATGCCCGTGGAAGCGGAGGATCGGGTCGCCGCATCCGCCGATGTTCCGCAGGCCGACTGGAGTGACGCCCTCCGACTTGCAGGCGAGCGGGAGACCCTCGGTCTGTATCTCACCGGTCATCCGATCGCGGAATACGAGCGCGAGCTCCGGCCCGTCATCAGCGGCCGTATCGCGGACCTGGGCGGTCCGCGGCCCGTCGGAGCCGCTGAAGGAGGATGGCGATCGGCCGGCCGCAGTGTCACGGTCGCTGGCCTCGTGCTCGAGATCCGTAAGCGCGGCGGGCGCACGAGCCTGGTCCTCGACGACCGCAGCGGACGCCTCGAGGTCACGCTCTTCGAGGACGTGCTGCAGCAATACCGCGCGCTGATCGCCCGCGACGCGATCCTCGTGGTCGACGGCGCCTTGCGCTGGGACGAGTTCATCGAGGACTGGCGCCTGACGGCAAAGCGGATTCTCGATCTCGATCTTGCGCGTGAGCAGTATGCGCGGCGGCTGGTTCTGCGCTGGCCGGATGGCGGCGGCGGCGGCGACGGCACGGTCGTGACCGCGCTCGAGCAGGCTCTGCGGCCAAGCCGCGGCGGTCGCTGCGCGGTCGGCATCCGGTACAACCGCGCGGATGCGAGCGCGTTCGTCGAGCTGGGCGAGGAGTGGACCGTGCGGCCGTCTCGGGACCTGATGGAGCGGCTCGGCCGCATCGTGGGGAGAGACGGCGTCGAGCTGGTCTACGCGCCGCGGGTCGAGGCCTGAGGCCGCGGTGAGGCGACGCGCCCTGTCCTGCGGATTTGCGCGACCCCGGCGCCTCCGGCATCCTGCCCTGCCATGCCGCTGAGTTTCCTGGAATTCGAGCAGCCGATCGCCGAGCTCGAGGCCAAGATCGACGAGCTCAAGTTCGTCTCCTCGGATGCCGAGGTGAACATCGGCGAGGAGATCGCGCGCCTGCGCGCAAAAAGTAGGGCGCTTACTACCAGCATCTTCGCCAACCTGAGCCCGTGGCAGGTGGCGCAGCTCGCGCGCCACCCACAGCGCCCGTACACGCTCGACTACGCCGCTTCGATCTTCGACGACTTCCAGGAGATGCACGGCGATCGCATGTACGCCGATGACCGGGCCATCGTGGGCGGTCCGGCGCGGCTCGCCGCGCGGTCAGTGATGCTGATCGGCCACCAGAAGGGCCGCGATACCAAGGAACGCGTGCGACGCAACTACGGCATGCCGAAGCCCGAGGGGTACCGCAAGGCCCTGCGGCTGATGAAGACCGCGGAACGGTTCGGGCTGCCGATCATCACGCTCATCGACACGCCAGGCGCCTATCCAGGCGTCGGCTCGGAGGAACGCAATCAGAGCGAGGCGATCGCGCGCAACCTGTTCGAGATGACCCGGCTCAGGGTCCCGGTCGTCTCCGCGGTGATCGGCGAGGGAGGTTCGGGAGGCGCGCTCGCCATCGGTGTCTGCGACCGGCTGCTGATGCTGCAGTACTCCGTCTATTCCGTCATCTCGCCGGAGGGCTGCGCTTCGATCCTCTGGAAGAGCGCGGACAAGAAGGAGCTCGCCGCCGAGGCGATGGGTATCACTGCGGATCGGCTCGCCAGACTGGGACTCGTCGACGAGGTTCTGCGCGAGCCGCTGGGTGGCGCGCATCGCGATCCGCAGACAATGGGCGAAGACCTCAAGGCCGCACTGCTTCGGCATCTCGACGCCGTCACGGCACAGAGCAGCACGGACCTGCTCGCGACGCGCCATGCACGCCTGCGTGCCCAGGGCGTGTACCAGGCGGTCTGATCACCGCCTGCGGGGGCGCGCCCGCGCTGACGCAGTGGAAAAACCTCCCGAGGCCCCCGGCCAGCACTTCGACCCCGCAGTCGTCGCAGCCCGGCTCGATACGCTCCTCCGCGAGCTGCCGCGACCGGCGACCGGACTCTGCGTCGCCTACTCGGGTGGTCTCGATTCAACCGTCCTGCTGCATGCTCTTGCCTGTCGCCCCGACCGGGCGTCGCGCCCGCGGCTCGCTGCCGTGCACGTCGACCATGGATTGCAGGCGCAATCACCGCTCTGGTCGCGCCGATGCGCGGAGGTCGCCGCCGCGCTCAACGTTCCCTGCCGCGTGCTCTGCGTGGATGCACGTCCGCCGCGGGGAGCGAGCCCAGAAGCGTGGGCGCGTCGCCAGCGGCGCGCGGCGATTTCCGACGTGCTCGCGATCGACGAGGTCCTGCTGACGGCGCACCACGCCGACGATCAGCTCGAAACCGTTCTGCTCCAGCTGTTGCGCGGCGGCGGACCGGCCGGTATCGCGGGCATGCCGTGGCTCGCGCCGTTCGGCCGCGGCTGGCAGGCGCGTCCGCTGCTGGGCGTCAGTCGCTCGGCACTGCGTACCTGGGCGGAGACCGTGGGGATCGACTGGAGCGAGGACCCGACGAATCTCGATCTGCGGTTCGATCGCAATTACCTGCGGCACGCGCTGCTGCCCGCGGTGCGGAGCCGCTGGCCCAACGCGGCGATGACGGTCGGCCGCGGCGCCGCGCTGACCGCGGAGGTCTGCGAGCTCGCGGCCCTCGTCGCCGAGGCCGACCTTGCCGTCGTGCGCGAGGGCCGGACACTGCCCATCGCACTGCTCGACCAGCTGTCTGAACCGAGGCAGCGGGCCGTGCTCCGAGCGTGGATCACCGGTCTCGGGCTGCACCGCGCCGTCCGGACGCACCCTGGCCGCCTTGCAGCGGGACCTCCGCCGTGCCGCCGCCGACCGGATTCCCTGCGCACGGTGGCGGGACGTACGCGTCTATCGCTATCGGGGACGGCTGTACGCGGAGCGGTCGCGGCCGCTCCCCGCGAGCGAGAAGCGATCCTGGGACACGGCGCAGGGTATTGCCTTCGGGGACGGGGGCCGGCTCGAGCTCGCGAGCGCGGTCGGGAAGGGCTTGAGCCGGGCACGGCTGCCGGCGTCTCTCGAGTTGCGGCCGCGTCTCGGCGGTGAGCGCTTCCAGCCGGCAGCAGGGCGCGCACAGGAGGCCGCTCCGCAAGTGGCTGCAGGAGCAGGGCGTACTGCCGTGGCTGCGGGACCACGTTCCCCTCGTCTACTCGGGCGACGAGCTCGTTTGCGTAGGCGATCTCGGTTACGGCGCCGCGTACGCCGCGCGCGACGGCGAAGAGGGATGGGAGCTCCGCTGGAACGAGCGCCCGGTGCTGACCGAGGCCGAGGCGATTGGGGCGATTGGTGCCGGGTCGCAGTTTCGCAGTTAATGGCCGAGCGGCAATAACTGCGAAACTGCGACCCGGCACCACACGGGCGGGCAGGCGGCCGTCGTTTCGACTAAACTGTCGTCCCGTCGTTCGTATCCAGCGGCGGTGCCCCCATGACCAAGTTCATATGCGTGACCGGCGGTGTGGTTTCCTCGCTGGGCAAGGGGATTGCGGCCGCATCACTCGGCGCCATCCTCGAGTCGCGCGGGCTCACGGTCGCGCTCGTCAAGCTCGACCCGTACATCAACGTCGATCCGGGAACCATGAGCCCGTTCCAGCATGGCGAGGTGTTCGTCACGGACGACGGCACCGAGACGGACCTGGATCTCGGGCACTACGAGCGGTTCGTGCGCACGACCACCAGCCGCAACAGCAATTTCACGACCGGCCGGATCTACGAGCGAGTGATCGCCAAGGAAAGGCGCGGCGACTACCTGGGCGCCACGGTGCAGGTGATCCCGCACATAACCGACGAGATCAAGCACTGCATACGGCTGGGCGCGGGCGACGCCGACGTCTGCATGGTCGAGATCGGCGGCACCGTGGGCGACATCGAGTCGCTGCCGTTCCTCGAGGCCATCCGCCAGCTCGGGGTCGAGCTCGGGCGCAACAACGTGCTGTACATGCACCTCACGCTGATCCCGTACATCTCGACTTCGGGCGAAATCAAGACCAAGCCCACGCAGCACTCGGTCAAGGAGCTGCGCTCGATCGGCATACAGCCCGACGTACTGCTGTGCCGCTGCCGGGACCCGCTGCCGCCGGAGCAGCGACGGAAGATTGCGCTCTTCACCAACGTCGAGGAGCGCGCGGTCTTCTCCGCGGTGGACGCGGACGACATCTATCGGATCCCGATGCTGCTGCGCGAGCAGGGACTGGACGACATCGTCTGCGAGAAGCTGGGGCTGAACGTGCCGGCGTCGGACCTGCGCGAGTGGCAGCAGGTCGTGGCGGCCAAGAGCAACCCGGACCTGTCGGTGACCATCGCGATGGTCGGCAAGTACGTGAATCTCCGCGATTCCTACATCTCGCTCTGCGAGGCGCTGATGCACGCGGGGCTGCGCACGCGGACGCGGGTCAACATCAGCTTCATCGAGTCCCAGGACCTGGAGCGTCACGGCACCGTCCAGCTCGACGGCGTCGATGCGATCCTGGTTCCCGGCGGCTTCGGCGAGCGCGGCATCGACGGCAAGATCGAGGCGGTGCGCCATGCACGGATGCACGGCATCCCGTATCTCGGCATCTGCCTGGGGATGCAGCTCGCGATCGTCGAGTACGCGCGCAACGTCGCCGGTCTGGCGGGTGCGCACAGCACCGAGTTCAACCGCACGGGCCCGCACCCGGTCATCGCGCTGATCAGCGAATGGCAGGACCAGAAGGGAACGCTCGAGGCGCGCGACGAGAAGTCGGACCTCGGCGGCACGATGCGGCTGGGCGCGCAGGAGGTGCGCATCTCGCACGGCTCGCTCGCGCACGCGGTGTACGGCATCGGACGTGATCCGCGAGCGGCACCGGCATCGCTACGAGTTCAACAACCGCTACCTGCAGAAGATGATGAACGCGGGGCTGCGCTTCTCCGGCTTCTCCCGCGACGGACTGGTCGAGATCATCGAGCTGCCGAACCATCCGTTCTTCATCGCGAGCCAGTACCACCCCGAGTTCCGCTCCACGCCGCGCGACGGTCATCCGCTCTTTACCGGGTTCGTGCGCGCTGCGCGCGAGTTCCGCGCGATGCAGCTTCCCGGTGGCCGCGGGCGCATGAAGCTCTGCGGGCACGACGTCGGCGCCGATCGCCCGTTCTTCCTGATCTCGGGGCCCTGCGTCGTCGAGAGCGAGACGCTCGTGATCGAGGTGGCCGGGCGGCTGAAGGAAATCACCGAACGACTCGGGATTCCCTACATCTTCAAGGCGTCGTACGACAAGGCCAACCGCTCCTCGCGTGCGAGCTTCCGCGGGCCCGGCATCGACCAGGGGCTCAAGGCGCTCGCGAAGGTGCGCGAGCAGATCCGCGTTCCGGTGCTCACCGACGTGCACGAGGACACGCCGCTCGCGGAGGTCGCCGCGGTCGTGGACGTGCTGCAGACGCCTGCCTTTCTCTGCCGGCAGACGAACTTCATCGTCAATACCGCCTCGCAGGGCAAGCCCGTCAACATCAAGAAGGGGCAGTTCCTCTCGCCCTGGGAGATGCGCAACGTCGTCGACAAGGCCCGCTCCACGGGCAACGAGCAGATCATGGTCTGCGAGCGGGGGTTCAGCTTCGGCTACAACAACCTCGTCACCGACATGCGTTCGCTGTCGGTGATGCGCGAGACCGGTTGCCCGGTCGTCTTCGACGCGACGCATTCCGTGCAGCTGCCCGGCGGACGGGGTGATGCCTCGGGCGGCCAGCGCGAGTTCATCCCGGTGCTCGCGCGCGCGGCGGTCGCCGCCGGCGTGGCGGGAGTCTTCATGGAGACCCATCCCGACCCCGCCAAGGCGCTCTCCGACGGGCCGAACGCCTGGCCGCTCGATCGGATGGAGTCGCTGCTGCAGCTGCTGACGAGGATCGATGCGTCGGTCAAGGCGCAGCCCTACGAGGAATCGACCCTGTGAACCGGATCACCGACATCCGCGCCCGCGAAATCATCGACTCGCGCGGCAATCCCACCGTCGAGGCGGACGTGCACGTCGGGGACGGCATCCTCGGGCGCGCGGCCGTGCCCTCCGGCGCCTCCACCGGCACGCGCGAGGCAGTCGAGCTGCGGGACGGCGACAAGTCACGGTATTTCGGCAAGGGCGTCCGGCAGGCCGTCGCAAACGTCAACGGCGTCATTCGCGAGGCGCTGCTCGGGTACGACGTGCTCGACCAGGCGGGTCTCGATCGGGCGCTGATCGCGCTCGACGGCACGGACACCAAGTCGCGGCTCGGCGCGAATGCGCTGCTCGCGGTGTCGCTCGCGGCCGCGCACGCGGCGGCGCGCGCGAGCGGCCAGTCCCTGCATCGACGGCTCGGTGGGCCGGGGCCGCGGCGGATGCCGGTGCCGATGATGAACATCATCAACGGCGGCGCACACGCGGACAACAGCGTGGACATCCAGGAGTTCATGATCCTGCCGGTGGGCGCACCTTCCTTCGCGGAGGCGCTTGCGCACCGGGGCGGAGATCTTCCACACGCTGCGCAAGGTGCTGCACGAGCGCGGCCTCGCCACGGCCGTGGGCGACGAGGGCGGCTTTGCGCCGGACCTGCCGTCGAACGAGGCGGCGCTCGAGACCATCCTCGAAGCCGTCGAGCGCGCGGGCTTCAAGGCTGGCCGCGACGTGTACCTGGGACTCGACGTCGCGAGCTCGGAGTTCTTCCAGGACGGCATCTACACGCTCGAGTCCGAGAATCGGAAGTTCACCGCCGCGCAGTTTGCCGACTACCTCGAGGGCCTCGCCGGCCGCTATCCGATCCTCACCATCGAGGACGGCATGGCCGAGGGCGACTGGAGCGGCTGGGCACTTCTCACCGAGCGCCTCGGAAAGCGCGTCCAGCTGGTGGGTGACGACCTGTTCGTCACGAACACGCGGATCCTCGCCGAAGGCATCGCAGCGCGGAATCGCGAACGCGATCCTCATCAAGCCCAACCAGATCGGCACGCTGACCGAGACGCTGGCCGCGATCGATATGGCGGCCGACGCAGGGTACGGGGCCGTCGTGTCGCACCGGTCCGGGGAGACCGAGGACAGCACCATCGCAGACATCGCGGTCGGCACGCGTGCCACGCAGATCAAGACTGGATCGCTGTGCCGCTCCGACCGGGTGGCGAAGTACAACCAGTTGCTGCGCATCGAGGCGGAGCTCGGCTCCCAGGCGAGCTATGCCGGGCGCGACGCGTTTCCGGTGCCGCTGCCGGCCGGCTGTGTATGACGGGTTCGCCGACGAAGGCCGCAGCCGTGTTCGATTCTGCTAATCTTCCGCGCCCATGATGGTCCGTATCATCGCGGGAACGCTGCTCCTGGCACTGCTCGCGCTGCAGTATCGTCTCTGGGTGTCGGGCAACGGCATGCGCGAGGTGTGGCGGCTCGAGCAGGCGATCGCTGCGCAGCAGCAGGAGAACGACGGGCTCGCCAGCCGCAACCGCGCGCTCGCCGCCGAAGTGCGCGACCTCAAGGACGGTCAGGCAGCGATCGAGGAACGCGCCCGCACCGACCTCGGGATGATCGGCGCGAGCGAGACCTTCTATCAGGTCGTCCCGCCGGACGCCTCCAATGTGCCCGCCGATTCGGCGACGCAGAGGACTGCACAGGCCGAACCGCAATGACGGCTGCGGTGCGCCGCTGGGCAGTCCTGCCGGCGGCCGGACACGGCGAACGGTTCGGCGCCGCCAGACCCAAGCAATACCTCGAGGTGCACGGCCGTGCGGTGCTGTCGTGGTCGATCCGCGCACTGCTGGCCGAGCGCTCGATTCGCGGCATCGTCGTCGCGGTGGCCGCCGGGGATCGCCGCTTCGGACGGCTGCCCGAGGCGCGCGATGCGCGCGTACGGAGCTGCATCGGCGGCGCGCGGCGCGAACTGTCCGTCGCACACGCGCTCGAGTGCCTGGCGGACGAGGCCCGCGACAGTGATCTGGTCCTTGTGCATGACGCGGCACGCCCTTGCCTGCATCGTGACGACCTGAGGCGGCTCCTGGTTCGGGCCGGCCGCGATCCGGCCGGCGGGCTGCTCGCGGTGCCGGTCGGCGACACGCTCAAGCGCGGCACCGCGCGCGCGCGGGTCGGCGCCACCGTGCCGCGCGAAGGACTGTGGCGGGCGCTCACGCCGCAGGTCTTCCGTTACGGCTTGTTGCGCCGTGCACTGGCGCTATGCCTCATGCACGGACGCGCCGTCACGGACGAGGCCTCGGCGGTCGAGGCGCTCGGCCTGCGGCCACTCCTCGTGCCGGGCCGAAACGACAACATAAAGGTCACGCAACCTGAGGACCTGGCAATCGCTGCGGCGGTGCTGGGCGCGCGACTCTAGGTTCCTCGGACGATGCGCATCGGACACGGCTACGACGTGCATGCCTTCGGGCCGGGCGAGTTCGTGACGCTGGGCGGCGTGCGTATCCCGCATACGCAGGGCGTGGTGGCGCATTCCGACGGCGACGTGCTGCTTCACGCGTTCTGCGATGCGCTCCTCGGGGCCCTGGGCGAGGGTGACATCGGCCAGCACTTCCCGGACAGCGATCCGCAGTGGAAAGGGGCCAGCAGTCGCGTCTTCCTGCGCCGCTGCGGGGCGATGGTCGCGGCGCGAGGCTGGCGGCTCGTCAACGCGGACCTGACCCTGCTCGCCGAGACGCCGCGACTCGGCAGCCATCGTGCCGCGATGCGCGCCAACATGGCGGCGGACCTCGGGGTCGAGACCCGACGCATCAATCTCAAGGCGACGACCCTGGAGGGCCTGGGCGCGCTCGGCCGCGGCGAGGGGTTGGCCTGCCATGCGGTCGTGCTGCTGGCACGGGCGGATGGCGCGGCGTCCGGCGCCCCTGAGCGTTGAACGAACTTCCGCCCGCCTGGGGTCCGCCACCGGCGCGTGGTCGCATCCGCGTGCAACCGGAGGACTTCCGCGTCGAGGAACAGCTGGGCTTCGCGCCCGATGGCACGGGCAGCCACCTGCTGCTCAAGGTCGAGAAGCGGGGAGCGAATTCGGGCTGGGTTGCCGCTGCGCTCGCCCGGCAGGCCGCGGTCGCGTCTCGCGATGTCGGCATGAGTGGCCACAAGGACCGCGACGCCGTAACGCGCCAGTACTACACGCTGCCCGAGTCGGCCCGGGCACCTGCCGGGGGCTGGGTCGGGTTCGAGGCCCAAGGGTTCCGCGTGCTCGAGGCGACGGCGCACGGCCGCAAGCTCCGCATCGGTACCCATCGCTCAAACCGGTTTCATCTCGTCGTTCGTGACCTCGAGGGCGACGCGGGGGCGATCGCCCGCCGGCTGGATGACATGCGCCGCGGCGGCGTGCCGAATTATTTTGGTCCGCAGCGCTTCGGGCGGGGCGGCGCCAACCTCCGCGCGGCGCGTGCGTGGGCCGACGGCCTGTCACCACCACGGGAGCGCACGGCCAGGAGCTTTGCGCTGTCGGCCGCGCGCAGCCACCTCTTCAACTCGGTGCTCGCCAAGCGCGTGCGCGACGGCGCGTGGGATCGGCTGCTGCCTGGCGATGCCGCGGTGCTCGATGGCCGGCGGAGCTGGTTTCGCGTCGTCGAGGTCGACGACACGCTCCGCTCGCGCTGCGAGGCGCTCGACGTGCACCCAAGCGGCCCGCTCCACGGCGGCGGTGACTCGCCGGTGAGCGATGCAGCCGCAGCGACCGAACAGGCAGTGCTGGCGGCCGAGCCTGCGCTCGTGCGGCTGCTCGAAGCGCAGGGGCTGACGCAGGAGCGGCGCAGTCTGCGCGTGGCGGTGCGCGACCTCAGCTGGCAGGTCGGCGAGTCCACGCTCGAGCTCGCCTTCGAGCTGCCGCGGGGTGCCTTCGCAACCGCGGTGCTGCACGAGCTGCTCGCGGATGCCTGGGATGCGGACGAGCGCAGCGACGAGTAGTCCAGAGCGCCCCGTTGTCCCGGTGGGTGGCTCTCGCCGGGCTCGGCCGCGGGTGTATCGCCAGCCGCTGACCACGATCGAAGTTCGCTGCAGGGCTCCGGAGGGTGCCCCGCACGTGGTGTCGGCGCGCGCCGGGCGGTTGCTGGTATCGCGGAATCGTCGAGGCGACCCTTCGCTCGGAGTAGTCCGCGACGTTGAACTGCGCGCACGGACGCGTGGTTCGCGGCTGGGATACACCCCCGTCCAAGCCCCGGCTCGGGAAGCCACCGTGGCATCGGCGAGCCGGCGGTTGGACCGGGTGTCTCGTGGGCCGCGCACACGCTTGGACCGCCGCAGGTCGACGTTGCGGACCACTCCTAGGTCATGACTCCGCGACGATTCCGCGATACCTCTGGTGGTGCGGTGTCCGCCGACACTCCGTGCGGGGCACCATCTTCAGCTCAGCAACGACCCTCGATCGTGGTAGCGGCCCAGCGAGACGCCCGGGCCGAGCGGCGGCGAGCTGACAGCAAGAGAACCGCGGCGGGGCGCTGGCGAACAGCCTCCCCTCAACCGCGACCGTCTTTGCGCGCCGCGAGCAGCACGTACACTGCGCCGGTGCCACCGTCGACAGGTCGCGCCGAGACGAACGCCGCGACGTGCTGCATGCGCCGCAGCCAGTGGTCGACCACCCCCTTGATGATCGGGCCGCGTGCACCGGAGCGTCGCCCTTTGCCATGGATCACGCGAACGCAGCGCAGGCCGCGAATAACAGACATGGCGACGAAGTCGCGCAGCGCCTCGTGCGCCGCCTCGCGGCTGAGGCCGTGCAGATCGATCTCGGCCTGCACCGCGTATTGCCCGCGGCGAAGCCTGCGGAGCGCGGCGCGAGAGGTGCCGGGGCGCGAAAAGCAGAGCTCGTCGCCCGATTCAAGCATCGCCGCGTCCTCGGGAGGCGCGAGAGAGTCGCGCAGCACCGCGGAGGCTTCGGCGCGTGCGAATCGCGCGACGGCCCGCGGCCGCGGAGACGCCGGTCGGACGACGCGGCGGGCGAGCGGCCGCACACCGCGCATCGCGTCATGGAAAAACCTGTCGTCGTCATCGTGGCCCATGATCCCTGATCCACGCCGTCGGCTTCCGGCGTACGTGGATTCCAGTATAGTTGCGCCGCGTTCGCGTCCAAATTCCCCGGGATCCGGGGCCCGTGGAGTTCCGCCCGGTTCCTCGCTTGAGAATCCTGGTCAGTAATGACGATGGCTACCGTGCCGACGGCCTCAAGGCGCTGGTCGAGGCCCTCGCGCCGCTGGCCGAGGTCACCGTTGTCGCGCCGGACCGTAATCGCAGCGGCGCAAGCAACTCACTCACGCTCGACGTCCCGCTGCGCGTGCAACGGCACGGCGAACGCATGTATCACGTCAACGGCACACCCACCGACTGCGTGCACCTGGCGATCTCGGGACTCTTCGACTACGAGCACGACATGGTCGTCTCCGGGATCAACGACGGCGCCAACCTGGGCGACGACGTGCTTTATTCGGGTACCGTGGCCGCCGCCGTCGAAGGGCGGTTTCTCGGCCTGCCGACCATGGCGGTGTCGCTGGTCCTGCGCCAGGGTCGGCACTTCGCGACGGCCGGGCGCGTGGCGAGCGAGCTCGTGATGCGCCTCACGCGCACTCCGCTCCATGCCTCGATGATCCTCAACGTCAACGTTCCGGACCTGCCCTACGAGGAGCTGCGCGGGATGCGTGCGACGCGCCTCGGCCATCGTCACCGTTCGGAGCCCGTCGTCGAGAGCGCCGATCCGCGCGGCCGTCCGGTGTACTGGGTCGGGCCCGCGGGGGAGGGCGCAGATGCGGGCGAAGGCACCGACTTTCATGCCGTTGCAAGCGGCTTCGTGTCGGTGACACCGCTCCAGGTCGACCTCACGCGGCACTCGTCGCTGCCGGATCTCGACGAGTGGCTGCGCGGCCGGGCCCCTTGAGTTCAACGATGAGCAACTCGCGGGTCTCGGGCATCGGTATGACCTCGGCGCGGACCCGGGAGCGCCTGGTAACGCGGCTGCGCGAGTCGGGCATCACCGACAGCCAGGTCCTGGACCGCATCCGCAGCGTTCCCCGGCACCTGTTCGTCGACGAGGCGCTGGCAAGCCGCGCTTACGAGGACACGGCGCTGCCCCTCGGGCACGGGCAGACGATCTCGCAGCCCTGGATCGTCGCCCGCATGACCGAGGCCCTGATCGAAGGGGGCGCACCACGCAAAGTGCTGGAAATCGGCACGGGCTGCGGTTACCAGACGGCGATCCTGGCGCCGCTCGTGGTAACGCTCTACAGCGTGGAGCGGATCTCCGCGCTGCAGCAGCGCGCCCGCCAGGTGCTGCGCGACCTCAGGATCCGTAACGTGCACATGCGGCACGGCGACGGCTTCGAAGGCTGGGCCGCCTATGCTCCCTACGACGGCATCATCGTCGCCGCCGCGGCGCACTCCGTGCCACCGGCGCTCCTCGAGCAGCTCGCGCCCGGCGGGCGTCTGGTCATCCCCGTCGGCCCCGAGCGCGAGCAGCAGCTGATCCGGATCACGCGCCGCGGCGACGCCTTCGATCGCGAGTCACTGGGCGCGGTGATGTTCGTGCCGCTGCTCGCCGGAATCTCCTGATGGCTTCAGTTCTGCACGGGCATCAGCGCGGCCACCACGACGCGGCCTTCGGACAGCATGACGTTGTAGGTGCGGCAGGCGGCGCCCGTGTTCATGATCTCGAAGCCGACCTTTGAGCGATACAGCGCCGCGAGCAGCTCCGGGCCCGGGAAGACCTGACGGGTGCCGGTTCCTATCAGGAGCACCTCGGGCTTGAGGGCGAGCGCCGGATCGAGATCGGCGACGGTGAGCTCGGCGACCTCGCGTGGCCGCCAGTTCTCGAGCAGCGTGCCCGCGCTTACGATCACGCTGCCCTGGCAGTCGCGCTGACCGATGCGGAAGCCCGCGCGTGTGTAGCCCCGAATGATATTCGCCGATCCCGGAGCATCGACCGTGAGTTTCACCGCGCTACCATACTGGATGAGCATCGCACGGTCATCGCGGACCGATCGCGATGGAGGCGACGATTGACGGAAGGGCCGGTCCGCAGCGTTGCGCTCGCCCTGCCCGCGTTTCGCGCCGCGGTCGGCGCAAACGACGGTGGCCCGCCGAGCCTGCCGGGCGCGGAATGGCTCGCGTCCCGCGGCCGACGCACTCCGGCCTGGCGCGGCGAATGGCGCGCGTGGCTGCTGTCGCATTTCGGGCCGGGCGCGGATGCGCTGCAACGGTGCCCGGCCGGCGCCTCGGTGCGCGCACTCGACGCGAGTCGACGCGACGACGGCTGCTGGGGCTGCGCGGAACCGGTGCACCTGCTCGTCGGCCTCGATCACCTGCGGCTCGCCCCTCGGGCCACGCTTGCGCTCTCGGCCGAGGATGGGCGCGCCCTGGCGACATCACTCGATGCGGCTTTGGCCGGAAGCGGATTCTCACTGCACTACGTCGAGCGTGGACCGTGGCTCCTCGAGTGTCGCACCGACATCGAATGCGAGACGCTCGAACCCGCAGTGGCGGAAGGTCGAGATGTCCGCGACTCCCTGCCGACGGGTCAGGATGGCGCACGCATTCGCCAGCTGACGAACGAGTTGCAGATGTTGCTTCATGAGCACCCGGTCAATGCGCGTCGCGGTGCTCGCGGGCTTCCGCCGGTCAATTCGATCTGGCTGTGGGGTTTCGGCCGTGCCGGGCAGGTCTCCGATGCGTACCTGCCGGTCCTTTGTACCGACGATGCATGGCTCTCGGGCCTGTGGTGCCTGCACGGCGCCGAGGCGCGACCGCTCGCGGATGCGGGCGGCGTGCTGGCGGCGGGGACAACGATGCTCATCGCCGCCGCGGACTCAGTCGGCGATCCGGCAGGGGCGCTCGAACGCTGGGATGCGGAGCTCTGTGCGCCGCTCGTCAGCGCCCTCAGGCGGGGACGCACGCACCGTGCCGAAGTGCTGATGGGCGAGACTCCGTACACGATCTCGCGAGCCGCGCGCTTCGCCGTCTGGCGGCGAGGGCGTCCGTGGTCGGAGCTCCTGGCATGAAGGCGAGGCGCATCACGCGCCGCACCGTGCCCGCCGGGGCGCTCGAGCAACTGCCCGCCGGACTGCACCCGGTCCTGCGACGCGTCTACGCCGCACGTGGGATACGCGGCGACGCGGACCTGGACCTGGGACTCGCTCATCTGCTGCCCATCCACACGCTGGGCGGTCTGCCCGCCGCCGTCGAACGGCTGATCGACTGCCACGCGCGTGGATCGCGCGTGGTCGTCGTCGGCGACTTCGATGCCGACGGCGCGACCAGCACCGCGCTGGTCGTGCGTCAGCTGCGAGGGCTCGGCTTCGCGAACCCGGGCTACGTGGTGCCGGATCGCTTTCGCTATGGCTATGGGCTGACACCGCAGATCGTGCGCGAAGCGATCAAGCTGGGTCCCAGCCTGCTGGTCACCGTGGACAACGGCATCTCCTCGCTCGAGGGCGTGCGCGAAGCAGCGCGACTAGGTGTCGACGTGCTGGTCACGGATCACCACCTGCCGGGGCCGGCGCTTCCGGAAGCGGCGGCGATCGTCAATCCGAATCTGCGGGACGAGCGATTCGGGTCGAAGGCCCTCGCGGGCGTCGGCGTCGCATTCTACGTAATGGCCGCGCTCACCCGCGCGATGATCGAGCGGGGCCTGGTGGCGGATCCGGCCGCGGTCAATCCGGCCGCGCTGCTCGACCTCGTGGCGCTCGGCACGGTTGCCGATGTCGTGCCGCTCGACCGAAACAACCGCATTCTCGTTTCTCAGGGCATTCGTCGCATTCGTGCCGGGCGTTGCGTTCCGGGCGTGCGCGCACTGCTGGAATCGGCCGGGCGCAGGCTCGATGCGGTCGTCGAGCAGGACCTGGCGTTCCAGGCCGGGCCGCGCTTGAATGCCGCGGGACGACTCGAGGACATGCGCCTCGGCATCGAGTGCCTGCTCACGGACGACGATGCCGAGGCACGCCGGCATGCAGGCGGGCTCGCGCAGCTCAACACCGAACGCCGCGACCTCGAGGCGCAGATGCAGCGGCAAGCGCTGGTGCAGATCGACGGGCTCCTCGCACGACTCGCGGGCGAGTTGCCAGCGGGCGTGGCGATATTCGACGCCGAATGGCACCAGGGCGTGGTCGGACTGGTGGCGTCGAAGGTCCGCGAGCGCATCCATCGACCAGTGATCGCCTTCGCGCCGGGCGACCCGGGCTGGATCAAAGGCTCGGCGCGCTCGGTCCCCGGCGTGCACGTCCGGGACGTGCTCGACGCGGTGGCGACCGCTCACCCGGATCTGCTCGAGCGCTTCGGCGGCCATGCAATGGCGGCTGGCATGACCATACGCGAGGATCGCTTCGACGACTTTCGGACCGCGTTCGCCACCGAGGTCGCGTCGCGAATCGATCCCGACGACCTGAGCGGCGAACTGCATACCGACGGGGCGCTGGCGCCGGGCGAGCTATCGCTCGTGACGGCGCAGGCAGTGCGCGCAGGCGGGCCGTGGGGCGCGGGCTTTCCGGAGCCGACCTTCGACGGGCGGTTCGGCGTGGTTGGGAGCCGCATCGTCGCGGACCGCCACCTCAAGCTGCGGCTGCGCGCTGCGAGCGGAGAGACCGTCGACGCGATCGCGTTTCGATACGTCGACGATGCTGCGGCTGCGACGCTCGCAGCGCAGAGCGAAGTCGATCTCGTCTACCGGATCACGCTCGACGACTACGGCGGCGCGCCGCGCCTGCAGCTCGTCAGCGAATGGCTGGCGCCGGCCGCCGGGACAACCTGAGGAGTGAACCGCATGGACGAAGGGCTGTTGCCCCGCACCTGGGCCGACTTTCGCCTGCGATGGCGACAGTCGGTCGCGTTTCATGTGCTCATGCAGCTTCTCGGCTTCGCGATCTTTGCACCGCTGGTGACCTGGATCGGCCGCCGCATCGTGCTCACCTCGGGCGAGCCGGTGATCAGCAACTTCGACATCGCCGCGTTCGTCCTTTCGCCGGCCGGAATCGTGTTCGTCGTGGTGGTTGCGGCGCTCAGCGTCGGACTGCTGCTCGCTGAGTCCGCCGGCCACAGCTGGATCGCCGGTCACGCGATCGCGCGCCAACCGGGCACGCTCGCCTCGACGATCGCTTTCGTTCTCCGCCGGCTGCCGACGCTGATGATGCTGTCGACGCGCGTGTTCCTGCGGCTCGTGGTGCTGGCCTTGCCCTTCCTGGCAGGAGCGGCGTTCATCTGGTTCGTGATGCTCGGCGGGCACGACATCAACTACTACCTCGCCGAGCACCCACCCGAATGGCAGCGCGCGAAGCTCGTCGCCGTGGTCCTTGGCGCGAGCTTTGGCTTGCTCGCGGCCTGGCAGCTCGCGCGCTGGCTGTACGCAGTGCCGATCCTCGTATTCGAAGACGCCACGCCCGCGCAGGCGCTCGAGCGCAGTGCGCGCATGACACGCGGCCGGCTCGCCCGCATCGTGCCCCCGCTGCTGCTGTGGTGGTTGCTCCTCACCGCGGTGACCTTCGCAATCACTCTGGCGTGCCGCCAGCTCTCCGACGCAGGACTCGACTGGGCGGGCATCGATTTTCGCCGCGTGCTGCCGCTCGTGGCGCTGTATGTCGTCGTGACGCTCGTCGGTGGCTTGCTCTACGGCGGCCTGCTTCTCGGCGGCCACCAGTTCCTGGTGACGCGCATGTATGCCGAGCAATCCGACCCGGCGAGATGGCGCGTGCCCGCGGCGCTCGAGATCAGCGAAGAGCGCTCACGGCTCATTGCGCGACCGGCCGTACTGGCCACGCTGGCGCTTCTCGCGCTCGCGCTCGGCGCGGCCTGGTTCGTGGCCTCGCGGCTCCAACTCGAGCCGGAGGTGGCGATTACGGCGCATCGCGGCGCTTCGATCGCAGCGCCGGAGAACACGCTGGCCGCGTTCCGTGCGGCGATGGACGCCGGGGCGACCTACTCCGAGCTCGACGTGCAGCACACCCGAGACGGCCAGATCGTGGTGCTGCACGACGGCGATTTCATGCGGATGGCGGGCGACCCGCGCAAGGTCGGCGAGCTGACCGCGGCCGACCTCGTCTCCATCGACGTCGGACGGCGGTACGACGCGGCGTTCGCCGGCGAGCGAGCGCCGCCGCTCGAGGAGGTGATCGATCTCGCGCGCGGTCGGATGAGGATCAACGTCGAGCTCAAGTACAACGTGCCCGACCCGGGGCTCGCGCCGGCCGTGGTGGAGCTGCTGCGCCGCAAGGACTTCCTCGACCAGGTCGTGATCACCTCGCTCGACCCCGCGGCGCTCAGACAGGTCGAGGCCCTGGAGCCTGATCTTCCGACAGGCCACATCGTGACCGCGGCCGTGGGCAACGTGGTGCGCACCGACGCCGACTTCCTGAGTCTCAATTCCGCGCAGGCCACGCCGTCACTCGTTCGGCGCGCGCACGCAGCCGGCAAAGGCGTGCACGTGTGGACGGTCAACAGGCCGGATGTGATGCTGCGCATGATCGAGCGCGGGGTCGACAACATCATCACCGACGACCCGGCGCTGCTGGTCCGGGTGATGCGGGAACGCCAGTCGCTCAGCCGGCCCGAGCTGCTCGGGTTGCGCCTGCGCATCCTGTTCGACAAGCCGCCGCGGGAGCTCACCGACCCGAAGGCAGTGACGCCGCTGTGAGCCAGGTCGGAGCACCGGTTGCCGCGTGCTAGCATTACCGGCTTTCCAATTCCCTGACACACGCAGACCGCATGGAAACGAACCCGATCCGCCGTTCGCTCACCGACCTCGCGCAGCGCGCCAGCGCGCTCAGGGGGTACCTTTGACTACGACGGGCGCAGCGAGCGTCTCGCGGAGGTGTTGCGTGAGCTGGAGGACCCGGCGATCTGGAGCAATCCCGAGCGCGCGCAGGAGCTCGGCCGCGAGCGCACGCGCCTCGAGCAGGTCGTAGGCACGCTCGACCGGCTGCGCGCGGGCCTGGACGAGGCGGGCGAGCTGCTCGAGCTCGCAGAAGCGGAAGGCGATGCCGCGACGGCGCGATCGGTCGAAGCGGACGTCGGCCGGATCGAGGGCGCCATCAAGCGCCTCGAATTCCAGCGGATGTTCCCGGGCGAGATGGACTCGCACAACGCCTTTCTCGACATCCAGGCCGGGGCGGGCGGCACCGAGGCGCAGGACTGGGCGCAGATGCTCATGCGCATGTACCTGCGCTGGGGCGACAAGCAGGGGTTCCGCACCGAGGTCATCGAGCTGAGTTCGGGCGAGGTGGCCGGGATCAAGAGCGCGTCGATCCGCTTCGAGGGCGAGTACGCCTACGGGTGGCTCCGCACCGAGACCGGTGTGCATCGGCTCGTTCGGAAGTCGCCGTTCGACTCCAACGCGCGGCGTCACACCTCGTTCGCTTCGGTGTTCGTGTCGCCGGAAATCGACGACGACATCAGCATCGAGATCAACCCGGCGGACCTGGAGATGGACGTTTACCGCTCGAGCGGTGCGGGCGGTCAGCACGTCAACAAGACCGAGTCGGCGGTGCGCATCCGGCATCTGCCGAGCGGCATCGTCGTCGCCTGCCAGAGCGAGCGCAGCCAGCACAAGAACCGCTCCACCGCGATGAAGATGCTGAAGGCCAAGCTCTACGAGCTCGAGGTCAACAAGCGCAACGCGGCAGCGAAGGTGCTCGAGGATTCGAAGTCGGACGTGAGTTGGGGCAACCAGATCCGCTCCTACGTGCTCGACCAGTCGCGGATCAAGGACCTGCGGACCGGTGTCGAGGTCGGCAATACGACGGCCGTGCTCGACGGCGACCTTGCGCAATTCCTCGAGGCAAGCCTGAAGCAGGGCCTGTAGTGGCGCGTGGAAATCACTGAATGAACGAACCCGAAGCACCCTCCGAGAACCACCTGATCGCCGAGCGCCGCGCCAAGCTCGAGCGTCTGCGCGAGCGGAGCGCGGCGTTCCCCAACGATTTCCGTCGCGACGCGACGGCCGAAGAACTGCACCTGGGCTACGGCGACCGCACCGCCGAGTGGCTCGATGCGCATCCGACCCGCGTGACCGTCGCCGGCCGGATGATGTTCAAGCGGGTGATGGGCAAGGCGAGCTTCGCCAAGCTCAAGGATCGCTCGGGTCTGATCCAGCTCTTCCTGCAGTACGACGCGCTCGGCGAGCGCTACGAGGAATTCAAGGGCTACGACGTCGGCGACGTGCTGGGCGCGTCGGGTGTTCTGTTCAAGACGAAGACCGGTGAGCTGTCCGTCAAGGTCGACGCGTTGCGGCTGCTTACCAAGTCGCTGCGTCCGCTGCCGGACAAGTGGCACGGTCTCGCGGACCAGGAGAGCCGTTACCGCCAGCGCTACGTCGACTTGATCATGAGCGACGAGACCCGCCAGGTGTTCCGCACGCGCACCCGCATCGTGCAGTACCTGCGGCAGTTCCTCGACACGCTGGGGTTCATGGAGGTCGAGACGCCGATGATGCAGCCGATCCCGGGCGGGGCCGTCGCGCGCCCGTTCGTGACGCATCACAACGCGCTCGACCTCGACATGTACCTGCGCATCGCGCCGGAGCTTTATCTCAAGCGCCTTCTCGTCGGCGGTTTCGAGCGCGTCTACGAGATCAACCGCAACTTCAGGAACGAGGGGCTCTCCACGCAACACAACCCCGAGTTCACGATGCTCGAGCTGTACCAGGCCTACGCCGACTACCGCGATTTCATGGACCTCACCGAGCGGGTGTTCCAGGGTCTCGCCGACACGATCACGGGCTCGCGCCGGGTCGGATACCAGGGTGAGAACTACGACTTCGGGCAGGCGTTCCGGCGGGTGACGGTCGAAGACCTGGTCGTGCACTTCAATCCGGGTGTAGATCGTGAGCGACTGCGCGAGGTCGACTACCTGCGCGAAGTATGCGGGCGTTTAGGGTTAGCGCCGGCCGCTACCGACGGTGCCGGCAAGCTGCAGATCGAGATCTTCGAGAAGACCGCCGAGCACCGCCTGCTGCAACCGACCTTCGTGTATGCCTATCCGGCAGAGGTGTCTCCCCTCGCGCGACGGAACGACGGCGATCCGTTCGTCACCGACCGCTTCGAATTCTTCGTCGGCGGGCGCGAACTCGCCAACGGCTTCTCGGAGCTCAATGATCCCGACGACCAGGCGGCGCGGTTCCGCGAGCAGGCCGTCCGCAAGAGTGCGGGCGACCAGGAGGCGATGTTCTACGACGCCGACTACGTTCGCGCGCTCGAATACGGCATGCCCCCCGCCGCCGGCTTGGGTGTAGGCGTCGATCGCGTCGTGATGCTCTTCACGGACCAGCCGTCGATACGCGACGTGCTGCTCTTCCCGCACCTGCGGCCGGAGTAATGGGGACATTCGCTATTTCGCAGATTGTCGGACCCGCCTATCACGACCGCTGATGAAATAGGGAATGTCCCCATTACGGGACGGGGTAGGGCAAGGGCAGCGGGATGGCCGTGTGTCCGGTCGCCGTTCGCAGCGGCCGATCGCGCGCATCGAGTGCGACCACCGCGAGCAGTTCGACGCCGCCCTCGACCCGCGAACCCATCAGGACCTCGCCGACCTTGGCGCCGTCGTGGTGCAGCGCCGTGAGCGGCTCGGGCGGCTCGTCGGCCCGGACCCCGTACCGGAATGTGCGTCGCTTGATCCGGCCAAGATTCTGCGTGCGTGCGACGATTTCCTGCCCGGTGTAGCAACCCTTGGTGAAGCTGATCGCGCCGAGCAGGTCGAGGTTCAGCATCTGCGGCACGAAGTGTCCGGACGTCGAGACTTCGAGCTGCGGCAGACCCGCGGCGATGTCCGCAGCCTGCCACAGCGATTCGGCTGCCGGATCGGCGTCAACAGGCGCGAGGGTCGGCCGCGCGAGCGCGATGCGGCCATCCGGGAATTCGAACGCGATCGGCGGGGACGAATCCCCGAATGCGGCTGGGTCCCCGTGCAGATCCGCAATGCCATCCCTCCAGGTGACCGACCAGCCATCGAGCTCGGTGATCTCGACTTTTGCGCGCAGTACGAACTTCCTGAGCCGTGCGAACCAGCGTTGCAGCGAGCGCGGCGGGAAGGAGAGCATGAATCGCATCGGCGCTTCGCCTGAGTCTCAGGATCGCCAGCACGCGACCCTGCGGTGTGGCGCACGCGGCGAGCTGCGTGGCGTCGCCGAGCTGGGCGACGTCGCTTGTGAGCTGGCCCTGCAGGAAGGCCTCGGCGTCGGGTCCACGGCAGCGCACGACGCTCAGTGAGCGCAAGACCCGTTCAGGCAGTTCCATTCAATTTTGCCTTGAGTATCAATAATATGGTGAAGGATCGTCCAATCTGGCAGACTTCACCGCCGATCGCCATGCAGCCTTCACAACCTCAATCCGCGGAAAGCCCGTCTCCGACCGAGGAAGTCGCGCCCGCGATGATCGCGCAGCCGGACACCACGCGCACGGTCGGGCGGTCCCACGTGAAATAGGTGGCCGGCCCGGTCCCGATCCGACGCGTTTTGGCGACTGGGAGAAGAACGGTCGCTGCATCGATTTTTGACGGCGCCGGGTCGCGTGCGGCGGGCCGCCGCCGAGGCCGCAGCTCCCGACGCATCGAAGAGGTACGCACGAATGGCCCGACATGAACGGCCGCTGTCACCGTTCATGCAGTATCGATGGCTGTATAGCAATACGCTGTCAATCCTGCACCGCATCACCGGGATCCTGTTGAGCGCGGGCTTCCTGCTGCTCGTCTACTGGCTGGTCGCGGCGGCGCGCGGACCGGAAGCCGTACGCACGCGCGCTATCCTGTCTGGGTTCCGCGCCGATGCAGATCCTCCTCGGCGGCGTGTTGTGGAGCTTCTGCTATCACTTTCTCAATGGCATCCGGCACCTCTGCTGGGACCTCGGGTTCGGTTTCGAGCGCGGCACCGCGCGTGCCAGCGGCTGGGTCGTCGCCATCTCTTCCGTTCTGCTCACAGCCGCGTTGTGGATGCTGCTGCACCCGGCCGCGGGGAGCGCGGCATGAGCCTGCGTAGCCCGCTCGGTCGAGTCCTCGGCCTTGGGTCGGCGAAGGAGGGCGCTGGCCACTGGTACGCGCAGCGCCTCACGGCGGTCGCGCTCGCGTTGCTCGGTGTCTGGTTCGTCGTGCAGTTGTGGCTGCTCGACGGCGTCGGTCTCGAGCACGTGCGCTCATGGCTCGGCTCGCCCGTCGCCGCCGCGCTGATGCTGCTCTTCATCGCCACGCTCGCGTGGCACTCGATCCTCGGACTGCAGGTGGTGATCGAGGACTACGTCGGCGCCCGGGGCACACGACTCGCGCTCCTGATCGCGATGAAGTTCGCGTTCGTGCTGGCTGGCGCAGCGGCCGCCATCGCGGTCCTCAGGCTTGCGGTCGGAACGCCGGTATGACCGGTCACACCTTCATCGACCACAGCTACGACGTCGTGGTCGTGGGCGCGGGCGGCGCGGGATTGAGGGCGACTTTCGGGCTCGCACAGGCGGGCCTTGCCACCGCCTGCATCACCAAGGTGTTCCCGACCCGCAGCCACACAGTGGCGGCGCAGGGCGGGATCAGCGCCGCGCTCGGCAACATGGGCGAGGACGACTGGCGCTTCCATTTCTACGACACGATCAAGGGCTCGGACTGGCTGGGCGACCAGGACGCGATCGAGTTCATGTGCAAGGAAGGCCCCTCGGCCGTGATCGAGCTCGAGCACTACGGCGTGCCGTTCTCCAGGACCGAGGACGGTCGCATCTACCAGCGGCCGTTCGGCGGCATGACGACGCACTACGGCAAGGGCACGGCGCAGCGCACCTGCGCCGCCGCCGACCGGACCGGCCATGCGATGCTGCACACGCTGTACCAGCAGTCGCTCAAGCACGAGGCGCGTTTTTTCGTCGAGTACTTTGCGATCGACCTGATCATGGAGAACGGGGCCTGCCGAGGCGTCGTCGCTCTCGACATGGCCGACGGCACGCTGCACCGGTTCCGCGCGCAGACGACCATCCTCGCGACCGGAGGCTATGGCCGCGCGTACTTCACGTGCACCTCGGCGCACACCTGCACCGGTGACGGCGGTGGCATGGTGCTCCGGGCCGGCCTGCCGTTGCAGGACATGGAGTTCGTGCAGTTCCACCCGACCGGGATCTACGGCGCAGGGTGCCTGATCACCGAGGGCTCGCGCGGCGAGGGCGGCTACCTGACCAATTCGGCCGGCGAGCGCTTCATGGAGCGTTACGCGCCGAACGCCAAGGATCTCGCCTCACGCGATGTCGTCGCCCGGGCGATGACGATCGAGATCAATGAGGGCCGCGGCGTCGGCGAGCACAAGGATCACATTGCACCTGCACCTCGAGCACCTCGGTGCCGAGGTCATTCGCGAGCGCCTGCCCGGCATTGCCGAGACCGCGCGGATCTTCGCCGGCGTCGACGTCACGCGCGAGCCGATTCCGGTGCTGCCCACCGTGCACTACAACATGGGTGGAATCCCCTGCAACGTGCACGGCGAAGTCGTGACGCTGGCGAACGGAGCGCCCGATGCGGTCGTGACGGGCCTGATGGCGGTCGGCGAGGCGGCCTGCGTGTCGGTTCACGGGGCGAACCGGCTCGGCTCGAATTCCCTGCTCGACCTGGTGGTGTTCGGCCGGGAAGCCGCGCGGCGCTGTGCGGAAGTCCTCGAAGCCGGCGCCGCGCAGCGGCCGCTGCCGCGGGGCGCCGGCGATCTCGCAGTCGAGCGGCTCGATCGATACCGTAATGCGCGCGGGTCGCGGCGCACGGCCGACATACGGCTCGCGATGCAGAAGGTGATGCAGACGCATGCGGCGGTGTTCCGGACCGGCGATTCGCTGGCCGAAGGCATGCGCAAGCTGCAGGAGGTCCACGCCTCCTTCGGCGACGTTCAGGTTTCCGATCGTAGTCTGATCTGGAACACCGATCTCATCGAGACGCTCGAGCTCGACAACCTGCTCGGCCAGGCGATCGCGACGATGCAGTCGGCTGCAAATCGCAGGGAGAGCCGCGGCGCCCACGCGCGCGACGACTACAAGGAGCGCGACGATGGCGAATGGCTCAAGCACACGCTGGCGTGGGTCGGCGCAGGCGGGGAGGTGCGCCTCGATTACCGGCCGGTGCACCTCAACACGCTGACGGACGAGGTCGACGCGATTCCGCCGAAGGCACGCACCTACTGATCGCAAGCCGCGAGAGAGAGAGAGAGCCACAGCCGATGCCACAGTTCCGACTTCCCCAGAACTCGAGGGTCCGGCCCGGCCGCGCGCATGCGGCGGACTCCGGGGCCGCCCGGGTCCGCACGTTCCGGGTCTATCGATTCGACCCGGAGAACGACGAGAACCCGCGCATGGACAGCTACGCAGTCGATCTCGACCGCTGCGGCCCGATGGTCCTGGACGCGCTGATCAAGATCAAGAACGAGGTCGACCCCACGCTCACGTTCCGGCGATCCTGCCGGGAGGGTATCTGCGGCTCCTGCGCGATGAACATCGACGGCGTAAACGATCTTGCGTGCACGAAATCGATCGCGGACATCCGCGGGGACGTCCGGATCTATCCCCTGCCGCACATGCCGGTGATCAAGGACCTCGTGCCGGACCTGAGCAACTTCTACGCGCAGTACGCATCGGTGAAGCCATGGCTGCAGACCCGCACGCCGGCGCCACCCGATCGCGAGCGCCTGCAGTCCAAGGACGACCAGGAGAAGATCGACCGGCCATCGGCCTGCATTCTCTGTGCCTGCTGCTCGGCCGCCTGCCCGTCTTACTGGTGGAACAGCGACCGATACCTGGGTCCGGCGGCATTGCTGGCCGCGTATCGCTGGATCATCGACACGCGCGACGAGGCCACGGGCGAGCGGCTTGACGAGCTCGAGGACCCGTTCCGCCTCTACCGTTGCCACACGATCATGAATTGCGCCGAGGCCTGTCCGAAGGACCTGAATCCCGCCCGGGCGATCGCAGAGATCAAGAAACTGATCGTCGAGAGGCAGCACTAGGTTCCCCATGGACACGGACGCGCGCGAGCTCTCCCGCCTGCGCTGGCGATGCCGGCGCGGCATGCGCGAGCTCGACGAGCTGCTGCTGCGCTACGTCAACCGCCGGTGGCCGCTGGCGAGCCGCGCTGAACGCGACGCGTTCGCGTGCTTACTCGAGCTGCCGGATCCGGAGCTCTTCGGTTATCTTGCCGGACACCGGCCGCGGGTCGTGGCCGTGCACCCGTTGATCCCGCATGTCGTCGAGCGAATCCGCAACAATGGTCCTTGAACTCCCGCGCCTTGGCGTTGCCGCAGGCGCGGCCCTGGCGCTATGCGTGCTCTGCGCGCTCGTGACGGAGGCGGCGGTCGGGCGATATCCCGCCGCGCCCGGGGGTGCAGGCCTCGTATCGGGTCTGGCGACGGCGGTGTGGCTCTACGTCGAGACGCTGCGGCCGGCCCGTGCATTACGTAAGCTCATCTGGCTGCCGGACGGTAGCTGGCGGCTCGAGTTCCAGGACGGACGAGTTACGTCGGCGCAGCTCGGGGCGGCCACGCGGGTGCTCGGGCGATCACTGGTCCTGCAGTGGCGGGCGGAGGACCGGTCGCTCCTGCATTGGCTCACGCCCTGGGACGTCGAGGACGCGCAGCTCCGGGCGGTGGCGGTGCGGCTCAACTGCGCCGCGAGCCTGCGGAGCTGCTGAGGCGGCCGGCATCCGGGTTCCGGTCATATGATCTCCATGCCGAACTTTCCACCCTCGGACGGGTCTATGGAGTCGCACGAGCCGCAGGAAGCGAGCGATAGGCCGGGATCCGGCGTAGAGCAGAGCGACCTGGAGCTCGTGCGGCGGGCGCAGCGGGGCGAGCGTGGTGCGTTCGACCTGCTGGTCCTCAGGTATCAGCACAAGGTCGTCAAGCTGGTGGCACGACTGCTGCGCGATCCCACAGAAGCCGAAGATGTGGCCCAGGAGTCCTTCGTCAAGGCGTACCGGGCGCTGGCGTCCTTCCGTGGCGACAGCGCGTTCTATACCTGGATGTACCGGATCGCGGTCAATACCGCCCGCAATGCGATGGCTTCGCGCCAGCGCCGGCCGATCGCCTACGAGGGCGGCTTGAGTGACGGTGAGCAGTCGCTGATGGAATCCCGCCTGCGCCACACGGACACGCCCGAAGCCTCGGCGCTGTCGGAGGAGATCCGCGCGACCGTCAATCGCGCGGTCGAGCAGCTTCCGGAGGATCTGCGCACGGCGATCATCCTTCGCGAGGTGGAGGGTCTGAGCTACGAGGAAATCGCCGAAGCCATGGAATGTCCGGTAGGCACCGTTCGTTCGAGGATTTTCCGGGCCCGCGAGGCCATCGACCGAAGCCTGAAGCCATTACTGGACTGAGTAACCCGAATGACAGACCAGATTCGCGAACAGATGTCCGCGCTGCTCGACGGCGAGCTGCCGCAGGACCAGATCGGCCTCCTGGTGCGCCGCATGGAACGCGACGACGAGTTGAAGCGCGCCTTTGGCAGCTACGTGCTGATCGGCGAGACCCTGCGTGCCCCGGGCGGTCGCACGGCCAGCCACGGGTTCGCGACACGCGTCCAGGCCGTACTCGACGTCGGTGAGGCGACGTTGCCCGCAGTGCTCGAATCCGCAGCGCCGCGTCCACGCTGGGTCCGGCCGGCCGCGGCGGCAGCGATCGCCGCCGGTGCGGCATTCGCTGCCGTGCTGCTGATCCGCCCGCTCGACCGTGCGGGTCAGGGCGCGCCCGCCCTGGCCGACGTCGCCTCGACGGCGCCTGCGGTCCTGGAAGTCATGACCGCTGACAGTGCGAGTCCGACCCCCGCCCAAAGCCAGCGACTGGCGGCCTATCTGGTCGCGCACAGCCAGTTTGCGACACCGATCGGCCGACGCAACGTCTGGACCAGCGTACTCGCGCAGGATCCGGGCATCGCGCGTGTCGCCTGGGACACGGCCGAGGCGCCCTGATGCGATTCGTGCCGGGGGCCGTCGCCTTGTCGCTGCTGGGGGCTGTCTCGGCCAGCGCGCACGCGACACCGGAAGAAGCGCGCGCCTGGCTCGCGCGGATGAGCGAAGCGCTCGCGACGCGCGAGTACGACGGGCTGTTCACGCATTCGAATCGGCGGCAGAGCGAGACGATGCGGATCGTGCACCGCATGGAGGGCGAGCGGAGCGTAGAGCGTCTGGTCTCGCTCGACGGCAGTGGCCGGGAAATCGTCCGCACGCCTCGCGAGGTGCATGCCTACCTTCCAGACCAGGGCGTCGTACTGGTCGAGCCGCGCACCGACGAGGGTTCGCTGCTGACCGCGCTGCCCAAGCCCGGCGCCGTACTCGATGCCCAGTACCTGCTCGAGGTTCGCAGCGGCTACCGACTGCTGGGCCGCGACGTCCGCGTCGTCGAGATCCGCCCGCGCGATGCGTACCGTTATGGCTACCGACTCTGGCTCGACGAGAAGACCGCGATGCCACTGCGTTCGGAGGTCTGTGATCAGCTTGGCCGGCCCGTGGAGCGGATCCAGTTCACCAGGCTCGACATGCACAAGAACATGCCGGCGCGCGAGACCGAGCCGTCCGTGGACGCGTCGGGCTTCCGGTGGGTGCGATCGGCGCGAACCGTGGCTGACCGGCGGACGGCGGGGCCCGGCTGGCGGCCGCTCAAGGTGCCGCCGGGGTTCCGGCTGGTGGGGTGGCGCGCCCAGACGCTGCCCGAGCATCCGATGCCGGTGCAGCACCTCGTCTTCTCCGACGGTTTCGCGTCAGTATCGGTGTTCATCGAGCCCGGGTCGCGCAATACGCCTGCGCCTTCCGAGGCGTCGCATATGGGGGCCGCGAGCACCTTCACCACGACCGTGCAAGGTCATGTGATCACGGCAGTTGGCGAGGTCCCGCCGACGACCGTGCGCGACATCGCAACCTCGCTTGCGCCGGCGGCGGACGCCGGCGTGAATCCGCCTGCATCCCGGTAGGTAGCGGCCGGCATGGAAATCCGGACGCGAGTCCGTGAAATCCGCAGCGAGTACGCCAGCCTTGCGTGTGAGAGCGCCGGCCGCTGCGACCTTTGCGCGGACGGCCGTGGCTGCAGACTCGGGCTCCTCGGCGCCTCGGTCGACCCGTCCCTCGAGGTGCCGCGCTCGACCGGCGGCCGAGCGCCGCTCGAGGCGGGCGATCTCGTGCTCATCTCGGTGGCCGACGGCGCAATCCTGCGGGCCGCTACCACGACCTACCTGCTGCCCCTCGCCGGGTTGCTGGCGGGTGCCGGCGTCGCCCGCTGGCTGGGTGCCGCGGATCTCCTGCAGTTCGGGGCCGCAATCGCCGGCGCGCTGATGGGCGTCTGGCGGGGCCGGCGTGCCGGGACGTGCCGCTTCGAGGCGGTTCCACTCGCGCCTGCGGCGCCCGACCGCGGATGATCGACCCGGTCTCCGGCCTCACGCTGTACGTTCGCGAGGGTTGCCACCTGTGCGAGCAGTTCCTGATGGAGCTGTCGCTCGAGATCGGTCCTGCGGTGGAGCGGCTGGCGGTGGTCGATGTGGACGGCGACCCGGACCTCGCGGTCCGCTACGGCCTGCGCGTGCCGGTGCTGGTCGCGGGCGCCGACGTGCTCTGCGAAGGGGTGCTCGATACGGGCCGGCTGCGCGAGGCAATACGGCTATAATCGCGCGCTTTCGCCCGCGCCAGGCCTCAGGTTCCTGAAGCCGTGCCCCCATGGACCTGATCCGCAACTTCTCCATCATCGCGCACGTCGATCACGGCAAGTCCACGCTCGCCGACCGCTTCATCCAGCTCTGTGGCGGACTCGAGGCGCGCGAGATGCAGGCGCAGGTGCTCGACACGATGGCGCTCGAGCGCGAGCGGGGCATCACGATCAAGGCGCAGAGCGTGTCCTTGCGTTATGCCGCGCGCGACGGCCGGACGTACCAGTTGAACATGATCGACACGCCCGGGCACGTGGATTTCTCCTACGAGGTGTCGCGTTCGCTCGCGGCCTGCGAAGGGGCCCTGCTGATCGTGGACGCCGCGCAAGGGGTCGAGGCGCAAAGCGTCGCCAACTGCTACACCGCCATCGAGCAGGGTCTCGAAGTCGTGCCGGTGCTGAACAAGATCGACCTGCCGTCGGCCGAGCCCGACAAGGTGATCAGGGAAATCGAGGAGATCATCGGTATCGAGGCGCGCGATGCAGTGCGCGTGAGCGCCAAGACAGGCGAGAACGTCGAGGAGCTGCTCGAGGCGCTCGTCGCGCGCATCCCGGCGCCGAGCGGGAGCGAGGAGGCGCCGCTGCAGGCGCTGATCATCGACTCGTGGTTCGACAACTACGTGGGTGTCGTATCGCTGGTCCGGGTCAAGAACGGTTCGCTCAAGACGGGCCAGAAAATCCGCATCTGGTCGACCGGCCGAAGCTACCAGGTCGACCGGCTCGGCCGGTTCACGCCGAAGTCGGTCGCGACCGAGACGCTCGGGACCGGCGAGGTCGGTTTCGTGATCGCAGGCGTCCGGGAGATCGATGGCGCCCCGGTCGGCGACACGATCACGGGCGAGAGCCGCCCGGCGAGCTGCCGCCCTGCCGGGGTTCAAGCTGATCAAGCCACGGGTGTTCGCCGGCCTGTTCCCCGTGCGTTCCGACGACTACGAGTCGTTCCGCGACGCGCTCGCCAAGCTCAAGCTGAATGACTCGGCGCTGCACTACGAGCCCGAGGTCTCGACTGCGCTCGGGTTCGGCTTTCGATGCGGGTTCCTGGGGCTGCTGCACATGGACATCGTGCAGGAGCGGCTGGAGCGCGAATACCAGCTCGACCTGGTCACGAGCGCGCCGACCGTGGTGTACGAAGTGGTCACGAACGACGGCGAGACTGTCAATGTCGACAACCCGGCGAAGCTGCCGCCGGTCGATCGAATCGCCGAGATCCGCGAGCCGATCATCATCGCCAACCTGCTGCTGCCGCCCGACTACGTCGGACCGGTGATGAAGCTCTGCCTCGAGAAGCGCGGCGTGCAGAAGAAGCTGCAGTACCTTGGCAGCCAGGTCTCGATGCAGTACGAGCTGCCGCTCGCCGAGGTGGTGCTGGATTTCTTCGACCGGCTGAAATCCGTGAGTCGCGGCTACGCGTCCTTCGACTACGATTTCGACCGTTTCCAGGCCGCGCCGCTCTCGCGGCTCGATATCCTGATAAACGGCGACCGGGTGGATGCGCTCTCCATCATCAGCCATCGGGACGGCGCCTACCAGCGCGGTCGGGAACTCGTCGACAAGATGCAGGAGCTGATTCCGCGGCAGATGTTCGAGGTCGCGATCCAGGCGGCGATCGGTTCGCACGTCATCGCGCGTTCCACCGTCAAAGCCCTGCGCAAGAACGTCACCGCCAAGTGCTACGGCGGCGACGTGAGCCGCAAACGCAAGCTCCTGGAGAAGCAGAAGGAGGGCAAGAAGCGCATGAAGCAGCTGGGCCAGGTCGAGATCCCCCAGGAGGCGTTTCTCGCCGTCCTGCAGGTGGGCCGTAAGGACTGAGACCCGCCCGGCTCACGGAATATTACGCAAGACATTGATGCAGCGCGGGAAATGAACAATACTCGCGCCCGATCGCGAGGTGATGCTTGATCCTGGACTTTTCGTTCGCACTCGTCGTGGCAACGCTCGTCACCGGCCTGATCTGGGCCGCGGACGCCTGGTACTTCGGGCCGATACGGGTGCAGCGCGCGGGCACGCTCACAGGCAGCCTGCCGCTCAAGGAACCGGTGATCGTCGAGTACGCGCGATCGTTCTTTCCGATCATCCTGATCGTACTGCTGATCCGTTCCTTCCTGTTCGAGCCGTTCCGCATCCCGTCCGATTCGATGATGCCGACGCTGCTCGACGGGGATTTCATCTTCGTCAACAAGTTCACGTACGGCCTGCGCCTGCCGGTGCTCAACGCGGAGCTCGTCGACCTGGGCGAGCCGCGGCGCGGTGATGTCGTCGTTTTCCGGCTTCCGTCCGACCCGTCGACCAACTACATCAAGCGGCTGGTGGGCCTTCCGGGCGACCGGATCTCGGTGCACAACAAGCGCCTGTACGTGAACGACGAGCCGCAGCCCGTGGTGATCGACGGTGTCTACGAAGGCTTCGGTCACACCGGCGCGCAGATCGGCGAGGAGACCCTCGACGGCGTCGTGCACCGCGTGCTCTACATCCAGGAGAGGCCGTCCGTCGATTTCGAGGGCGTCGTCCCCGAGGGCCACCTGTTCTTCATGGGCGACAACCGCGACAACAGCCGCGACAGCCGCTTCGCGGAAGTCGGGCTTCGTCCCGGCCGACAACGTCGTCGGCAAGGCCGTGCGGATCTGGCTCAACTGGAATCTTCCCAACGCGCCGATCTGGGGCCGCATCGGAAACGCGATTCACTGACCTATCCGGAGTCGAAGCATGAAGAAGCGTCAAGGGGGCATGACTTTCCTCGGGATCCTGATGGTCCTGATCATCCTCGGGGCCGCGCTCTACGGAGCGATCCGCGTCGTCCCGGTGTACCTCGAGTACATGGAAGTCTCGCGGGCGATGGAGCAGGTGCGTGACGAGCACGCCTCGATCGAGACCAGCGCACAGATGATCCGCAACTCCCTGGAGCGGCGCTGGGATGTCGAGGATATCAAGGGGCTGAGCTGGCAGGACGTGGCCATCAAGAAGACGAGCGAGGGCTTCGAGGTCCGATCCGCGTATGCGGTTGAGCGGCCATTCGTTTCGAACCTCTACCTCATGGTCAAGTTCGACAAGACCGTCGTCGTTCCGCAGTGAACCATCCGTGCTGACGCCGGAAGACTGGGCGGCAGCGCGACTTGGCCATCGCTTTGCGGATCCCGCGGTGCTGACCGCGGCCCTGACGCATCGCAGTGCCGGCCAGACCAACTACGAGCGGCTCGAATTCCTGGGCGACGCGGTGCTGACACTGGCGGTATCCGAGCTGCTCTACAATGAATTCGGCACCGCGAACGAGGGCGACCTGAGCCGCTATCGTGCCACCCTCGTCAGCGGATCGACGCTGGCGGTCATCGCGGCGGAGCTCGATCTCGGCGAGCAGCTCCGGCTCGGCGGCGGCGAGCTCAAGTCCGGTGGTTTCCGGCGCGGCTCGATCCTGTCGGATGCGCTCGAAGGAGTGATCGGGGCGGTGTACGTGGACGGCGGGTTCGAGGCGGCGCGCGAGGTGATCGGGCGGCTCTACGGCAGTCGGGTGCGGCAGCTCCCGGTCGCGCACGACCTCAAGGACGCGAAGACCCGGCTGCAGGAGGAGCTGCAGAGGCGCGGACTCGCCCTGCCGGCCTACATCGTGGAAAGCGTGAGCGGCGAGCCCCACGAGCAGCATTTCTCCGTCGCCTGCGACGTCGCGGCGCTCGGGCTGCGCACGCGTGGCGAGGGATCGAGCCGACGGCGCGCCGAGCAGGATGCGGCTCAGCGGCTGCTGGAAGTCCTGGGGGGAGAGGCGACTTGAGCGGCACGACGCTGGCCGGAGCGGGAACGGACGCCGCGAGCCGCTGCGGCTTCGCGGCACTCGTCGGCCGGCCGAACGTTGGCAAGTCGACGTTGCTCAACGCGCTGCTGGGTCGGAAGCTCTCGATCGTGAGCCCGAAGCCGCAGACGACTCGCAACCGCATCCACGGCGTGCTCACACGCCCGGGCGTGCAGATCGTCTTCGTGGACCTGCCAGGCCTGCACGACAACCAGAGCCGCGCGATCAACCGCTGCATGAACCGCACTGCACTCGCTTCGCTCGTCGATTCGGACGTGAATGTCTTCGTGATCGAGGCCCTGCGATTCACGGCGGAGGATCAGCGCGCACTCGAGCGGCTCGAGCAGGCCG
Organism: uncultured Gammaproteobacteria bacterium; assembly: GCA_963756755.1. GTDB lineage: Bacteria > Pseudomonadota > Gammaproteobacteria > Steroidobacterales > Steroidobacteraceae > DATJKD01. Next base: position 111,318 of record CAVWOW010000013.1, read on the forward strand.
GCCGACCGGTGATTCTGCTGGTCAACAAGATCGACCGGGCGCGGCCGCGCGAGCGGCTGCTGCCCTTCGTCGCCGACGTCTCGGCAAAGGCCGCGTTCGCCGAGGTATTGCTCGTGTCGGCGCTCCGCAGCGACGGTATCGACCGCCTCCCCGGGCTGATCGCGAAGTATCTACCGGAGTCGCCGCTGCTTTATCCGCCGGATCAGCTAACCGACGTGAGCGAGCGGTTCATGGCGGCGGAGATCGTCCGCGAGAAGCTGACGCTCCGGCTGCAGGATGAGCTGCCGTACGGACTGTCCGTCGAGATCGAGAACATGGGGCCTCTGACGGACGAGCCAGGCAAGCTCCTCGTGCAGGCGGTGGTGTGGGTTGAGCGCACCGGCCAGAAAGCCATCGTGATCGGCAAGGGCGGTGAGCGCCTCAAGGAGATCGGTCGTCTCGCACGGCTCGACCTCAAGGAGCATTTCGGGCAGCCTGTCCATCTCGAGCTCTGGGTCAAGGTCAAGGAAGACTGGTCCGACAGCGAAGCCGCGCTCAGGAGCTTCGGGTACGACACGTGAGCGGCAGTGCCAGACGCGTCCGGCTCGAGCCCGCCTTCCTGCTGCATCACTATCCCTGGCGGGACTCGAGCCGCATCCTCGAGCTCCTGACGCAGTCGCACGGCCGGGTGAGCCTGTTCGCACGCGCTGCGCGGCGCAGCGGATCGGCGCTTGCGGGCGCGCTGCAGCCGTTCGCCGAGCTGCTGGTGAGCTTCAGCCTGCGTGGCGAGGCCGGGCAGCTCACCGGCGTCGAGCCCGGAGCATCGGCCGCACCGTTGCCGGCGGCGCGACTCATGAGCGCGTGGTACGCCAACGAGCTGCTGATCAAGCTGCTGCCGAAGTCCGATCCGCACCCTCGGCTGTATGGGACGTACGCGACGCTCGTGGCTGCGCTCGCCGATCCCGCGGCCGATCCCGCACGGTCGCTCCGCATATTCGAGAAACGGCTGCTCCAGGAACTCGGATACGGTCTCAATCTCGAGACCGAGGCGGCCACGGGGCGCCCGGTCGACGCGGCGCGCAGTTACCGATTCAGGGTGGACGGCGGCCCGGAGCTCGTGAATGGAGTCGCCGAGGGAAGCTTGGTATTTTGCGGCAGGTCGCTGCTCGCTCTCGCGGCGGAGACGCTCGACGACGCCCGGAGCGTATCCGACGCCCGGCAAATGTTGCGCGCTGCGCTCGATGCGGTCCTGGACGGACGCGAGTTGCGGACTCGCCAGGTGGCGCTCGCGATGCGGGCGCTCGGTCGCGATGCGGGCACAGGCTGACGAGGATCAGAGGTTCCCTAGCATGCAGGCGATCCATCTCGGGGTGAACATCGATCACGTGGCGACGCTGCGCCAGGTGCGACGCGCCGCGTATCCCGATCCGCTCCTCGCGGCGCTGATTGCCGAGCAGTCGGGCGCGGACAGCATCACGCTGCATCTGCGCGAGGACCGGCGCCACATCCAGGAACACGACGTGCGACGGATGCGCGCCGCGCTGCAGACGCGCATGAACCTGGAGATGGCCGCGACCGACGCGATGCTCGCATTGGCGCGCGAGATCGCGCCGCAGGACTGCTGTCTCGTGCCGGAGCGACGCGAGGAGGTGACGACCGAGGGCGGGCTCGACGTGGCCGGCCAGCTGCCGCGGCTGACGCAGGTCTGCCATGCGCTCGCCGCCGAAGGAATCCGGGTCTCGCTCTTCATCGACGCCGAGAGGCACCAGGTCGAGGCGGCACGCGCCGCCGGCGCTTCTGTCGTCGAGCTGCACACCGGCGCCTACGCGGATGCCGTCGGCGAAGCCCGGGCGCTCGCCCTGGCGCGCATCGCGGACGCCACGCGCGTAGGGGCGTCGCTCGGCCTGACGGTTCACGCAGGGCACGGCCTCAACTATCACAACGTGCAACCCGTAGCGGCAATCGACGAAATCGTCGAGCTCAACATCGGGCATGCAATCGTCGCACGCGCGATCACGACCGGGATCGCGGAAGCCGTGAGCGCCATGAAGGCGCTGATGATCGAGGCCCGGCGGCCGCGGCCGGCACCCTGAGGGCTCTGCGGATGATCTTCGGGATCGGTACCGACGTCGTGCAGCTCTCACGGGTCGAAGCCGTCTTTGCGCGGCACGGCGAGCATTTCGTGCGCCGGCTGCTGCTGCCAGAGGAGGAGCGGGCCTTCCGCCATTACCGGCGGCCCGTCCGCTTCCTGGCCATGCGCTTCGCTGCGAAGGAGGCGATCGTAAAGGCGCTCGGCACGGGTTTCGCGCACGGTATGTGGATCCGTGACGTCGGGATCGCCGCGAACTCCTGGGGGCGGCCGGAGGTGATCTGGTCAGATCGCGGTCGCCGTCGACGGGACGAGCTAGGAGCGGGCGAGGGCCACGTGACGCTGACCGATGAGGCCGGGCTCGTGATTGCGGTGGCGGTCCTGATGCGCCGTCCGGAGGGCGCGGCATGATCCTCGGCCAGGTGTTCGCTTTCGACATCGAGACTATTCCCGACGTGGACCTCGGCCGGCGCCTGCACGGACTCGAAGGGCTCTCCGACAAGCAGGTCGGCTACGTGATGCAGACCCGCCAGCGCGAGCTCACCGGCTCGGAGTTTCTTTCGCTCGAGCAGCAGCGGATCGTGGCGATCTCGGTGGCAATGCGGACCCGCGACGGCTTCCGGGCGTGGAGCCTGGGCGAGGTAGACACGCCCGAGGCTGAGCTGGTGCAGCGCTTCTTCGACGGGATCGCTCGCTACACGCCGGTACTCGTGAGCTGGAACGGCAGCGCCTTCGACCTGCCGGTGCTGACCTATCGCGCGCTCCGCCACCAGGTACAGGCACCGCGTTACTGGGAGACGGGTGACGAGGACCAGAGCTTCCGCTGGAACAACTACCTCGGCCGTTTCCACTGGCGGCACATCGACCTGATGGACGTATTGTCCGGCTACCAGGCGCGCGGCCGCGTGGGCCTGGACCGAGTCGCGCAGCTGCTCGGCCTGCCCGGCAAGCTCGGAATGTCCGGCGAGGCGGTCTGGGACGCCTGGCTCGCCGGCCGGGGCGCCGAGATCCGCGACTACTGCGAGACCGACGTCATCAACACTTACCTGATCTACCTGCGATTCGAGCTGCTGCGCGGGCGGCTCACGCGAGATGAGCACGCTGGCGAATGCGGGCTCGTACACGCCTGGCTGCAGGCGAGCGACAAGGCGCACCTGATCCGCTTCCGCGACGCCTGGCCCCAGCCGTGAGGACCCGACGCATCACGGCCGCGCCTGAGGAGGCGCGGATCGTCGATCTCACGCATGACGGCCGCGGCGTGGCGCGCATCGACGGCAAGACGATCTTCGTGGCGGATGCGCTGCCGGGCGAGCGGGTGATACTCGAGCGCACCGGGCGGCATCGGAGCTATGACGAGGCCCGGCTGGTCGAGCTGCTCGAGCCGAGCGCCGACCGCGTCGCACCGCCGTGCCCGCATTTCGGGACCTGTGGCGGCTGCGCCCTGCAGCACATGTCGGACGGGGCGCAGCTCGCGTTCAAGCAGGCGCAGCTGCTCGAGAGTCTCAGCAGGATCGGCGGTGTCACGCCGCGGGAGGTCCTGCCGCCGCTCACCGCATCGACCTGGCAGTACCGCCGCCGCGCCCGGCTCGGCGTGAAGCACGTCGTCAGGAAGGGGCGGGTGCTGGTCGGCTTCCGCGAGCGCTCGGCTCGCTATGTTGCCGATCTGCATGGATGCGGGGTGCTGGCGCCGCCGGCTGGTGACCTCATCGATCCGCTGGCGACACTCGTCCAGTCGCTGTCCATCGCCGAGCAGCTGCCACAGATCGAGGTCGCGGTGGCCGAGAACGTCTGTGCTCTCGTGCTGCGCGTGCTCTCCGCGCCCAATCGGGATGACCTCGAGCGGCTGGGGGCGTTCGAACGCGAGCGCGGTGTGCGTGTCTACCTGCAGACCGGCGGCATCGACACGGTTACACCGCTTTCGGCGGATTCGGGCTCGCTCAGTTATTCGTTGCCCGAGTTCGACCTTACGATCGAGTTCGGGCCCACTGATTTCGTTCAGGTGAATGCCGAGCTCAATGCACGGATGGTCGGCCGCGCAATCGATCAGCTTCAACTGACTGCGACCGACGCCGTCCTCGATCTGTTCTGCGGCCTTGGGAATTTCTCGCTGGCAGCCGCGCGGCGGGCCGGTAAGGTCGTAGGGATCGAAGGAGATCCCGTGCTGGTCGGACGTGCGCGGCACAACGCCGAATTGAACAGAATACGGAATGCGGAGTTCCATTCCGCCAACCTCACCGCTTCCTGCGCCGACCTGCCCTGGGCCGATCGGCGCTACGACCGAGTGCTCATCGACCCGCCGAGAGCCGGCGCAAGGGAAATTCTGCCTCTCGTCGCGCGCTGTGATGCGAGCTGCGTCGTGTATATCTCCTGTCATGCTGGCAGTCTGGCGCGGGATGCTGGCATTCTCGTTCGCGATCACGGGCTTTCGCTGGCCGCGGCCGGCGTCATGGACATGTTTCCGCACACGACGCACGTCGAGGCCATGGCGGTCTTTGTGAGGTAGATCACGAAATGACGCTGGGTCCGATTATGGTGGATGTACCGGGCACGAGCCTGACGGCGGAGGATCGCCGGGTGCTGGCCCATCCGTTGGTGGGCGCGGTGATCCTGTTCACGAGGAACTTCGACCACGTCGAGCAGCTCGAGGACCTCGTGCGTGACATCCGTGCGGTGCGCGCGCCGTCGCTGCTCGTCGCGGTGGACCAGGAAGGCGGACGGGTCCAGCGATTCCGAGCCGGCTTCACGGAGCTGCCGCCGCAGCGCGTGATCGGCCGGCTCTACGACCTCGACCCTGAGGCGGGACGGCGTCTCGCCGCGCAATGCGGCTGGCTGCTCGCCGCGGAGCTTCGCGCTGTCGGCATAGACCTGAGTTTCACGCCCTGCGTCGATCTGGACTACGGGGTGAGCGAGGTGATCGGCGACCGCTCCTATCATCGCGATCCGGAGGTCGTCGCCCGGCTCGCGGTGTCGACGATGCAGGGTATGCGCGAGGCGGGGATGGCAGCGACAGCGAAGCACTTTCCCGGTCACGGAGCCGTCGTGGCGGACTCGCATCGCGCATTGCCCGTGGATCGTCGCCCGCTCGAGGAGCTGGGCGATGATCTGTTGCCGTATCGCCGGATGATCGCGAACGGCCTGTCTTCGATCATGGTCGCGCACGTGTCGTTTCCCGAGGTCGACGAGGCGCCGGCGAGCCTGTCCCGTCGCTGGGTGCAGAGCGAGCTGCGCGGTGGGCTCGGCTTCACCGGCGCGGTGTTCTCAGACGATCTCAGCATGGCCGGCGCGGCCCACGCTGGCTCCGTGCCGGATCGCGCGCGACAGGCCCTCGCCGCGGGCTGCGACGTGCTCGCGATCTGCAATGACCGGTCCGGGGTGCTCGATACGCTGGAGGAGCTGGCGGGCGAGACTGACCCCCTGAGCCAGGTGCGACTCGTCCGGCTGCATGGTCGCCCGACCCCCGCGCGCCGCGAGCTGGCCGAGCTGCCGCGCTGGCAGGAATGTCGCAGCGCCGTCGCTCACTGTCGCGACGCGCCCGAACTGCGGCTCGACGCCTGAGGTCGCAGGACGCATCCGAATGAGCGTCATCGATACGGAACTGCTGGTCGAGGTGCTGCGTCATGCGCCCGATGCCGTGGCGGTCGTGGACGGATCGCAATCCGGCGGGTGCATCGTGTACGCGAACTCGACCCTCGCCCTGTTGCTTCAGCGGCCGGACGACTGGCCCATGGGACGGAAGCTCGGCGAGATCGAGACGAGCGGCTCCTGTGGCGCGGCGAAGGTCAGCAGCGCGCCCGTGTCCCTGGTCTGCGCGGACGGCACGCGTATCGGGTGCGAGCGCTTCGAATCCCGGCTCTCCGGCGAGCGGCGAGTCGTGTTCTACCGGCCCGTACCCAAGCTCGCGTTCGAGAACGCGCAGGGACTGCTGTCCAGCCTGGCCGGAAACAGCAGCGGACTCGCCACCCGCGAGCACCTCATGGAGGTGCTGCGTCGGGACTGGTCGATTGCGCAGCGCGACTTGCGCCCGATCACGGTGATGCGTTTCGATCTCGACGCATTCCGGACCTACATCGAGATCTTCGGACGCATGGCGGCGGACAACGTGCTTCGTCAGGTCGGCAAGACGATCGCGGCGGCCATGCGACGCACGAGCGACGTCGTCGCACGCTTCGACGACGACGAGTTCGTCGCTCTCGGCATCTCCATGGAACCGCCGAGCGCCACCCTGCACGCCGAGCAGATACTCGGTCGCGTGCGGGCCCTGGCCGTCCACCATCCGCGATCGCCGACCGGTCGCTACCTGACGATGAGCTGCGGCATCGTCACCACGGTCCCGGGGCGAAGCTCGGATTGCGAATCGATCCTCGAGGCGGCCGCTAAGGCGCTGCTGAAGGCCAAGTCGGACGGCGGCAATCGGGTCGTCGGCGGCGAGCTGAAGTAAGCGCGCGATCGCGCCGGCGGGCGGGCACACAGAGCGAGTCGGGTATGATCCCCGCCCGGACAACAACCACGTGCCTGCCGGGCCCGGATTGAAGCTTGGACGCCGCGGACAGCCTCTCGACAATCGCCGCCGCGGCGCTCGGCATCGCGGGTTTCAGCGGCGTCATGACCGCCTTCATGCAGCGTCCGGGCCAGCTGACCCGGGTCGAGTCGTATCGCATCGGGGTCCTGCTGGGGGTGAGCTTCGGCGGCCTCTTCCTGGCGCTCGCACCGATGGCCCTCGAGCGCTTCGGTGTGCCCGAGCCGGTGCTCTGGGGCCGTGCCAGCGCGTTGATGGTGGCCTATTCGCTCGCCGCGGTGACCGTCTATCTCGTCTCATCGAGGCACATCGCCCGGCAAGCGCCCGAGATCTTCAACCGCTACCTCTTCGCCGGCATTGCAATCGGGCACTTTGCGAACATCGCGCTGCAGCTGGTCAATGCGCTGCAACCGAGCGCAGCCGTGGCCTCGGGCATCTACGTGCTCGGGCTGCTATGGTATCTCGCCCACGCCGCGATCCAGTTCTCGCGCATGCTGTTCGTCCAGCCCGCCAATTGCTGACCAGGGTGCAGCCCGCATGACCCGCATTCGCCAGGCACGCTGGATCGTGGCGCCCGTCTCCCTGGCCGTGGTGATGACGGGGGTCATCGCGATCGCGCAGCCGCCGGCCTTCGTCGTGACGCCGCTGCTGCGGACAGATCTCGATGGTGATCCACGCCGGGAGGTCGTCCTGGTCCGCGGTGAGTTCGCGGCGCGTGCCTCGACTGGCCGTCACACGCATCCGGGCGAGGAGTACGCATACGTGATCGAGGGCACCGTCGAGGTCCGGGCGGATGGACGCGAACCGAAACGCGTGACGGCGGGGGAGTCCTACCACAACCCACGAGGCGTAGTGCACGAAACCCGCAACGTTGGGGATCGCACCGCGCGCGTCGCAAGCACGTTCATAGTCGACAAAGGCCGGGCTATCGTCGAACCCGCTACGTCGACATCGGACTGAAGGGCGGCGGGACGGATCAGGGCTGCAGCTCGTCGAGCAGGCGCATACGCTCCTCGCGTAGCCGGGCCAGGTCGCCGCTCGAGGCGAGAGCCTCAGCGACGCACGAGCGGAGCGCAGGCCTCGCGCGCTGCTTCCTCCAGGAACCGCATCGTGGCGCGGTAGGGACCCGGGCCGTGGCTGATCCGTGCGACACCGAGCTTGGCGAGCGCAGCGCGCGGCGGCAGCGCGGGCAGCATCATCACGTTCACCGGGAGCGGCGAAGCCGTGCACAGCTTGCCGATCAGATCCGCGTCTACCAGACCCGGCACGAAGAAGCCGGTGCCACCGGCGGCCGCGTAGGCCGCAGCGCGCTGCAGTGCCGCGTCGAGCATCGTGGCGTCGTGGCGCGCCGCGTCGGCGTTCAGAAAGATGTCGGTGCGCGCGTTGATGTAGGCCGGGATCGACATCCGATCCGCGGCCGCGCGCGCAGCACGGATCCGCGCCGATTGATCCTGGACCGGGTACAGCGACTCACCGCCGATCACGCCATCCTCCAGGTTGAAACCGATGGCGCCGGCCTTGAGCGCCCGTGTGACGCTCTCGGCGACCGCCGCTGGGCGAGCGCCGTAACCCGACTCGAGGTCGATCGTGACCGGCAGCGAAACAGCCCGGACGATCCGCTCGAGGTTCGCGATCGCAAGGTCGAGCGGCAGCGCCTCGCCGTCTTCGTAGCCGTTCGCCGCAGCCACCGACCAGCTGCCTGTTGCAATAGCCCGTGCGCCGGCCGCCTCGACCGCGCGTGCGCTGCCGGCATCCCAGGCGTTGAACAGCACCAGCGGATCTCCGGCGACGTGCAGGCGGCGGAACGCCTCGGCGCGTGATCGTTGATCGTCCATGGTCAGCCTCGCTTCTATCTTTCCGGGCGGTTCAGGCTCCGACAGTCTATCCCGCGCGGCGGCGCGCGATGCACTGGCCGAGGCGCCGGAGCAGGGCCTGCGCAGCGGCAAACCGGTCCTCGGGCTGCTCGTAGTCTCCGGTGAACCGCAGCCGGCTCGATCCCTCGAATCGCAGCGTTCGTCCGCTGCCCTGCACGAGGAGGATCAGCGCTCCCGGATCAACCGGCGTGTCGGGGCCGAACACCACCGAACCCGACGCCGGACCAACATCGAGTCGCTCGATGCCGAGCGCCGCGGCCGCGATCTTGAGCCGCGCGATTCGCAGCAGGTTCTTCGCGGGTTCGGGCAGGAGGCCGAAGCGATCGACGATCTCAGCCTGCAGGTCGTCGAGCTCGACCTCTGACCCGACGCCCGAGATCCGCTTGTACATCACCAGCCGCGCGTGCACATCCGGCAGGAACGCATCGGGCAGCAGGGCCGGCACGTGCAGCTCGATCTCCGGCCCATGGTGCAGCGGGCGTTCGAGCTCGGGCTGACGCCCGGCGCGCAGCGCCGCCACCGCTCGCTCGAGCAGGTCCATGTAGAGCGCGAATCCAATCTCCTGGATCTGCCCGCTCTGTTCCTCGCCGAGCAGCTCGCCCGCGCCGCGGATCTCGAGATCGTGCGTGGCGAGCACGAACCCGGCACCGAGATCGTCGAGGGACTCGATCGCCTCGAGGCGCTTGGCGGCATCACCGGTCAGCGCGTTGCGGGGCGGGGCGATGAGGTAGGCGTAGGCCTGGTGGTGCGACCTGCCGACCCGTCCGCGCAACTGGTGCAGTTGCGCGAGGCCGAAGCGGTCCGCGCGGTCGATCACGATCGTATTGGCGGTCGGGACGTCGATACCGCTTTCGATGATCGTCGTGCAGAGCAGCAGGTTGCTCCGACGGTGATAAAAGTCGAGCATCACCTGTTCGAGCTCGCGCTCGCGCATCTGCCCGTGGCCGATCGCGATACGCGCCTCCGGGACGAGCGCCGTGAGTTGCTCTGCGGTCCGGCCGATCGTGTCGACGCTGTTGTGCACGAAGTACACCTGTCCACCGCGTCGCAGCTCGCGCAGGCAGGCTTCCCGCACCATCGGCGCGTTCCACTCCGACACGAAGGTCTTGATCGACAGCCGCGCGGCAGGCGGCGTCGCAATCAGCGACAGGTCGCGCAGGCCGCCCAGCGCGAGATTCAGCGTGCGAGGGATGGGCGTGGCCGTCAGCGTCAGCACGTCGACTTCCGCGCGCATCTGCTTCAGCCGTTCCTTGTCGCGCACGCCGAACCGATGCTCCTCGTCGATGATGAGGAGCCCGAGGTCCTTGAAACGCACGCCCGGCTGGAGCATCCGGTGCGTGCCGATCACGATATCGACTTTGCCCTGCGCGAGCCCGTCGAGCGTAGCCTTCGCCTGCGCGCCGGCCCGAAAGCGCGACAGGAGCTCCAGCTTCACCGGCCAGTCGGCGAAGCGGTCGGCGAAAGTCTGGTGGTGTTGCTGCGCGAGCAGTGTCGTCGGCACGAGAATGGCGACTTGCCGCCCCGCCTGCACGGCGACGAAGGCGGCTCGGAGCGCGACTTCCGTCTTGCCGAAGCCCACGTCGCCGCAGACCAACCGGTCCATCGGCCGCGGAGAGCGTAGATCGTCGATGACCTGCCTGATCGCCGCCTGCTGATCGGCTGTTTCCTCGAACGGGAACCCCTGCTCGAAGGCTTTGAGCTGCTGATCGTCAACCGGGAATTCGAAGCCCGGGCGCGTCGCTCGCCTCGAGTAGACGTCCAGCAGTTCGGCTGCCGCATCGTGGATGCGTGCCGCGGCACGCTGCCGGGCCTTCTGCCACTGGTCGCCGCCTAGACGATGTAGCGGGGCGGTGTCTGCGGGCGCCCCGGTGTAGCGGCTGATGCGTTCGAGCGCCTGCACGGGCACGTACAGCCGGTCGCCGTCCGCGTACTCGAGCACCAGGAATTCCGCTGTCGATCCGGCCGTCTCCATCGTCGTCAGGCCGCGATACCGCCCGACTCCATAGTCCTCGTGCACCACCGGTGCACCGGGACGCAGGTCGGCCAGCTGCTGGATGATGCGGGCCGGATCGCGGTCGCTGCGCCGCCGCCGGCGCTCCTGGCGGGCGCGCTCGCCGAAGAGCTGCTGCTCGGCGTAGATCGTGATCGGCGGCTCGGTGAGCGATACGCCGGAGGCGAGGGGCCCCACGGCCACCGCCAGCGGTTCGCCCGACGCCAGGAATTCGTGCCAGCCCGCTACGACACGTGGCGCGAGACCCTGCGGCCGGAGCAGGTCGAGCAACAGCTCACGGCGGCCCGGGGACTCGGCGGCGAGCAGCACACGCGATCGGCTGGCGCGCAGCGTGTCGGCGAACGCCCGGATGCTGTCCTCGTGACGCATTTCGAGTCGCAGGGCCGGCGCGTCGCTGGCCACCACGGACGACTCCATCGCATCGTCCTCGACATCCGGTGAATCGGTCGCGGCCAGCTCGATATGAGGACGGCCCCGGGCACGTGACAGCCACTCCGGCGGCTCGACGAAGATCTCGCCGGGCGCGAGCACGGGGTGCTCGATGTCGTAGCGGTGCTCCTCGTGGCGTTCGTCGATCGCTCGCATCGCTGCGACGAGTGTGGTTTCCGTGTCTGCGGGCAGCATTACCAGGGCGGCGTCTGGCAGGTAGTCAAACAGTGTCGAGGTGGACTCGAAGAAGAGCGGCAGGTAGTACTCGATGCCGGCGGGCGCATGGCCGTCGCCGACGTCGCGATACAGGGGCATTCTGGTGAGATCGCCCTCGAAACGTGTGCGGAAGCGTCGACGGAAATCCCGGATCGACTCGGCCCCGAGGCTGAACTCGCGTGCTGGCAGCAGCTCGACGCGCTCAAGCCGTCCAGTCGTGCGCTGGGTGTCGGAATCGAAGCTTCGGATGCTGTCGATCTGCCGGTCATTCAGATCGATGCGCAGCGGCGCATCGCTGCCCATCGGGAACAGGTCGAACAGCGAGCCGCGGATCGCGAACTCTCCGGGCGTTCCCACCTGCGGCACGCTGGCATAGCCCGCGGCCGTGAGCCGCAGGCGAAACGCCTCGAGATCGAGTTCCTCACCGGTCGCGAGCGTGAGCGTATGCGCATCGATGAAGCTGCGCGGCGGCAGCCGCTGCAATGCCGTCGGCAGATCGGCGAGCACGATCCCGCGTTCGAGCATCGGCAACCGCGCGAGCGTGCGCAGCCGCTGGGAAATGATGTCGGGATGCGGCGAGAAGCGATCGTAGGGCAGTGTCTCGTAGTCCGGGAATGCGAGAACCGGCAGGTCCTGGTGAACGAAGAACGCGAGCTCGGATTCGAGCCGCTCGAGCTGCAGTGCGTCCTGCGTAAAGACGACGAGCGGCCCTTTGATGCTCGCTGCGCTCTCCGCCAGCGCAAGCGGCAAGGCAGCGCCGTGCAGGCCTCGCCAGCGGGCCCGCGGGTGCGACTGATCCGGAAATGACAAGTCGAAAATCATGTCAATACAATAACTTGAACTCGAATCATGAGATTCGAGTTCAATAGAACTACAGGCGGTCAACGCTGACCGGCCTGAAGGGTCGCAAAGGGTAACAGAGCGCCCGACCGCAGCGTCGCGCGCCTCGATCGATCGACGATCGGCGGATCAGTCGATCGCGGGCGGTGTGGGATCAGCCGACCGGAGCGCCGCGGCGGGCGACGGCGTGGATCACGTGCGAATGCTCGAAATACACGACGAACTGCGGGTAGACCCAGCGCGAGATCGGCGGCTCGCCTACGGCGCCGACACGCTGGCTCGGCACACCGAAACGGCTCTCGACCTGCGCCATGCTCATGCCCCGCGATGGGCCGGCGACGCTGGCTGTGGTCGTAGCCGGCGGATCGGTCATCTCGAGGTTCTGGGCGTTGAGCGGGGTGGCGCACAGCGTGGCCACGAGGCCGAGCGCGACGTAAAGGCTCTTTTGCATAACCGGAACCTCAACTGGCAATGGCGCGCCGGAATATAGCACCGGGCCGCGCGCGGTCGATGCTTCGGGGTCCCGATTCCTTGTGCCAGTTCACTAACGCGAGCGGATTCGACCAGCGCCGGAAGGTGCATTCGATCCGTCGGCCCGGTAGCCTTGCGGCCTTTCCATAAGCTGCCAATGTTCCACCCGCTACCCATCTTCCTCGGGCTGCGATACGTCCGGACCCGCGGCCGCGGGTTTTTCGTCTCCTTCATCAGCTGGGTGTCGATGCTCGGCGTATGCCTGGGTGTCGCAGCGCTCATCACGATCATCTCGGTCATGAACGGATTCGAAGGGGAGTTGCGCGGTCGCCTCGTCGCGCTCACCGCGCACGCCACGGTGACCGCGCGCGAAGGCGGGCAACCCGATTGGGCCGCTGGTGGGTTGCGTGCCCGCGCGGTCCCCGGTGTCGTCGGCGCCGCGCCGTTCGTGGACGTACAGGCCATGCTCGGTCGCGTCGGAACGCTGCTTCCTGTCGTGTTGCACGGAATCGAGCCCGTCGCCGAGGCGACGGTGGCGCAGATCGAGCCGCATCTGCTCGAGGGGCGGCTCGCCGATCTCTCCGCCGGTTCGCGGCACATGATCATCGGTCGCGTGCTTGCCTGGCAGCTCGGGGCCCAGGTGGGCGACGAGCTCACCGTCATGGTGCCGGGACGATCGCTGCTGTCGGCGGGTGGGCGACCGGTGCTCCAGACCTTCACCGTCACCGGAGTGTTCGAGGTCGGACTGCAGGACCACGACGGCTCACTCGCCCTGGTGGCGCTGGCGGACGCGGCCGAGCTCGCGGGCGGCGGTCGGCCCGGCCGGCCTCCGGCTGCGCTTCGACGACGTGATGCAGGCGCCCGCACGCGCCGAAGAGCTGCGCGTCGCGCTCGGCGACGACGTCGAGGTCGCCGACTGGACGCAGGAGCACGCCGCGTATTTCCGGGCGATCCGCATCGAGAAGACGATGATGAGCCTCATCCTGCTGCTCGTGGTCGCCGTCGCCGCATTCAACATCGTTGCCGCGCTCGTCATGGTGGTGAACGAGAAGCGATCGGACATCGCGATCCTGCGCACACTGGGTCTCGCACCGGGCGGCGTCGTCGGTGCGTTCTTCACGCAGGGCCTGGTGATCGGGGCGACCGGCACGGTGCTGGGCGTCGTGCTCGGCCTGGCGATTGCCTTCAACGTCGGCACGATCGTGCCGGTGCTCGAGCGTCTGTTCGGCTTCCATGTCATGGACCCGAGCGTCTACTACATCACCGAGATTCCCTCCGACCCACAGCTTCCGCAGGTCGCGCTGATCGCGACGATCGCGTTTCTGCTCACCGTGCTCGCGACGATCTATCCGGCGCTGCGCGGCGCCGCTACGCATCCGGCCGAGGCCCTGCGGTACGAGTGATGCGCGGCGGCCTGCCATACGAGCTCATGATCGGGCGGCGCTACCTGCGCTCGACGGGCAATCGATTCCTCTCTTTCATCTCGCTGATCTCGATGCTGGGCGTGGCGATCGGTGTCGCGGTCCTGATCGTCGTGCTGTCGGTCATGAACGGCTTCGAGCGCGAGCTGCGCAGCCGCATCCTGAGCGTGACCTCGCACGCGACGGTCTCCTCCTTCGGGGCAGGTCTCGCCGACTGGCGCGCAGCGCGCCAGCGCGCACTCGAGAACCCGGAGGTTCGCGGCGTGGCGCCATTCGTCGAGGGCGAGGCGCTTCTGATCGGCGACGCGGGCCGGTGCGGGCTCGGCTGCGGCCAGCGTACGCGGCGTTCTGCCCGAGCTCGAGGCACAGGTCTCCGCGGTCGGCGAGCGGCTCACCTCCGGCACGATGGCGGGACTGCGTCCCGGGCGGCTTTCGCGTCATCCTCGGCGCGGAGCTTGCCAAGGCGCTCGAGGTGACGCGCGGCGACACGGTCGTGCTCGCAATCGCGCAGGGGAGCGTGACGCCAGCGGGTGTCGTTCCGCGATTGCGCCGCTTCGAGGTCGAGGGCGTGTTCGCCTCCGGCATGTACGAGATCGACCGCACGCTCGCGCTCGTGCATCTCGAGGACGCGGCGCGGCTCTTCCGCCTCGGCGACCGGGTCACGGGGCTGCGGCTCGAGATGCAGGATCCATGGCGCGCGCCTGCGGTCGCGCGCGAGGTCGCGCGCGCGCTCGGCGATGGCCCGTATGTCGACGACTGGACGAATCGCCATGCAAACTTTTTCCGCTCGATCGAGCTCACCAAGCGCATGATGTTCTTCATCCTGCTGCTCGTCGTCGCGGTGGCGGCCTTCAACATCGTCTCGACGCTGGTGATGGCCGTGAAGGACAAGCGGCCGGACATCGCAATCCTGCGCACCATGGGCGCTGCGCCTCGGAGCGTGCTGGCCGTGTTTGCGACACAGGGCACGGTCATCGGGTTGCTTGGAACGCTGGGCGGCGTACTGCTCGGCTACCTGCTCGCCGTCAACCTGGAGACGCTCGTACATGGGCTCGAGCGTGTGCTCGGCACGCACTTCCTCGATGCGAGCGTGTACTTCATGAGCGACCTGCCGGCGTACGTCGAGCTGCGCGACGTGGTGATGATCGGCGCCACGGCGTTCGCGCTCTGTTGCCTGTCGACGATTTACCCGGCCTGGCGCGCCGCCCGGACCGATCCTGCGAGGGCCCTGCGTCATGACTGATCGTGGAGTGCTGAGCTGCGAGGACGTGCACAAGCACTTCGAGGACGCGGGCCAGCGGCTCGCCGTGCTGAAGGGCGTCGACGTCCGTGTGGCGGCCGGCGAGACGCTCGCCATCGTCGGCGCCTCGGGTTCCGGAAAGACCACCCTGCTGCAGATCCTCGGCGGGCTCGACCTGCCCTCGAGCGGGCACGTCCGCATCGACGGCCGGCGCATCGACGAGCTCTCCGACGCGGAGCGTGGCCGGCTGCGCAACCAGGCGCTCGGTTTCGTCTACCAGTTCCACCACCTGCTGCCGGAATTCACTGCGCTCGAGAACGTGGCGATGCCGCTGCTCGTGCGAAGGGTGGCAGCGACGGCCGCGGCCGCGGAGGCACGCGCGTTTCTCGAGCGCGTGGGCCTTGCCGCGCGCTTGGCGCACCGGCCGGCACAGCTTTCGGGCGGGGAGCGCCAGCGCGCCGCGGTGGCGCGGGCACTCGTCACCCGTCCGCGCCTGGTGCTGGCGGACGAGCCGACCGGCAATCTCGACGGACAGAACGCGCGGGCCGTCTTCGAGCTGATGCTCGAGCTCAATCGCGAGCTCGGCACCAGCCTCGTCATCGTCACGCATGCGCCGGAGATCGCCGCCCGGATGCAACGGGTTCTGGTGCTCGAGGACGGCCGACTCGCGCCCGGCTGATTCTCGGCGTTGCCGCCAGTAACACCCGTGGCGCGCATGAGGCGTGCGAGGGCAGTCTCCGGCCTTCGACCTGAAGGTCAGCGTGATGCCGGGCTCGGCACTTGGATTCGTCGCCGGAACCTGCGTGCTGCTCCTGCTGCCGCAGCTGCCCTCGACACTCACGCTCGCCGGGCTCGTCGCAGTCGCCGGACTCGCAGCACGCAGGCTCCGCAGTCTGGTGCCGTTGGCATTTGCGGTGGGTTTCGTTCTCTGCCGTCTCGAGGCGGGCGCGCGGATCGAGGACCGCCTCCATGCGGCGCTCGAGGGGCAGACGCTCGCGATCGACGGGCGGGTCACGTCCGTGCCTCAGGCGGTGGCGCAGGGGCTGCGATTCCGGTTCCGGCCGGACCCGGGTTCGGACCAGCGTCTGCCACGCTGCATCGAGCTGACCTGGTACGAGCCCGACTGGACGCCGTTGCCGGCCGAGCGACTGGCGCTCGAGGTCAAGCTGCGACGCCCGCGTGGCTTCGCGAATCCCGGCGGCACGGATTACGCGGCACGGATGCTGCGCGAAGGCGTGGGAGCCACCGGCTACGTCCGAGCCGCCGAACGGCGTGGTCGCAGCACGCTGGATGCGCTGACACACCCGGTGCTGGTGGCCCGGGGGGAGATCGCAGGCGTAATCGGCGAAGCCCTCGGGCGGCGCGCAGCCACGGGCATCGTGGTGGGGCTCGCGGTCGGGCTGCAGGACGCCCTGGCGCCGGAGCAATGGCGTGCGCTCGCGCGCAGCGGCACCACCCACCTCATGGCGATCTCCGGTTTGCACATCGGCATGGTCGCGGCAATCGCAGCGTGGCTCGCAAGCGCAATCCAGCGGATCCGGCAGCGGCGCGGCGCACTGGGAACGACGCGCGACGCCGCCCTCAGGTGTGGAGTCGCCGCCGCGCTGGGTTATGCCGCGCTCGCCGGGTGGTCGGTGCCGACACAGCGAACCGCGGTGATGATCGTGCTGCTGGCGATCGTCGTCGGTGCACGACGCCGCGTCGGCGCATGGCAGGGTCTTGCGCTCGCGGCCGCGGCGGTACTGATGGCGGATCCGTTGTCGGCGCTTGCGCCGGGCTTCTGGCTGTCGTTCGGCGCGGTCGCGGTGATCGTCTACGCGACGACCGGTTACCTCGAACGCCCGGCTCTGCTCGAGGGCTTTGGCCGGCTGCAACTCGCCGTGACGATCGGACTCGCGCCCGTGCTGATTGGCAGCTTCGGCGGCGTGTCGCTCGTGTCGGCCGTCGTCAATCTACTCGCCGTGCCGCTCTACACGCTCGTGATCGTGCCCGCAGTCCTGCTCGCCTCCGCTCTGGCCATGGCGGTGCCGGCGCTCGGCGCAGCCGCGCTCGAGGCCGTCGCCTGGCTGATCGAGGTCGACGCTGGCCGCTGATCGACGTTCCGGCCTCCTGGCCCTGGGCGACCTGGCACGTTGCCGCACTGCCCGCTGCGCTCTGGTGTGTGCTCCTGGTCGCAACCGCCGCGGCGCTTTCGCCCCTGCCCGCGGCCGGGCGCATCGCGGCCTGTGCCATCGTCGTCGTCGCGGGCGCCTGGCGGCCCGCGCCGTTGGCGGAGCGTACGGCGCGTATTGCAATGCTCGACGTCGGACAGGGCCTCGCGGTCGTCGTCGAGACCCGCTCGCACGTGCTCGTCTACGACACGGGGCCGTCGTTCCGCAGCGGCTCGGACGCGGCGCTGCTCGCAGTCGCGCCATACCTGCGCCATCGTGGCGTGCGCGCCATCGACCTGCTCGTCGTCAGCCACGACGATGCCGATCATGCCGGGGGCGCGGTGAGCCTCGTCGAAAGCTTCCCGGTGCTTGCTCGGGCGGCGAGTGGCCAGGCGCTCGGCGGAAGGGACGTCGTGCGCTGCACGCGCGGCGAGCGCTGGTTGTGGGACGGCGTACAGTTCGAGTGGCTGCACCCGGCTGCGGCACCGTCGCACGGCGACAACGACCGCTCCTGCGTGCTCCGGATCCGTGCCGGAGAGCACGCGGTGCTGCTCACCGGCGACATCGAGGGCGACGCGGAGGAGGAGCTGCTGCGCAGTGCGGCGCCGGGTCCGATCGACGTGCTCGTCGTGCCCCATCACGGGAGTCGTTCGTCGTCGAGCCCCGAGCTCGTTGTCGCTACTCGGCCCCGCTGGGCGCTGATCTCCTGCGGGCACGGCAACCGCTGGCGATTTCCCGCTGATTCCGTGGTGCAACGCTGGCGGAACGCCGGCTCGCGCGTGCTCGTCTCCTGGGAGACCGGCGCGGTGGAATTCGAGCTGCGCGCGGGCGAGCCGATCGAAGAGCCGCGGCTTGCGCGCTCAGGCCTCGTCCGATTCTGGCAGCGGTCGCAGAATTGACCCGGAACGGGTCCGCGTGCATTGCACGGCCGGACGGCGCATGAAGTATGATCCGCGGGCGTTTGCGACAGGGGGTCAGACCCGCGAAATGTTCGAGATCGTGAAAGCCGGCGGCCCCGTGATGGTGCCGATCATCCTGTGCTCCATCGTGGCGGTTGCCATCATCATCGAGCGGCTCTGGACCCTGAGACAGCAGCGGGTCGTTCCGATCGGAGCTCACGGACAAGGTCTGGCAGTGGATCGAGAACCGGACGCTGTCGGACAAGCAGATCCGCGCTCTGGAGCAGCACTCCCCCCTGGGACGGGTTCTGGCAGCGGGTATCTCGAATCGCCACCGCGACCGGGCGGTGATGATCGAGGCGATCGAGGACGTCGGCCGGCACGTGACGCATGACCTGGAACGCTACCTGGGCATGCTCGGCACGATCGCAGGCGTGTCGCCGCTGCTCGGACTTCTCGGCACGGTCACCGGGATGATCCGGACGTTCAAGGCGATCACCGTCGCCGGCGTCGGCGATCCGGCCGCGATGGCGGGCGGCATCGCCGAGGCGCTGATTACGACGGCCGCCGGCCTGATCATCGCCGTTCCGGCCCTGATGGCCTACCGCTACCTGCGCGGGCGCGTCGACTCGCTCGTGATCCGGATGGAGAAGGAGTCCCTCAAGCTGGTCCAGGCGATCGACCGCACGACCGCGACGCGGCCCGGCCAGCTGACCGAAGAGGATGTCGCGGCGTGAAGTTCACGCCACGACGCAGCGAGGAGCCGGAGCTCAACATGACGTCGTTGATCGACGTCGTGCTCCTGCTGCTGATCTTCTTCATGATGTCGACGCGCTTCGTCGACGAGTCGCGGCTTTCGATACGGTTGCCCGAGGCAGGCGTCGAGCCGGACTATTCGCCGCTGCGCGATGCGGTGGAGATCGAGGTCACCGCGGAAGGCGGATTCCGCGTCAACGGACGGGCGCTCATCAACAACAGCCCCGACACCCTGTCGGTGGCGCTCTCCCGCGCGGCCGCGGGCAACAGGGCGGTGCCCGTGACCATACGCGCGGACGCGCGTGCAATGCATCAGTCGGTGGTGACGGCGATGGACGTCGCCGGACGGCTCGGCTATCGCCAGATCAACATTTCGACCGTCCACGATGGATCGGTCGGGCGGTAACGAGCCCGCGCCGGTCGCGCACGCGGGCGCTCTGCCGACTTACCGCAGGCTGCTTGGCTACCTGCGGCCGCACCGGGCCATGTTCAGTGTTCGGCGTGCTCGGCATGATCATGTTCGCCGCCACGGATGCGGGCTGGGCCGCGTTCGTGCGGTTCTTTCTCGATGGCACCTTTGTCGCCAAGGATCCGCGGATGGTCTGGCTGGTGCCTTCCGCACTCGTCGGTCTCTTCGTGCTGCGCGGCGTCGCCGATTTCCTGCAGAGCTATTGCCCGGGACACGTCGGGCGGCGCATCGTCAAGACGCTGCGCGCGGAGATCTTCGACCGGTATCTGCACCTTCCGATTGCATTCTTCGACCAGCCAGGCGTCCGGCATGCTGCTGTCGCGTCTGACCTACAACACCGAGCAGGTCGCACAGGCCACGACCGACTCGATCACCGTGTTCATCCGCGACACGCTGACCATCGTGGGCCTCGTCGGCTACCTGTTCTACATGAACTGGCGGTTGACGCTCTTCAGTCTGTTCGTGGGGCCGCTGATCGCGTTCCTGATCGGCCGGATCAACCGCCTGTTCCGGCGCTACAGCACGAGGATCCAGGACTCGATGGGCGACGTCACGCGCGTCGCGAAGGAGGCGATCGAGGCGCCGCGGGTAGTGCGGGTGTTCAACGCGCAGGAGCACCAGACTCAGGTCTTCGACGGAGTCATCGAGCGCAATCGTCGCTCGCACATGAAGCTCATGCGCACTCGTGCGCTCAGCAACCCCGTCGTGCAGCTCATCGCGTCGATCGGTCTCGCCGGCGTGCTGTACCTGGCGACGGTGGATGCCATGCAGGGCCGGATGACCGTGGGCGAGTTCACCTCGTTCATAGCCGCGCTGATGCTGGTGACTGCGCCGCTGCGCAGGCTGGTCAACGTCGCCGGACCGCTCCAGCAGGGGATCGCCGCGGCGCAGAACATCTTCGAGATCCTCGACGCGACACCGGAACCGGAGGGCGGTGGCCGCCCGATCGATCGTGCAGCCGGCGACATCGAGTACCGTGACGTGCGATTTCGCTATCCGGCGGGTGAGGATGAGGTTCTGCGCGGCGTGAGTTTTGCACTCCGGCGCGGAGAGACCGTGGCGATCGTCGGTCGATCGGGCAGCGGCAAGTCGACGCTGGTGGGCCTGCTGCCGCGTTTCTACGATGTGACCGCGGGCCGGGTGCTCCTCGACGGTCACGACGTGCGCGAGTACGGGCTCGCCGACCTGCGCCGGCAGATGAGTCTCGTGAGCCAGGAAGTCGCGCTCTTCAACGACACGATCGCCAGCAACATCGCGTTCGGCATGCCAGCGAGCGGCGAGCAGATCGCGGCCGCGGCGCGGGCGGCAAGGGTCGACGAGTTCGCGGCCCAGCTGCCCGACGGCCTCGAGACCGTGGTCGGAGATCGCGGCTCGCTGCTCTCGGGCGGACAGCGGCAGCGGATCGCGATCGCTCGTGCGCTCCTGCGCGATTCGCCCATCCTCATCCTGGACGAAGCGACCTCCGCGCTCGACACCGAGCTCGAGCGTCAGATCCAGCAGCAGCTCGAGCAGCTCATGCAGGGGCGCACGACGCTGGTGATTGCGCACCGGCTGTCGACCGTGGAGAAGGCGGATCGGATCGTCGTCATGGACGGCGGCCGCCTGGTCGAGACCGGCACGCACGCGGAGCTGCTCGCGCGCAACGGCCAGTACGCCGTACTCTACCGGATGCAGTTCAACGAATGACCGTCGAGCGCCGCCTGCTCGCGCTGTGGTATGGGCCGGCGTGGCGTACCGTGGCGCTGTGGCCGCTCGAGGCGCTGTATCGCCTCATCGTCGGCCTGCGACGCCGGGCGTATCGCAGCGGGCTCTTTGCACGCGAGGACGCCGGCGCACCCGTGGTGGTGGTCGGCAACCTCAGTGTGGGCGGCACGGGCAAGACCCCGATCGCAAGCTGGCTCGCATCCGCGTCTGCGTGCACGCGGCCTCGTCACCGCCGTGGTGCTGCGCGGATACGGCGGGCGGCACGCAGGCGCCGCGTTGCAGGTAACCCCGGACACCGATCCTGCGATTGCGGGCGACGAGGCCGTGCTGCACGCGCAACGCGGCGCGGAGCTCGTGTTCGTCGGGCGGGACCGCGTGCAGGCGGCACGGGCAGCCGTCGCCGCCGGTGCGCAGTTCGTCGTCAGCGACGACGGCCTGCAGCACCTGCGCCTTGCGAGGCAGTATGAGATTGCCGTGGTCGACGCGGCACGGGGCCTCGGCAACGGGCATGTGCTGCCGGCGGGACCGTTGCGCGAGCCGGGCAGTCGCCTCCGCACCGTGGACGCCGTCGTCCGGTCGCGGATCGAGGCGATCGAGCGTACGACCGCAAGAGAGCGCTTCGGGTCGCGGGCGATCCGCGTGCGCCTGCAACCAGGTATGGCCATCAATCTGCGGGACGGGCGGCGCCGGGCTCTCGTGGAATTCCGCGGCCAGCCCATCGATGTCATTGCGGGGATCGGGCATCCGGAGGCGTTCTTTGCCGCGCTGCGCTCGGCGGGCCTCGAGATCGCTGCGCGCCCGCTTCCTGACCACGCAGTCCTCGATGAGGCCGCACTTGCCTGGGCTCGCGACGCGACCGTCCTCATGACCGAAAAGGATGCCGTAAAATGCCGGGGTTTCGCGCGGCCCGGCTGGTGGTTCGTCGATCTCGACGTCCACTTCGAGCCGCCTTCTGCGGCCGATGAGCTGGTCGCGCGGGTGCTGGAGGCCGGGGGTCGGGATACCGTTCGCGGAGGTCGCGATTGGATAGCAAGCTGCTCGACATACTGGCCTGTCCCGTCTGCAAGGGGCCCCTGCGCTGGAATCGCGACAGCCAGCAACTCGTGTGCCGGGGCGACCGGTTGGCGTTTCCGGTCCGCGACGGCATCCCGGTGATGCTCGAGGACGAGGCCCAGCCGCTCTCGGCCGGACGATCCTCTGCTCAGGGACTAGGTTCCGTGGAGTTCCGCGTGGTCATACCGGCGCGTTACGCGTCGACGCGCCTGCCGGGCAAGCCACTGCTCGACATCGCAGGCCGGCCGATGATCCAGCTCGTCGTCGAGCGCGCCTGTGCGAGCGCCGCGGCCGAGGTACTGGTTGCGACGGACGACGAGCGCATCGCCGCCGTCGTGCGCGACCCGCGACGGCCGCGTGCGCCGATCTCGGTTCTCACGGATCCGGCGCTCGCGTCCGGTACCGATCGTGTGGCCGCGGTGGCGGTAGGGCGCGGCTGGCCGGATTCCGCCATCGTAGTCAACGTCCAGGGCGACGAACCGTTCCTGCCACCCGCGCTCATCGATCAGGCGGCGGCTGCGCTGGCGGCCGACCCGAGCGCCTCGATTGCGACACTCGCGACGCCCATCAATTCACGTCGCCGAGTTCACGGATCCGAACGTGGTCAAGGTGGTTGCCGACCTTCAGGGCCACGCGCTCTATTTCAGCCGCGCACCCGTCCCGTGGGCACGGGACGGGACTGAGGCCGGCGAGGGACGGGACACCGGCGGAGCGATGCGCCACATCGGGATCTATGCGTACCGGGTCGGTGCGCTTCGCCGGCTGGTTGCGCTCGCGCCGTCGCCGCTCGAGCTCAAGGAGAAGCTCGAGCAGTTGCGCGCCCTGCAGAACGGCATGACCATTCACGTCGCGCAAGCCTGCGTCGTGCCCGCGCCCGGAGTCGACACCGCGGCGGATCTCGAGCGCGCACGTGCGCGTGCCGCTACCGGCGGCTGAGCATACGGGCAGGCAACACGACTCGAAGGCGACTGGCGGAGCCAGGGAAGGAGGATTCGATGAATCAGATATGGTTCGACGCGTTCGGAGTCGCGATCACCCCGTGGAAGCTGCTCGGATTCGTTGGAGTCGCCCTGTTTGCCGGCCGCTGGGCGGTGCAGCTCTGGGCCTCGAAGTCCCGTGGCCGGCCGGTCCTGCCGCTCGCGTTCTGGCTGATGAGCATCAGCGGCAGCGTGCTGCTGCTTCTTTACTTCGCCTTCGGCAGCAGCGACCCCGTGGGTCTGCTCTCGAACCTGTTTCCGGCCGCGATCGCCTCCTACAACATGGTGCTCGACGTTCGGCACCGCCGTGGCGGTCACGTCGCGCGCATCCGCGGCTGATACGTCAGCGGCATTCCCAGATCCGCCGCTCGTCGAAGCCGAGCTCCTCGAAGTCGCCGGCGCGCAGCGACGCTTCCTCTGCGGCGAAGAACTCGTCGAGCTGCGGCGGTGCGACCTGCGTACCCGAGAGCATCGCGTGCGCCTGGCCGCGGTGGTGGATCTGATGCTGGAAGAGGTGTGCGAGCAGACGGTCGAGCCGCTCGCGTTGCACGTGATCCTGGCGCGGAATCGCTATCATCCGCGCGAGATCGACGTCGCGCAGGGACGCGCAGGCAGCGATGAGGCGCGCGTCGACGGCGTGCTGCTCCGCGGACAGGCTCGCACAGTCCGCACAGGGCTCGGGCGGCTCGAAAAACCTGTCAGCCTCGGTGTTGTGCGGACGGCCTGCGAGCGAGCGCTCGATGGCATCGACATAGAGCCAGTCGACGGTGAGTATGTGGTTGAGCGTCGCGCGCAGCGAGGGGAAGAACCCCGTGCGGCGTGCGGCGAACTCCTCGCTCGTGAGCGTGGAGCAGGCGCGCAGCAGGCGGTGATTCGCCCAGGCGTTGTTGTAGGCCATCGCGCGCAGCATCGATGCAACGCCGGCAGGGCTGCCGCCACCCGTGCCACGCCGTCCCGCCGTCGTCATGTGCGACGCGCCCGCAGGCGCAGCGTCGCGCGCGCCGCGGTCGAGCGGATGCCCGCGCGGCGTGCCGCAGAGTCGCGTCCGGCCGCGAGCAGCGGCGCGATTTCCGCCGGCGTCCAGCGCGCGCCACTCACCCGGAGCGAGCCGCCCGAGGCGTCAGGTGCATGATCCGCACGCGCTGCAGGCGCCGCACGTTGTAGCCGAAGTGGCGGCACATGCGCCGGATCTGCCGGTTGAGCCCCTGCGTGAGCACGATGCGGAAGCTGTTCTTGCCGACGGCGGACACCTCGCAGCGCCGGGTCAGCGTGCCGAGGATCGGGACGCCGCTCGCCATGCCCTCGACGAAGGCCGGCGTGATCGGGCGATCGACGGTGACCAGGTATTCCTTCTCGTGTCCGTGCTCGGAACGCAGGATCCCGTTGACGATGTCGCCGTCGTTGGTGAGCAGGATCAGGCCCTCCGAATCCTTGTCGAGCCGGCCGACCGGGAAGATGCGGGCGTCGTGCCCCACGAAGTCGACGATGTTCTCAGGAACGTCCCGATCGGTCGTGCACTCGACGCCGGGCGGCTTGTTGAGCGCGAGGTATACGCGTGGCGCCCGTAACCCACGGGACGGCCGTCGACACGCACCTCGTCGCCCGGTTGCACCTGCGTGCCGAGCGCCGCCGGTTGGCCGTTCACGGTGACACGCCCGGCGGCGATCCACGCGTCGGCCTCGCGTCGAGAGCAGGCCCCGGTTTCGCTCAAGTACTTGTTCAGTCGCATCCGCACGGCGTCCGCATTGCCGGCTCGATGATACGGCCGCTGCCCGGCGCGCGCAGCAGGGCAGGGTACGGAAAGCGCTTACGGCAGTCGTCAGACGCGAACGGACAGTCACGTCCGGCATTCGTCTGCGAGCATTCGCGGGACCGGCCTGAGCGAGAGAAGGTTCGGGGTATTCGATGGGATCGATTCGGCTACTCGAGCCGAAGCAGGATAACAAGCAGCAATCTGCGCGGCTCGAACAGGCGCGGATGTTCTGGCGCGCGGCCTACTACGTGCGGCGCCAGCGACCTCGCGACGCGCATACGAACGAGATGCTTGCGTACCTCGAGAGCGAGTTTCGGGCGATGTGGCGGAGGTGACTCGAAGCCTTTGCGAGCCGAAGGTATGCTTGCAGGACGATGGCCAGTCAGGTATTGCCGGACGGCAGCGAAAAGGGCCTGAGCGGCTACAACACCGAGCGGATGCCGCGTCGGCGCATCGGCCTCGCGCCACCTGCGGGCGATATCGACCGCAACCCGCCCTACAAGCGGATTGCGACCGAAGAGGCATGGACCTTTGCCGCGCTGGTCAAGGCGCAGGTCGACTACCTGGAGAGCGCCGACGCGCCACGCCGATCCGGCATTGCGGATGGGCGGGATGTTCGCAGCCAACCAGAACCTGCAGAGGATGCTCCAGGACCTGGGCGAACTGCGCATCGCTCACATGGACGAATACGGCATCGACCGGCAGCTCCTGCTGCTGACCGCGCCGGGCGTGCAGGTGCTGCGGCCGGGGGACGGGACGGCGCTGGCGCGCGAGGCCAACGACATCGCCGCCGAGGCCTGCCGCCGGTACCCGGAGCGCTTCTCGGCCTGCGCGGCGTTCGATCCGCGGGATGTCAAGGGATCGGTCAGGGAGATCGAGCGCGCGATGACCGGACTGAAGTTGAGCGGGGCGGTGCTCAACTCGCATTTCCAGGGGCGGTACATCGACGAGCCGGAATTCGAGCCGATCGTGGAGGCGCTGGCGGCGCACGACGCGGCGCTCTACATACACCCGACCGCGCCGTGGTATTTCAAGCCGTACGGTGACCGCGGCTTCTTCGGCGCGCTCGGCGGCTTCCCGCACGATGTGTGGCTGCACACGATGGGGATCGTATTCTCGGGCTTGTTCGACCGGTATCCGGATTTCCGCCTGGTGATCGGCCACATGGGCGAATCAATGCCGCTCCAGCTGTACCGGTTCGACTGGATGCAGGGGAACGCGGATGGACTTCCCGGCCTGCGCGGCGGGCAGCCGGCCGTGAAGCTCAGGGAAACCGTCAGTCACTATTTCCGCAACAACATCTGGATCACGACCAGCGGCGTCGCCTGGGAGCCGGCGATCCGGTTCTGCATGGAGCAGCTGGGACCGGAGCGTGTGCTCTACGCGATGGACTACCCCTACCAGCAGTCCTCGGACGAGGTGGCCGCCTACGATCGGATGAACCTGAGTCCCGGGCACAAGATGATGCTGATGCAGACGAACGCCGAGCACGTGTTCCGGCTCTGACGAGGAAGGAGCATGGCGCGTACGAAAGTGCTCTTTGTCTGCATGGGCAACATCTGCCGCTCGCCCACAGCCCATGGCGTGTTCCAGCGCTACCTGCGCGAGCGTGCGCCCGAACTCGAGGTCGACGTTGATTCCGCGGGCACGCACGATTACCACGTGGGCTCGCCGCCCGATCCGCGCTCCATCGCCGCCGCCGCGCGCCGCGGCGTCGATCTCAGCGCGCAGCGGGCTCGCCTCGTGGAGACGTCGGACTTCCAGCGCTACGACCTGATCGTCGCAATGGACCGGCTCAACCGCGCGGTGCTGCTCGAGCGCAGCCCCGCGGCATACCGTGACCGCGTGCGCCTGCTGATGGAGTTCGCAGGGGTCCGGGCGGCCGATGGCGATGAGCTCGACGTGCCTGATCCGTACTACGGCGGCGCCGTCGGATTCGAGCGCGTGCTGGATCTCGTCGAGCAGGCGGCGGCAGGATTGCTCGCCGAGGTTCGCGCCCGCTCGCGCGGGGCTCGTACACCGCGCTGAAGGCACGCGCCACCACCGGTCGAGAGTCCGGCCGGTGGTGGCGAAGGCCTGCGTCAGGGCTCGCTGCGCGGTACGTCGCGGGTCGCGTCGCTGGACGGCGACGGAGTCCAGTCGCTGCGCGGCTGCGCGGCGGGGGTCACCGATTCCGCCGGCGCCGTGGGCGGCGATCGGCCGACCGAAGTCCGGCGCCGGGCGTCGTTCGCCTTCCGGCCGGTCTGACTGCGCATCACCCGCGGGCGCGGGCTGCGGACGTGGGCTGGAGCTCTCGCCTCCTGTGTCGCCGGGTGCACCGTTGCCATTCGCACCGTCGCGGCGCGCGTTCGCGTAGCCCTCGTCCCCGTCACGCCGCCGGCGTCGCCCGCCGCGGCGCGAGCGACGTCCGCCGCGCTCACCCCGCTCACCTTCGGGCCGCTCGCTCCGCGGCGTCTCGCCACCCGAGGCGTCGTCGCGACGCGGTCCCGGTGCGGCCGAAGGCGCCTGGCCCGCACGGCTGGCCTCATCCGGCCGCCGTCCGTCCCGCTGCGAATCGGCATGAGCGCCGCCTCGACGCGGGTCGCGTCGCGCGTCACCTCGGCCAGCGTCGCCGCCTTGCCGGGCCCGCTCTCCGTCGCGCCGCTCGCCACCCCGCCCGTCACGACGATGCTCGTCGCGTCGGCCGGGCCGCCGTTCTTCATGCCGGCCGTCACGCCGATGATCCGGACGATCCCCTCGGACGCTGGGGCGGGCATGGTCCCGACGCACGTCCCGGTCGGGTCGATGCTCTGCGCGAGCGGCGACCGGCTCGGGCGCACGCTTGTCGCCGAACAGCCAGTGCCAGAACCGGACGAAGATCCCGTCGCGTGGTCCGAACTGAGGTGCCGTTACGATCGCTGCGGCCACCGGTGCCGCGACGACGGGCTCCGGTGCCGGCGGCGGAGCGGGCGTGCTCGGCACCACGGTGGTCACCGCCGGCACCGGCGGTGGAGGCAGCTTTTCCTCGGTCGCGACTGCCTCGAGGTCGATCTGCGGTTGAACCGCAAGCTGGTGACTGATGATCGAGTTCTCCGGCAGACCGAGCTCGTCGTCGCGTACGCGACGGATTTCGTAGGCGGGAGTCTCGAGATAGCGGTTCGGCACCAGCACGATATCTATGGAGCTTCGCGTCTCGATGCTGTTCAACCAGTCGCGCTTCTCGTTCATCAGGTAGGTCGCAACATCGACCGGCAGCTGCGCGATGACCTTGGAGGTCCGATCCTTGCGGGCTTCCTCGCCGATCAGCCGGAGGATCGCGAGTGCAAGCGACTCGACGCTGCGGATGACGCCCATCCCGCTGCAGCGCGGGCAGACGATGTTGGTCGACTCGCTGATCGATGGGCGCAGTCGCTGCCGCGACAGCTCGAGCAGACCAAAGCGCGAGATCCGGCCGATCTGGATCCGGGCGCGGTCCTGCTTTACGGCGTCGCGCAGCCGGTCCTCCACCGCCCTCTGGTTCTTCTGCGACTCCATGTCGATGAAGTCGATGACGATCAATCCGCCCACGTCGCGCAGACGCATCTGCCGGGCGATCTCGTCGGCGGCTTCCAGATTCGTGTTGCAGGCCGTCGTCTCGATGTCCGAGCCGCGCGTGCTGCGCGCGGAGTTGATGTCGATCGAGACCAGCGCCTCGGTGTGGTCGATGACGATGCTTCCGCCGGAGGGCAGGGTGACCTTGTGCGAGTACGCCGACTCGATCTGGCTTTCGATCTGGTAGCGGGTGAAGAGCGGGACGTGATCGTCGTAGAACTTCAACCGGCGGAGGTTCCCGGGCATGAAGCGCTGCATGTACTCCTGCGCTTCGTCGTAGATCTCCTTCTTGTCGACGAGGATTTCGCCGATGTCGTCGGACAGGTAGTCACGCAGCGCGCGCAGGATCGCCTTGCTTTCCTGGTAGATCAGGAAGGGCGCGGCGCGGCCCTCGGAGGCCTGCTTGACGGCGTTCCAGACGTCGACGAGGTTGTTGAGGTCCCACTGCAGTTCCTCGGGCGTCCGGCCGACGCCGGCGGTGCGGACGATCGCGCCCATACCGTCGGGGATCTGCAGGTTGTCCATCGCCTCGCGGAGCTGCTCGCGGTCCTCGCCCTCGATGCGACGCGACACGCCGCCCGCGCGGGGGTTGTTGGGCATGAGGACGAGAAACCGTCCGGCCAGGCTGATGAACGTGGTGAGCGCCGCGCCCTTGTTGCCGCGCTCTTCCTTCTCGACCTGGACGATCAGCTCCTGGCCTTCCTGGAGCAGGTCGCGGATGCCGGCGCGGCTGCCGTTGCCGTCCTGGCTGCCCTTGAAGTAGTCGCGGGTGACCTCCTTGAGCGGCAGGAACCCGTGGCGCTCCGCGCCATAGTCGACGAAGGCGGCTTCGAGGCTGGGCTCTACGCGGGTGATGCGACCCTTGTAGACGTTGGCTTTCTTGGTTTCCCGGGACGGGATTTCGATATCGAGGTCATAGATCCGCTGGCCATCCACCAGCGCAACACGCAACTCCTCTTCCTGGGTTGCGTTGACGAGCATTCTTTTCATCGGTCCTCGCTGAGTTCGCGATAGGGACCGTGAACGCCCGGTCGGGCCGTGCCGTGGCCTTGCGGAGAGGTCGTTTTCCAGCGGCGTGGGTCATGCAGCTGTCAATGGCGTGCGCCGACGACTCGTGCGCGCAACACCGGACCGAATCCTAAAGTGCAAACGGACATCGTTCCGGCCGAAGATCGCGCGGACCCGCCACCCGCCGGGGTCTGCGGCATCTGCGCGTGTTCACGGCAGTTCGATGGTCTGACGTTTCAGAACCAACTAAGATGCGCCGCCCACGGCCCCATGGGGCAATAATCGCGGCGCAGGCTACGCGCCAAACCTGCAAGCCCGAGGGCAACGAGTCAGCGCTGCCCCGGACTGTAGCAAGCGAGTTCCGGAAAATCAATGGGTTACGACAGATCAGGCACGGGCGCCGAGGCAGCCCGCCGCGCCTTCGGCGGTGAGCTACGTGGTTGCAAGCGAGGGGGATGCCGGCCAACGCCTCGACAACTTTCTGCTCCGCGTGCTGAAGGGTGTGCCGCGCACCCATGTCTATCGCCTCCTCAGGAAGGGCGAAGTGCGTGTAAACAGCAAGCGGGCGCGTCCGGACCAGCGCATCGCCGCGGGCGACCGTGTGCGCCTGCCGCCCGTTCGACGACCCGATCCGCTCGTTGCGACCCGGCCGCGCGGCGACCTGCTTCAGGCGGTGACCGATGCGATCCTCTACGAGGATGCCGACCTGATCGCAATCAACAAGCCCGCCGGGCTCGCGGTGCATGGGGGCAGTGGGCTGTCGCATGGCGTGATCGAGGCTCTGCGCGCAGCGCGACCGCAGCTCGGCGAGCTCGACCTGGTGCATCGGCTGGACCGCGAAACGAGCGGGTGCCTGCTCATCGCCAAGCGCCGTTCGGCGCTCAGGGATCTTCACGCCCAGCTCCGCGAAGGACGCGTCGAGAAGCGTTACCTGGCCCTCGTGTGCGGCCACTGGCAGCTTGGGCACAAGCGCATCGAGCTTGCACTCGCCACCGACGAGCGCCGCAGCGGCGAACGTCACGTTGCGGTCCGCAGCCACGGGCAAATGGCGGTCAGCACCTTCCGGCCCGTTCAGTTCTTCGGAAGGCTGGCCACGCTGATGGAGGTGGATCTCGGCACGGGGAAGACTCACCAGATCCGCGTGCACGCGGCCCATGCCGGCTACCCGGTGGCGGGCGACGACAAGTACGGCGATCGCGAATTGAACGCCGGGATGCGCGAATACGGGCTCAACCGGATGTTCCTGCACTCGGCGTCGGTCGGCGTGACCCGGCCCGGCACCGCCGAGCCGCTCTCCGTCAGTGCGCCGCTGTCCGAGGATCTGCGCGCCGTGCTCGACCGGCTGCTCAAGGCACCGAAAGCCCGCACTCCCGCAGCACGCCGGCGAGCCAGATCAACGGCAGGCCGGTAAGCGCGCTTGGATCCAGCGTTTCTATGCGCTCGCAGAGTGCGATGCCGAGCGACTCGCCCTTGAACCCTCCCGCGCAGTCCCAGGGCCGATCGCGGTCGACGTAACGCGCGATCTCGGCGGCATCGAGCGTCCGGAACGTGACCACGGTGCGGTCCGTATGCTCGAAGGAGCGCGCGCCGCCGCCGCTCGCGACGCACACGGCGGTGAGAAACTGCAATTGCCGGCCCGAGGACGCCGCGAGCTGCGCGCGGCATCGATCGGCGTCGCCGGGCTTGCCGAGTATCTCGTCACCCCTGAGCGCAACCTGGTCCGAGCCGATCACGATCGCATCGGTGCGCTGTCCTGCCACGGCGAGCGCCTTGGCGCGCGCCAGCCGGGTGGCGAGCGCGGAAGGCGATTCCCCGGCCAGCCGTATTTCCTCGACACCCGGCGTCATGCACTCGAACGGAAGCGCGAATCGCTCGAGAAGTCGCCGCCGGTGCAGCGACGTCGAGGCCAGCAGCAGCGGTGGCGAACCTGAGTCGCTCACGCCGCTCTCCGCGGCGTTCGATCCTTGAAAAACAAGGGTTTAAGCTCGAATCGGCTTTGACAGGGGCAGGGGCCGTCACTATTATACGCGGCCCATGTCGCCTGCCCCGGCCGACCTCGTCAACGCGTTGGAACTGGCAGGGAGAGCGGCGTCGATCGAGCGTGACGTGGAGCTCGCGCGGCTGCCGAGGCTCATCGACGCCGGTGCCCTCGAAGGTACACGAGCGCATGGCGAACTTCGATTCGGCCTGTTTGAGGGCCGGCCCACGGTGGATGCACGGGTCTCGGGCACGGTGGTGCTGATCTGCCAGCGCTGCCTCACGCCGTGCGAGGTGGCGGTCGACGAGGCGACGCCCCTGATCGTGCTGGCGACAGTCGAGGATGCCGCGCCG
This sequence comes from uncultured Gammaproteobacteria bacterium, assembly GCA_963756755.1. GTDB lineage: Bacteria > Pseudomonadota > Gammaproteobacteria > Steroidobacterales > Steroidobacteraceae > DATJKD01. Next base: position 143,074 of record CAVWOW010000013.1, read on the forward strand.
GCGGGATTCGACCCGATCCTCGGCAACGCCGAGCGGTTGCCAGTGATCGAGGTGATCGAGGAACAACTGCTGCTCGGTCTGCCGCTCGTTGCCACACACGCGCCGGGGACCGGGTGCGGCATCCGGCCGGAGCCTGTGCAGGACGAGGCGTCGGACCGACAGAAACCGTTTGCGAATCTGCGCGAACTGCTCGACAGGCGCGGGCAGTGAGCCAACAAAGGAGAGTAGACCATGCCAGTACAGAAGAGCCGCAGGACCCCGTCGACCCGGGGCATGCGCCGCGCGCACGACAAGCTGCCGAAGCCCGCGCTCTCGGTCGATCCGACGAGCGGGGAAACGCACCTGCGTCACCGCGTGACGCCGGACGGCTTCTACCGCGGCCGCAAGGTGATCGACAAACCCGTCGCCGACGAAGGCGAGGAGTGAGGCTATCGGGTTGCGCATGACGGCCCCGTTCTGCATCGCCGTGGATGCCATGAGTGGTGACCACGGCGCGGCTGTGGCCGTGCCTGCGGCGCTCGATGTGCTGGCCACCGAGTCGGCGCTCTCGCTCATACTCGTCGGCCGGGCTGACGCCATCGGTGCGCTGCTGCCGGCTGGGCGGATGCCGGATCGCTGCCGTCTCGTCGAGGCGAGCGAAGTCGTGGGTATGGACGAGCGTCCGAAGGACGCGGTTCGCCGCAAGAAGGACTCCTCGATGCGGATCGCGATCAACCTCGTGGAATCGGGGGACGCGGCCGCGTGCGTGAGCGCAGGCAACACGGGCGCGCTGCTTGCGACTGCCCGCTTCGTGCTCGGGATGATCGAGGGCGTGGATCGCCCGGCGATCGTCTCGTCGATCCCGGCGGTGCATGGGCACACCATGATGCTCGATCTCGGCGCGAATCCCGACTGTACGGCGGATCACCTCGTGCAGTTCGCGGCGATGGGGGCCGTCCTTTCTAGCGACCTGCATGGGCTCGCCGACCCGCGCGTGGGTCTCCTCAACATCGGCGAGGAGGACATCAAGGGCACCGAGGAGCTGCGCGAGGCGCATCGCCGCCTGGCGCTGGCGCCGATCAACTACCGCGGTTTCGTCGAAGGCGACGATATCTTCTCGGGCGACGTGGACGTCGTCGTGACCGACGGGTTCGCGGGCAACGTCGCGCTCAAGACGAGCGAGGGTCTCGCGCGCTTCATCAGCGGGGTGATGCGCGAGGAGTTCACGCGCGGCGCAGCGCGAAAGCTGGCAGCCGTGGCAGCAACGCCCGCACTGCGCGCGCTCAAGCGTCGCCTCGATCCCAGAAGCTACAACGGCGCGAGCATGGTCGGGCTCGACGGCATCGTAATCAAGAGCCACGGCGGCGCCGATCGCGTCGCATTTTCAAACGCGGTCCGCGTAGCGATGACCGAGGCGAGGAACGGCGTTCCCGCGCGGATTGCGGCGATGCTCGTGCGGTTCGCCGACGCCGGCTGCAACGGAGTTCGCGCCGCGGCGGGGTCCTGAGGAGCTCCCGGAAAATATTCGGCCCCGAGCCGGCCGGGGATCTGCGAAGCGCTGTCAGCGCCTCGCTTGCTTCGCCGCCGTGCTGCGGCGGTGCATCCGATCGACGAGCTGCTCGCGTCGGCGCGTAAGACGCCGGCGTGCCGCATCCGAATCCGCGCCGGTGCCGCGCGGCTGCGAGTTGCGGAAGCGACGGAAATCCTCGTATGCCTCGAGCTCGTGCTCGAGCTCCCGGAACACCAGTTCCACCATGACCGCGTCGTCGAGCAGGCCGATCCCCGGGATCTCGTCCGGAATGATGTCCTCCGGGTCACAGGCGTAGGCAAGCGCCGCGAGCACGGGGCTGCGCTCGTTCTCATCCAGCGGCCAGTCCGGATCGGTCAGCATGGTGAGCAGGGTTTCGATCTTCGTCAGACGCTCGGTGACGAAGTCGGGGAGCTCCGAACGGCGGAGCCGAGCGACGAACTCCGATGCCGCGCCGAGGATCTCCTCGTCGTCGGCGATGCGCACCGACTCGCGCGCGCGTTGCAGCTCTCGCCTGAAGTGACTCAGATCGCGATCCGAGAGCTCGATGGTCAGTTTGTACGGCATTCTGGGGACCCCGCGGCGCAGGCTACTGGCCGAACGGTGAACCGGTCAACGTGTCCGGGAGCCGCCGCGGCCTGGTAACCGCTACAATGGCTGCATGTCGGGTTGGACCCAGAGACGGTTGCGCGCCGGGCTGATCGTGCTGACGGCCTGCGCCGGCGCTACCCGTGTCCATGCCAGCGGCGCCGAATACGTGCTGCCGGAAAACGGTGACAACGTCGTTGGCTTCGTCACGACGGCCGTGGCGCAGCACGAGGACACGATGCTGGATATCGGCCGTCGATTCGGCGTGGGTTACGAAGAAATCCTCGCTGCAAACCCGGGCATGGACCCCTGGCTCCCCGGCGAGGGGGCCGAAATCCTGATACCGACGCGTTTCGTGCTGCCGGCCGCTCCGCGGGACGCGATCGTGGTGAACCTGCCGGAGCATCGGCTCTATTACTTCCCGGCCACGAAGCCCGGGGAACCGCGCGTCGTGCGCACCTATCCGATCAGTATGGCCAAGATGGACTGGAACACGCCGCTCGGAGTGACACGCATCGTGTCGAAGGAAAGGCGGCCCAACTGGTATCCACCCGCTTCCGTGCGCGAGGAGCATGAAAAGCGCGGCGATCCCCTGCCGCGGGTCGTGCCGCCCGGCCCGGACAACCCTCTCGGCGAGCACAAGATGCGTCTCGACATCCCGGGCGGGGCATACCTGATTCACGGCACGAATCGACCGGCGGGCGTAGGCATGCAGGTGACCCACGGCTGCATACGCATGTACCCGGAGGACATCGCGGAGCTCTTCGATCTCGTCTCGATCAATACCCGCGTTAATCTCATCGATCAGACCACCAAGGTTGGCTGGCAGCGCGGGACGCTGTTCGTCGAGCGGCATGCGCCGCTCGAGGGCACCAACAATCCGGCCCACGACGATCCGGCGGAGATGACGCGGCTTCTGGCCAAGGCCAGCGAGGGTCGCCGCATCGCGCTCGACTGGCCCGGCGCCGAACGGGCATTCCTGCAGGCGACCGGCGTTCCCGTGCCGCTGTCGACCCCTGTTCGCAGCGCCGGTTCGCGCCGGCGGGGAATGACGCCGGAAGGCCGCCGCGAGCCGTTCCGGGCCATTTCTCGACCGTCCTGAGCAAAAAAACGCCGCGGTTGCACCGCGGCGTCTTTTCTCGCTCATCGCGAAATCGACGGTCGCTTACTTGCCCATCGACTTCTGGAACGCGCGATCGATCTTCTCGTTCGTCGCGTCGCAGCAGGCCTGTGCTCCCTGGGCAGCCTGAAGGGCCTGGCTGGCCGTGCTCTGGGCCGCGCTGGCAGCGTTCGAGGCGCTGGAGGCCGAGGCAGCGGCAGCGTCAGCAGCCGACTTGGCGGCGGCGGCGTCCTGCGCAGCAGCCTTGGCAGCAGCATTGGCCGCGTCGATGCGGGCCAGCATGTCTTTGTTGCTGCAGCCCGTGGCAGTGGCAACCATCACTGCAGCAACGCCGACGGTCAGCGTCTTAACGATCGCGGTCTTCATTTGTGGTTGTCCTCGGTGGTTGGAATTGATTGCGAACCCAAAGTCGACTGCGCCGGTCCGCAACACGAGTTCCCTGTGCGGGGGACAGCCGAACGCGCGGATGGTAACCGATCCAAATTGGCTGATAAAGCTTGTGTTTCGACGCAGGCGGGCGACAGGGCCTGGCAAAAGGCCGGCAAAACCCCACACGAAGTCATCGAACCCGTCGTTGGTGGCGAGCTTCCATGTCGCCACACACACCAACAAGAACGCGGCTAGTTGCGTATTCGCCCGGGCATGGCGAGAGTCATGCGTCGTCCTGCTGCGCGTGACCCTGCAACGGATGCCGAGTGAGTCGTCGCTGACGCCTCTCGGTTTCGATCGCATGCCGATGCATGCGGTGAGGGCACCAGGCGCGCG
>CAVWOW010000014.1:0-268485 GCA_963756755.1 uncultured Gammaproteobacteria bacterium
TCCTGGCGTTCCGGTGCGTTCTGGGCGACGCTCATCGTCGGATATTCTATCGACTGGCATGGCCGGTCGCCGGACGCCTTGTCGCGGGACTCTCGATCCGAGCCAATGCGTGTTGTCAGGAGCATCAGCGTGATCCTCAACTGCCTCCCATCCCAGGCGATCAGCGGGCATGACTCGCGTTCGACTGCGCGATGATCGGGCTGCAGGCCGCGGTGCGCTCGGCGTCGCTCGCGATCACGACCGAACTTGCCCCGGTTCCGGACCCGGCGCTGCTGCTCGCGCGCGCAAGGAAGCTGTCCGACCACGTCGATGCCGTACAGGTCACCGAGAACCCCGGCCTGCGGCCGCTCGGTTCGCCGCTGCTCGCGGCGACTATCCTGCGGCAGGCCGGGATCGAGCCGGTCCTGCACATGAACTGCCGGGACCGCAACCGGCTGGCGCTGCAGGGCGAGCTGCTGGGCGCAGCCACGAGCGGCATCGCGGCATTGCTCCTGACGCGCAGCGTACCCCTGCGTACCGGGCGCGTCGCACGCAAGCATGCCGTGTTCGATGTCGGCGCCAAGGCGTTGATCGGCATGGCGCGGCGCATCCGCGATGCGGACACGCCGGCCGCGTACGGGCTCGCGACGGCTCCGGACTTCTTCCTTGGCGCCACTGCCACCGTGTTCGAGGCGACGGCGAGCTGGGAGCCGAAGTCCCTGCTCGTCAAGCTCGACGCCGGCGCGCAGTGGGTGCAGACGCAGCTCTGCATGAACATCCCACTGTTGCGCACGTACATGCGCCGCTTCGTGTCGGAGCGCCTGACGCATCGCTGCCACGTCGTGGTCAGCGTCGCGCCACTCCAATCGGTCGAGGCGGCGCGGCGTCTGCGGCTCAACCTTCGAAGCGCCCGGATCCCGCGGGAGCTGGTGCGCCGCATCGAACAGGCCACCGACCCCGAACGGGCGGGCGTCGAGATCTGCGCAGAAATCCTGCGCGAACTGGCGGAGATTCCCGGCGTCTCGGGCGCGCACATCATCGCGCCCGGCGATCCCGAGCTCGTCTGCGCCGTGATCGACGCCTCCGGTCTGCGGCGCCGGGAAGCCGGCACGTGATCACCGGCATCCTGTATCCTCGCGCCGTGCTCAGGCCGTTCTGCCTCATCGCTGCCGTAGTGCTCGGCTGCAGCATCTCGGTCGGATGCCGGTCGTCCAAGTCGCCGCCGGACGTCGAGCTGGCCCAGGTTCCGTTCACGCCGGATTCCGGCTCGATCGCGCTGCGCTGCGGATCGCTGATCGACGGCATCTCGAACGAGGCACGGAGCGGCGTCACTGTCGTCATCGTCGACGGGCGCATAACCGAGGTGTCGACGGATGCGCGGCCTCCACGCGGGACGCCCGTGATCGACCTCGCCGGCTACACCTGCCTGCCCGGCCTGATCGACATGCACACGCACCTGACCGATGAGCCGGGCGTCACCGCGGACCTCAGCGTCTATTACCGGCGCACAGTCGAGGACCAGCTCGCCCTCGGCCGGGAAAACGCGCAGGCGACGCTGCTCGCGGGATTCACGTCCGTGCGCGACGTCGGCACATACATCGCCTGGGCCGACCGCGCGCTTCGCGACGAGATCAATGCCGGCAAGGCCGTGGGGCCACGAATCCAGGCCTCCGGTTTCTACCTGTCGATCCCCGGCGGGGGCGGGGACCTCGTGATTCCGGGTCATCCCGAGTCGGAGATCCCGCCGCTCGTCCGCATGGGCATTGCGCGCGGGGCGGACGAGTTCCGGCGCAAGGCGGAGCTGGCGGTCGCGGGAGGCGCGGACGTGCTGAAGGTGATCGCCTCCGGCGCGGTGCTGGCGTTCGGCGGCGTTCCGGGCGAGCCCGAGATGACACCCGAGGAGCTCAAGGCCGTGGTGGACGTCGCGCACGCTGCGGGCATCAAGGTCGCGGCGCATGCGCACGGTGCGCGCTCGATCCGGGAGGCGATCGAGGCCGGCGCCGACACGATCGAGCATGCTTCGCTCATCGACGATCCCGTCATCGCACTCGCGCGCGAGCGCGGAGTCGCGCTCTCGATGGACGTCTACAACGGCGACTACATCGACACCGAGGGTCGCGCTCAGGGCTGGCCGGAGGAGTTTCTTCGCAAGAACACGGAGACCACCGAGGCGCAGCGCCAGGGCTTCACGCGCGCGCACCAGGCCGGGGTCGCCATCGTCTTCGGAACCGACTCTGCCGTTTACCCCCACGGCTGGAACGCGCGGCAGTTCCCGATCATGGTCGAGCGAGGCATGTCGCCGATGGAGGCGATCCAGGCAGCCACCTCGGTCGCTGCGCGCTACATGGGCTGGGAGGACCGGGTCGGGCGCATCGCGCCCGGTGCCTTCGGCGACGTGATCGCCGTGCGTGGCGACCCGCTAGCGGACATACGGGCGCTGGGCGACGTCGCCGCGGTCGTCAAGGGCGGGCTCGTCTTCAAACTGCCTTAGAATAGGCGTCCGCCGGGTCCGCCGACCGGGAGAACGCCATGTCCTCAGTCCTCGAAAAGTCCACCACGCGCCGGGCCGCGCCGTCGAAGATCGCACTCGCGTCCGGTCTCACGCACGCCGATCTCGCGCCGACGCTGCGGCCGTTGCCGGACGCGCGCACGCTGCCGTCCTCGCTCTACACCTCGCCCGAGGTGCTCGAGCTCGAGCAGGAGGGGCTGTTCGCGAAGATGTGGCTCTGCGTCGGCCGCGAAGCGGACATCCCGTCCTCCGGGGACTACTTCACGCACCAGATCGGCGGGGAATCGGTCATCGTCGCCCGCGGCGGGGACGGCGCGGTCCGCGCGTTCTACAACGTGTGCCGTCATCGCGGTGCACGGTTGCTGGATTCCGCCTGCGGCAAGGGATTGAGCCGGGTCGTCTGCCCGTATCACGCCTGGACCTACCGCCTCGACGGCACGCTCGCGCAGGTGCCGCGGATGGACGAGGGCTTCCAGCGCGAGTCTTTCGGGCTGGTACCGGTCCGGCTCGGCACCTGGGCGGGGTTCATCTTCCTCAATCTCGACGATGCGGCCGAGCCGCTCGAGAGCTATCTCGCGGACCTGCCGGATCTCGCGCGGTTCCGGATGGAGGAGCTGCGGCTCGGCAAGCGGATCGAATACGAGGTCGCGGCCAACTGGAAGCTGATCTGCGAGAACTACAGCGAGTGCTATCACTGTCCCGGCGTGCACCCGCAGCTCTTCCGGATCAGCGATCACATCGCCCGGCATGACCGAAAGCAGGAAATCGGCGCCTGCTTCAACGGCGGGCCGATGACGCTGCGCGAGGGATTCGAGACCATGTCGATGTCGGGCAGGCGGACGGTCCCGATCATCAGCGGTCTCACGGCCGACGATCACCGCTTCGTCTACTACTACGTGATCTACCCGAACCTGCTGCTGAGCCCGCACCCCGACTACATCCTGACCCATACCGCCTGGCCGCTCGCGCCGGGCCGCACGAAGATCGTCTGCGAGTTCCTGTTCACCCAGGAGGCGCTCGCACGGCCGGATTTCGATCCGACCGACATGGTCGAGTTCTGGGACGTGACGAACCGGCAGGACTGGGGTCTCTGCGAGCGCGTTCAGCTCGGCGCCCAGTCACACGGATTTCGTCCCGGGCCCTACCAGCCGAGCGAGGACTGCGTGTACACCTTCGACCACTGGTACGCGGAGCGCATGGCCGCGTTGCTCTGAGGTTCGTGCAGTTCAGCCCCCGACGGGCGCCAACCAGTTCGCGGGCATGCAGCGCTCGATCGCGTGCGCCGTCTGCCGCAGCGCCGGTAGCAGCTCGTTGGTGGCGCGACGCTTCGCGTCGGCATGGAAGGGCATGCCGAGGTTCAGCGCGGCCACCACGCGACCGGCGCGATCGCGCAAAGGTACGGCAATCGAGCAGAGACCCGTTTCGAGCTCCTGCTCGACCCAGACGTAGCCGTCGCGGCGCACGTTGTCGAGGATGCGACGCAGGCGTGTCGGGTCGGTCACAGTGCGGTTCGTGTATCGGCGCGTTTCCAGTCCGTCGAGCCAGGCGTCGAGACGCTCCGGCGGGAGCCCCGCGATCAGCACGCGGCCCATCGACGTGCAGTAGGCGGGGAGGCGCGCGCCGACCGCGAGCGACACGGTCATCACCTTACGCACGGACACGCGCGCGACATAGACGATGTCCCGCCCGTCGAGCACCGCCATCGAGCAGCTTTCGTTTGCCTGGTGCGCGAGCTGCTCCATCCACGGTTGGGCGAGATCGGTGAGGTCACGTGCGCCGAGAAAGCCGAAGCCAAGCTCGAGGACCCGCGGCGTCAGACGGTACTCGCGTCCCGTCGCCTGCACGTAGCCGAGATGCTCCAGCGTGAGCACCAGCCGGCGGGCCGCAGCCCGCGAAAGACCCGATCGCGCCGCGATGTCGGCCAGCGTCGCGCTCGGTCGATCGCCGGCGACGCTGCGCAGCACCGAGAGCCCGCGGGCCAGCGACTGGACGTAGTCGCGGCTGCGCTCGAACGGCGCATCGCGCCCGGCCACGCGCCCGTCTGCACGTGGACCAGTGTCGGGCTGCGAATCCAGGGGAGTGGCCGGCATGCAGGGGTCCTAAAAGGGTTGACGGCGAGCTTAAGGATTCCTAGCATTGTGCGCAATACGCCCTCGTGTGCGCTATGCGCACACCTCATCGGAGCCGATATCATTGCCGCTCAGCGAACGCGACGTGGTGCTGCACAGCTGGTGCGTGCAGGCCGACTGGTCCGCGCCCACCGTCGTGGGCGGTCGGGGCGCAAAGCTCGTCCTCGAGGACGGCCGCGAGATTCTCGACCTCTCCAGCCTCGCGGAGTGCTGCAATCTCGGGCACCAGCACCCGCGCCTGGTCGCCGCGATCCGCGAGCAGGCCGAGCGGCTCTGCTTCGTCACCAACGCCTGGGGCGCCGAACCACGCATGGCGCTCGCGCGGCGGCTTCTCGAGCTGTCCGGTTTCGAGGGCGGGCGCGTGTTCTTCACTTCGGGCGGCGCCGATGCGAACGAGCACGCGACCAAGATCGTGCGACAGGCGCGGGGTCGGCCGCGCGGCCTGGTCGTGACGCGCGACCGGTCCTACCACGGCGCCAGTTACCTCGCGATGGCGCTCTCGGGCGACAGCCGCACGCAGGTTCACGTCGATTCGGCCGCGCTCGGCGTGCGACACGTCCCGCCGCCCTATGCGTACCGGTGTCCGTTCGGCAGCCACACCGACGAGGAGTGCGGCGCCCGTGCGGCGGCGGCGGTCGCTGACTGCATCGACCGAGAAGGCCGGGACGCAGTCGTCGCAGTCCTGATGGAGCCCAACGCCGGCACGAACGGCATCGTCGCACCCGACAACTACTGGCCGGCGCTCCGCCGAGAGACCGCCGCGCGCGGCGTCTGGCTGATCGCGGACGAGGTCATGAGCGCGTTCGGACGCTGCGGCGAGTGGTTCGCCTGGCAGCGGCACGGCGAGGACGGACGCCCCGACCTGATGACGCTCGCCAAGGGGCTGACCGGCGCCGCGCTGCCGTTGGGCGCAGTGGTTCTGTCGCGCGAGGTGGCCGAGGCGGTCGAGCACCAGAGCCTGCAGACCGGTCTCACCTATTGCGGTCATCCGCTGTCCTGCGCCGCGGGCGTCGCTGCGCTGGCCGCCTACGAGGATGAGGAGCCTGATCGAGCGTTCGCGGCGCATGGGCGCGCGGCTGCTCGAGGAACTGCGCCGACTGCAGTCGCGTCACCCCGTGATCGGCGACGTGCGCGGCGGGCACGGCCTGTTCGCGGTGCTCGAGCTGGTCGCGGACCGCAGCACGCGGGCGCCGCTCGCCCCCTGGCCGGCGCAGGCGCCGGCGCTCACGCGGCTGCTCGCGGCCGCGATGGAGGAGGGTGTTTCGCTGGGCGCGCGCGGCAACCTGCTCATCATCGCGCCGCCACTCGTCATCAGCGAGCGGGAGCTGGCCGATGCGCTCGCCGTGCTCGATCGCCTGCTCGGCCGGTTTTTCTAGAATCCACGGAACGGAGTCGATCTCATGAGTTTTCGCCTGACCTACGGCACGATGTTCAACCCGCCCGAGGCGATGCACGAGCGCTTCGAGGCCGCGCTTCTCGAGATGCAGGGCCGACTGGGGCAGGTTCACTCGCTCTTCATCGACGGCCGCGACCGCGAGGCGCCGGGACTCGAGCAGCGACGCAGCCCGATCGCCGCGGACCTGACGCTCGGTCGCTTCCCGCTCGCGGGTCCGGCGAGACATCGAGGCGGCGTTCGTCGCCGCAGATTCCGCATTCCCGCGCTGGCGCGCAACGCCGGTCCGCGAGCGCGCCGCGGCGCTGCGTCGCGTGGCGGAGGTCATGGAGCAGCGCGTCTACGAAATCGCCGCGGCACTCGTCCTCGAGGTCGGCAAGAACCGCATGGAGGCGCTGGGCGAGGCGCAGGAGACGGTCGATTTCTTCCGTTACTACGCCGACGACTTCGAGTCTCACGCCGGCTACGAGGTCGCGCTGCCGAATGACCCGCTGGACGGCGTCGTGTCCCGCAACCGCAGCGTACTGCGTCCGTACGGCGTCTGGTCGATCATCGCGCCGTTCAATTTTCCGCTCGCGCTCGCGGGCGGTCCGACGGCGGCTGCGCTCATCACCGGCAACACCGTGGTGCTCAAGTGTGCGAGCGACACGCCGTGGTCGGGCCGGCTGCTCGCCGACTGCATACGCGACGCGGGACTGCCAGCGGGCGTCTTCAACTACCTGGCGGGTGGCGGCGCCGCGGTGGGCGAAGCGATGGTCCGCGATCCGCGCACTGCGGGCGTGACGTTCACTGGGTCGGCGGCGGTCGGTCGCAGCATCCTGAAGCAGATGGCCTCGGGCGCCGTCCCGAAGCCCTGTGTCGCCGAGATGGGCGGCAAGAATCCCTGCATCGTGACCGAACGGGCGGATCTCGATCGCGCGGCGACCGGCATCGTGCGCTCCGCCTACGGCATGGGCGGGCAGAAGTGCTCTGCGCTGTCGCGCCTGTACGTCGACCGGCGGGTGGCCGACGAGCTGCTCAGGCCGCATCGAGCGGCAGGTGGATGCGATCCAGATCGGCGACCCGCGCGTGCGGACGAACTGGCTGGGGCCCGTCGTCAACGCGAACGCGTACCGCAACTACGCGCGTTACGTCGACGAGCTCGGCGCGCAGGGTGCGACCCTGCGCCGCGGCGGGCGGCAGCTCCGTGAAAACGGCCGCGCCACGCGGCTACTTCGTCCAGCCCGTGCTGGCCGAGGCCCCGATCGAGCATCCGCTCTGGCGCACGGAGATGTTCCTGCCGATCCTGATGGTGCATCGCTACGCGGACCGCGACGAGGCGATGAGGCTCGCGAACGACACCGAGCTTGGGCTGACCGCCGGGTTCTACGGCGCGGCGGACGAGATCGGCTGGTTTCACGACCACATCGAGGCGGGCGTGACATACGCCAATCGTGCGCAGGGCGCGACGACCGGCGCCTGGCCGGGCTACCAGCCGTTCGGCGGATGGAAGGGCTCCGGCTCGACCGGCAAGGCAATTGCCTCGTTCTACTACCTGCCGCTCTACCTGCGCGAGCAGTCCCGGACGGTCGTCGAGTAGCCCATGGAATTCCTGTCGCTGTCGGACGCGATCAACCGCTTCGTGCCGGACGGCGCGCAGGTCGCGCTCGAAGGCTTTACGCATCTCATTCCATTCGCGGCCGGACACGAGCTGATCCGCCAGGGTCGCCGCGACCTGCACCTGGTGCGGATGACCCCGGACCTCATCTACGATCAGCTGATCGGCACAGGCTGCGCGCGCGCCCTCACGTTCTCCTGGGGCGGTAATCCCGGCGTGGGCTCGCTGCATCGCCTGCGCGATGCGGTGGAGCGCGGCTGGCCTCGAACGCTTGCGCTCGACGAGCACACGCACGCCGGGATGGCCGCCGCCTACTGCGCGGGTGCTGCGCGCCTGCCGTTCGGCCTGTTGCGCGGCTATATCGGCACGGACCTCGTCGAGCACAATCCGCGCATCTCGGCGCGTGCGCTGCCCCTATACTGGCGCCGACATTGCGACGGTGCCCGCGCTCAATCCCGACGTCACGATCCTGCACGCGCAGCGCGCGGACGCCGAGGGCAACGTCGCGATCGAAGGCATCGTGGGCGCGCAGCGCGAGGCGGCGCTGGCCGCCCGCTGCCTCGTGGTCACGGTGGAGGAAGTCGTCGAGTCGCTGCCGCCTGCCATGAACGGGATCGTCCTGCCGCATTGGCTCGTCGCCGCGGTCGTGCCGTGTCCCGGCGGCGCGTACCCTTCCTATGCGCACGGCTACTACGCGCGCGACAACGCCTTCTATCAGCGCTGGGACGAGATCGCGCGCGACCGCGAGCGGTTCCTGGCGTGGATCCGGCGTCACGTGCTGGACACCGCGGATCACGCCGGGTTTCTCGCGAGCCTGAAGGAGGCGGCGTGAGCGAATACAGCCGTGACGAGATGATGACCATCGCCGCGGCGCGGATGCTGTGGGACGGCTGCGTCTGCTTCGTCGGTATCGGCCTGCCGAGCGCGGCCTGCAATCTCGCGCGGCTCACGCACGCGCCCGGCGTCGTGCTGATCTACGAGTCGGGCACGATCGGCACGCGTCCGCAGGTGCTGCCGCTGTCGATCGGCGACGGCGAGCTCGCCGAGACCGCGGCCTGCGTCGTGCCGTTGCCCGAGGTGTTCAGCTACTACCTGCAGGCCGGACGCGTCGACGTGGGATTTCTCGGCGCCGCGCAGATCGACCGCTACGGCAACCTCAACAGCACCGTGATCGGCCCCTACGATCATCCGGCCACGCGGCTGCCCGGCGCGGGCGGTGCGCCGGAGATCGCCGCGCACGCCCGCCAGACCTTCGTCGTCATGAAGGCGACGCCGCGCAGCTTCGTGCCGCAGCTCGACTTCCGCACCAGCGCCGGGTTCCTGGAGGGCCGCGGCGCGCGCGCCCGGAGCGGCGCTACGGGCGCGGGCCCGCGCGCGGTGATCACCGACGTCGGGATCCTGACACCGCTGCCCGCGACGGACGAGCTCGCGCTGTCGGCCCTCTACCCGGGCATCCCCGTGGAGGAGGCCCGGGCGGCGGTCGGCTGGCCGCTCGCGACGCATGACGAGCCGGTCGTCGTTCCCAGCCCGACGCCCGAGGAGCTCTCGGCGCTGCGGGCACTGCACGCACGCACGGCCGCGGCACATGCGCGGCCCGTCCACCTTCCGAACAGGAGTATCAGCGATGTCGGCCATCCAGAAAGCCACCGCCGCTAACGTTCACCTGAAGACCGAGCTGCCCGGACCGAAGGCGCGCGCCATGATCGCGCGCGACGTCGCCGTCAGCTCGCCGTCGTACCCGCGCGACTACCCGTTCGTCATGTCGCACGGCCGGGGCACGGAGGTCTGGGACGTCGACGGCAACCGGTTCCTCGACTTCGCCGCCGGCATCGCGGTGTGCTCGACCGGGCACGCGCATCCGGAAGTCGTGCGCGCCGTGCAGCAGGCGGCCTCCGAGTTCCTGCACATCTCGAGCGACTTCTGGCACGAGCGCATGACGGCGCTCGCGGAACGCCTGGCCGCGCTCGCGCCGATGCGCGAACCGGTGATGAGCTTCCTCTGCCAGTCGGGCACCGAATCCGTCGAAGCGGCGATCAAGCTCGCGCGCTACGTCACGCGGCCGGCCGCGTTTCATCGGCTTCCTCGGCGGCTTCCACGGGCGAACCATGGGCTCGCTGTCGTTCACGTCGAGCAAGTACACGCAGCAGGCCGGTTTCGCGCCGAGCATGCCGGGCGTCATGCACGTCCCGTATCCCAATACGCTATCGCCCGCTCTTCGCCGGCGCCGACCAGGGACAGGCGGTGCTGGATTACATCCGGATGCTGTTCGAGCGGAATCTTCCGCCGCAGGAAGTGGCCGCCATCCTGGTCGAGCCTCTCCAGGGCGAAGGCGGCTACCTGGTGCCGCCTGCGGGGTTCCTGGCCGGTCTGCGCGCGCTCTGCGACGAGCACGGCATCCTGCTGATCTTCGACGAGGTGCAGTGCGGCGTCGGCCGGACCGGACGGATGTTTGCCGCCGAGCACGACGGCGTCGCGCCCGACATCATGACGCTCGCCAAGGGCCTCGGCTCGGGCCTGCCGATCGGCGCGATGGTCGCGAAGCGCCGCATCATGGAACAGTGGAAGCGCGGCGCGCACGGCAACACCTACGGTGGCAATCCGCTCGCCTGCGCGGCGGCGATCGCGACGCTCGACCTCGTCAACGGCGGCATGGCCGCGAACGCGGCCGCCGTCGGCACGCACTTCATGGGACGACTGCGCGAACTGGCCCGGGACTTCCCCTGCATCGGCGACGTGCGCGGCCGCGGCCTCATGATCGGCATCGAGCTGATCGAGCCGGGTCCGGAGCGAGTGGCGGCGCGAGACCTCTGCCAGAAGGTGATCGAGCGCGCGTTCCACAACGGGCTGCTGCTGCTGTCCTGCGGCGTGAGCACCGTGCGGTTCATGCCGCCGCTCAACGTCACGGCCGCGCAGGTCGACGAGGCGGTGGCGACTGCATGCGCGCGAGCTTGAGCGAGGCCCTGGAGCCTGGTCCGCAAGTGAGGGTCGCAGCGGATTCGCAGCGCTGGCGGCGCTGCTGCCTCGTGGCCTGGGTCGCGACGGCGCAGGCTGCTCGCGAGCCGGTGCTGAAGCAGGTCGACGTCCCGCACAGCTACTACTGGCGCGAGCTGTACCTGCCGCAGCTCACGACGGGTCCATCGGCGGCGAGCTTCATGCCCGACGGCCGCGAGCTCGTCTACAGCATGGCGGGCTCGCTCTGGCGGCAGGCCATCGGCGCGGACGAGGCGGTCGAGCTCACGCATGCGACGGGCGCCCAGGACTACCAGCCGGACGTGTCCGCCGACGGCCGTACGGTCGTGTTCAGCCGCTACGACGGCTCGAGCCGTTGAGCTCTGGCTGCTCGATCTCGCAAGCGGCCGCGAGCGGCAGCTGACGAGCGAGGGCGCCGTCAACGTCGAACCGCGCCTGTCGCCGGACGGCCGGCGGCTGGCCTGGGTCTCCACGCGGCGCAACGGGCGCTTCGATATCCACGTCGCGGACATCGGTTCCGCGGGACTCGCCAATTCACGACCGCTGCTTGCCGAGCGCAGGACGCCGATCGATCGCTATTACTACTCGGCCTTCGATCACTCGATCAATCCGTCCTGGTCGCCGGACGGTTTGCGGATCTACTACGTCGGCAACGCGGACGTCGCCTGGGGCAGCGGCGATCTCTGGTCGGCCGCGATCGACGACCCGGAGGATCGCCGCCGGCTGCTCAGCGAGGAGACGAGCTGGAGCGCGCGACCCGAGGTCGCGCCCGACGGGCGCCGGCTGCTCTATTCCAGCTATCACGGCCGGCAGTGGCACCAGCTCTGGCTCACGACTCCCGCGGGCGCGCCGCCGCTGCCGCTCACTTTCGGCGAGTTCGACCTGCGTAATGCGCGCTGGTCGCCGGACGGCACGCGCGTCGCGTACGTGAGCAACGAGGACGGCAACACGGCCCTCGTCGTCCACGACGTGGTCGGCGGCGCTCGCACACCGATCCTCGCGAAGCGGCGCCGGCATCGCCTGCCGCAGGCGGGTCTCACGATCGAGATCCGCGACGGCCAGGGACGGAGCGTGCCTGCGCGCGTGACCGTGCGGGGTGCAGACCGGCGCTCTTACGCGCCCGAGACGGCCTGGATGCATGCGGACGACGGCTTCGACCGCTCGCGACAGTCCATCGAGACCCAGTATTTTCACTGCGCACCGCCGTGCACGCTCGGCGTGCCCGCGGGCGAGGTCACGATCGCCGTGCAGCGAGGCTTTGCCCACCTGCCCTGGCAGGCGACGCTCACGCTCAAGGCTGGCGAGACGCGCAGCGATCGCGGTCGGCCTGCGGCCGAACGCGCTGCCCGAGCCCTTCGGTGGCCGATTGAGCGCCGACCTCCACGTGCACACGAATTACGGTGGTCATTACCGGAACACGCAGCACAACGTTCTCCGCCAGGCCGCCGCCGAGGACCTCGACGTCGTCTACAACCTGATCGTCAACAAGGAACAGCGCGTGCCCGGCGTGGACTGGTTCCGACCCGGCGCGGATCCGGCGAGCGACGGCACGACGCTCCTGATGCAGGCGCAGGAATATCACACGAGCTTCTGGGGTCATCTCGGTCTGCTGCATCTCTCGGATCACCTGGTGCTGCCGGATTTCTCGAGTTACCGGCATACGGGGCTGGCGAGCCCGCATCCGAGCAACGCCGTCATCGCCGATCTCGCGCACGCGCAAGGCGCGCTGGTCGGCTACGTTCATCCGTTCGACTTCGAGATCGATCCGGCGAAGGAGAAGACCCTCACGTACGCGCTGCCCGCGGACGTCGCCCACGGCAAGGTCGACTACCTGGAGGTCGTCGGCTTCTCGGATCATCGCGTGACCGCGGGCGTGTGGTACCGGCTGCTCAACCTCGGATTCCGCGTCCCGGCCGGCGCCGGCACCGACGCGATGGCGAATTACGCCTCGCTCCGCGGGCCGGTCGGACTCAACCGCGTGTTTCTCGACACCGGCGGGCAGCGCACGCCCGATGCTGTCCGGGAAGCACTCAAGGCGGGCCGCACGTTCGTAAGCAACGGCCCGCTGCTCGGGCTCGAGCTGGATGGTCGGCAGCCGGGTGCGACGCTTGCGCGCGACACGCCGGGCGCGGTCGGTTTTCGCGTCGCGCTGCGCTCGCCCGTGCCGGTCGATCATCTCGAGCTGGTGTACAACGGTCGCGTCGTGAAGAGCTTCGCGCTGACCGGCGAGCGGCGCGCGTTCGACGCGACCGGCGAGATTCCCATCGACGCGAGCGGCTGGCTGCTGCTGCGCGCCTGGAACGAGGCCTCGGATCCGTTGGTGCTCGACCTGTACCCCTACGCGACGACGAGCCCGGTCTACCTCGAGCTGCCGCGACCGCGGCCCGCTGCGACCGGGGACGCGGCGTATTTCGTCGCCTGGCTCGATCGGGTGATCTCGGCCGCCGAGGCGCGGGATGATTTCAACGACGAGCGGGAGCGCTCGACGACGCTGGAGTACCTGCGATCGGCGCGGCAACGCTACCGGGTATTGGCGGGTCAACGGCAGGAGTAGGTGATGAGGGCTCGACGGCGTCGAGGCTCTCGCGCGGCTCGCCGACGTCGCGGAGCCCGCGTTCTCGCCAGACGGCGAATACCTCGGCTACGGCGTCACGACCAGCAACCTCGAATCGTATCTCAAGGTCGGAATCGATCCGCGTGGATCCAATGCCGCCACCGCAGCGCCCTGACTGCGAGGGTTATGGTGTCGTCGTCAGCCGGTTGTAACGCTTGAGCACGTCGATGAGCGCCGCGTGATCGATGCCCTTCGCGTAGCGCCCTTCGGTGCCCTGCATGTCGCGGCCGGCGATCAGTGCGTTGGTGATCGCTTCCTCGGTGGCCTGTACGGTCGCGACGAAGAGCGCGTCCATCCGGTCATTCGGGAGGAACGTCGCCTGCGCCAGCTCGCCGCCCGCGAGCGCCGTGCGGTTGGCGGTCGAGAAGGCGAGGAACAGGTCGCCCGAGCCGTTGCCTCGCACTGCTTCCCATGCGCGCGAGTCCCAGGCTCGCTCGACGGCTCAGGCGTTCGAGCTGATGGGGCAGCAGCGGCGCGTCGGTCGCGATCACGATGATGATGGAGCCCGTCTCGGCGGCGGTCGTCTCGGATTCCGTATACACGCGGTCGTTGCGCAGGTGCCGTCCGACGGGCACGCCGGCAACGAGCAGGCTGTCGCGCAAGCCGTAGTTGGCCTGAACCAGCACGCCCAGCGTGTACTGCGCCGCGCCCTCGCGGACGATTCGCGAGGCGGTTCCAATGCCGCACTTGAACTCGTGGCAGATCATTCCGGTGCCGCCGCCCACGCTGCCTTCGGTCACCGGGCCCGTGCGCGCCTCGGCGATCGCACGCTCGGCGTGCTCGGGACGCACATGAAAGCCGTTGATGTCGTTCAAATGCCCGTCCCAGGTCTCGGCGACGACGGGCAGCGACCACCAGTAGCCGCTCGCATCCGCGGCGCCTGCCTTGACGCGCCAGGCGATCGCGGCGTCGCGCACTACGCCCACGCTGTGGGTGTTCGTGAGCAGCACCGGTCCCTCGAGCTGGCCGGACTCCTCGAGCCAGGCCGTGCCGGTCATCTCGCCGTTGCCGTTGAGCGCGAACCAGCCGCCGAACACCGGCGTGTCGACGCTGGCGCGGCCCAGTGGAAGAATCGCCGTTACCCCGGTGCGCACCTTGCGGCCGTCGGCCAGGTCGTCGATCAGCGTGACCTGGCCGACCGTGACGCCAGCGACGTCGGTGATCGCGTTCAAAGACCCGGGCAGGCCTTCGAACGGTACGCCGAGGTCGCGGGCACGGGGCTCGGCGGCGCCGATGGGCGACGACAAGAGAAGCAGGCACGCGGGAAGGATGCGTAACATGCAGGGTCTCCACGTTCGGGGCGCCGAGCAGAACACAAACCGACAAGGTGGGCAACGAGCATGACTGATACGACGACGAGCACGCCGACGGGCGGCGCCGATGCAGCGGCCGGCAAGCGACCTCTCGGGTTCTGGATGTGCACCGCGCTCGTGATCGGCAACACGATCGGCATGGGCATCTTCCTGCAGCCGGCGTCGCTCGCGCCATTTGGCTACAACGCGCTGATCGCGTGGGCGATCACGATTTTCGGAACCTTGCTGCTGGCTTGCGTTTTCGCCAGCCTCGCGCGACGCATGGCGCAGGCCGACGGGCCTTATGAGTACGTGCGTTCGACGCAGGGCGACGGCATCGCGTTCCTCGCGATGTGGTCCTACTGGGTGTCAGTCTGGGTGACGAACGCCGCGCTGGCGGTCGGCGTCGTCGGCTACCTGACGGCCGTGCTGCCGGCGCTCGGAGGTGTGCCGCCCGTGCTGATCGCAGTGGGGCTCATCTGGCTCTTCGTGGTGGTGAATCTGCTGGGCGTCCGCACCGGCGGCCGAGTCCAGGTCGTTACCACGGTGCTCAAGCTCATGCCCATGGCGGTCATCATCGGTCTCGGGCTCTGGACGCTGCTCGTGGATCCGACCGCCTACACTCAGAACCTGCCCACGACGCCGGTGACGATGCCGTCCGTGCTCGCGGCCTCCGCGATCGTGCTGTACGCGATGCTCGGCATTGAATCAGCGGCGGTTCCGGCCGGCCAGGTTCGCGATCCGCAACGCACGATCCCGCGGGCGACGATCGTGGGCACCCTGATCACGGCGCTCGTCTACGTCGGGGTGACCGTGATTGCGCTCTTCATCGTGCCCCAGTCGACGCTGGCCGCGTCGAGCGCGCCTTTCGTCGAAGTGCTCGACCGCCTGTCGGGTGTTGGCGGGGGACGGTGGCTCGCGTTCTTCGTCGTCATCAGCGGGCTCGGATGCCTGAACGGCTGGACCATGCTGGTCGGCGACCTTACCCGCTCGTTCGGAGTGCGGGGATTTCTGCCGGGAGCAGTCGCGCGGTGCAACCGGTTCGGCGCGCCGGACGTCGCGCTGGTCGCGACGGCCGCGCTCGCAAGCGCGCTCGCGCTGATGAACTACAGCAAGTCGCTCGTCGAGGGATTCACCTTCCTCACGATCGTGATCACCGCCGCCAACCTGCCGCTGTACCTCTGCTGCGCGCTGGCCCTGGTGCTGATCTGGCGGCGCGACCGCGAGCGGGTGTCCCGTGCGCTGCTCTGGCTGGGCCTCGGCGGCGCCGCCTATACGGTGTTCGTATTCTTCGGCGTCGGCTTCAAGCCATTCATGCTGGCGCTCGCCCTCGCCGCGGCAGGTCTGCCGTTCTACTTCTGGCGGCGCCTCCGCGGCGGTGCAGTGGTCTCCGCGAGCAGGCCGCGCATGAGTGGACCAGCTCCCGTCGGCGTGCTCGGCATCCCGTTCGATGCGAACTCGAGTTTCCGTCGCGGGCCGGCGCGTGCGCCGGCGGCGATCCGCACGGCGATGGGTTCCGAAGCAGGCAACGCGTGGAGCGAGCGCGGCGTGCGGGTCTGGCCCAGCGACTCGGTCGTCGATCACGGCGACTTGAAGGTTGCGCAGCGCGCCCGCAGTCGCGCGCCGATCGATGCAATCGAGCGCGGCGTGATTCGGGCCTTGCGGCTTCACGCCGCGGCTGCTGCTGCTCGGTGGCGATCACGCGGTGAGCTACCCCGCCGTGCGTGCCATGGCGCAGCGCTGGGGTCGGATGAGCATCCTGCATTTCGACGCGCATCCGGACATGTATCCCGATTACCAGGGCAACCCGTATTCGCATGCCAGCCCGATGGCGCGGATCCTCGAGGAAGGCCTCGTCGACCGGCTGGTCCAGGTCGGGATACGCAGCCCGTCGCCGCCGCAGGCCGCAGTCGCGCGCAAATATCGTGTGGAGGTGCACGCGGCCTTCGACCTGGCACGGATCGCCCGCCTGAAGTTCTCGTCGCCGCTCTACTTCTCGATCGACCTCGACGGACTCGATCCCGCGTTCGCGCCGGGCGTGTCGCACCCGGAGCCCGGCGGTCTGACGGTCCGGCAGGTGCTGGACGTGATCGGCCGCGTGCGCGCACCGGCCATCGTCGGAGGAGATGTCGTGGAGCTAAATCCGCGGCTCGATCCGTCCGGAATCACGGCTGTCGTCGCGGCCAAGCTCGCGCGGGAGTTGCTCGCGCGGATGATCGTCGATGCGGCTGCAGCGACGCGCCGCCGCGTCGTCAGCCGCCGGATGGCTTCGGCAGGCGGCCGCCGCTTGCGAGGCAGGCCTCGACAGTCGGGTAGCTCGAGAAGCGCGTAACCGTGCGGTAGGTGGGGCTGTCCGGCGCGTGGCAGACGTTCCGGCGTGATTTCTTGACCGGCCCGTTGGTGAGCCCGCGGCGCCACTCCCAGGGCGGCGCCGCCGCGGGATCCCGCCAAAGGCCGAGCCGGCGCGCACGTGCCTCGGATTCCGCATCGGCATAGCGGTGCCGATCCTCGTCGGACTGGTCGCGCGCGTACTTCTTGTAGTGCCAGGCGAGACCTGAAGTGACCTGCGCGAGACCCGTGTCCAGCGTGCGGGGACAGTCCGCGGCCTGACATGGGCGCGTCGGCCGGAATCACCCAGAGCTTGGCCACGATACGGCCGTAGTCGTCGCGCTCGACCCACTCGATCCGTGCTTTCTGGTTGAGTGCCATGCGGCTGAGATTCTGCTTCGACCGGTCGCCCCACGGCTGGCCGTGCTCCGGGGCGTCGATGCCGGCGAGACGCACGCCGTGCGTCAGACCATTCGAATCGCGCACCGTCAGCGAGTCGCCGTCGGCGATCGCGACGACCTGCACGTCGAGGACAGAGGTCCCGGCCGCAGCTTGCACCAGCGCCAACGCACAGATGGCGCCGACGACGAGAACCAGGGCTACGCGCATTAGAGGAGCGGCCAGGCAAACGCTAGCGGCTGTTGATCAGCCAGAGGCCGACGATACAGAGCGCGATGCCGCTGACATTGATCGCCGTCAGGCGCTCCTGGAAGAACGCGACGCCGACGCCCAGCAGGATCAGGGCCCCAGCCGACTGCGTGATCAGTTGGCCCAGGCTGATGTCGAAGCCCGCGCGATAGAGCAGCAGGAACCCGAGATCGAGCAGCACGACGGCCGCCGCCAGCGCGAGCGCCGTCCAGTTGAGCGCCTGCAGGCCGGTACCCACGGTCGTCCCGCCCGGCGTGACCACGTACAGCAGGAGGAACACGAGCGCGCCCGCTCCGTAACTGACCGCGAGCGAGAGGAACGGGCTCGCAGCCGGGGGCGTCACCTTCAGCACGACGTGATAGGCGACCGTGGCGACGATCGCGATGGCGAGCCATCCGAGCTGCATCGACGTTCTCCGGGCGTCCATCGAGACGCGAAGGGTAGCGCGAAGCCACCCGGACGGCGCTGCGATGGCTCTCAGACCGGGTCGGAGTCCGCTCGACCGGCGAAACCGGCCAGCCTCGAGATGACCAGCGCCACGTAGAGCACGCCGACGAACTGTTCGAGGATCACGGCGGCGCGGGCCGCGCTCGACACCGGCACGATGTCACCGAAGCCCGTCGTCGAGAGCGTCGTCATGCTGAGGTAGAGGAACTCGAACCAGGTCCGGCGGTTGGGCAGCACCGGGTGGGCGCTGACGAAGGATCCCGGATTCAGGTACTCGATGCACCAGAACGCCATCGACCATGCGAGCGACAGCAGCATGAAGGCGGCGGCCGCGGCGAAGAGCTCGTCGATCGTCGCGCGCGTGTCGCCCAGCATGTAGATGCACATGAGCACGGCCGCAACCGAGTAGAAGGCCGTCTGCGCGAGCGCGGAAGCGAGCTCGGTCTGGTCGGGCCACCAGGTCTCGTCCACGACCTGCGCGGCCACGGCGATGAACCCCAGCACGGTGATGAGCCGCACGCCGGAGCGCGGTGCGCGGACGCGGTGCAGCGCGACGACGATGCCCGTCACGAGCAAGACGTTGAGTAGAGTGCGGCCGAGGCCCGATCGCTCGACCAGCGGAAACACCGCGAGCATCACCACCAGGAAAGCGACGAGCAGGACGTGCGGACGATGCAGGAGGCGAAGGCGCATTAGATCGCCGCCTCCCGCCCGGGTGGGCGGAAGGCGGGCAGGTCAGCTAGGGTGCCGGTGCATCGGGCCGTGACGGAATCGCGCGCAGGTACTGATAGATCGCGAACAGGTCGTGGTTTCGCACGAAACAATCAGGTGCTTTCTCATTGCGAGGCTCCTTTGCCGGTGTGCCGGCTTTGTGTTGGCTCGCTTGAACGCGCCGATGATGAACCTGCCGCCTCGTCCACGCCACTGGTGGCCGGACATGTCGCAGCACGAAAGCCTTAGGCACAATCGGCGTATGAGTACCCCGTACCGGTCGCTGCCGGTCGATCCCGCCGCACCGGCCGTCACCGGCGGTGTCGCGCGGATCGGGCCGCAGGTGCTGGCGCATCGTGGCGCCGAACCCGAGCCCGTTGACCGGGCCGGGAACCAATACCTACGTGCTAGGCGCGGCGCAGCCGATCGTGATCGACCCGGGGACGCAGAATGCGGCGCATCTCGACCGGATCCTGGACGTCGCCGGCGGCCGCATCGACCGGATCGTCTGTACACATTCCCATCCGGATCACTCGCCCGGCGCAGCCGAGCTTCGCACGCGCACCGGGGCGCCGGTGCTCGGGCGGCCGCGCCCCGACGATCCTTACCAGGATCCGAGCTATGTGCCGGACGCGATGCTCGGCGACGACGAACGCATCGCGCATCCCGGAATTCCGGCTCAGAGCCATATTTACGCCGGGGCACGTCTCGAACCACGTCTGCCTGCTGCTCGAGGACGAGGGACTGCTCTTCACCGGCGATCACCTGATGCAGGGCACGACCGTGGTCATCATCCCGCCGGAAGGCTCGATGCGCGAGTACCTGCGCGTCGTTGCGGCGACTGCAGGGCCTGCCGGTCAGGTCGCTCGCGCCCGGTCATGGCACCCTGATCGACGACGCCCAGGGGGAGGTCGCACGAGTCATCGCGCATCGACTCGGCCGCGAGGCGAAAGCTCGTTTCAGCGCTCTCGGCGCGCGGGAGCGCCACTCTCGACGAGATCCTGCCCGTGGTCTACGACGACGTTCCGGTGTCGCTGCACGCCTGGGCGCGTTACTCGCTCGCCGCGCACGCGATCAAGCTGGTGGAGGACGGCCGCGCGGCGGTGAGCGGAGAGCTGTACCGGTGGCTCGCCTGACGGCAGTCGACGCCGTCACTTCTCGCCGTTGATATAGCGGTCGAGCTCGCGGTGGAAGTGGCGCACGCGCTGCTCCTGCTCGCTCCACAGCGGACCGCGGAAGCCGCGCGACCGCAGGCCCTTCTGCACGACCGGCAGCAGTTCCGAGTCCTGGTCGAGCACCTCGCCGAGACCGGGCGGCGCGCCCTGCGGGACGTGGATGGTCTCCGGCCGCGTCTCGCCTGTGACGTCGGTGCCGGGCGGCAGGCCCATCCAGGCGGGCACGGTGTAGTTCGGGTCGGGCACCGGGCGATACAGGATCATCGTGTCGTAATAGAAAATCTCCGGGTCGGTCGCATGCGGCAGGAAGCGCATGATGAATACGCCTTCCGGATGCATGCCCATCTGCACGTTGGGGAAGAGCCCGGTCGCCCAGCTGTCCGTGAGCTGGCCGTCGCTGAATTTCTCGTAGTGCGTCAGGCCGAGCCGCCGCGCGCGCGCACGCTTCGAACGCTGGATGGAGGTGCGAACCTCATTGGCCGAGCCGCGGAAGCTGTCCGGGTCCATTCCCGCGTCCTGCATCATGAAGCGCAATCCGGCATCGACCGACTGCTGGTCCGCGACCCGATGCGACTTCGTGCAGAGCGGCACGATCATCCGGCTCGCACCGTTCGGATAGAGGTCGTACTGGCTGTAGTCCTCCATGACGGTCTGCGTCTGCGGATGGACGTAGGGGAGATGATAGGTCTCGTAGAAGGCGTCGACACCCGTCTTCCAGTTGGCGGCCCATTCCGTGCGGACGTGATGCACGACGTGCATCTTTTCGATCTCGTAGTTCTCGATATAGCCCGGCGGCAGACCGAGAGCGTCAGCGAGCGGCGGTGCCTTCCCGTCCATGTTGACGAAGATGATCCCGCCGCGTATCTCGCAGCGCACCTCGGTCAGGCCCGGGCGATGCGCGATCAGCGCCGGCGCGAAGCTGTGCTCGTCCGAGACCGCCTTCAGCCGGCCGTTGCAGTGAAACTGCCAGCCATGGAAAGAGCAGGTGAACTGCGGCGACGCTGCCGCGCTCGTTGAGCGCGATACGGTTGCCGCGATGCGGGCACGCGTTGTAGAAGGCCTTGATCGAGTGGTCCGCCTGACGGATCAGGAGGATCTGCTCGGCGCCGATCTCGAAAACGGAGTAATCGCCGTGCTCCGGCAGGTCCGAAACGACGCCCGCGAGCAGCCACACGCGCGGCCACATCTGCTGCCACTCGCGCTGCATGAACTCGGGCGTGTAGTAGCGCCCGGGATCCGGGACGTCGAGCCCGTTGTCGACGTCAGGTTGCTTGGCCTCGAGGCTGTCGGCCGGCGCGTTGAGCGACATCGGCCAGGTGGGCTTCAGGATCGCGGACATCGTCGCTCCTCGCCGGCGCGCGCCGACGCCGATCAGTCTGACCCGGAGACGGTCTGCGTCAAATATAGCAAAGCAGGGCTGGAAAGAAACAGTCCTGACTGTTTTATTTTTGGTCGACTGAGCTGCTTCGGAGCAGTTGTCGGGTCGATGCAACAGTCGCAGCATTCCACGGGCAATTCCGCGGCCACCTGCGCCAGATTTGGCGTTGCGAGAGAAAAAAACAGTCATGTTTGCTTTTTTACGAAAGCTGTTCTAAAAGTCTCCCGTCGTGCGCCGGCGGGCGCGCAGTTGAACGACGCAGCGCGACGCCGCCCGTACTTCATCAGGGGGATCGCAATGAAGCCATACCGTTCACACCGTACGCCGATCGCAACCGTCGTTTCTGCGGTGCTTGCGAGCGCCGCAACGCTCGCGCCGGGCCCTCGTCGCGGCGCAGGCGAGCGGAGGACTCGAAGAGATCCTCGTGACCGCGACCCGCCGCGGCGAGACGAATCTTCAGGAGACGCCCGTCGCAGTCACGGCGCTCGACTCGGAAGCACTCAACCGGATGGTGGCCCGGGACATCTCCGGCATCTCCGCGGCGATCCCGAATTTCTCCGCGGCGCGCATCACGGCTTTCAACGCGGCGTCTTTCGCGATCCGCGGCGTCGGGCAGACCGACATCATCGTCTATCTCGACTCCCCGGTCGCGGTGAACATCGACGACTTCGTGATGCCGTCCGTGCAGACCCAGTTGCTGGACACCTTCGACATCGAGCGCGTGGAGGTGCTGCGCGGGCCGCAGGGAACGCTGTTCGGCAAGAACACTACCGGCGGCCTGGTCAACGTCACGACGAAACGGCCGTCGCTCGAGGAAGGCAGTCTCGAGTTGCGCGCGCTGGGCGGCAGTTTCGATCACTACCAGATTCAAGGCGCGCTCGACATGCCGTTTGGCGAGACATTCGGTGTTCGGCTCGTCGGCGCCTACGACAAGTCGGATGGCTACTACGAGAACGGCGCGACCTACGGTCCGACGTTTGCCTTCCTTCCCCAATGGAATGGTCTGACCGGGCAGGGCGAAGGCGAGGACGTCGGCGGCGACGACATCTTCAATGGCCGCCTCAAAGCGCTGTGGGAGCCGAACGAGGACCTGAGCCTGCTGTTTCAGTACGAGATCGTTCGCGACCGCTCGGATGCCGTGCCCGCATTCAACGACACGCCGCGTGAGCCAGGTTGCACGCCA
Organism: uncultured Gammaproteobacteria bacterium; assembly: GCA_963756755.1. Lineage (GTDB taxonomy): Bacteria > Pseudomonadota > Gammaproteobacteria > Steroidobacterales > Steroidobacteraceae > DATJKD01. Next base: position 22,354 of record CAVWOW010000014.1, read on the forward strand.
TTCGGCGACCCGAACGCCGGCGGCTGCGTCTTCGTCTGGAACTCCATCGGCGTGACTCAGCCGACCGGAGACCCGATCGACAACATGGCGACCACCGATCGCAACGACGGGTTCATGGCAACCGAGCGCGGTCAGCGCATCGACGTCGATGGCTTCTTCCTCAACCTGGGCTGGGATCTGGGTGGCCTGCGTCTCGACGGCGTGGCCGGTTACCGCGAGCAGGAGTCACGGCTGCCGAATACATATACCGGCGCGGTGCCGGTCTCGGCCACCAGCGAACAATTGTCACTCTTCGATGCTTCGCGCGACGACGATCGCGAGACCACCCAGCTCGAGCTGCGGCTGTCCTCGAGCGACGCGGAGACGCTCGACTGGGTCGTGGGCGGGTTCTACCAGAAGAACGACGACGTGTTCTGCGTAGCGCAGATGCTCGGTATCAACGAGGTGTTCGGCGTGCCCGGCGCCAACACGTTCCCGTCCGTACTCTGCAACAAGCAGGACGCAGAAGCCTATGCGTTCTTTGGCGATCTGAGCTGGAACGTGACCGATGCGTTGACGCTCGGTGCCGGCGCACGGTGGACGGACGAGACCAAGGAGTGGACCGGCCGCCCGCAGGCGTCGGTGGAGGCGATCACCGGCGGAGCGAGCTGGGACGATTTCGGCGAGCCGCTCGACCTCGCGGACTTCGGCCGGACCGACTGGCCGGGTAACGCGGGCGTCCGGACCGACGAGGAATCCTGGTCGGAGCCGACCTATACGGCGCGAATCGCCTACCAGTTCAGCGAGGACATCAACAGCTACCTGCGCTACGACCGCGGTTTCAAGAGCGGCGGGTACAACGACCAGACGGGTACGGCGACCGTCATTCTCGATGCGTTCCTTGCGCCATACGATCCGGAATTCGCCGATTCGTACGAAGCGGGTCTGAAGACGACCTGGCTGGAGGACCGGCTGCGCCTCAATGCGGCGCTCTTCTACGTCGAGTACACCGACGCGCAGCGTGCCCTCGTCACGCTCGTGTGCGTACCCAACCCGGCGGTGGCAAACGACACCTGCCCCGGAGATCCGGTCGGCACGCAATTCCAGGAGACGCGATTCTTCAACGCAGCCGACGTGACGGTAAAGGGATTCGAGCTCGAAGGGACGGCCCTGATCACCGACGGCTTCACACTGTCCGCCAACGTTTCCTACAACGACGGCGAGTACGACAAGTTCGAGGCCGACACCAACGGCGATGGCGTAAACGACGTGTTCCTGAGCGGCCTGCCGCTGACCCGTACGCCGGAGTGGAAATACGGCATCCAGGGCCTGTATTCCTTCGAGGCGGTGGGTGGCACGATCGATCTGTACGGCTCGCTCCTGTACGAGGACGAAAACGTCTTCTACTACTCGGAGTTCCGCCCGGAGTTCAACTCCATCCTCGACGAGCGAACGGTCCTGGATGCGAGCATCACGTACACCTCGGGCGAGGGCGACTGGTTCGTACGGGCGTTCGGCAACAACCTGACTGACGAGCGGTACCGCGTCGCGTCGCAGGTGGTGGCCGGCCTCTGGACCCACTCGCAGTTCGGCGCTCCCCGCAACTACGGGCTGCAGCTCGGCATGAAGTTCGGCTGGTAGCGCAAGCGATCCGGGAACGTGCAGAGGCCGGCGTGAGCCTGCCTCTGCAAGTCGCGCCAGCTCAAGACCAGGGCCGATCCGGCCCCGAAAGCTGAGGGCGCCCGGCGACCTGTCGGCACAACGGCGACGCCACGACCTACCGCTGTCCGCTCTCCAAGCTCGCAATCTCAGTCCTGCTAAGTGTGAGGCCAGCGACCGCTTCATCGACCGGGCGGCGGTCCATGTGGTCCAGCTTGACGCTGGCGGTGACCGGCTCGAAGCTCTGTAGCGCCTTCTCGTACCGCTTTTGCGCCAGCCGCCAGTGGCGTAGCTGGGCGGCGCGATCGTTCGCAGAGGTTGCGGCGAGGTGTGCGTGAACCGCACCCATCGCCTGCTCCGACGCGCCGAGAATGTATTGCACCTGCAACGTGTCGCTCGTCGCGACGATCTCGCGTACCTCGTGAACATTGTTCTCGAGCGTCATGGTGGCCTCCGTAACCCTTCCTGCCGCGAGCAGTGCCCGGCCCATTACGATCGTCTTGCAAGCTTGGCGCTGATGCGGCGGCGAAACAGCAGGGTCAACCCGATGCCGGCGACGGCAAAGATCACCTGTATCAGGAAAAAATAGCGGTAGCCGAGGCCACCTGCCGGATAGCGATCGAGGAGATGCCCGGCTACCGCGGGAATGAATATGTCCGGCGTGAATGCCACCAGGGATATCAGGCCGACGGCCGTGCCGCTCAATGTGACGGGGATGGCGCCTTCTTCGAGGAGCGCGAAGTAGATCCCGCGAAGAGCGTAGATGACGCAGCCAATGACAATCGAATTGATGAGCAACAGCGGGAACAGATGCGCGCCGCCCGGGACGATCACGAACAGCAACAGGCAAGAAGCCAGCGCAACGAACAGCCAGACTAAGGTGCGTGAAGTGGTCCAGCGATCGGCAAGAAACCCTGCGGACGACGAGGCGAATATGCCAGTCGACTGAATAATCATGGACAGCACGCCGCCGAAGACCACGCTTTGCTTGTAGACATCAGTGGCATAGGGCGTGAAATATGCCAATCCCGCCGTGGTCACGTACGCACACAAGATGATTAGCATGGTCAGCCAGACGGCCGGGATCCGCACGACCCGGCTGATCGCCGCCGGCAATGGGATCTTCGCCCTGTCATCCGCAGCGGTCGCGCCGGTGGCGGTAGTCTCCGGAAGACACACCCAACTGAGTACGCCGAGCACCAGCAGTAACGTAGAGAACAGAACGATGGTCCAGCGCAATCCGTTGCTGTTGCTGCCCAGCCAGTCAAACAGGTACAGGCCAGCTGCAACCACCACCACCGCCGTGAGGTTTCTGCCGCCCTCCAGAATCCCGAAGTATCTTCCCTGCTGGTTCGAAGGCGCCAGCAGCCGGACCATCTTGATCATGGCCGACCAGAAGGTCAGTGTCAGAGACACACCCATCAGTAAATAGATCGCCAACAACACCTTGAACGACGGAATTGTCGCGAGCCAGAAGCCCAGCAGCCCGTTGATGACCAGGGAAAGAACGATGAGTTTGCGCGGCGAAAACAGATCCGCCAACCAGCCTCCCGGCCAGTAGAAGACCATTGAGGTCAATCCCATCGCACTTCCCATCAGGCCAATCTGCAGATTGTCCAGATGCATGGCGTCTTTCATCGGGATGTAGAGATAGGTGCTCAGGTAAGGGAGGATATAAATGCTGCCCCCGCCCATGAAAAGGACGGTCAGGGTCGTATAGGACCGGAGAACGCGGAGCCTGTCCTGCAGTGCTGCTTTCACTGCGGCCGCGCAATGTGGCCACCTGCCGGGCCACGGTGGTTATCAACCGCCGCGGTGGACGACCTGTGGATAGCGGCCGCTCGATACTCACAGAAAACGAGAATCCGCGCCTCCCACTCACCCGCCGTGAGGTTGTACGCGCGCGCGAGAGACGCGTCGTCGAGGGTTACATACCGACCGAACATCGACGCATGATCGCGTCAGCTGGCGATCGCTGTCCATACAGTAGTGCGAAGTGACAAATCCCGTATGAGATTTCCCATGGATACCCACAGTCGCACTGCCGTACCGTGGCGCGGTGAGTCACCGACGGCCAACCAACGCACGCACGGTCACTGACAATCCGTCGCTCCTGGCTCGCATCGACCGCGCCATCTATCGACTCGAACACAGCCACGGTCTACCCCAGCGGCCGTGAGGCACTCGTCGAACAGATCGGCAACTCGCAGACAGACCGCCTGGGTAGCGGTGAACGCGCTGCGACAATAGACCGCACCGCGACGATACATTGCAGTCGGCGCCTCCCTCGCGCAGGCAACCGCCTGCATCCCAAGCGAAGGAGACTCATCATGTACAGCACCGTCGGACGCTCCGCGTCCTCGCCGACCGGTGTCTCAACCGGCGGCGGACGCGAACGGGCAGTAGCTTTCCTTCTCGACCAGGTCGAGAACGAAGGACAGCTTCGCGAGTCCGGAGATCACCGCCATTGCGACGCCGAGCTCGAGGATGTCCGCCTCGGAGAAGTGCGCGCGCAGCCGGCGGTAGAGCGCGGGTGTCAGGCGGCCGTTCACGTTGGTGAGTGCGACTTCGTCGGCGTAGGCGAGCACGGTCTTCTCGGCATCGGTGAAAGGCCCGGACTCGTATTCGTCCATCGCGTCGATCTGCGCCTGGCTCACGCCTGCCGCGAGCGCACCGGGCACGTTCTGCCGGTTGCAGGTTCGGCAGCCATGCAGCAGCGAGAGCCTGAGCCGCGCAAGCTGCTTGTAGCGCTGGTTGACCTGCCCGCCGAAGAATACGCCCGCGTAGAATCGATCCATCACGAACTCGAGCATCGCCGGATTGCTGGCGAACACCTCGACGAACGTCGGCTCCTCCGTGAGCTCCTGCATCGCGTCCCAGGCGGGTTGGAATCGCTCAGGCAGGCGGGCGCGCGGGGTTCGGGTCAGCAGTGTGTCGCTCATGGCCTCGGATCCTCGATTTCAGGGCTCGTCGATGCGAAAATACTCCGGCTTGCCGCCGGGCCAGACATCGCCCCATTGCGAGTTGCCGCCGTCGATCACCAGTACCTCGCCGGTGATGAACTTGCCGGTATCGGCGGCGAGATACACGACCCCCTGCGCGATGTCGTACACATCGCCGATGTCGCGCATCGGGTTGGACTTCCGGAAATTGTCGGCAACACCGTCAGGATAGACGTTGAGGCCCTCGGTCGCGATCGAGCCGGGCGAGATGCAGTTGACGCGGATCCGGTACGGCGCCCACTCGGTTGCTACGGTCTTGCTGAGGTAGATGACACCAGCGCGCGCAGCGCAGGTGTGCGCCACCTGTGGCATGCCACGCCAGACGTTGGCCACGATGTTGACGATGCTCCCGGGGGCGCCGTGATCGCGCCACTGGCGTGCGGCCGACTGCATCATGTACCAGGTGCCGTTGAGATTGGTGTCGATCACAGCGCGCCAGCCCTTGACGCTGAAGTCGATCGCCGGCTGCGGGAACTGGCCGCCGCCATTGTTGACCACCAGATCAAGGCGGCCAAAACGCTCCCAGGTCTCGGCAAGCAGGGCGTCGACCTGCTCCGGATCGCGGATGGTCATCGCGCGCGTGGCGATGCTGCGATCGAGGTGCCGGCGGATGCCGGCGGCGGTTTCTTCGAGCTTCTCCTTGCGGCGGCCGCAGATCATGACTTCGGCTCCGAGCCTGGCGAGCGCGTAGGCCATGCCGCGTCCCATCCCGGAGCCGCCTCCCGACACGAGGCAGGCCTTGCCTGCGAGCAGGTCCGGGCGGAACGCGATCGGGTGAGTCGCAAGCTGCTCGTCCGTGAACCCCCAGTCACGCGGCACACTGGTTGGCTTGAGCCGCCGCACTCGTCTGTCCATGGTCAGTTCCTGTGCAGCCCGAGCACCGAGACGCTCGCTACGTTGCGGTTCGGGATGCCGCCCAGATTGTGCGTCAGGCCAAAGGCGGGGGATCCGACCTGCCGCTCGCCGGCTCGTCCGAGCAGCTGCGTGTATACCTCGTAGGCCATGCGGAGCCCGGAGGCGCCCACCGGATGTCCGAAACATTTGAGCCCGCCATCGGCCTGGCAGGGGATCGCGCCATCGCGATCGTAGCGGCCATCGAGCACGTCGTGTACGGCGCGCCCGGGGTCGGAGAGCCCGAGATCTTCCATGAGCACGAGCTCGGTGATGGAGAAACAATCGTGGACTTCGATCACACCCAGCTCTCGCCGCGGATCGGTCAGGCCTGATTCCCGGTATGCACGCTCGGCAGCGAGGCGCGTCGTGATCGTGTGGCTTCCGTCCCAGCTCGCATGGCTGAGCTCCACGCCGTTCGACGGGGCGAGTTGCAGCGCCTTGATCGCCACCATGTCGCGGCGACCAAGCGAGGCCGCGATCGCCGGTGTGGTGACGATCGCGCAGGCCGCGCCGTCGCTCACCCCGCAGCAGTCGTACAGGCCGAGCGGGTAGGCGACCATCGGGGCGTCGAGCGCCTGCTCGATGCGGATCCGGTTGCGCAGGTGCGCCTTCGGGTTCCGTGCGGCGTTCTCGTGGCTCTTCCATGACACGTGCGCCATGGCGCGTTTCAGGGTCGGCATGTCGTGACCGTGTCGGGCAGCGTACGCGCCCGCAAGCTGCGCGAACGCGCCCGGTGGCGTGAAGCCGGGCTGCCAGAGGTCCTCGAAGGTGCCCTTGCTGCGCTCGGGCAGGCCGGCGAAGCCCGTGTCCTTGAGTTTCTCCACACCCATCGCGAGCGCGATGTCGACCGCGCCGGCGGCCACCGCATACGCCGCGCCGCGCAGCGCCTCCGTGCCCGTAGCGCACAGGTTCTCGACGCGCGTCACCGGCACGTTGGGCAGGCGCAGCGCCATCGACAGCGGCAAACCGGATTTCGACGTGCTCTGTTCCTGGTAGAAGACGCCGAGCCAGGCCGCCTCGATGCGATCGCGTTCCACGCCGGCGTCGGCGATCGCCTCGGCGAACGCTTCGTGCATCAGGTCGTCGGGGCCGCAGTCCCAGCGCTCGCCGAAACGCGAGCAGCCCATGCCGATGATCGCCACCTTGTCGCGGATGCCACTTGCCATCGCTATCTCGCGACCGTCGCCTTCCAGAAATAACGACGGAAGCCGCGCGTCGCATCGATGTCCTTGACGCGGAACACGAAGCGCACCCGCGTGCCCACGGCCAACTCGCCCGGACGCGTATCGGTGAACTCGGTGAAGATGTTTCCGCCGCCATCGAAGGCCACGTTTCCGTAGACGAGCGGCGGGTCGCGCGAGTAAGCGAGCCAGTCCTCGGTGTAGGTCTTGACCGATCCGCCGCTATCGGCGAGCTGGTGCTCGTCCTGCGTGTCGAAGGCGCGGCATTCGGGGTTGACGCAGGCACGCGTGCGTGGGAACTGGATCGTGTCGCAGCGCCGGCAGCGTCCGCCGATGAAGGCCGTGACGTCGCGGTGGCGACGCCAGGCGACGGTCTGTGCCGTACGGGCGTCGCGCTCCGCGCGCTTGCCCCAGTCCATCTCGACAATGCCGCAATGTGAGAGAAACCGCAGGTAGTCGGGGTCAGCGGCGCCGCCGCCAGGGCAGCACCCACGCCGCCGCGCCGCGCAGAACGCACGCTGCTCGGTCGCGCGCAGCAGAATCGCGTCGGCGCCCTGCCCGAAGCCGGTGACCAGGATCAAATCGCCTGGTGACGCACGCTCGAGGCACTCAGCGAGCAGCAGCAGCGGATGGGGCGTGCCCGTGTCGCCGCAGGCGTCGATGCGGTCCGCGACCACGCAGGAGTCCGGCAGGCCGGCCGCGCGCGCGATCGAGTGAGAGACGCGCGCCGGCGTCGGCGCGATGAAATGCGCCACCCGTTCCGCGGTGACGCCTCCGCGCTCGAGGGCGAGGCGGATCACCTTCGGCAGAAACGACAGGTGACCTTCGTCGCGCACCCAGCGCTCCTCGAGCCCGTAATCGAATTCGTCTCCCGTCTCGCGATACTGGTCGACGAAATCGCAGGCAAGGGAGGCGTGCGCGAGCCGTTCTGCAGCGACGCCGGGACCGCTTCCAACGAGCAGGCAGGCCGCGCCATGACCGTAACCGGCTTCCTGCGGGCTGCCGGGTCGAGCCAACCGGCGGTCCGCCGCCATGACCAGAGCATCGTCCGTTCGGTTCGCACGCTCGAGCGAGGCGATGAGTGCGCCGGTGCCGCTGCGGCGAGAGGAGCCGATATCGAGCGTGGCGCAATCCTCGCGCAGGCCGAGTGCCGCGGACGCGAGGCCCACATTCGACCGGTCGGCGAAGGGCGGCGTGGTGGAGGCGAGCGCCACCCAACCGACGCGATGGCGATCGGCGCCCTCGAGGCAGCTGCGCGCGGCTTCAACCGCCATGGTGACGCTGTCCTCGTCCCAGTTGCAGAATGTCCGTCGGCCTGCCGCGGCCGCGCCGCGGCCGCGCGCCCAGGCGGTCGCCGCCGCGATCGTCGCGCGCTCGATCCGCGCCCGGGGCAGATACGCGCCGCATGCCCTTATCCCCGTCGATGCCTCAGTCACGCATCAGTTCTCGTAATAGCGTTCCAGCAGCGACGGTACGCGGAGGCTCTCGGGAATCGCGATACCGGCGCGCGCGATGCGGCGATCGAGCTCCTCGTGCCAGTGGTAGATGCGCCGTTCCTGGTAGTTGAGGGTCATGCCACGAAAGCCGGGGGACTGCACCGACTGCTGGATCTGTTCGGCGAACTGGGTGTCCTCCGCAAGGATGCGGTCGAAGTTCGAGATGCGCGTTGGCCACAGCGGGTGAAGCTCGCCGCCGCCCCAGTCCGGCGCGAACCAGTGGCACTCGATGCGCATCGTGTCCGGTCCGGTCGGCCAGTAGAGCAGGAACGGGCAACCCGAGGGATCGATCGGAGCGACGAGATTCGGATAGAAGTTGAACGACGGGTTGTTGTGCGTGGAGATGACGCTCGCGGTCTCGACCCGCTTCATGCCGCGCGTGCCGGGGTCTACCCAGTCGGGGCGCCGATTGGGCGTCACCATCAGCGAATGCCCGTTGCGATACAAGGCGATCGTCGTGCCACGGTAGTCGAGGAACCGGTCGACCGTCCCCTGGTGTATGGACTTCAGGTGATAGACCTCGAGAAACGCATCGAGCAGGACCTTTACGTTGCACTTGAGGTCGAAGCCGTGCTTCTCGACGAAGCGGAAGGTCTCGGGCTGAAACTGTCCGAACTGCGCCGGGAACGGATCGAGATACTCGAGCAGCGGCGGCGCGTCCGGGTCTTCGCTCACGAACACCCAGTTTGCGAACTGCTCACAGCGAACCGCCGTGAGCGAGTGCGCAGCCACATCGAGATCGACGAAGTCTCGCTTGTCGCGCAGGTTGAGCAGTTGGCCGTCGAGACCGTAGGTCCAGCCGTGATACGAGCAGACGAGTCCGTCGCAATGCCCATGCGCCTGCTTTACGAGGGGCGCGCCACGGTGCCGGCAGGTGTTGTAGAAGGCACGGATCGTGAGATCACGCCCGCGAATGATCAGGATCGGCGCGCCGGTGCTTTGCCAGAGCAGGAAATCGCCTGCGCGTGGCAGCTCGTCCGAATGGCAGGCGTAGAGCCACGTCCGCTTCCAGAGGCCGCGCCATTCGGATTCGAGAAACGAGAGATCGTTGTAGCGTCCGCCGGGGATTCGCGGCAGGCGCGGAAAGCCCTCGGGAGGGCCGGAGCGATTCGTCTCGTACTCCATGCCCTCGAGCACGCGCCGCGTCAGGCGTTCCGTGACGCTCGGATCCATGGCCGCACCTCTATTGGACAGGGAAGGATTATAAGGTCCGGTGCGTGCAGAAAGAAACAAGCATGACTGTTTTTTTCAGTCGCCGGGGCCTATAGTGATCGGACCCGCGCCGCTGGCGGCTGCTCTCGGGAGGAAGCTGCGTGAGCGAACTCATCCTCCATCACTTCGACGTCTCGCCGTACGCGGAGAAGGTGCGGCTGATGCTCGGGATCAAGCGACTGGCCTGGGGCAGCGTGCAGATCCCGATGATCATGCCGAAGCCGGACCTCGTCGCCCTGACCGGCGGATATCGCAAGACACCCGTGCTGCAGGTTGGTGCCGACGTCTACTGCGACACGAACTGTATCGCGCGCGAGCTCGAGCGTCGTCATCCGGCACCGACGCTCTTTCCGGATGGGGGCGCGGGCCTGGCCATCGGTCTGGCCGCCTGGGGCGAGCGGTATTTCGAGCCGGGCGCCGGTCTCGCGATGACGGTCAACGAGGATTTGCCCGCGGAGTTGCTGAAGGATCGACGCGAGTTTTTCTCGCACATGGACTTCGGCGCGTTGAAGACCCGCGTGCCGCACCTGTATTCGCAACTGCTGGCGCACACGGCGCTCGTCGAGGAGCAGCTCGAGGACGGGCGGGATTTCCTGCAGGGAGCGCAGCCCGGGCTCGCCGACATCACGGCCTGGTACGTCCTGTCGATGGTGCGCGGCTTTCTCGCCGACGCGGCGAGCCTGCTCGCGCGGTTCACGCGGCTGCAGGCCTGGGAAGCACGCGTCCGCGCGATCGGCCACGGCCGCCCGAGCGCGGTCGATTCCGCGGAGGCGATCGCGATCGCGCGGCGATCGCGGCCGGAACCCGGTCGCGGTGTCGAACCGGGCGAGCGTTCGGGGCTGCGGGCCGGCCAGACGGTGAGCGTGACGCCCGACGACTACGGCAAGGTCCCGGTAGCAGGCGAGCTCGTCACGCTCGACCTGCAGGAGGTGGCGCTTCGGCGGGTCGATGAACGCGCGGGCGAAGTGGTCGTGCACTTTCCGCGGATCGGCTACACGGTGGCGCCCGCATCGTGATCGACCTCTACTACTTCCCGTCGCCCAACGGTCTCAAGGCCGCGATCATGCTCGAGGAATGCGGCCTCGCGTACCGTATCGTGCCGGTCGACATCCTGCGCGGCGGTCAGTTCGAACCCGACTACCTGCGCATCTGCCCGAACAACAAGATCCCGGCGATCGTCGACCACGATGCACCCGGTGGCGCGCTGTCGGTGTTCGAATCGGGGGCCGTGCTCCTTTATCTCGCCGAGAGATCCGGTCGCTTCCTTCCGGACGGGATACGCGGACGGTACCAGGTGCTGCCCTGGCTTTTCTGGCAGGTGGGCGGACTCGGGCCGATGGCCGGTCAGGCACACCACTTCCGCGCGTTCGCACCCGAGGTCGTGCCGTACGCGATCCGGCGTTACACCGACGAGGTCAACCGCCTGTACGGCGTGCTCGAGCGCCAGCTCGACGGCCGCGACTACCTGGCCGGCGAGTACTCGATCGCCGACATGGCGTGCTGGCCCTGGGTGGCGCCGCACGAGCGGCAGGGGCAGCGTCTCGAAGACTTTCCTGCGGTGCGGCGCTGGTTCGACTCGATCGGCGCCCGGCCGGCCGTACAACGTGCGCTCGCGGCGGGCCCCGAACGTGCGGCCGACACCGAGGCGCAACAGTATCTCTACGGGCAGACCTCGACGACTGCCGCGAAGGTGCAGCGCGAGCGCGCGGCTGCGGGAGACGCATCGTGAGCGAGATCTTCCTGCATCACTACGACGCCTCACCCTTTACGCAGCGCGTGCTACGGATGCTCGGGCTCAAGCGTCTCGCCTGGCAATCCGTTCTCACGCCGATGCTGCCGCCCAAGGACGATCTCGTCGCGCTCACCGGAGGCTATCGTGGCACGCCGGTGCTGCAGGTGGGCGCCGACGTCTATATCGACTCGCAACGCATCGCCCGGGAGCTCGAGCGGCGCTTTCCCGCGCCGACGCTGTTTCCGGACGGTAACGCCGGTCTCGCCTATGCGATGGTCAAGTGGGCGGATGCATTCTTCCGTGCGGGGCTGCACATGGCGATCGGCCTGACGAGCGCGGGCTGGCCGTCGGAGTTTCGAAGGGACCGCCAGCAGCTCTTCCCGGACGTGGATTTCGATGCCGTCGATCTCGAGCACGCAAAGTCGCAGCTTCGCGCGCACGCGAGCTTCATCGATCTCCAGCTCGCCGACGGTCGCGCCTTCCTCGGTGGCCCGGCGCCGGGGCTGGTCGACATTCACGCGTGGACCGTCCCGTGGTTTGCACGTGCCAGCATGCCCATCGTCAACGAGTTGCTCGCCGATCTTCCGCGTCTGGAAGCCTGGGAGCGTCGCGTCGCCGATCTCGGAGAGGGCCGGCGCACGGAGAGCACGGCCGAAGAGGCTCTCTCTGCCGCGCGCGACGCCACACCGGAGCCCGGTCTCGTGGCCGCCGGTGACGCGCAGGGTTTGTCTGCCGGGATCGAGGTCGATGTATTGCCCGACGATACGCAACGCGGCGCGGTTCGCGGCCGGGTCGTCGCAGCGGGCCCGAACGAGATTGCGGTCGAGCGCTCGCATCCGCGGTGCGGATCGGTCGTCGTTCATTTCCCGCGGCTCGGATACCGCGTGCGACCCGTCACCTGACCCGCCTCCTTCCGGTCAGGACGCCGATCAGCGTCGCTGGTCGAATCGCCGGCCAACCATTGCGCTCGCGATATTGACCTTCTGTATGTCGACGGCGCCCCCTGCGATGCCCCAGCCCCACGCGTCGCGCAGCCGCCGCTCCATGGGGTACTCGCGGGAATAGCCGTAGCCGCCCATGAGCTGAACCGCGTGGCCGCAGCATTCGCGCGCGATCTCGTTGGCGAAACACTTGGCGACGGAAGACTCCAGGATGCTCGGCAGCCCGTGCTCCGCATTGCAGGCGGCGCGGTGTATCAGGAGGCGCGCGGCGTCGACCCGGATCTGCATTTCGGCGAGCTTCAACTGCACGGCCTGGAAGTCGATGAGCGGCTTGCCGAACTGCCGGCGCTCCTGGACATAGTCGACGACGTCCTCGAGCGCACCCGAGGCCTGCGCCAGCGCCATCGTCGCGTTGCCGCAGCGCTCGAGATCGAAGGCCTCCATCAGTTTGCGGAAGCCGCCGGCCGGCACGACGACGTTGTCCGCGGGTACCGCTGCATTGTCGAAGTAGATGTCGGAGGAGGGCACACCCCGGAATCCCATCAGATGCTCGGGCCGCCCGAAGCTCACGCCCGGTGTGTCCTTCTCGACATAGACCGCGCCGATGCCGCGCGCGCCTTCCTCGGCTGACATGCGGCAGTACACGACGTACCCGTCGGCGTGGCCGCCGCCCGAGCACCAGCGCTTGGTGCCGTTCAGCACGACCTCGCCGCCCTTGAGCTCGGCGCGCGTGGTGAGATCGGTCAGCGCGGAGCCGGCCTGCGGCTCCGACATCGACACCGCGACCTGGATCTCGCCGCGGCACACGGCGGGCACGACACGCATCCGCAGCGACTCCGATGCGAAGCGCTCTATCGCGCGGACCGGCCCGACACAGGACTCGAAGACGGGAAAGGCCACCGCGGAGGAGATCTTGCCGAACTCTTCGAGCACGAGCAGCGCCTCGAGGTTGCCCAGTCCCAGGCCGCCGCAGGATTGCGGAACGTTGACACCCAGGAAGCCCATCTCCGCGAACTCACGCACCAGCGCTCGGTCCGGCGCGTGCGCCGTCTCTTCACACTCGCGCGCGATGTCGGGCAGCCGCTCGCGCGCGTAACGGCGCGCGGTTTCCTGGAGCGTCTTCTGGTCGTTCGTGAGCTGAAAGTCCATCGCCGCTCCCGGTGCTCAACGCGCCAATTGCACTTCGACGAAACCGTCCCGGAGGCGCACCGGGTAACTCGCGAGCGCCACCGTCGCCGGTGCGCCGAGCACAGCACCGGTGCGCACATCGAACCCAGCCCCATGCAGCGGGCAGATCAGGCGATAGCCGCGCAGGCGGCCTTCATCGAGCCGCGCGAAAGCGTGCGTGCAGATCGCATCGACCGCGTGGTGGCCATCGCGCGTCCGGCAGAGGAGTATCGCGCGGCCCTCGAGCTCGACACAGCGCATCTCTCCCGCTGCGAGTTCCCCTTCGGGAAGTAACCGCTTGAACTCTGGCTCCGACACGCGCGCCTCCTCGCGGCAATCTACCGGAACATCGCAAAAAGAAACAGGCATGACTGTTTCTTTTCAAGACGGGCCGATGCTAGTATCGGCCGCGCGCCGGCGCCACGAGGGCTTTCGATGCCACGGATCACCTTTATTTCGCGCATGACCGTGAAGGTCGGACGCGAAGCGGACTTCGAGCGCGTGTGTCGCGAGCTCACCGAGTCCGTGCGCAGCCGCGAGCCGTCGGTCATCTACTTCGAATTCTTCAGGCTGCGCGAAGCACGTCGCTATGCGGTACTGGAGTCGTTTCCCGACGAGGCGTCGGAACACGCGCACATGAGCTCGCCGTGGCTGGCCGCGGTACTCCCGACGATCGTCGACTGCGTGGATGGCACCTGGGAGCGCGAGTACCTGGACGCGCTCGGCAGCTGACGCGGAGGCGCAGGACGGGACGATGGCCGCCAGCAGACGATCACCGATCAAGGGACGCGGACGTCGTCGCCCGCCACCGAAGCGGGAATCGCTGGCGGATCTGCGGGTCCGGGCGACCACGATAGGCGATCTGCTCCTGACCTCGGCCGACGAGCATTCCGACTCCGACGCCCTCGTCTTCCCGAACCGGCGCCTGAGCTACGCAGCACTCGCGGGACGCGCGCTCGAGCGTGCGCGCGGACTGCAGGCGCTCGGTGTGCGGCCGCGCGAGCACGTTGGTCTGCTGCTTCACACCTGCCCCGAATTCGTCGAGTACTTCTTCGCGATCGCACTCTGCGGTGCCGTCGCGGTGCCGGTCAATGCCCGCTACCGCTCGCACGAGCTGCGCTACGTGATCGAGAACGGCGACATCGTCACGCTGGTGACGACCGGGCGCGTCGCCGAGCAGGTCGATTTCATCGAGCGGCTGCAGCAGGCGTTTCCGGACCTGGCCGCCCAGCGAGACGCGCTCCGGCTCGGGCTCGAGGCCGCGCCGCGCCTGAGGAACATCGTGCTGCTTGGCGCGGACCGCAGCGGGGGCGCGTCACGGCCTCTCGTGCCGGAGCAGCGATTGCGCGCGCTGGCAAAGACAGTTGCGACGGACGCCGTGCATCGCACCCGGCTTGGCGCAAGGGTGCGGGACGTCGGATTGATGCTCTACACGTCGGGCACGACCGCCAACCCCAAGGGCTGCCTGCTCTCCCATGAGGCGATCGTGCGCAACAGCATCGCGCTCGGACGACATCGCTATCAACTCACCTCGCGCGACCGCTTCTGGTCGCCGCTGCCGATGTTCCACATCGCCGCAATCCTGCCGATGCTTGCGATCCTCGACGTCGGAGGCGCGTACCTGACGATGGAGCATTTCGAGGCAGGCAAGGCGCTCAAGATGCTGGAGAAGGAAAAGGCGACGGCGACGTACCCGTCGTTCGTCACGATCATGTCCGACCTCATCTACCATCCGGATTTCCGCAAGACCAACCTGAGCCGCATCCGGCTGATGAATTCAAACTTCGCCGTCCAGCCGCCCGGCATCAAGGACGCGATGCTGGCGGCGATGCCGGGCGCGGTGCAGGTCGGCAGCTTCGGCATGACCGAAGCCGCGGGCACGGTATGCACCGGCGTGCTGAGCGATACGCTCGAGTCACGCGTGACCCGCCTTGGGCATCCGCTGCCCGGGCTCGAGCTTCGTATCGTCGACCCGGCCTCTGGCGCGGATCTGCCCGCAGGTCAGCGCGGCGAGGTCCTGGTGCGCGGCTACAGCACGCTCGAAGGCTACTACCGGGATGCGGAGAAGACAGCGCTCGCGCTGGACAGCGACGGGTGGTATCACACCGGAGACATCGGCTCGCTCGACGCCCGCGGGACGATCATGTTTCATGGCCGCACGCGCGACATGCTCAAGGTCGGCGGCGAGAACGTGGCGGCCGCGGAGATTGAGGCCTGCCTGCAGCGACATCCGTCGGTCAAGCTCGCGCAGGTCGTGGGCCTGCCCGACACGCGCTATGTCGAGGTGCCGGCGGCGTTCGTCGAGCTCAAGCCGGGCCAGGTGGCAGCCGAGCCGGAGCTGGTCGAGCACTGCCGGCGCGAGATCGCGAGCTTCAAGGTGCCTCGGCACGTGCGTTTCGTAACCGAGTGGCCGATGTCGACGAGCAAGATCCAGAAGTTCCGGCTGCGCGAGCAGCTGATTGCGGAGCTGCAACTGACATGACCTCATTCATCGCGACGTTGCGGATCAAGAAGGGGCGCGAGGCCGAGTTCGAGCGTCTGCAGCAGGAATTGTCGGAGCTGACGCACGCGCAGGAGCCCGACACCCACGTGTACGACGTCATCCGGCATCGCAGTGACCCGTCGGTGTACGTGGTCTATGCGCGATTCAAGGACGAGGCGGCGTTCCAGCTCCACCAGGCGACGCCGTTCCACGACCGCCTCGTACCGCCCATCATGGACTGCGTCGACGGCGGGATGGACCTGCAGTTCTACGACCACGTCAGCTAGCGGCGTCCTGCCGGTCATCCCGGCGCCCACGCGCTGACATAGGGGCTCAGAGCTCGACGCAGCCCCCGTCGACGAACAGGTCTACGCCTGTGATAAAGCTCGCCTCCGACGAGGCGAGGAAAAGCACGGCACGTGCCACCTCCTCGGGCTCGCCCATCCGGTGCATCGGCACGGCAGCGATCATCTGCTGTCGCAGGTGATCGACCGCGCTCGCGCTCATGCCGGGGTTACGGTGGATGAGCGGTGTCTCGGTCGGACCCGGGCTCACCATGTTGACGCGGATGCGTCGGGGGAGCAGCTCGACCGCAAGGATGCGGACGACGGCACGCAGGCCCGCCTTGGCACTCGCATAGGCGGCATTGCCCGGCAGGGCGAGCACAGAGCCGATCGAGCCGGTGACGACGATCGACCCTCCGTCCCGCAGGTGCGGAAGTGCCGCCTGGCACGCGAAGAAACTGCCGCGCAGGTTGACGCCGTGCAGCCCGTCCCACAGCTCCGGCGTCACCTCGGCAACCGGCGCGAAGCCACCCACGCCGGCATTCACGCACAGCACGTCGATCGGACCGAGCGCTTCCCGGATCTGCTCGAAAGCCGCTTTGCTCTCGGCGACGCTCGCGATGTCGCTGCGGATGGCAAGCGCATCGGTTTCTGCGCTGACCTGCTGCAGGGTCGCCGGATCACGCCCGGTGATTGCGAGCCGCGCGCCTTCCGCGGCAAAGCCGATCGCGGCTGCCCGGCCGATTCCACTGTTGCCGCCGAGGATGGCGACTGTCTTGCCGTCGAAACGCATCGTGTTGACCTGCTCTAGTAGTTCGACAGGATCGCGAGGCTCGGCGCGTCGAGCGGCACGCCGGCTTTCTGTTTGGCGAGCTCGTCCGCGCGCGTCCTGGCCTGCAGGTCGATCAGGTACGCGTGGATCGCATCCACGTCCGCGGGGCTGAGCAAATCGTCCCAGCGCGGCATGCCGTTTGGCAGCAGTGCGCCCTCGAGCACGATGGCACGAAACGCCTCGTGTATCGCAGGTTGCATCCGGCGCAGGTCCGGCGTGATGGAGCGGTGCTGGTTCGAATGGCACAGCACGCAGTTGCCGAAGAAGAGCGCCCGGCCGCGCTCCAGCGTGTCTGCCGTAACGCGAGGGCTGCTGCTGCGGCGCGGGCGGTGCGGGTTCGAGCGGCGGCAGCTCGGGTGGAAGCGGCACGGCGCCCCCGCCCACGCGGAACGAGAGGATTCGTCCCCGGTTGCCGCGCTTGTACGCCGCAGAGTAGCGCGGCACGTAGGGAAAACCGCCGCCGCCCCAGGCCGCCATCACCGCCACGTACTGCACGCCGTTCACCCGGTAGGTCATGGGTGCGGCAAGTATCGAGCTGCCCGTATCGATCGACTTCAACAGGCGACCATCTCGCCTTGTCGAACACGCGGAAGTGGCCGTCGATGCTGCCCATGAAAAGGAGACCGCTCGCGGTCGTGAGCACGCCGCTGCGGTCCTGCCAGCCCTGCGTCGGCGCGGCCCAGCGGGTCTGCCCGGTCAGTGGATCGATGGCGCGCAGCTCCGACACATAGGGCGCGCGCTTGACCTCCTCGAACGCGGGCAGCGCCTTCACCGCCGCCTGCAGCGGCGGCGGCAGCGTCGGGAGCGCTGCCTCGAGGTCCGGGCCGAAGATGAGCGCCGCATCGTTGTTCAGCATCCGGCGAACGAAGGGTTTTTGCCCGGGCGTGGTGAAGATGAGGTTCCCCATGTCCAGGACCGAGGCGTAGTAGAGCCCGCTCTGCACATCGAAACTGGCCGGGTGCCAGTTGCGCGCGCCGGGCGTGGCCGGGAACACGATCCTCGGGCCCTGTCCGTAGTCCGCGGCTTCGGCATTCATCGCGGGGCGGCCGGTTTCCAGGTCCACCGAAGTCGCCCAGTTGGTGCGCACGATGGGATGGGCGCGCAGGAGCTGGCCGTCGCGCCGGTCGAGGATGTAGAGAAACCCGTTCTTGGGCGCGTGGATGACCACCGGGCGCGTCTCGCCGTCGATCACCATCCGGGTCAGGATCATGGGCTGGGTGGAGGTGAAGTCCCAGTTGTCGCCCGGTGTCTGCTGGTAGAACCATTTCAGGCGGCCGGTCTTCGCATCGAGCGCAACGATGCTCGCGAGAAAGAGCTGATCGCCGCCCTTCGGCGAGCGCTTGACGGTGTGGTACGGGCCGCCGTTGCCGGTTCCGACCAGCACGAGGCCGGTTTCCGCGTCGTAGTTGATGGCATCCCAGGGCGCGCCGCCGCCGCCGACATCCCAGCGGCTGTCCGGATCCCAGGTCGCAATCGCGCGCTCGAGGTCGGGATGATCCTGCGGCCCGAGCCTCGGATCGCGCGGCACGATCCAGAAGCGCCACTTGAGCGCGCCGGTCTCGAGGTCGAAGGCGCTGACGTAGCCGCGAACGTCGTATTCCGCGCCGGCATTGCCGATGACGACGACATCGCCGGCCACCTCGGGCGCGCCGGTCGAGGAGTAGCCGCGGTTGCGATCGACCACGGCGTCGCTCTTCCAGACGACCCGGCCGGTCCCGGCATCGAGCGCATACATCCAGCCGTCGAGCGCGGACACGAACACCTTGCCGCGCGCCACCGCGACACCGCGATTGGCCATGTCGCAGCACACCGTGCGGTTGACCTGCATGTCCACCTGCGGCTCGAAGCGCCACAACTCCTTGCCCGTGGCAGCGTCGAAGGCGTAGGCGCGGCCGGCGACGCCGCTCGTATACATCACGCCGTCGATCACGACGGGCGTGGCTTCCAGCACGCGGTTCGTGCCCAGGTCGGCGCTCCACGCGAGGCCCAGCGCGTCGACGTTCTGCGGCGTGATGTCCGTGAGCGGCGAGTGGTGCGACTGGCCCGGATCGCCGCCCGTCGTCGGCCAGTCGTCGGCGCTCGCGTGCTCGCCGGCGCCGGCTTTCGAGCTCGAGCCGGATGGGGCCGGGGCGCAGGCGGTGAGCAGGAGCGAAAGCGCGGCGACCGCCGGTCTCATCGCCCGTCCCAGGGGCTCGGCATGTGGTAAGGCACGGTGATGAAGTTGGCCTCGATCTGGCAGATCATGCCCAGAATCGATCTTGAAGAGTTCCGCGAGGTAGAAGCTGTGCGGTCGGCGCACCGGCGATTGCACCGTGCGTCCGTCGGTGAGCTGGTACTCGGCGAGCCGCCCGGCGTGGTCGATGAATCCGAAGGCGAGGACGAGCCCGCGCTCCTCGTCGACCAGCGGGAAGCGGCGCGCGCGCAGGCGATCGTCGTAGCGGTAGTTGCCCATGCGGAACTGCTCTTCGCATCCGAGCGCCGCGACCGGCACGATCTTCGCGAACGCCGGATTGTGGGTCGTTTGAACTCCGTTCTCGACACGGTTGCAGTCGGGATGGAAGCGCGTGTGGATCGTGCCGTCGTTCAGCTGCAGCGTGTCGAAATAGCCGTTCGCCAGGCGGATCATCTCGGCGCGCGGCACCGGGCTTCGCGCATCGGCATTCAGGATGGGCTTGTCCCAGTAGCGTGGATTCTCGAACTTGATGCCGGAATCCGACTGGCGAACGACGATCGTCTCGGCTTCCTGGATGCCGCCGGCGTGCGTTCAGCTTCAGGCGCACGGTGTAGGCGGATTCCTCGTAGTGCTCGTGCACCGTGCCGAAATAGCCGACCTGTCCGGTCGCCGGATCGGCAAATCGCAGCCGGTAGGGGCCGACCGCCTCGATGGTGCCCCACAGGCCATCGCCGACCTCGAGCATCACGTTGTTCTCGGAGGTGAGCGGGGCATCGGCCCAGCGGAGCGACCTGCGGATCGCGCCGGCCGAGCGCCGCCAGATACGCGTCGAGCACCTCGTACAGTCCGGCGCGGTTCATCTTTGATCCTCGCAGCCATGTTGTCTCGTCAGGGCCGCCGCGTATCATAACGATTGTTATTTTTCGGAGTGAGCGCCATGGCGCGAACGGCGGCTGAGCAGGCCAATCTCGACCGGGTGCTCGCGATGTACCGCGAGGTGCTGATCGCGATGGATCCCGACCAGGTCGACCGGCATCTGCCGGCGCACTACATCCAGCACAGTTCGCTCGCCGAGCCCGGCCTCGAGCCGCTCAAGCGCTTCCTCGCCCATGTCCGCAAGGAGAGCCCGGACGCCAGGCAGACCATCCATCGCGCCTTCGTCGACGGCGACCACGTCATCGTCCATGTCCACGTCGAGCGCTGGCCGGGCGACCCGGGGCTCGCCGTCGTCGACATCTTCCGCTGCGAGAACGGCGCGATCGTCGAGCACTGGGACGTGATCCAGGAAGTCCCCGCGCACCCGGTCAACCCCAACGGCATGTTCTGAGATCGCGGAGTCCGGGCTACAGCGCCTTCGGCGCCTCGTCGAGCAGGATGGTCTTGGTCTCGAGATAGGCCATGAGACCCTCGATGCCGCCTTCGCGGCCGAGGCCGGACTGCTTGAATCCGCCGTAGGGCAGTCCGAAGTCCAGGCGCAGGCCGTTCTGGCCGATGGCGCCGGTGCGAACGCGCCGCGCGATGCGATAGGCGGCGTCCGCATCGCGGGTCAGGACGGAGCCGTTCAACCCGTAGTTCGACTCGTTGGCGACGCGGATCGCGTCCTCCTCGTCCTCGACCGGGATCAGGCTCAGCACGGGACCGAAGATCTCCTCCTGCGCGATGCGGGTCTCGTTCTTCACCCCGGCAAAGAGCGTGGGCTCGACGAAGTATCCGCGGGACAGGTGGCCGGGCCGGCGGCCGCCCGTGACGAGATCGGCCGTCCGGCGTCCATCCTCGATGTACATCTCGACGCGCTCGAGCTGGCGCTTCATCGCCAGCGGGCCGAGCTGGGTCGCGGGATCGTCGGAGTGGCCGATCACGACCTGCTTCATCTCACGCGCGATCGCGTCGGCCAGCTCGTCGTGCCGCCGCCGCGGAACGATCGCGCGGCTCAGCATCGCGCACACCTGTCCGCTCATCAGCGTGATCGTTCCCGTCAGCAGCCGGGCGGCCGCGTCGGTCGGAAAGTCGTCGCGGACGATGGCCGCCGACTTGCCGCCGAGCTCGAGCGTGCAGCGCGCGATGCGCTCGCCGCAGACGCTCGCGATGCGCTTGCCCGCAGCGGTCGAGCCGGTGAAGCTCACCTTGTCGACGCCCGGGTTGCTGACGAGGTGGTGGCTCGCGTCGCGGTGGCCGCATACCAGGTTGACGACACCGGCGGGGACGCCCGCGGCCTCGGCGGCCTCGGCGATGATGTAGGTCTCGAGCGGCGTCTCGGGCGACGGCTTCATGATGACCGTGCACCCGGCGGCGAGCGCATAGGCCACCTTGTTGAGCATGATCCCGTAGGGGGCGTTCCACGGTGCGATCGCCGCGACGACGCCGACGGGCTCGTGCGCGACGATGGCGCTCTTCACCACCGGCGAGGGCCGGGTCTCGACGAACAGGAACTTCTCCGCGGCAGCGATGATCTGCTCGAAGGCCTGGGTGGAGCCCGCGGTCATGGGCACGGCAAAGCTCGCGAGCCCGCCCATCTGCGCCGTCCAGGCGCGCGCGATCTCGCCTGTGCGCCCGTGCAGGTGCTGCGCCATGCGCTTCAGGATCGCGATGCGCTCGGGCGGTCGCAGCCGGCTCCACGGGCCGCGCGTCGAAGGCGGCGCGCGCGGCCGCCACGGCCGCGTCCATGTCCTCTGCATCGGCCTCGGCAACGGCGCCGATCACCTCCTCCGTATCGGGGGAGACGAGCTCGATCTTCCGGCCGGAATGCGCGCGCGACCCACTCGCCGCCGATCCAGATCCGGTCGGCGTGCCGCACGTTGACGCCATCGGGGCTCATGATCGCGTTCTCCGCTGCGACGCTCATGTCAGGTCGTCGAGGCCGATGCGCTTGCCCGCCGCGGCCGCGCGATTCGCGTCGCGGCGCAGGCGCTCGATGTGCTGCTCGCGCCCTCGGGAACCGGCTCGTCGGGCAGCGCGGCGACCGACTCCCGGTAGATCTCCGCAAAATCCTCGGCGATATTCCGGGTGCGTGAAGATCACGGCGCGATTCTCGCTCATCCCGGCGAGCGTCTTCTCGCCCACTTCGAGCGGGTCCATGCCGGCCTCGAACGCGGTGCCGAACTGCTCGAGCTCGGCGCGATCGGGCGGGGCGAAGCCCGAGGCTGCAAACGCCGCCGGGCGCTTCAACGCCGAGTCCCAGGCGTTGGTCCGGGTCAGCCCGGGGCACATCAGCGACACGCCGATCCCGTACGGCGCCAGGTTGTAGCGCAGGCACTCGGTCAGGCCGCGCACGGCGAACTTGCTCGCCGTGTAGATGCCGGCCTGCGGCCCCGACAGGTAGGCCGCCATCGACGCCACGTTCACGACGTGCCCGCCCTGTCCCTGCGCCTTGATGCGCGGGACGAACGTCACGAGGCCGTTCACCACGCCGCCGAAGTTCACGCCCATGATCCAGTCGTAGTCGGCGTAGCTCGCCTCGTCGGTCGGGCCGAACACGCTGACGCCGGCGTTGTTGACGAGAATGTGGACGGGCCCCACCGTCGTCGGCCACGTCGGCCCAGCCCGCGCGGTCGGTCACGTCGAGCTCGACGAAGCGCGGCATCGGGCGGCCGTTCGCGGCAAACCAGGCTTCGCGCCCGGGCCCGGTAGTCCTCGTTGCGGTAGGTCAGGACGAGATCGATTCCCGCAGCGCAAAACGCGCGGGCAATGCCGAAGCCGATGCCGGAGACGCCGCCCGTGATGAGCGCGGTCTTGCCCTTCCAGTCCATACTGTGTTCCTCTCGCTTCCCTACCTAACACTTGTTAGCGTCACGCGCAATCGACGCAGGGGAGAGTGCACATGTCGGATCTCGAAGCACGATTCGCGGCGCTGGAGCATCGCGTCGGCGAGCTCGAGGACGTCAACGCCATCCGCCGTCTGCACTGGGCCTATGGCTACTACATCGACTTCAACCGCGCCGAGGACGTGGTGCAGCTGTTCGCGAGGGACGGCGCCGTCGTGTTCCTCTCCGGCGAGTACCGCGGCCACGAGGGCGTCCGGCGCCTGTACGGCACCTGGTTCCAGAACTACTTCACCCAGGGCGTGAACGGCCCGGTCGTACGGCTTCCTGCTCGATCACTTCCAGATGCAGGACATCATCACGGTGGCGCCGGACCGGCAGACCGCGAAGGGGCGTTTTCGCGGCCTGCTGATGGGCGGCAGCCACGAGAGCCGCGACTACAAGCCCGAAGGTCTGCCGCTGCAGTTCTTCGAGGCCGGCGTCTACGAGAACGATTACGTCCGCGAGGGCGGGCGTGTGGAAGATCAAGCGCCTCGACTACATGATGCAGTGGCAGGCGGACTACGAGAAGGGCTGGTCGAAGACGGTCGCGCACCTGCAGCCGGCCACGCAGACCTACCCGGACAATCCGCTGGGACCCGACGTGCTGCTGCCGCCCGGCCAGACGCGCAAGACCTGGCCGCACCGGCAGGACGTGCCCATGCACTTCGCCCATCCGCGCTTCGGTGCGGTGCTCGCCGGGCAGGCGTGACCTGCACGCCGCGGAGCTCAGGCCCTCGGCACGTGCGGGCGCCGCTCGCTCGGCTGCCATGCCAGCACCTGCCGGTCGAGCTTCGCGAGGATTTTCTTGAGGCTGGCGCGTTCCTGGGCCGTGAGTGCGCCGAACAGGAAGCGCGCCACCTGCGCCGATGTTGGCTTCCAGCGCCACGTGCGCCCTGGCGCCCCGCGCGCTGACGCGATAGGGCTTGCGCCGGCGGTTGCTGCGATTGCCTCACCGGCTCGACGAGCCCCATGGCGTGCAGCGAGGCCAGGGCCCGGCTGACGTTCATCGCGTGCATGCCCATCAGTTCCGCGAGGCTGTGACCGGCGGATTCACCTTCGCCCGAGAGCGCCATCAGGATGCGCAGCTCGTTCGAGCTCAGGCCTGCCGGATCGGCCACACCATCCCGCATCGGCCGGCTGATCAGCGATGCGAATTTCAGCATCGCCACCAGCAGCGCGATCTCGGGGTTCTTCTGCCTCACTCTCTCGGCGTTGGACATCGTGCCCTCGCTCCGATCGCTGCTCACCGTTGCGATCGGTCGGCCCGCAATCAATTGTGGGTCTACGGCAACATTAACAATTGTTTGGATCTTGCAATCGCCAAATTCGTGGGTTCTACTGGAGACAAATCGGATGCATTCCGCGCGCTGCAGGCGCAGTCCGGGGGATGACAGCCGTGGAACTGACACTGCCGCCGGGCGTATCCGCGGCGAGGTTCCAGCAGGCCCTGAAGTCCTTCGAGGGCGTGGTGGGCCAGGGCTGGGTGCTCGCCAGCGACGAGGACCGCGACGCCTACTCGGACATCTATGCGCCCGGGTCGGAGCGCGAATGGCCCGCGTCGGCCGCGCTTGCGCCGGGCAGCGTGGAGGAAGTGCAGGCCATCGTGCGCCTGGCCAACGAGTACCGGACGCCGCTCTGGCCGACCTCGCGCGGCAAGAATCTCGGTTACGGCGCTAACGCGCCGCGCATGCCGGGCACGATCGTGCTCGACCTCGGCCGGATGAACCGCATCCTCGACGTCGATGCCGGGCTCGGGTTCTGCGTGCTCGAGCCGGGCGTGGGCTTCTTCGACCTGTACGAGCACCTGCAGCGCGAGAAGGTGCCGCTGTGGATGTCCGTGCCTGGCAATGCCTGGGGCTCGGTCATCGGCAACGCGCTCGACCACGGCATCGGCTACACGCCCTATGGCCTGCACGCGCGCAACCTGTGCGGGCTCGAGGTCGTGCTGCCGGACGGCGGCCTGATGCGCACGGGCATGGGCGCGATGCAGGGCAATCACAGCTGGCACGTGTTCCCGCTGAGCTTTGGCCCGGACTGGACGCAGATGTTCACGCAGTCCAACCTGGGCGTCGTCACCAAGGCGGGCGTGTGGCTGCAGCCGGCGCCCGAGAGCTCGCTGCTGCTCACCTGGGACATCCCGAAGGAAGAGGACATCGGCTGGGTCGTCGATACCATCGCGCCGCTCAAGATCGCCGGCGTGATCGACCAGAACGTGTTCATTCCGTCCTGGCTCGGCAAGATCGTGCTCAAGGGGCAGCGCAAGGATTTCTGGGACAAGCCCGGCGCGATTCCGGAAAGCCGCGTGCAGGAGCTGCTCAAGGAGCACGAGCTCGGTTACTGGCAGGTGCAGGTGCGCCTGTACGGCGACGAGGCGCTCAATCGCGCCAGGGCCGAGGTGGTGAAGCGCGCCTTCGCGCGGCACCTCGCCACGCCGCCGCTCGAGGAGGCCTGGAAGGCGGGCGACCCTGTCAGCCAGTACGACGCGACGCTGGGCGTTCCGTCCGCCGTGGCGCTGCAGATGGGCGACTGGGTCGGCGGGCGCGGCGGGCACCTCGGATTCTCACCGGTCGTGCCGGCCAAATCGCAGCACGTGCTGGGCCAGCTGCGCCGCAGCCGCAGGATCATCGCCGAGCACGACGTCGACTTCTACGCGAGCTTCACCGATCAGCGGGCGCTTCGCCACCAACATCAACATGCTGATGTACGACCGCGACAACGCGCAGCAGGTCGCGAACATCCGCAAGCTCTTCAATGCGCTGATCACGGAGACGGCCCGGGCGGGCTACGGCGAATACCGCACGCACCTGGGCTGGATGGACCAGGTCGCCGCCACCTTCGATTTCAACGACCACGCGCAGCGGCGTCTCAACGAGAAGGTGAAGGACGCGCTCGACCCGAACGGCATCCTCGCGCCGGGCAAGCAGGGCGTGTGGCCTGCGGCGTATCGCGACCTGGCTGCGAAGCCGGGTGCAACATGAAGCGCGTGCTCTCTCGCCAGTCTCATGGCGCACGGCGTCGTGCGATGGCGGCGCCACCCGAGCCGCAGGCGCCCGGCGGTCCACCACCCGGGCCGCCACCGCCCTATCAGATGCGCGCCAGCGCGCCGGCGGGTGATCGGCTGGCGGGCGGCAGGGATGGCGCGGCGCTCTTCTCGCAGCTCTGTGGCGCGTGCCATCTCGCGGGCGGCATGGGCACGAACCTGCTGACGAAGCAGCGCGTGATGCTCGGCGAGCCGCCGGAGAACGGCCTGCTGGCGAACCGCAAGGACCTCACGCAGACCTACGTGAAGATCGTCGTGCGGCGCGGCAGGATGGCCATGCCGAGCCTGACGCGGGTTGAGGTCACGGATGCCGAGCTCGATGCGATCGCCGGCATACCTGGGCAAGGCCGGTCCATGAGCATCACCCGCCGTTCGGTGCTGCAGGGCGCGCTGGTGGCCGCCGCCGCCGTTTCCACGGGAACGAGACGCGAGCTGGCGCTGCCACCGGCCGCGCTGCTCGTCTATGACAGCCGCCTGCCGCAGAGTCGCGCGTTGCAGCGTCGTCACGCCGGGCGCTCGGTCGACCTGGCGCACGAGCATGCGAACCTGTGGCGCGAGCTGCGCGGCTTTCGATCCGGCGGAGCGGTCGTGGGGCTGACGAGCTGGAGCGACTACGTCCAGGCGCGCGCTCTGCTTGCGGAGCGGCGGCCGGCGCCTGCCGCACGGAAGCGCGCTGCGGCAGGTTGTTCTACTGGGAGATGGCCTGACGCCCGTCATCTCCGCCACCGAGGAGTTGACCCGTGTATTCCACACTCGACCAGTCCGCAGCTCGAATTCGCATTCGAGTGCCGGCTCAAGTTCACGCGCGTGCTCACCGTTCCGGACGTCCACAACGGCGGCTTCCGCTCGGCGGTGCTGGTGGACGAGGGCATGTTCGAGGGCCCGCGGCTGCGCGGACGAGCAGTGCCCGATTCCGGCGGCGACTACGCGCACTTCCGCGCGGACGACACGGCCGTGTTCGATGCGCGCTACCTGCTCGAGGTCGACGACGGCACGCTGATCTACATGCAGAACCGGGGTTTTCTCTGGGGACGAACTCCCGATGCCATGACCCGGCTCCGGGCGTGGGCCTTCGAGGGCGGGCCGCCGGTGCCGCACGAGGACTACTACCTGCGCGCGCAGCCCACTTTCGAGACACCGAAGGGCAAGCACGACTGGCTGACCCGGCACGTCTTCGTCGGCATCGGCGAACGCCGACCCGACGGCAACTTCGTGCGCTATTACGCGGTCACCTGACGAGGCCCGCGGTTCGACGTGCCCTCAGCCGTTCGCGCGTTCGGGCATCCTGGTGGAGCCGGGGCCGCGATTGATCGGCGCCACCGCCGCTCCCGCGCCCGCCTTCACGAACGGCTCGGGATCGCCGTCGCGCAGCTTCAGCCCGAACAGGCTGTGCATGCCCGGGTGGCGGCCGAGCCCGCCGTAGAGGTCGAAGCCGCGGTCGAGCCAGTCGCGCAGGGGATCGTCCTCGGTCAGCGGCGGCGTCCTCGCGACCGATGCGGTCCACAGGAACACGGCGAGCGCGGAAAAATCGGCGTAGTTGGGCGTGTCGCCGCCCAGCCACCTGGTGTCGCGTAGCAGCTGGCGCAGCGGCTCGAGCTGAGGCGGCACCAGTGGCAGGCGATCCTCGCGGCCGGCCTGCACCTCCTCGAGCTTCTGCCCGCCCAGGAACCATTGCTCGCGGCTCCAGCGGACATATTCCTGGTCCTGCGGCAGCGACAGGTCGTGATAGTCGAGGATGTAGCAGCGGAACCACGGGGCCGATCGCGGTGCGCCACAGCCAGCCATCGATGAACTTGGTGAGCACCTTCATGCCCGGGCCCTCGAACAGCATCGGCCGGTCGGGATATTTCTCGTCGAGGTATTCGGCGATGACCCAGCTGTCGAGCACCCATTCGCCGTCGTCGACGATCACCGGCACCCGCTCGGAGCGCCCGCCGGTCCGCTCGAGGATGCCGGTAAAGCCGCCCGGCACGATGTCGATGTCGAAGCCCTTGTGCGCGAGCGCATACTTCGTGCGCCACACGAACGGGCTGATCGTGCAGCCCGACGCGAGCTGCAGATCATAGAGCGTGATCCTGTTGTTGCTGGCCATACGGGTCTCCCTGGGGACGGAATGGGTCGAGCTCAGGCGGAGGCCTTCGGGCGCGGCGCGAGCGATTCCCGCTGGGACTTGAGGAACATCTCCTTCGCCGCCGGCCGATCATTGATGCGCGCGAGCCAGTCGACCAGGTGCGGCGTGTCCGCCGCATTCACGACGTCGGGGAATCCCTTGTCCATGCCGTTGGCGATCGCAAAATTGCAGATGTCGGCGAGCGTGTAGTCGGGACCGGCCAGCCACGCGCTCTCCGCAAGCCGCGCTTCGAGCCGCGCGATCGACACTCGCACCTTGCGCATCTCCTCGTCGAGCAGGTCCTTCGGGAAGCCCTTGCGGGCGTTGCGCCACTTGGTCACCTGCTCGGGGATCGGGATGCGCTTCATCTTCTCCTCGAACTCGTCGTCGCCGATCGATCGCGCCATCGGTCCGATCGCGCGCTCCCATCCGATCGTGGAGACGCACCAGCAGAAATATTCGTCGACCCACTTGGTCCAGACCCGCATCTGGGCGATGTCGTAGGGGTCGGTCGGGCGCAGCCGCGGCGCGTCCGGAAAGGCATCTTCGAGATATTCGCAGATCACGGTCGATTCGGTGATGATCCGCCCGTCATGATCGAGCGCGGGCACCTGGCCGCGCGGATTGATCTTCTTGAACCAGTCCTCGTGATGCTCGAACACCGCCGGATTCAGAAAGCGCGGCGTGAACGCGAGCCCCTTCTCGTAGAGCGCGAGCAGCGGCTTCAGCGAGTTGGCGCCGGGTCCGAAGCTGTACAGCGTCAGCATGTGCAATCCTCGTCGGCTACGCGTCCTGGTCCGGTCTTGGTGAACACGCGGGCGCGGTCGGCGGCCCAGTTCTGCAGCGCCTCTGTCCGCTTGCGCGCGCCCTCGGGATCCGCCTCCATCGGCGGCACCGCATCGACGATCTCGTCGAAATGCTTGCGCAGCATCTCCTTCGCCTCGGGATAGGGGATCACGTAGAGCTGCCCGGCCTCGATCGCGCGCTTGACGTGCTCGGCCAGCTCGACCGGCTCCATGCCGTGGATGTGGATGCTGTGCAGCGAGGCGATCGTCTCCTCGTTGGCGACATAGCCGCTCTCGCCGAAGCGTGCGGGGCGGATCCGCGTCGCCTCGGCGATGTTCGACTTGATGTTCGCCGGGCACACGCACCGAGACGCCGATGCCATACTTGGCGAGCGACATGTGATAGCTCTCCATCAGGTTGATCACCGCCGCCTTGGCCGCCGAATAGGGCGCCGCGAGCGCGCTGCCCTGCAGCCCGCCCAGCGACGAGACCGTGACGATGTGCGCGGGCTTGCCGGCCTTGATCATCCGCGGGACGAAGGTGACCATGCCGTTGATCACGCCGCCCAGGTTGACGCCGATCAGCCAGTCGAAATCACCGTAGGTCGAGTTCTCGACCGGGCCGAAACTGTTGACGCCGGCCGTGTTGAACAGCAGCGTCGGCGGTGCGCCAAACACCGCCTCGACCTCGTCGGCGGCACGCGCGTAGGCGTCGCGATCGGTGATGTCGAGCACGATGCCGTGCGCCGTGATGCCCTGGTCCCGCAACGCCGCGAGCGCCTTGTCGATGGCTTCGGAGCGCACATCGGCGATCACGATCTTCGCGCCCGCCCGGCCGAACACCTGCGCCTGTCCGAATCCGGCACCCGAGGCGCCCCCGGTGATGAACGCGATCTGGTCCTTGAAGTCCTTCATCGTCGTCCCCTCACTCGATCATGCTGTCCGGTGGCCGAACCGTTCGCTGCGCAGAAAGTCCGCATTGGCCTCGATCAGCTCGCGCACCGAGCGCGCCCTGCGACCCGTCAGCCGCCGCACGTCGTCGGTGCAGATGTCGAGGTGCCCCTCGCGGATCGCACGCTCGAAGCTCACCATGTCGTCGCTGTTCCACGGGATGCCCGCGACCGTCTGGTCGTCGACCGGCTCGCGCGGGATGCCGAGCGCGTCGAAGTGGGCATACATTCCCGCGTCATCGGTCTCGACCAGGCGGATCGGCCGGCCGGTCACCTCGGCGAGCATCGCCGCGACCTCGGCAAAGTTCTCGCGGTTGGGGCCGGTGATCGGGATACGCCTTGTTTTCGTGCCCGTCCTGCGTCAGCACGGCGACGGCGCAATCGACGCAGTCCTCGCGCCACACCATCGCCTCGCGACCGCCCTGGGTGCTCGTCAGCCAGACACCGGAGGCGATGAAGCCGGGACCGGCATTGAGGATCATCGCATCGGCATAGTGGGCGTCGCGCAGGAACGTAAAGGCCAGGCCGCTGGCCCGGATCAGGCTCTCCGTCTCGCGATGATCGACGGCGACGATCGCGGGGTTTGCCGGCTCGACGTTGACGAAGCTCGTGTACACGACGTGCCGGACGCCCGCCGCCACCGCGGCATCGATCAGCCGCCTGGTGCTGCCGCACGCGCGCACCGACCCGCGTGCCCGAGATCAGCAGGAGCTTGTCGGCGCCGCTGACGGCCGCGCGCAGCGTCTCGGGCTTGTCGAAGTCGCCGTAGCGCACCTCGCAGCCCGCTTGCGCGCAGTCGGCGAGCTTGGCCGGCGTGCGGGTGATCAGGATCAGGTCGCGTGCGCGCCCCTGCGCGATCAGCTTCTCGGTGGCGAGCCGGCCGTATCGGCCGGACGCACCGGTCATCGCGATCCTGGCTCATGCGCGACGGCTCACGCCGCCGCGGCGAGCTCGGCGGCGCTCACCCACCAGCCGTGCACCTGCGGGCGCAGCCGGTGCGGGATCGGCGATCCGGGCCACCGGCCCGGCAGCCACGTTGCCCGCATCGAGTATCCACACGGCGTGGCTGAAGTCCGACGGGCCCGGTCTGCTGGTCCACGACCATGACGAGCCAGCCTTCGTGTCCCGGCTTCGATGCCGGGACGTGCACGGGCTCGTTGAAGCACTGGCCCGGCGGCAGCGCGAGCGCCTGCGGCGGCTTGCCGGTGAAGTCGAGCCGCAGCAGCAGGTTGAACATGGCGCCCACCGGTCCGCCGAGCACTGGCGGACCCCGCATCTCGGGGTTCATGGTCAGCATCCAGGCATGCGTGTACGGGCGCCCCTGGCGCGCGGCGGGAATCGACCGGGAAATCGCCCGGCGGGCCGATGACCGTCTCGGTGACCGTCATCGCTGCCGTTGCTCGAGATCGATGGTCCAGCGCGCGAGGCGTGCTGCCGGCCTCGGCGGGCGGCACGTTCAGGCCCGAGGCCCGCTGGATGAACGGGAAGACGTTGACGTTCGACAGGCACTGGTCGAACTGGATGCGACCGCCGGCATCCTCGAAGGCGTTCATCATGTGGAAGCACGAGACGCCCTTCGGTCCCCGGAACCAGCGCAGCTCCGAGACGTCGCCGTAGCGCGGCATCACGCCGACCCAGCTGTCGCGGCCCATCTCGTGCACCCAGTGGTCGCCGCCCGCCTTCACGCGCGCGGCATCGCAGGTGGTCGGATAGATCGGGAACAGCGCGTAGCGCTCGGTGATGACGAAGTCGTGCATCAGCGCGCAATACGGCGCGTCGAACCATTGCTCGCGGGTCGAGGTTGCCCTGCTTGTCGGCGATGCAGTAGGCCACCTTGGTCGAGGCCAGGCCGTCGGCCTCGTAGCCGAAGAAGAACATCTCGCCGGTCTCGGGATCGATGCGCACGTGCGCCGTCACCGTTTCGGACCTGAGCTTGCCGCCGAAGTCGTGACGGCCCAGCGTCTCGAGCGAGCGCGGATCGACGCGATACGGACGGCCATCCTCCTTGGTCATCAACAGGCGCCCGGCGTGCCAGACAGGGGTGGTGTTGGCGACCGTGCGGTCGAGGCCCCTTGCTTCGGGCTGGTCGGTGTACGGGATTGCGATACTTGCCGAACAGCGCGCGCCCCGCCGCCACCTCGGCCTTGTGGCGCTCGGTCTGCACGTAGCGGATCGCAAAGCCGACCTTGCCGCCGGCGAAGCGAACGGCCGACACCATGCCGTCGCCCGAGAGGATGGCGCCGCCGTCTTCCACGAAGGGCGGAAAGGCCGGATCCGGCACGGCGCGGAAGAAGACGCCCTCGACATCCGCGGGGACGCGGCCCTCGACCGCGAGCGAGTCGATCTCATACTCCTCGCCGATCGGCGTGTTGAGGCCCGTGTACTCGAGCGTGCTCGGGAAGCGCTTCATCCTGCCGGCTCACTACGCTAACATTTGTTAGCGTGATGATGATCGCGGCTCCCGGGTTTGGCAACTAGACGGGGAGCTCCGCCTCGAAGACGATCACCGCGTCGCCGGTCACACGGACCGCGGTCGCGCGTCGGCCCGAGGCCGTGACTTCGACGTCGACGCGCCCGGGGCGATCGACGAACCGGCCCTGGTGACCGACGAAGCGGCACGCGCGATCCGCGCCCGGCGTCAGCAGGCCGTTGTGGACCAGGTAGACGCCGAGCATGCCGTGAGCGTTGCCGCTCACCGGGTCTTCCGGCACGCCGATCACCGGGCAGAACATCCGTGATTCGGTTGCCGCGGCGCCGTCCTGCTCCGGCAGCATCGCAAACACGAAGAAGCCATCTGCACCGACGTGCGGGGTCAGGTGCACGAGCTGGTCCATCTGTGGCCGCAGCGACTCCAGCATGCTGGCGGATTGGAGCCCGATCAGCAGGCGCGATCCGCCTTTGACCATGAGCTGCATCGGGCAGCACGGATGCAGACTCGCAGAACTGATGCCGAGCGCGTCGAGCACCGGACCACGGCGTTCCTCCGGCACGATCGGTCCGAACGTCGCCGGGCTCTGGATCATCGACACGCGCAGGTCGGGCGCCTCGCCAGTGACCTCGACTTCGATGATGCCGGCGCCGGTCCGCTGGCGGAGCCTGCCCGACGGCAGGCCCTTGGTGACCGCGCGCACGTACTGCGCGGCGACCGTGGCGTGTCCGATGAACGCCACTTCGCGATCCATGGCGAAGAAGCGCACCTCGAGATCGTAGTCGGCGGACTCGGACGGGATGACGAACGCGACTTCGGTGCCGTTGATCTCGCGCGCGATGCGATGCATGTCCTCGTCGGTGAGCTCGTCGGCATCGAGCACGACCACCGCGGGGTTGCCGGCGAACCGCTCGCGTGTAAAGGCATCGACGTGGAACAGGCGGCAGGAGCGTCTGGCCATCGGGCGTAGTCCGGGCGTGGGGGATGCGCATTAGTCCCCGACGGGCCGTCCGCCGTCAACCGGCGATACTCATGACCCGGCACAGGATGTAAACTTCGCCCGCCCTGGGGTGGCCTGAATGGCCTGAGATGCCGAACGCGGCGACCGCCGCTTATCGGCGAACCCGTTGAACCTGATCCGGTTAGTACCGGCGTAGGGAGCAGGTAATGCGCGTCGCCGAGCTTGGTCTTTATCTTTTCCTGTCAGGTAGTTACAAGAACTTCCTGCGGAAGGTATCAGTTGCGGTTGCGACCCTGACGGCACTGATCGGGATGCTTGCACCCGGCGCTGGCAACGCAGCAGAAGCTGCGCTCGAGGAGATCGTCGTTACGGCGTCTCTGCGCCCGGAGCTCGCGAGCCGGCTGCCGGTCAGCACCACCGTGCTCGACGCAGAAACGCTTCGTGCGGCCGGCCTGCAGCACTTCGGCGACGTACTGGGTCTGGTGCCCAACCTCAACTGGGCCGGTGGCACGTCACGTCCGCGCTACTTCCAGCTGCGCGGGATCGGCGAGCTCGAGCAGTACCAGGGCGCGCCCAACCCGTCGGTCGGATTCCTGATCGACGACATCGATTTCAGCGGCGTCGGCATGCCGGCGACGCTGTTCGATGTCGAGCAGATCGAGGTTCTGCGCGGGCCGCAGGGCACGCGCTACGGCGCGAATGCGCTCGCCGGCCTGATCAAGCTCAACACGCGCGATCCGGAGCCCGCGCCTTCGCTCACGACACAGGCGATGGCAGGCGAGGACGGGCTTTGGGGCGCAGGTGCGCAGGCCGGCGGGGCGCTCGGTGCGGGCGGCGGTGAATCCGCCTGGCGTCTCGTCGCGCAGCGCCTCGATTCGGACGGCTTCCGCCACAACGCGTTCTTCGACAGCGACGACACCAACGAGCGCCGCGAGACCACGGTCCGCGGCAAGGTCCGACTCGATCTGTCCGAGACGTGGCGTGTCGATGCAACCGCCATGCACGCGGATCTCGACAACGGCTACGACGTTTTCACGCCCGACAATTCGCTCACGACGAACTCCGACCGGCCAGGTCGGGATGCGCAACGATCCACCGGCGGCTCGCTGGTCGTAAGCGGCGATGTCGGCGCGGCTCGGCTCGTGTCCACGAGCGCAGTCGCCGAGTCCGACATCGACTACAGCTTCGACGGTGACTGGGGCAACGATCCGTACTGGGGCGAGTTCGCGCCCTACGACTACTACACGAGCTTCGAACGGCGGCGCCGCACGCTGAGCCAGGACTTGAGACTCCTGAGCGATGCGACCGCGAGCGACGCCGGCTTCGGCTGGGTGGGCGGACTCTACGCGCTCAAGCTCGAGGAAGACGGCCTGCAGCGCGACGAGTTCGCAGGCGATGCGCTGCGTCCGCCGCTCTCGAGCGCCTATGACGCGACCAACCTTGCGGCTTACGGTGAGCTCGAATGGGGTCTCGGCGGGACCATGACGCTCGCGGCGGGGCTCCGCGCCGAGACGCGCTCGGCCGACTACGAGGACAGCGACGGCGCGCGATTCGATCCGGATGACACGATGGTGGGCGGGCACCTGTCGCTGCGCGGCGACGCGGCGCCCGCCGCGGGCTGGTATGTGACGGCGAGTCGCGGCTACAAGGCGGGCGGATTCAACATTGGCCAGCTCGTGCCGGCGGACCGGCGGACTTTCGCGCCGGAGTACCTGTGGAATCTCGAAGGCCGGACTGCGTCTCGCCGCGCCGGATTCGAATCTCTCGGGCGAGTTGTCGCTCTTTCACATGTGGCGCGACGACCAGCAGGTCGCGACGTCCTTCCAGGTCGATCCGGGCGATCCGCTGTCGTATATCTTTTTCACGAACAACGCCGCGAGCGGTCGCAATTACGGCCTGGAGGCCGAGCTCGACTGGCGCCCGGTGGAGTCGCTCCGTGTGCAGGGAACGCTCGGATTGCTGCAGACCGAATACATCGACTACCTGTACGGGGACCGCAATCTCGACGGTCGCGACCAGGCGCACGCTCCGTCCTGGCAGTACTCGCTCGCTGTGGAATGGCTCGGGCCGCGAGGCCTCATGGTGCGTGCGGATGTTTCCGGCAGCGACGCGTTCTATTTCGACGCGAGTCACGATCAGCGCTCCGAGCCACGGACCCTCGTCAATCTCAAGGCGGGCTGGTCGGGGTCCAGCTGGTCGGCCTACGTCTGGGGCCGCAACGTCTTCGACGAGAGCTATGCGGTCCGCGGTTTCTACTTCGGGCTCGAGCCGCCCGAGTTTGCGGACGAGCTCTATGTGCAGCGCGGCGACCCACGCCAGTTCGGCGTGACGCTCGAATGGCGGATGCGCTGACCGCACCCGCCCCAGCAATACTCACCCGGAGTCACGTATGCGTATCGCCGTCGAGATCAGTCTCTATCCGCTCGATGCGGACTACATCCCGCCGATCAAGAACTTCATCGATCGCCTGACCGCCCGACCTGGGCTCGCGGTGCAGACAAACGCGATGAGCACGCAGGTCGCAGGGGAGCATGCGCAGGTGTTCGCGGCGCTGGCCGACGAAACCGCCGTGACCTTTGCGGCGCCCGGCCGGGCCGTGTTCGTGATGAAGGTGCTGGGCGGCGGTGCGGACCCACCGCGGCGACCGTGAGTGCGAAGCCGCTGATCGATGCCCTGGGGGCGATCCCGCCCGCGGAATGGACGGCGGTCGCGCTCGCGCTCGTCTACCTCGTGCTCGCGGTGCGCCAGCACATCGCGTGCTGGCTGTTCGCCGCGGCGAGCTCCGCGATTTTTCTCTGGCTCTTCGCGCGCGCGGGTCTTGTCATGCAGGCCGCCCTGCAGGTGTTCTACATCGCGATGGCGGTGTATGGCTGGTATTCGTGGCGGGGCGGCCTGCGCGATGCCCATCCGTCGCGTCCCGTCGTCCGCTGGCCCGCGGCGGCGCACCTGGGCGCCATTTCAGCCGTCACGCTTGCTGCGGCCCTGAGCGGCCTGCTGTCTCAGTCGGAAGCGGGCCCTGCGGTCCGATATGTCGATGCGTTCGTGGCCTGGGGGAGCGTGTTCACGACCTGGCTGGTCGCGCGCAAGGTGCTCGAGAACTGGCTGTACTGGATCGTTCTCGATTCCCTGGCCGCCGCGCTCTACTGGTCGCAGGGGCTGCATGCGACGGCCGTGCTCTTCGTCCTGTATGCAGGCATCGCCGTCCAGGGCTACCGGACCTGGCGCTCGAGCATCGCCGCGCCTGGGCCGCGTACCGCGGCCGCCTGATCCATGGCCACCGACGCGGACGAAGCGCGGGTCCGCGCCTTGCTGGGTGCGCATCCGGTCGGTCGAGAGATCGCTGCGGCGCCGTTCCGGCCGATCGCCGGCGGCGCACTCAACCGCTGCTGGCGGGCCGAGACAGCGAGTGGCCCGGTGTTCGTGCGGCTCGCGCTCGAGGAAGCACGACGCCTCGGCGCGGACTGGGAGAGCGAGGCGGCGCTCCTCGCCGTCGCGCATCGCGCCGGTCTTGCGCCGGCACCGCTGCTTACCGTGCCCACGGCCGGGCTGCTGGTGAGCGAGTTCGTGCCAGGTCGCGTCCTGGCCAGGGAGGAGGCGCGCGGCCCGCAGCAGCTGGTTCGAATCGCCCGGCTGCTTCGCGAGGTCCACGACCTCGCACCATCGCCCGGTATTCGGCGGCTCGATTTCGCGACACAGGCCCGCACCCTCGAATCGCAACTCGATGCGGCGACGTATGCGCGGTTCGCCGCGCAGGCAGCCGCGGTGTTCGCGCGGCTGGAGGGGGAGCAGGGTACGCCCGTGCCCTGTCACAACGACGTGCACGCGGAGAACATGCTCGAACACGATCGGCGCCTGCTGCTCGTCGACTGGGAGTACGGCGGACTGGGTGATGCGGTGTATGACCTTGCCGGCTGCGCGATCCACCTTGCACTCGACGCCGGGCAGCGCGAGCGACTGCTCGACGCATACGGCGCCCGGTCGCAGGCCGCGCGCCTGGACGATGCGTGCTGGGCGTACGACTACGTGCAGTGGCTGTGGTACCGCGTCGCGTCAGCTGTGCCGGGCGAGCGGAATGCGAGGGCACTGGGCCAGGCTGCTTCGGCCGCTGAGCTGCGGCTCGCGCGCTGATGGGAGCCGCCTGGCGCGCGCGTGACCGGTTACTACGCGGCCGATCCGTGGCCCTGTATCGCTGCCCGGACCACGTTCTCGAGCTCCTGAAGGAACCGCGACCGATCCTTAGCTCCGAATGGCGGCGGCCCGCCACCCACACCGTACGCGCGCAGGTCCGCCATCAATTCCCGCGTGGCGAGTGCATTGCCGATGTTGTCCTCGGTGAACGATTTCCCAGAGGGGCCCAGCACACGTGCTCCCTGTTTCAGGCAGCGTGAGGCAAGCGGGATGTCCGCCGTGACGACGACATCGTTGCGGCGGGCCTGCTCGACGATCCAGTCGTCCGCCGCGTCGAAGGCGCCGGAGACGACCTGCATGCGGAAAGCCGGCCCGCGCGGCGTCGGCATCCACGCATTCGCGACGAACACCAGCGGCAGCCCATGCCGTTCGGCGACCTTGGCAGTTTCCGTTTTCACCGGACACGCGTCCGCGTCGACATAGATGCGCGGTCGGTCGCTCATGGTGTCCGGCGCTAGCCCCGCGGGCCGAACACCAGCATCACGTTGCCCGGCATGTGGAAATAGATCCCGTATCCTGACATGGCGATCAGGTGTCCGTCGGCCACGACCGGCCCGGCGCCCCCGCCGAAGGACCCGCCATGTCCGGTTTCCCCGGACACCGTCGGCCAGTCGCGCGCCGTGTCGACCTGCCAGAGCACCCGGCCGCTGTCCGCATCGTAAGCGCGCAGACGTCCATCCATGTGGCCCGCGATCACGGCGCCCGGGATGGCGGTGACGGCCTGCGAGATGCCGGGCTCGCAGAACTCGCGGCCCGCGCAGACGTTTTCGGCGGGCGTGGACCACAGCGTGCGGCCGGTTGCGACGTCGAGCGCATGCATGCCGGCCATCGATGGTCGCTCGTGCGTCTTGCCGTCGTGGCCGTCGAGCAGGTCGGTGATCGGGACGTAGAGCCGCGTCCCGTCGGTCGCCATGCCGAAATGCACGCCACCCTGGATGCCGCCGCGGCCGACGCTCGCCGCCCAGAGCTCGCGGCCGTTACTCATCGGATCGAGCGCGAACACCCGACCCGACTTCTGCCCGGCGAGGAGCAGGTCGCCGGTGCGGCCCGGTAGCAGGATCACGGCCGCCGCAAAGTCGGCGTCGGGACCATTCTCCCTCGGGCAGCTCGGGTGATTCGGGAACATGCACGCGGCGTTCCACGCATCCCCCGCGGTCTTCTGCGCCTGCCAGAGGCGGGCGCCGTCGCGGAGCCGGAAGGCATGGATGGCGTCGCTGTTACCGTCCGCCGGCGACGAGTAGTTCTCGCCCGTGCCGACGTAGAGGACCCCGCGCGCGGAATCTACCGTCGGCGTGTTCCACACCGGCGCGCCCGACGGGCCGAGTACACGCGTCCCAGCCGACGTGCGGCCGCTCTCGCGCGGCGCCTCGGGAATCGTGTAGGCCTTCCAGCGCTGCGCGCCCGTGACCGCGTCGAGCGCCAGCACCGAGCCGCGGAAGGTACAGCACTCGTATGCCGTGTCGGCCGCGGAGGTCACCTCGAGCGAGGAAGCGGCGACGTAGAGCGTGCCGTCGTGCCAGGCCGGCGAGGCGGTGACCGTGGCGTTCGGATGGTCGTCGGCCTTGTGCTGCCAGACGAGCTCGCCCGTGTACGCATCGACCGCGTAGACCCAGGCGATCAGGTCGCCGAAGTACACACGAGGCGTACCGTTTCGGGCGCTCGCGGCGGTCAGGGGCTCCTGCACGATCGAGGTGCGTACTTCCGCTCGTGCGCGGAACGTCCAGCGGACGCATCCGGTGTCGAGGTCGAGCGCGTAAACGGTTCCATCCTGGCTGCCGAGGTAGACGGCGCCGTAAGCGACCGAGGGCTGCGAGCGCGCGCGCAGGGCGCCGGGAAACGCAAAGGCCCACTTGAGCTCGAGCCGCGGCAGATCGCTGGCGGCGAGACCGGCGATCTCGCCCGGTATGAAGCGCGTGTTGCCGGGCGAGAGTCCCCAGCTTCCGGTGTCGGGTTCCCGCCGTGTGTCGAAGTAAGCAGTCTTCCCCGTGCAGCGCGGCGCCGGCGCGTGCGTCCCGACGTCGCCGCCCAGGTATGTCGCGACGAGGTGGCGCTGCTCGGCGGTCAGGCGGCCGGCCTGCGGCCGCATCACGCCTTCGTTCATCGCGGCCAGGATGGCGTCGGGCGACATCATCTGCAGGAACATCTTGTGCGGCGCCTTGGGCACCTGTCCGAGGTGACAGCTCGCGCAGTGCTGCTGGAACAACGGCGCGCCGGCGTGCGGCGCGCTGACCTTGTTCGAGAACGTCGGATCCTCGACGGGGGAGACCTTCGGCACCGAGGAAGTGTCGGCGGCCCCCACGGCGAGCGCCGCAAGCGCGAGGATCGACAGCATGGCGATTCGATTCATGAGACTCACAGCCTATCGGGGTGTTCCAGCAAATCGCGCAGCGACGCGAGGAAGGCGGCGCCGACGGCGCCGTCCACGACCCGGTGATCACAGGACAGCGTCAGGTCCATCAGCTCGCCGATCGCCGGCTTGCCATCGCGCGGCACGACCGCCGCGCGCACGGCGCCGACGGCGAGTATTGCGACCTGCGGCGGGTTGATCACCGCGTCGAAACGCTCGACGCCGTGCATTCCTAGGTTCGACACCGTGAAAGTGCCGCCCGAGATCTCCTCGCGTGACAGGCGGCCGGCCCGCGCTTTCGCCGTCAAGGCGGCCGCGAGCGCGGCGATCTCGCGCGCCGGCTTCGTGTTCGCTGCGCGCAGTACGGGCGCGATCAGGCCCGCGTCCGTCGCTACGGCGATGCAGATGTCGGCGTCCTGGTATCGCGCGATCTCCTCGCCGTCAAACCGCGCATTGAGCTCGCGGTGCCGGGTGAGCGCGAGCGCGCTGGCGCGCACGATCAGGTCGTTGAGCGACACGATCTCGCCCCGTGCGCGCAGCGCGGCACGATGCGCGACGAGCGCCGCGGCATCGATCGCTGCACCCAGGCGGAAGTGCGGGATCTGCTGCTTGGACTCGAGCAGACGCCGCGCAATCGTCGCTCGCGTGGGCGAGATGCGCTCGCGCGTCGACGGGTTCACGGCGTCCTCGCCGGGCGCCGGTGGACCGGGTGAGGCGCTGCGCGCCGCGACGTAGGCCTCGACGTCCTGTTTCGAGATCCGCCCATTCCGACCGGTGCCGCGGACTTGGGCCAGGTCGACGCCGAGCTCGATTGCAATGCGCCGCGCAATCGGGCTCACGCGTGTGTCGGACTCAGCGTCGGCATCGGGCGCTCCAGCCGCGATGGGCGAGGCCGGTGCGGCTGGCGTCGCCGCGGCCACCGCGCGCGGCTCGAACGACACGTCGGGCGCGACGAACGAGTCGATGAACCGATCCACCTCGAAGTCGGGCACCTCGGCACCCGCGAACACGCCGATGAGCGCGCCGACCGCGCGTACCTCGCCGGGTGGGCCGATGATCCGCCGCAGCACGCCGGAAACCGGCGCTTCCACGGAGTTGACGATCTTTTCGGTCTCGACATCGAGCAGCGCGTCGCCCTTCTCGACGGACTGGCCGGGCGCGAAGTGCCACGCCGTCACGGTGCCCTCCTGCATCTCGATGCCCCACTTTGGCATCGTGATCGGGTGGATCGCTGCGCTCACTTCATCACGCCCCGGATGGCCGCCTCGATCCTCGCCGGGCCGGGTACGTAGGCGCGTTCGAGCTCGCGCGCAAACGGTACCGGCGAGTGCGGCGCGGTCACAAGCTCCACGGGCGCCTTGAGCGAACGGAAGCCCTTCGACGCCGCGAGCGCCGCGATGTCCGCGGCGACGCTGCAGCGCGGGTTCGACTCGTCGACGACGACCAGGCGGCCGGTGCCCTCGAGACTTTCGAGGATGGTCTCCTCGTCGAGCGGCGAGGTCGTGCGCGGGTCGATCAGGTCGCAGCTGATGCCGTCGGTCCCCACAGCATCGATCGCCTTTTCAGCGAAGGCAACCATGCGGCCGATCGCTACCACGGTTACGTCCTCACCCTCGCGCACCAGGCTCGCCTCGCCGAACGGTATGGTGTAGGCGCCGTCCGGGACTTCGCATTTGCGCGGATAGAGCGCCTTGTGCTCGAAGAACATCACCGGGTCGTCGTCGCGGATGGCCTGGATCAGGAGGCCCTTCGCGTCGCGCGCATTGGACGGGACGACGACCTTGAGGCCGGGCACGGCGGTGAGAAAGGGATAGATCGTCTGCGAGTGCTGCGCGCCCATGTTCATGCCCGCGCCCATCGCGAGGCGCACCACGGCCGGGCAGTGCATCTTGCCGCCGAACATGTAACGGAACTTCGCCATCTGGTTGAAGATCTGGTCCATGCTGACACCGACGAAGTCGGCGAACATCAGCTCTGCGATCGGACGCAGGCCGGCGAGCGCCGCGCCGCCCGCGGCGCCGATGATCGCGGACTCGGAGATCGGCGTGTCGATGACGCGGTCTTCGCCGAACTTCGGCAGCAGACCCTTGGTGACGCCGAAGATGCCGCCCGAGGCCTCGCGTTCGCCCGACGTACCGCCGGCGCCGCCGGAAACGTCCTCGCCGAGCACGATCACGCTGGGGTCGCGCGCCATCTCGAGGTGCAGGGCATCGTTGAGCGCGTCGCGAAAGGATTTCTGCGGCATGTCAGTAGCTCGAATAGACGTCGGCTGTGACTTCCGACTCCGGGGGCGGCGGCGAGCTCTTTGCGACCGCCACGGCCGCTTCGATGCCCGCGAGCACCTCGCCGTCGATCGAATCGAGCTCGCCCGCCCTGATCCAGCCCTCTGCCGTCACGCGCTCCCGGAATTTCTTCAGGCAGTCGAGTGTTTCCCGCTGGCTCTTTACCTCGTCCTTCGCGCGATAGAGCTGAGGATCGCCCTCGAAGTGCCCGTAGAAGCGCGTGATCGTCGCTTCGACCGTGGACGGCCCACCGCCGCGGCGGGCATGAGCGACGGCGCGCCCCGCCGCATCGAACACCGAGAAGAAGTCCGAGCCGTCGCATTTATCGGCCGGCATGCCGAAGCCGCGCGCGCGGCCCGCGATGTCACCCGAACCCACGGCATAGGACGCGCCCGTGTGCTCGCTGTAGCCGTTGTCCTCGAAGACGAAGATCGCCGGCACCTTCAGGACGACGGCCATGTTCATCGCTTCGAACACCGTGCCCTGGTTCGAGCTGCCGTCGCCGCCGAATGCCACGCTGACCCGGCCGTTCCTGCGGTTCCGGCAGGCGATCGCCGCTCCGACGGCGATCGGCGGACCGCCGCCGACGATGGCGTTCGCGCCGAGCATCCCGCGCGTCGCATCGGCAATGTGCATGGAGCCGCCCTTGCCGCGGCACAGGCCGTCACGCCTGCCGTAGATCTCGAGCATCATTCCCGTCACGTCGCAGCCCTTGGCGATGCAGTGACCGTGGCCACGATGCGTGCTCACGATGTAATCGCGATCATCGAGATGCGTACACACCCCGACCGCGACCGCCTCCTGTCCGGCATAGAGGTGCGTGAACCCGGGAATTTCGCCCGTCGCGATCTCGACGTGCAGCCGTTCCTCGAACTCCCGGATGGTCTTCATCCGGCGGTAGGCCTCGATCAATCCGTTCGCTGTTCAGTTCCGGTGGCATGAGATCCTGATCCTCGTGGTTCACACGGCATCGGGCGGCCGTCCGCCGGGTCCGTACACGTAATCGTCGAGCACCTTGTGGAAGTGCCGTATGCGCAGCTCCTGCGATCCGAGCCACAGACCCGGATACGCCGCAGAGTGCATCCCGCGCTGCACGCCTGGGAGGTTGGCGGAGTCCTGGTCGAGCACGAGACCGATCGACTTGTCGCCGTGGCGGAAATACCGGTGCTGCGGTCGCTGCGGTCGCTCCTGCCCGTCCGGGACGAGCTCGAAGGTCCAGATGTCGAAGAACATGCGGTCCGGGCTGTCCGGGTGCGGTCGCTGCCGGAACAGCATCAGGTCGTCCGCGTGCACGTTGAGCGTCACGTTCGGGAAGATCAGGTAGTGGTAGTCGTCGGTGAGCTGGTCGTCGTTGAGGCGCGAGTAATCCTTGCCCTGCGCCGGGCCATGCTCGCGCTTGAAGCGCTGCAGGTCGCCGCGGATGTTCTCGAGCGGAGCGTCGTAGTCCGCCGGATCCATGCCCGAGGCCTTCATGACGACCTTGATCGGGTCGGGGATCGACGGCGGCTTGCGAACGCGCGGGCTCCAGGTCGCAAACGGGATCAGGTAGCGGTTGTGGCGCTCGTAGCAGTCGATCTGGATGTCGAGATCGTGGAGATACCACATGAGCTGCGGGTGTATGCCCTGCACGTGGTAGCTCTCGTTGAACGCGTCGACGGAGGTCTTCCAGTTGCAGTCCCACTCGATGGTGATGTCGCGCGTCAGAGCCATCTTGTGGAAGTTGTACGGCTCGAGGTGAGCCGGGATCGGTGCGAGGTAATCGCGGAGCGATCCGGGATCCTTGTTCAGGCTGAACCAGACGAATCCTCCCCAGGCCTCGCAGGGGATCTCGGCGAGACCACGGCAGGGCGGGGCGCCCTGCGGGAACGTATCCAGATCGGGGATGCGAACGAAGGACCCGTCGAGCCCGTACTCCCAGTGGTGGTACTGGCAACGGAACGTGGCCGTGCTTGCCGTAGCCGGCAGGTCGCAGCCGGTTGCCGCGGTGCATGCACACGTTGTAGAAGGCGCGCACGCCTCCGTCAGCCTGGCGCACCAGCAGCACCGACTCGCGCCCGATCTCGGTGCAGACGTAGTCACCCGGTTCCGCGAGATCCGCCTCGAAGGCGCCGAGCAGCCAGACCCGGGTCCACATCCGTTCCCACTCGAGCCGCATGAACTCAGGGGAGATGTAACGTTCCTTGCGGATGATCGAGCTTCCGAGCTCCGGATCCGGTGCCTTGGAGGTCGGCGTCTGCGGGCTCTTTTCCGGCGCGACACGCGCGACCTTGCGGAACGTCGGGGTTCGCGAGGCCTCGCCAAGTGCGTCGTCGGGTTTCCGGTTCTCGTCCACGGCTTCGCCTCAGTCCAGACGCGCGGCCCAGCGGATCGCGCGGCGCAGCAGTTCGAGGAACTCGGGCGATTTCCAGCTGCCGCGCTCGACCTGAGGATACTCCTGCATCAGCGGGCGCATGTCGTGGCGGCCACGTGCATGCCCGAGCGTGAGATAGAGC
Source organism: uncultured Gammaproteobacteria bacterium (assembly GCA_963756755.1). Lineage (GTDB taxonomy): Bacteria > Pseudomonadota > Gammaproteobacteria > Steroidobacterales > Steroidobacteraceae > DATJKD01. The sequence continues at coordinate 66,771 of CAVWOW010000014.1, forward strand.
ACCGTCCCCTCGCCGTGCTGCTTGAGGTACATCACCGGCCGCGGCTCGTCGCGGCTCCAGTCGGATTCGACGAAGCCCGGGGCCGTGCCAGCCCAGCGTGTGTGCAGCAGGGTCTCTATGGGCGGGTGCAGTTCCGAGAGGTAGAGCTCGTCGTCGGCTTCGAATGCACCGATCCCCGTTACGAGCGGGTGCGCGGGCTGCGTCGACCTCGACCCGGTACGGCGCGATCGGCGGATGCGCGATGAACTGGCTGCCGAGCGTCTCCATGTGCAGGCTCGCCTCGCGTGGCGCCTCCCAGCCGCGCCCCTTCGCATATCGCAGGAGCGAGTTCGTGCCATGGAGCGCGAGCCACCGGTGACCGGCCTCGACATACGAGCGCAGGCGCGCGCTTGCGGCATCGCCCGGCACGAGATCGACCGTATAGGTGACGAGAAAACGACTGCCGAGGATCGCATCGATGTCGCGGTAGTCCTCGGCGACGCGCGTCCGGATCCGCTCGTGCTCCGAAAGCAGGGTCAGGAGCTGCAACCGCGCGTAGTCGATGTCGTGGTAGCGACCGCCGCAGACGAAATAGGCATCGATCGCTCCGGTGGACATCGATGCAAGCTCAGAACCGGACGCCCTTCGTAAAGCCGTTGTCGGCCACGACGTTCGCTCCGGTGATCAGGCTCGCCGCCGGGCTCGCGAGAAACACGACCACGCGCGCGACCTCTTCGGGTGCGCCCATGCGGCCGGCGGGGATGGCCCGCAGCGTCGATTCGTAGAACTTCGGATTGGTCCCCTTGATCATCTCCCAGGCGCCGCCCTCGAAATAGATCGGGCCGGGGGACACGGCGTTGACACGCACGTTCTGCTTGCCGACGTATTGTGAAAGCTGCTTCGCGTAGGTGATCAGCCCGGCCTTCATCGCGTTGTAGGCCATCGGGGCGGCAAAGGTCTCGATCGCGTTCGTGGAGCTGATGATCACGATCGACCCCTGTCCGGACTTCTTCAGGTGCTCCATCAACGCCTCGCAACCGCGCACGGTGTGCAGCACGTCGATCTCGAAGTTTCGCCACCAGTTCTTCTCGCTGTCCATGCCGGCGCCACCGCTGACGCAGGGCACGAAGATGTCGCAGCCGCCGAGTGCGGTTGCGGTCCGTGCCAGCCAGGCCGGATAGGCTTCCGCGTCACGGACGTTGAGCGCTTCGCCCACGGCCTTGACCCCGCGGGAGGACAACGCACGAAGCGCGTCCTGCACTTCATCCTCGGTCCGTGCGCACAGTCCGATGTCGACGCCTTCGGTCGCGAGCAGATCGACGATGGCACGGCCGATACCCTTGGTCGCGCCGGTGACGATCGCCTTCTTTCCTTTCAGGCCGAGGTCCATGGAGCTCTCCGTGAGCGGCGGGGCGGGCCGCCGGCAGGCCGCAATTATAGGCAGCACCCTGTCCAGATTAAAACAGTCATGACTGTTTTTTTAAGCAAGCTCTCCAGGGTCGGTTTCAGGTCGATCCGGCCAGTGGCGCTGGCGCGCATATTGCGCTGCAATAGTGCAGTATTCGCGCTCCAAGCAGGGGGAGGAGCATGCCCAAGATCGTCGTAACGGACCGGGACGGCCAGACACACGAGGTAGACGGACGCGCTGGCCTGAAAGTCATGGAAACCCTGCGCGAGCTCGACTACGGGGTCCTGGCGATCTGCGGCGGGCTCTGCTCCTGTGCGACCTGCCACGTGCTCGTGGCGCCTGACTGGATCGACAAGCTGCCGACGCAGCAGAGCGACGAGAAGGAGCTCCTGGTCGAGCTCTCGCACTACGACCCGGCACGGTCGCGGCTCTCCTGCCAGCTCGAGTTCACCGAGCAGCTCGACGGGCTGGCTCTCACGATCGCGCCCGACGAGTGAGCGCCGCGCTCACTGCACGTAGAGCGCGTTGTCGACGAGAATCTCTGCGCCGTTGATGTAGCGCGATTCGTCAGACGCCAGGAAGACGACGAGGTTCGCGACGTCGGCTGGCCGCCCGATCCCGGTCGGGCTCTGCTCCCACATCGACATTTCAAGGCCGAGCTCGCGCGTCGCGTCGCGGACCATCTGCGTCTCGATGGCACCCGGATGAATCGAGTTGCACCGGATGCCGTATTTCATCGTCTGGCAGTGGATCGCGACCGACTTCGTCATGGCCCGTACGGCGCCTTTTGCGGCGCTGTAGGCAAAGTACACCGGGTACCCGAGATGCGAGGCCATCGACGACATGTTGATGATCGAGCCGCCGCCACTCGCCTTGATCACCGGGATGGCGGTGCGGCAGCCGAGAAATACGCCCTCCGACATGACCTGGTTCTGAAAACGGAACTGCTCGAGCGTGCAGGTCTCGGGTGTGGCGACGACGACGACCCCTGCGTTGTTGACGAGGACGTGAAGGGCGCCGTAGTGCGCCACGCACTGGGCGACGACCTCCTGCCATCGTGTCTCGTCGCGCACGTCGTGCGCCAGGAACATTGCGGCGTCGCTTCGCGTCTGGTTGAGGCTCGCTACGAGCTCGCGTCCATCGGCCTCGTTGATGTCCGTTACCACGACCCGGGCACCCTCGCCGACCATCGCCTCGGCATCGGCGCGCCCCAGACCGGTGGCGCCGCCGGTAACGAGCGCGACCTTTCCTTCCAGACGTCCCATGGATAATCTCCGCGTCGCTGACCGCGCGCCCGGACGTTAGCAGTCAGCAGTGCCTGTTTCAATCACCTTTGACTTTTTTTTGACCGCGCCACATTCTTAGGTGCGCGGCGCGGAGTCGGCCATAAAAAGCATGCCTCAGAGAAACCAGCCCGCTACCGGAGAGGTCGAGCCGTCCGGGTGGCAGGCGCAGAAGAGTGCTTCGACGCGACTGCAGATCGTCGAGGCGGCGCTGCGCTGCTTCGTCGAGCTCGGCTATTCGGGCACGACGACCACCGTGATCGCAAGCCGGGCTGGATTGTCGCGCGGCGCGATGCTGCACCACTTTCCGTCCAAGCTCGACATCGTGCGCGCCGCGGTCGAGCACCTGCACGCGAAGCGTCTCAAGGCTTTCCGCAAGTCGATCGACCGGCTGCCCCGGGACGACAGCCGGCCGCGTCGTGCGCTCGAGGCATACTGGGAGCACGTCAAGCATCCGATGTACGTTGCGTTCCTCGAGCTGTGGGTCGCGGCCCGGACCGATCCCGAGCTGGCGTCGATCCTCGCGCCGGCGCAGGATTCGTTCGAGCGTGAGTGGTACAGCACGGCGGTCGACCTGTTCCCCGAGTGGAAGGACAGCGGCGAGAACTTCGACCTCGCGCTCGACCTCGTGCACTACGTAATGGATGGGATGGCGGTCAGTTTCCTGACCCACGAGCATGGCGAGCAGGAAAAGCGGCTGCTCAGTTATCTCGAGGGGCAGTTGCGGGCGCTGGCACGGCCGAAGCACAAGGCCTGAGTCCGCGCGGGCGTCCGGCCGGACGATCGCATCGAGGAGATCTGCATGACTACGACCGTTGCGGTCGAGATACGCGACCGCGTCGCGACCTTGACCCTGAATCGACCGGAAGCGAGCAACTCGCTCACGCTCGAGCTTGCGCGCGAGCTGCTGTCGGCGGCGCTGCGCTGCGAGGCCGATGCGCAGGTGCGCGCCGTGGTGCTGACGGGCACGGGCAAGCACTTCTGTTTCGGCGGCGACCTGCGCGCCATGCGCGAGGCGGGCGAGGGCGTCTCGGGCTACATCAACGCGTTGACCACGCATGTCCATGCGGCGATCAGCGCGCTCACGCGCATGCGCGCGCCGGTGATCGCGGCGGTGAACGGTACCGCGGCGGGCGGGGGCGTCGGGCTCATGTGCGCGGCCGATCTCGCGCTCTGCGGGCGCAGCAGCAGGTTCTCGCTCGCCTACACCGGCGTCGGGCTCGCACCCGACTGCAGCGTTTCGTTCCTGCTGCCTCGGATCGTCGGACGCCGCCGCGCGATGGAGCTCCTGTTGCTGAACCGCGTTCTCGGCGCGGAAGAGGCGCTCGGCTGGGGGCTGGTCAACCAGGTCGTCGACGATGCCGAGCTTGCCAGCCAGGCGACGGCGCTGGCCGCGAAGCTGGCCGCCGGGCCGACCGAGTCGTTCGGGGCCACCAAGCGCCTGATGGATGCGTCCTCGCCCGGCCTCGAGGCGCAGATGGCGCTCGAGGGACGGACCATCGCCGCGATGTCGGCGCATCCGCACGGCCGCGAAGGCATCGCGGCCTTCATCGAGAAGCGCCCGGGTCGTTATTCCTGATCTTCGAACAGCGCCATGGCAGGGGACGCCTCATGACCGACGCACTCATTTTCGATCACGTGCGCACGCCGCGCGGCCGCGGCCGCCCGGACGGGTGCGCTGCACCGGATCACCCCGATCGAGCTCGCCGCGCAGGCGCTCCGCGCGCTGCGCGACCGCAACGGGCTCGACACCGTCGTCGTCGACGACGTGGTGCTCGGCTGCGTCACGCCGATCGGCGAGCAGGGCGCGGACATCGCGCGGGTTGCCGCGCTCGTCGCGGGCTATGCCGAGACCGTCCCCGGCAAGCAGCTGAACCGTTTCTGCGCGTCGGGACTCGAAGCGGTCAACACCGCGGCGGCGCAGGTCATGTCGGGCCAGTCCGACGTCGCGATCGGCGGCGGTGTCGAGTCGATGTCGCGCGTGCCGATGGGCACGGATGGCGGGGCATGGGCGATCGATCCCCAGGTCGCCTGGCAGCAGTATTTCGTCCCGCAGGGCGTGAGTGCGGACCTCATCGCCACACTCGACGGCTACAGCCGCGAGCAGGTCGACGCCTACGCGGTCGAGAGCCAGCGCCGGGCCGCGCAGGCACAGCAGTCCGGATGGTTCGACCGGTCGATCATCCCGGTGAGCGACCGCGGCGGGGAGGTCGCGCTCGCACGCGACGAGTACCTGCGTCCCGGCACGTCGCTGCCGATCTCGCCAAGCTCAAGCCCGCGTTCGCGCAGCTCGGCGAGGAGGCGGGATTCGACGCAGTGGCGATCCAGAAGTATCCGCAGGTCGAGGCGATCGAGCATGTCCACACCGCGGGCAACTCGAGCGGCATCGTCGACGGCGCGGCCGCCGTGCTGATCGGCAATGCGCGCGCCGGCCGCAAGGCCGGGCTCAAGCCCCGCGCGCGGATCCGCGCCTTCGCCTCGATCGGCAGCGAGCCCACGATCATGCTCACCGGCCCCGCGGCCGCGAGCCGCAAGGCGCTCAAGCGCGCACGCATGCGGCCCGGCGACATCGACCTCTGGGAGATCAACGAGGCGTTCGCCTCGGTCGTGCTGCGGTTCATGCGCGAGCTCGAGCTCGCGCCCGACCGGGTCAACGTCAACGGCGGCTCGATCGCGCTCGGCCATCCGCTCGGCGCCACGGGCGCGATGATCCTGGGCACGGTGCTCGACGAGCTCGAGCGCCGCGATCTCGCCACGGCGCTCGTGACGCTGTGCATCGGCGCGGGTATGGGCACGGCGACCATCATCGAGCGCGTCTGACGCGCCGTCCGGTGAGGCAAGCGAACGTGACACAGAACATCCGCCAATCCATCGACGGCGAAGGCATCGCGACACTCGTCATCGACGTCGTCGATCGCCCGATGAACGTCCTGACGCCGGGTCTGCTGCGGGACCTGGAACGCTGTATCGAGGACGTGGCCGCCAATGCGGCGGTCCGCGGCGCGGTCGTCGCTTCGGGCAAGTCGAGCTTCATGGCCGGCGCCGACATCAAGGACATGGCATCGATGTTCGAGCGAGGCGTCACCGCGGCGGAGGCAACGCAGTTCAGCGCGAACCTGAACCGCGTGCTGCGGAGGCTCGAGACCTGCGGCAAGCCTTTCGCCGCGGCGATCAACGGCGTGGCCCTCGGCGCCGGGTTCGAGCTGGCGCTCGCCTGTCATCATCGCGTGCTGGCGGACGACCCGCGGGCCGGTGTCGGGTTTCCCGAAGTCAAGATCGGGCTGCTGCCCGGCGCCGGTGGCACGCAGCGATTGCCGCGCCTGATCGGTGTCGCCGATGCGCTGCGCCTGATCACGGAAGGAACGCAGGTGGGTGCCCAGGAAGCGCTTCGCAAGGGGATCGTGCACGAGCTCGCGCCGGCGGCAGACATCGTCGAACGCGCGAAGCGGTGGCTGCTCACTTCGCCGGAAGCCCTCCAGCCCTGGGACCGGAAGGGTTTCCGGGTGCCGGGCGGCGCCGGCATGAGCACACCGGGCGCCGCGCAGGCCTTCATGGCGGGCACGGCACTGACGGCGCGCGCGACGATGCGCAACTACCCGGCGCCGCTCGCCATCCTGACCGCGGTGTACGAGGGCACCCAGGTGCCGATCGATACCGGGCTCAGGATCGAGTCTCAACAATTCGGTCGCCTGCTCGCCGGTCCGGTGGCCCGCAACCTGATGCGAACGATGTTCGTGAACAAGGGCCTGGCGGACAAGCTGTCCCGCCGTCCGTCCGGTCCTGCGAAAACACAGGTGCAGCGACTTGGAGTGCTCGGTGCGGGGATGATGGGCGCCGGCGTCGCGCATGTCTCCGCCGCCGCCGGGATCGAGGTCGTCCTGCTCGACACAACCACCGAGCTGGCCGAAAAGGGCAAGGATCACGCGCGGCAGCTTCTCGCGCGCGAGGTCGAGCGCGGACGGCGTACGCAGGCGGACGCCGACGCACAACTCGAGCGCATACGGCCGACCGCGAGCTACGCCGATCTCGCGGGCTGCGATCTCGTCGTCGAGGCCGTGTTCGAAAGCCGCGACATCAAGGCCGACGTCACCCGGCAGGCGGAAGCGGTCATCGCGTCATCCGCGGTATTCGCGAGCAACACATCGACCCTGCCGATCTCGGGTCTCGCGCAGGCCTCGAAGCGGCCCGCGCAGTTCATCGGCATCCACTTCTTCTCCCCGGTCGAGAAGATGCCTCTGGTCGAGATCATCGTGGGCAAGAAGACGTCCGAGGAAACCCTCGCGCGCGCGCTCGACTACGTCGGGCAGCTCCGCAAGACGCCGATCGTCGTCAACGACAGCCGCGGCTTCTACACCAGCCGCTGCTTCGGCGCGTTCGTGTACGAGGGCATGCAGATGCTTGCCGAGGGTGTCGTGCCCGCACTGATCGAGAACGCCGCACGGATGGCGGGCATGCCGGTCGGTCCCCTGGCGGTGGCGGACGAGGTCACGATCGACCTGCAGTGGAAGGTCATCCGCCAGACCGAGGCAGGACCTGGGGAAGCGTTTTCAGAAGCCCGTGTCCTACGACGTCGTGCGCCGGTTCGCCGAGGAGCTGAAGCGTCCGGGGCGCCGCTTCGGCGCGGGGTTCTACGACTACCCGGCCGGCGGGCGCAAGCGGCTGTGGCCGGGACTCGCGACACTCTATCCGCCGGCGGCGAAACAGCCCGACGCTTCCGACGTCGGGCAGCGCCTGCTCAACATACAGGCGCTCGAGGCAGCGCGATGCATGGAAGAGGGCGTCGTGACGACGGCAGCGGAAGCCGATCTCGGCTCCATCCTCGGCTGGGGTTTCCCGGCCTGGACGGGCGGCGCGCTGTCGTACATCGACACGATCGGCCTGCGCCAGTTCGTCGAGGACTGCGACCGCCTCGCGAAGCGACACGGTCGGCGATTCCGGCCCTCGCGGTGGCTGCGCGAGCGCGCGGCGCGCGGAGAGGCGTTCCATGCCGCGTCGGCTGCAGCGGCGGCCTGAGCAGGAGGGCCATCCCGTGCAGAGGAACTTCGGACCGATCATGCAGATCGCCTTCGTCGTCCGAGATCTCGAGGCCGCGATCGATCACTGGACGCGCGATCATGAACGTCGGCCCTTTCTTCCTGTTCGAGCACGTGCCGTTTTCCGAGTTGCTTTATCACGGGCGAACCCTCGCCGGTCGACATGACCGCGGCGCTCGCCTACTCCGGCGACACGCAGATCGAGCTGATCTATCAGCACAACGACGCGCCGTCGATCTACACGGAGTTCCTGCGCGGCGGCCGGACAGGCGTGCAGCACCTCGGGGTGATGACCGAATCGGTGGACCGCGATCTCGAGCGGCTGGCGGCGCAGGGCGTCGAACCGGCGCAGAGCGGGCGCACGGGGTGGGGCGCGCGATTTGCATACCTGGAAACCGACCACGACCCGGGCGGGATGATCGAGCTGATCGAGCACGGCAAGGTGATCGACGACGCCTTTCGCCAGATCCGCGAGGGCTCGCGGAACTGGGACGGCCGGACGCGGATCGCCCAGTTCGCCTGAGGCCGAACGCGCACGTCCTCAGGTCATGCCACGGCAGAACGGGACAGGCCCGGAGCCCTTTTCCCGCCGGATTCGGCGGACCTGCAGGGCCGCGCCCAGCAGGAAGACCACGAATGCGGCGCCGACGGCGGCACGCAGTTCGGGTGCGTCCGGTCCCGCGACCAGCGGCGCGCCCTCCGGCACCCGCGTTGCCGTCTCGGTGAAGCCCGGAATCATGTGAAGGAAGAGTGTCGCGGAATAGCCCACGACCGCGACGTATCGGGACAGGCCGCCGAAGAGCCGCCGCCTCTCGGCTGCGATTGCGAGTGCCAGCACGACCAGCGTCAGTACGGCGAGCGCATGCGGGATGCCGAACGTCCCGTGCCGGAACATGAAGAGCCCGGTCACGCACGTCGCAATGGTCAGCAGGACGCTAGATTCTGCCCGATGTGGTGGCCAGCCCGATCTCATGGTGGCGGAAAAGCGCCGTGAAACCGGCGGCAACCGCGACGAGCGCGATCACCGTGTGGAACATGCCGAAAGGCGTTATCCCGAACATGCGTGGCTCCCGTGCCGCCGACATACCGATTCAGGATACGCTAGATTGCGCGCGTCAAGCATTGCGACGGATCGCCGGCCGGTCGCGAAGGAGCACACCGATGAGCGATATGTTCGACCTGTCGGGCCGCGTGGCTGTGGTCACGGGCGCGAGCCGGGGCATCGGCGAGGCGATCGCGACCGCGTTTGCGGAGCGCGGCGCGAAGGTAGTGGTCTCGAGTCGCAAGGCGGACGCCTGCGCCGCAGTGGCGCAGCGGATCGCAGCTGCGGGTGGCGAGGCGCGGGCGATCGCCTGTCACATCGGCGACATGGACGCACTCTCGGCGTTGTTCACGACGGTCGAGCAGGAGCACGGCCGGCTCGACGTGCTGGTCAACAACGCAGCGACGAATCCCTACTACGGGCACGTCCTCGACACCGATCTCGCGGCGTTCCAGAAGACCGTGGACGTCAACATCCGCGGCTATTTCTTTGCCTCGGTGCTGGGCGGGCGCCTCATGAGGAAGACCGGCGGCGGATCGATCATCAACATCGCCTCGATCAACGCGATCCGGCCGGGACCGCTGCAGGGGATCTACTCGATCACCAAGGGGGCGGTGCTCAATCTCACCAAGGTCTTTGCGCGTGAATGCGGTCCGGACGGGATACGCGTGAATGCCATCCTGCCCGGCCTCGTCCGAACGAAGTTCGCCGGCGCGCTGCTGTCCGATCCTGCGCAGATCGAGCATTACGTCGGGCAGACGCCGCTCAGGCGGGTGGGCGAGCCCCGTGACATCGCCGGCGCCGCCGTGTTCCTCGCCTCGCACGCCTCGTCCTACGTCACCGGCGAGTTCCTCGTCGTCGACGGCGGCTTCCTGGCCTGAAAAATGGCTGACCAGAAAAATGGCTCGGAGCCATTTTCGCAGAGTGGATCCGAAAATGGCTCCGAGCCATTTTTCAGCGCCGCGCCTCGGTCTGCCTCGCGACGGCCTCCGCGCGTGCGCGGATCGCCTCGGCATCGCCAAGGTAGCGGCTGCCGCGCGGTCGCAGGCCGTCGTCGAGATCGTAGACGAGCGGTACGCCGGTCGGGATATTGAGCTCCACGATCGCTTCGTCCGAGATCCCGTCGAGCATCTTGACGAGCGCGCGCAGGCTGTTGCCGTGCGCCGCGATGAGGACGTTCCGCCCGGCCTCGAGGTCGGGCCTGATCCGGTCATTCCAGAACGGCAGCACGCGCGCGAGCGTGTCCTTGAGCGATTCCGTCGCAGGCAGCTCCGCCGCGGGCACGCCCGCGTAACGGCGCTCGAAACGCGGATGCTGCGGGTCGTCCCGGTCGAGCGGCGGCGGCGGGATGTCGTAGCTGCGCCGCCAGATCTTGACCTGCTCGGCGCCGTGGCGCTCGACGGTCTGCGCCTTGTCCAGCCCCTGCAGCGCGCCGTAGTGCCGTTCGTTCAGCCGCCAGCTCCGCTCGACCGGCAGCCACATCTGGTCGAGCTCGTCGAGCGTGATCCAGAGCGTGCGGATCGCACGCTTGAGCACCGAGGTGTAGGCCCGGTCGAACGCGAAGCCCTCGGCCCGCAGCAGCCGACCGGCCTCCTGCGCCTCGAGCAGGCCCTGCGGCGACAGGTCGACGTCGACCCAGCCGGTGAACAGGTTCTCGAGATTCCAGCGGCTCTGCCCGTGCCGCAGCAGTACCAGTCGTCCGACGCCCATGTACCGGCATCCTCCCAGTTACGCTCAGGCGCCCGGCATTGCGAGCCGTCGCACGGCCTGCAGCGCGACCGAGATCGAGGCGAAGTCGATCGCCGTCTGCTGCGAGCGTATGTCGTTGACGACGCCGCGCGCATGCGCGGCCTCGGCAGCGCGGGCACGGGTCCACTGCGCCACCGCCGCGACGGCGTCGCGCTCGCGCGATTCCGCGAGCACGCGCTGCGCGAGGCGCCGATGCGATTCGTACAGGCCCTCGCGCAGGCTGCCGCGCGCGACGGCGTGCCAGTGCCCCTCGGTGTCCAGCGCCTCGATGCGCTCGCGCAGCCAGTCGAGCCCGAATTCCGCGCCCACGGTCACGTAGGCGCGCGCGGCCGCTTCGACCGAGAGCCGACGCGCGGCTGCGAGCTCGACGATATCGGGCGCGCATTGCAGGGCGTACAGCGAGGCGACGGTACGCGCCAGCTCCGCCGGGACGCCGCCCTTCAGCAGCTCGGCGGAGCGTGCGTCGTAGGCCGCGCGCTCGAGCCCGCCCAGCCAGCCCGGCGCGGCGCGTGCAAGCTCCCGAACACCAGGTCGCAGCCGCTCGACCTGCGCCTCGATGCCGAGCTCGCGTCGGTGCCGCTGGATCAGCCAGTAGCTCACCTGCCGCAGCAGCGCGACCGAGTCGTGCATCATCGCGTACTGGACCGCGGCGGGTACGCGGTTGTCGAGCTGCTCGATGGCGCGCCATAGCTCGCGCACCTCGAACGACTCGCGCGCCACCGTGTAGGCGCGAGCCACCGTCGCCGCGTCCGCGCCCGTGTCCTGCTGCGTGCGGGCCACGAAATTGGGGCCCATGCGATTGACGATGCTGTTGGTCGTCGCCGTGACGATGATCTCGCGCTTCAGGCGGTGCTCGGGAAGCAGCTCCGAGTAGCGGCGCGTCAGGCGCTCAGGGAAGTACCGGTCGAGCTCGCGCGACAGGTAGCGGTCCTCGGGCACGTCGGACTGGATGAGCTGGTTGTTGAGCGCGATCTTCGCGTAGGACAGCACCATCGCGAGCTCCGGTCGCGTGAGCCCCTCGCCCGCGCGGCGCCGGTCCTCGATCTCCTCGGCTACCGGCAGGAATTCGAGCGCGCGATCGAGCACGCCAGCGAGCTCGAGCGAGCGGATCAGGTGCGCGTGCTCGCCCAGCCGGTCGGCGGCCTGAGCCTGCAGCAGGCTGATCGCCTGGCTCTGCAGGTAGTTGTCGCGCAGCACCAGGGCCGCCACGTCCTCGGTCATCTCGGCGAGCAGCCGGTCGCGCGCCGCGGCGCCCAGCCTCCGGCGGCGCCGCGCCACGTCGAGCAGGATCTTGATGTTGACCTCGTGATCCGAGCAGTCGACGCCGCCCGAGTTGTCGACGAAATCGGTGTTGATGCGGCCGCCGGCCTGCGCGTACTCGATGCGCCCGAGCTGCGAGAGCCCAAGGTTGCCGCCTTCGCCGACGACCCGGCAGCGCAGCTCGCGCCCGTCGACCCGCAGCACGTCGTTGGCGCGGTCACCGATCGCGGAATGCGCCTCGTGCGAGGCCTTTACATAGGTGCCGATGCCGCCGTTCCAGAGCAGGTCGACCGGCAGCTTGAGGATCGCTCGGATGATCTCGGGCGGGCTTGCCTGGGCCGCGTCGATCCCGAGCAGCGCGCGCGCCTGTGGCGACAGCGCGATCTGCTTGGCGTCGCGCGGGAAAACGCCGCCGCCCCTGGAGATTGTGCGCCGGTCGTAGTCTGACCAGCTCGAGCGCGGCAATCGGAACAGCCGCTCGCGCTCCCGGAAGCTGCGCGCCGGATCCGGGTCGGGATCGAGAAAGATGTGCTGGTGGTTGAACGCGGCCTGCAGCCGGATGTTCCGCGACAGCAGCATTGCATTGCCGAACACGTCGCCCGCCATGTCGCCGATGCCCGCGACGGTGAATTGCTGCGACTGGATGTCCAGGCCCAGCTCGCGGAAGTGGCGCTTGACGCATTCCCAGCCGCCGCGGCGCGGTGATGCCCATCTTCTTGTGGTCGTAGCCCGCCGAGCCGCCCGAGGCGAACGCATCACCGAGCCAGAATCCATACTCCGCGGCCAGCGCGTTCGCCGTGTCGGAGAAGGTCGCGGTTCCCTTGTCCGCTGCGACGACGAGGTAGGGATCGTCGCTGTCGTAGCGCACGACGTCGACCGGGGGCACGACCTTGCCGTCGACCACGTTGTCTGTGATGTCGAGCAGCGCCCGGATGAAGATCCGGTAGCACTCCGTGCCTTCGCGCTGGACTTCCTCGCGCCCGGAGCCCGGAAGCTGCTTCGGCACGAACCCGCCCTTGGCGCCGACCGGAACGATCACGGTGTTCTTTACATTCTGGGCCTTCATGAGCCCGAGGATCTCGGTGCGGAAGTCCTCGCGCCGGTCGGACCAGCGCAGGCCGCCGCGCGCGACCATGCCCATCCGCAGGTGCACGCCCTCGACGCGCGGCGAGTAGACCCAGATCTCGAACATCGGACGGGGCTTCGGCAGCTCCGGAATGCTGCGCGGCTCGAGCTTGAACGACAGATAGGTCTTCCGTCCGCCCGCCGGGTCGCGCTGGTAGTGGTTGGTGCGCAGGGCAGCCGCGATGACCGAGCGGAAGGCGCGGATGATGCGATCGTCGTCGCGCCCGGTCACGTTGCCAAGCGCAGCATCGATCTCGCGTCCGAGCGTCCGGACACGGGAATTTCGTGCCGCCGGAGCGAGCGCGGGTTCGAAACGCGCCTCGAACAGCCGGCTGAGCCGTTGCGAGATGACTGGATGACGAGAAAGAACCGACTCCATGTATCGCTGGCTGAAGGGCAGGCCGGTCTGAAGCAGGTAGCGGCACACGGCGCGCAGCACCGTCGCCTGGCGCCAGTCGAGCCCGGCCGCCAGCACCAGCCGGTTGAATCCGTCGCTCTCCGCGCGTCCGTTCCACACGGCGAAGAATGCCTCCTCGAAGCGCGCGCCGACGGTGGCGGGGTCGAGCGTCTGGCCTCCGGCGTGGGTGACCTCGAGATCCTGGATCCAGAGCCCCGCCCCGTCGTTGCTCGCAATGCGATACGGCCGCTCGTTCTGCACCCGCAGGTCGAAGTTCTCCAGCATCGGCAGCAGGTCCGACATGGCGAGCGGATCGCCGCGCCGGTAGAGGCGCAGACGCAGCGCGCGCCGGGCGGGATCGCCAACGCGCAACTGCAGGCCCAGGGCGGGCGCCTCTGCCGGCAGCGCACGCAGCTCCGCGATGTCGGCGATCGCATCGCTTGCGCTGACGTCCTCCTGGTAGGCGGCCGGGAAGGCGCCGGCGTAGCGCTCGGCGACCGCTGCAGCGATGTCGGCCGGCAGCCTCGCCAGCAGCTCGTCGCGCAGGCGGTCGCTCCAGGTGCGCAGTGCCTCCGTAATGCGCTTTTCGATTACCTCGGCGTTCGTGCTGACCTCGCGGCCAGGGTCGGTACGCACCAGCGTGTGCAGGCGCGCCAGCGTCGATTCGGAGATCTGGACCTGCGACTCGAGCGCAGTGCCGTGGAGCAACTCGCGCAGGATCTGCTCGATCCGCACGCGCGCCTGCGTGTTGTAGCGGTCGCGCGGCACGTACATCAGGCAGGAGAAGAAGCGCTGGTACGGGTCGCGCCGCAGGAACACGCGCACGCGACGCCGCTCGTACAGGTTCACGACACCGCGGGAGATCCGCACCAGGTCGGCCACCGACGACTGGAAGAGCTCGTCGCGCGGGTAGGTTTCGAGCACGTGTATCAGCGCCTTGCCGTCGTGGCTCACGGGCGACACGCCGATGAGGTCGACGACGCGCTGCACCTTCTGCTCTAGCAGCGGGATCTCGTGGGGTTTCGCGCTGTAGGTCGACGACGTGAAGAGTCCGATGAACCGGCGCTCGCCGGTCACCCGGCCCGAGGCGTCGAAGGTCTTGACGCCGATGTAGTCGAGGTAGGTCGCCCGGTGCACCGTCGACACGGTGTTCGCCTTGGTGACGACCAGAATGTCCTGTTCGCGTGCGCGCCGTCGGATCTCTCCGGTGAGTACCGTGGGTCGCGGTCGCGGTCGCCGGCCGCCGGTGCGCAGCAGCCCGAGCCCGGTGCCCGGCAGTGCGATCAGTCGGTCACGGGAGCGGCCGCGCACCAGCCGGTAGTCCCGCGCGCCGAGGAACGTGAAGTGGTTGTCCGTCAGCCACGCGAGGAAGGCGCTCGCTTCAGCGGCGTCTGCACGCGGCACACCCGGCATGCCGTCGCTCAGGTCCGTGGCAAGCTCGGTGGCGCGCGCCCGCATCTGCGGCCAGTCGGCCACCGCGACCCGCACGTCGTCGAGCACCACCATGATCCGCTTGCAGACCTCGGCCAGGCGCGCCGGGTCGGCGACCCGGTCGACCTCGATGCGCTGCCAGGATTCCGCATGCACCTTGACCCCGTCGTCGGTCACGCCGGTGAGCCGCCCGCGAACGTCGCGCTGGACATGAAGCACGGGGTGCACCATGAGGTGGATCGACAGGCCACAGTCGTTGAGGACCATGGTTATTGAGTCGACCAGGAAGGGCATGTCGTCCGTGACGAGCTCGACCACCGTGAGCGGCGTGGACCAGCCGTCGCGCGCCGGATCAGGGTTGGATGCCCTAACTATGGGCTGTCCACGGCGGCGCTGCCGGCCAAGCTCGAGGTGACGGAGGGCGGCCATGGCGAGGGACTCGGCACCGGCCGACCGCAGGTCGTCTTCGTCGACGCCCCGGTAGTACGACCGGATGAAGTCCGCGAGCGCCTTGGGAGGCAGTGCGGCCTTGTGACCCTGCGTCTCCTTCGCCACCGCATCGATCAGGTGTTGCCGGACCGCCGGAATCGTTCCTGCCATCTCGGGCTCCGTTGTGAGTCGATGGGCGCCGGGGCGCGCGATTATACCGGCCGCGACTCGAACTCGCGCGAGAGCTGTCCGGCACGCTCGGTGAGCCGGGCCAGCACGCGATCGAGCGTCGCCCGCTCATCGGGGCTCAGTACCTCGAGCAACGCCTGCTCATACTGCACCGCAAGCGGCGCGATCTTTCCGTAGAGGACTGCGCCGTCAGCCGAGACGTGCAGGATCGAGCGTCGGCGATCGGCGCGCGCCTGCGTTCGGCGCAGTCGCCCGTTGCGCAGCAGGCGGCTGACCGCGCGGCTGACGGCGACCGCGTCCATCTGCGTCCGTTCGGCGACCTCGCGCGCGGCGAGCCCCGGATAGCGGGACAGCACGGCGAGCACGCGCCATTCCGGGATGCTGAGAGCGAACCGCCGGCGATAAGCGCCGGCGATCGCCGTGCTCACGGCGTTCGAGAGGATCGAGAGGCGGTAGGGCAGGAAGCGTTCGAGGCGTATCGGGGTGGCGGGCACGGCGGCGGTCCGGCGGGAATGCTTGCAATTGTAATCAATCAGCCCTTGTGAGGCCGCGCAAGGTAGTCGTGGGTCTGCATCTCGACGAGCCGGCTGCGGGTGCGCTCGAACTCGAAGGCGAGCCGCTCGCCGCGGTACAGCGCCTCGGGGGGGCCGGCGGCCGATAGGACGAGCTTGACGTCGCGGTCGTACAGCTCGTCGACCAGCGCGATGAAGCGCCGTGCCTGGTTGTCGGATGCGGCCTCGAAGCGGGGCACGTCGGTGACCAGGACCGTGTGGAAATCCCGAGCGATCTCGACGTAGTCGGCCTGGCTCCGCGGTCCGTCGCAGATCGCGGAAAAGTCGAACCAGACGACGTCGGCCGTCGACCGGCGCGTCGGGATCGCCCGGCCCTCGACCACCAGGGCGCCATCCGCACTGCCGGTGTCACCGGCGATCGCAACGAACCGCTCGAGCATCCGGTCGTCGCTGTGGGGAGCGCCGGATTCAAGGTAGAGCGGTGCCTTCTCGAGCTGCCGCAGCCGGTAATCGACCCCCGCGTCCACGTTGACGACTTCCATGTGCCGCTCGAGCAGTGCGATCGCCGGGAGGAAGCGGGCACGTTGCAGACCGTCGCGGTACAGACCGCCCGGCGGCGTGTTGGACGTGCAGACCAGTACCACCCCCTGCTGCAGGAACGCGTCGAAGAGCCCCGCAAGGATCATCGCGTCCGCGATGTCGCTGACATAGAGCTCGTCGAGGCAGAGCACCCTCGCATCTCCCCGAATGCCGGTCGCGACGCGAACCAGCGGGTCCGCCTGGTCGCGAAGCTCGTGCAGGCGTGCGTGCACCTCCTTCATGAAGCGATGGAAATGCTCGCGGCGCACGGGTACGCCGGCATGCGAAGAAAAGAGATCCATCAGCCAGGTCTTGCCGCGGCCAACACCGCCCCAGAGGTAGATGCCGCGCCGTTCGTCGGTGACGTCCGGCGCCCGCCACAGGCGCGAAAGACGCGCCCGCCATGACCTCACACCCTGCGTCTCGCGAGCGAGCCGCTGGCGCAGCGCCTCGAGGCGCGCGATCGCCTGCTCCTGCGCGGCGTCCGGCCGGTAGCCGTGCGACTGCAGGGATGCGCGATAGGCCGCGGTAAGGTCCTGCCGGCCGTGCATTGTGAACGAGCCCTAGCTCGCGAGCTCGGGCCGGTTGCGGAAATGCTCGAGCGCTTCCGGGTTCGCCAGCGCGTCGGTGTTGCGGACCGGACGGCCGTGGACGACGTGGCGCACCGCGAGCTCGACGATCTTCCCGCTGATCGTGCGCGGGATGTCAGGCACGGCCAGGATGCGCGCGGGAACGTGGCGCGGCGTCGTGTTGGCGCGGATGGTGTCGCGGATGCGCCGGATGAGCGCGTCGTCGAGCACGACACCCGGACGCAGACGCACGAACAGCACGACGCGCACGTCGCCTTCCCAGTCCTGCCCGATGGCGATGCTCTCCTGGATCTCCGGCAGACGCTCGACCTGGCGGTAGATCTCGGCCGTCCCGATACGCACGCCGCCGGGGTTCAGCACGGCGTCCGACCGGCCAAGGATCACGAAGCCGTCGTGCCCGGTGTGCAGCGCGTAGTCGCCGTGGCACCAGACGTCTGGAAAACGCTCGAAATACGCGGCGCGATAGCGGCTGCCGTCGTCGTCCGACCAGAAACCGAGCGGCATGGACGGGAAAGGAGCGCTGCAGACGAGCTCACCCTGATCGCCACGCACCGCGCGCCCCTGCTCGTCGTACACCTCGGTGGCCATGCCGAGCCCGGCCGACTGGATCTCGCCGCGGTACACCGGGAGCCAGGGATTACCAAGACAGAAGCAGGAGATGATATCGGTGCCACCGGACATCGACGCGAGATGGACGTCGCGCCTGATTCGCGAATACACATAGTCGAACTGCTCAGGAGCAAGCGGTGAGCCGGTGGACAGGATCGTGCGCAGGGTCCCCAGGTCGGAATCTTCGATGGGTGCGCCGCCGTCCTTTTCGAGCGCCGAGAGGTACTTCGGGCTGGTGCCGAAGATCGTGACGCGTTCGCGCTCGGCAAGCCGCCACAGCACGTCACGATCGGGCCAGAACGGCGAGCCCTCGTACAGGACGATCGTGCAGCAGCTCGCGAGCGCCGAGACGAGCCAGTTCCACATCATCCAGCCGCAGGTCGTGAAGAAGAACATCCGGTCCGCCGGCCGCACGTCGGTGTGCAACAGGTGTTCCTTTCGATGCTGCAGGAGCGTGCCGCCGGCGCCGTGGACGATGCACTTCGGCACACCCGTCGTCCCTGAGGAATACATGACGAAGAGAGGAGCGTTGAACGGCTGGCGCGTGAACGAGAGCGGCGCATCGCTGCGGCCGTAGCGCTCCCAGGCGACGGCGCCCGGCAGGCCACCGAGGTCGGGCCGAGCAGACACGTAAGGCACGATGACGACGCGTTCGACCGTCGGCAGCTGACGCAGGACCCCGGCGATCGGTGCCAGCGAGTCGATCGTCTTGCCCCCGTAGAAATAACCGTCGGCAGTGATGAGTACGCGCGGCGCGACCTGTCCGAAGCGATCGAGCACACCGTTGATGCCGAAATCGGGCGAGCAGGATGTCCATACGGCGCCCAGGCTCGTCGCGGCGAGCATCGCGACGACCGACTCGGGAAGATTTGGCAGAAATCCCGCGACACGGTCGCCCGGCCCGATGCCAGTGTCGCGCAGGCCCGCCGCGATCCGCGCAACCTCGCGCCTGAGCTCGGCCCGGGTCATTGCGCGGCGCTGGCCGCGCTCGTTGACGAAAACGAGCGCATCGACGCCCTCGTCGCCGGCGAGCAGGTTCTCGGCAAAGTTGAGGCGCGTGTCCTCGAACCACACGGCGCCCGGCATGCGGTCGCGGTCTCGCACCACAGGGGCTGTGCCCTCGTCGCGCACGATCCGCGCGAATTCCATCATCGCCAGCCAGAAGCGCTCGCGCTGCTCGACCGACCAGCGCCAGAGCGCCGCATAGTCGCCCGACGGCGCCCGGTGCGCGCGCCGCGCATGCTCCGCGAAACGCGTCAGGTTCGATGAGGCGATACGCTCGGCGGAAGGCGTCCAGATCGGCGCGGACATGGCCTACAGGTTCTGGTAATTCGGCCCGGACCCACCCTCGGGCGTCGTCCAGTCGATGATCTCGTACGGATCCTTGATGTCGCACGCCTTGCAGTGCACGCAGTTCGCGGCGTTGATCTGCAGCCGCTTGCCGCCGGCGCCGTCGTCGATCATCTCGTAGACGCTCGCCGGGCAGAAGAACTGACACGGATTGCCGTACTCGACCACGCAGCGCGTTGCGCAGATGTTCGTGTCGGCAACCTTGAGGTGCACCGGTTGCGCCTCGTCGTGGACGTTGCCCGCGTTGAACACGGCAGCGAGGCGGTCCCGGGGCGCGATGTCGCGATCGCCCCAGTCTCGGTCCGGCGGCGCCGCGGCGTCGAGGCGCAGCAGTGCCGAATGGTCGGCATGATTCGACAGCGTCCAGGGCGTGTGGCCGCCGGTGACAGTCTCGAGTGCCGCGTTGGCGAGGCCCAGCCAGAGCCCGCTGCGAAACCCGGGACGCATGTTGCGCACCTTGTAGAGCTCGCGCCCGCCGTCGGAGACTCGCCAGCGCTGATCGAACCCGTCGCTGCTGCCCGACTCGAGCACCTGCTCGGCGGCCAGCGTGCCCGACCGGATCGCCTGGTGGACACCCTTGATCTTCGGCACGTTGACCAGCCCGCCCGCATCGCCCACGAGCACGGCGCCCGGCATCTCGAGCCTCGGCAGAGACTGCCAGCCGCCTTCGACGATCGTGCGCGCGCCATAACTCAGGAGCTCACCACCCTCGAACATCGAGTGCAGGCTGGGATGGTGCTTGAATTGCTGGAACGCCTCGAACGGCCGGAAGCGCGGGTCCTCGTAGTCGAGCCCCGCGACGTAGCCGACGTAGATGCGGTTCTGGTCGAGGTGATAGGCAAAGCTTCCGCCGTAGGTGCGCTGATCCACGGGCCAGCCCACGGTGTGCTGGATGAGCCCGGGTTCCACGCGGCCCTCAGGCAGCTGCCAGAGCTCCTTGATGCCGAGCCCGTAGGTTTGCGGCGACCGCCCGGCGCCAAGCCGGAAGTGGCGGATGAGCACTTTCGCCAGGCTGCCGCGGCATCCCTCTGCGATGACCGTGGTCTTTGCGCGGATCTCCGGGCCCGGCGTGAAGTTCGGACCCGGTGTGCCGTCCTTCTCGAGACCCATGTCGCCGATCCGCACGCCGCAGACGCCACCCGCTTCGTCGAAGAGCGGCGCCGCGGCGGCAAATCCGGCGAACACATCGCATCCCAGCGCTTCCGCCTTGGTCGCGAGCCAGGGCGTCAGGTTGCCGAGCGAGATGATGAAGTTGCCGTGGTTCGACATCTGCGGCGGCGTCGGCAGGCGATACCGCTTCGTGCGGGTCAGCAGCGAGAATTCGTCGCGCGTCGCGGGCACCTTGATGCCCGTGTATTCGGTCCGCCACTCCGGCAGCAGGGCGTCGAGCGGTCCCGGCTCGAGCACGCAACCCGAGAGCGCGTGCGCTCCGACTGACGCGGCCTTCTCGAGCACGCACACGTTCAAGTCGGGCTTGCGCTGCTTCAGGCGGATGGCGCAGGCGAGACCGGACGGACCGCCGCCAACGATGACGACGTCGTACTCCATCACGTCGCGATCGACAGGGACTCGTTCTATTTCAGACACTTATATGCCATTGCGGGTCTATTTGTTCGACGGGTGAGGAACGCGGCCCCTCCGCTGGTGAATTCTATAGTTTCGTGTACCCACAAGGGCAATCGAGCCCACAAGCACGGTGTCGAAGTCTCTTTTCTCAGCGTGTACTTCGCTCGGCGGCAACCGTATGCTGGGAGCGAAAGATCCGCATAGGGACAAGTGATGAGAAACGGCAGAGTACGTCAAGCCCACGCACTTCCGGGTGCTTGCCTAGCACTTGTTTTCTGGATTGCGATCGTACCCTTGCCGGCTGCCGCATACGTCGGTCCCGGTGCCGGACTGTCCGCGCTCGGCTCGTTACTGGCACTGCTCGCCGCCGTCGTAGTCGCGATATTCGGGTTTCTCTGGTACCCGATAAAGCGGGTTCTGAACAAACGTCGCGCGTCGGTGGCGCACGTCGAGGCGGACCAGAATCGCGACTCCGCAAAGCCTCGCGAAGAACGGCATGGCGATGACCCCCGCTGAGACCACGCTTGCCTGTCCGCCAGGCACAGGGCACTGAGCATGGCTCTAGTGGGAGCCGTTTTCCTCGTCGTTGGTTTCGTTGCTCTGGTCAGGCTCTTCGGGTTGGTGAAGAAATGCGGTGACGTATTCGACCTCGCCAGAACGTCGCTGGCGGTCCTGCGTGACTCGTCGCTCGGAGACGACGCCAAAGAGCGAGCGCTTCAAGCCCATGCGACGAGATTGTTCTTGCTGTTCCTTGCCCTGACCCTGGGCGCCGCCCTCGCACTGGCCTTGCCGGCAGGCCTGATCTGGATTCTGGATGCCCTCCAGGTTGTCTCGCTGCGCGAGGTCGTCGACGTCACGCTGTCCTGGCAATTCCTTTTTGGCAGCACGCTCTTCGGGGTCCTCGCGTGGCGAGTGACCCGAATGCTGAGTGCGCCTTCTTCGGATAAGGGAGCTTCCCTTCGGGAGCGAGCGGCCTCTGCGGAGCGCGGTGGAAACCACGCGGCATACGTGCCTGCCCCGGCGCTGGCGCCGTCAGAGCCGAAGCCCGACGGCGTACCACCCGTTGCAGAGCCGGCGACGCGCGTGCGCGTTCGTCTGCCCCGCGACGTCAGCCTGTCCTGGGCTCAACTCCTCGCACTCGCCTTTCTGGCGTTCATCGCCGGCAGTGCGACCATGTACTACAAGGTCCCGCCCGGCGTCTTCTTGAGGGACGCGTTCGCGTCTGCCAAGGCGCTCCGGATCCGGCTCAGCGTCGCCCGTGCCGCCAACAACCCCTTGCTCTGGAAACGAGCACGCCACTCGCTGCAGGGTGTGCAGGTCCACGACCGCAACAAGGCCTACGACGGCTACACGCTCTTGGCCACGGGCGCGGGCGCGACGGTCACGCTCATGAACAACGATGGCCGCGTTCTTCACGTCTGGCGCAAACCGTACCACGAGCTGCGCGACGAGACGGCGGCCCGGCCTTTCCCAGTCCCCGAGAGTTCGATCTACGTCCGAGACGCGCAGGCCCTTCCAGGCGGCGATATCGTCGCCGTCTACGAAGGCGCCGGCGACACGCCGTGGGGATACGGCATCGTCAAGCTCGACAAAGATTCGAACGTCATCTGGAAGAACCTCGGCAGCTTCCACCATACGTTCGATTTCACCTCGGACGGCGGCGTCGTCGCGCTCGGCCATCGCATCGAAACAGAGCCGTTTGAGGACACCGTGATGCCGGTGCCGTACATTGACGACGACGTGGTTTGGCTCGACGGCCAGGGTCGCGTCCAGCAGACCGTCTCGATCCTGGGCGCCTTTCGCCACTCGGCGTACGAGAAGCTGACCACGCGTTGGTCCGAGCAGTTCTTCGTGCGCGAGAACGGTGACTACCTGCACACCAACGACGTGGAATACATCGACGCCGCCAAGGCCAAGGTCCTGCCCTTCGCGCGCGAGGGCGACGTGTTGATCTCATTGCGTCAGCTGAGCATGCTGGCCGTCATCGACCCGAAGGCCAAGGCGGTTCGGTGGGCCAAGCGTGGCACGTGGCTCGCGCAGCACGATCCCGACGTGCTCGAGAACGGGCACCTGCGCCTGTTCGACAACCTGGGCGACCTCGCCACGGGAGGTTCGCGGGTCATCGAGTTCGATCCGCAGACCGACGCGCTGGTTTGGGAGTACCGAAGCTACGGGGATCGTTTCCTTTACAGCTACCTGCGCTCGTCGAGTCAGGGGCTACCCAATGGGAACATCCTGATCACGGAGTCGGACAAAGGGCACGTGCTGGAAGTGACGCACGACAAGGAGCTCGTCTGGGACTACTTCGTCGAGGAGCGCCGTGAGGGGCGATTCCCTATCCTGAGCGATGCGCGCAAGTATCCGAAGGACTGGTTCCCCTTCATCGGCGCCACGAGCCAGAAACAATGAACCCTCGTCTGTTGGCGCCGCTCATTGCTGGCTAACGCACTATCTTTTTGTAGTACGTGAAATCCATCCCCCGCATATCGCCCTGTTCTACAGGACTCCCGGATTCATCCAGGGTCACCTGAACAAGGCCGTATTCCCGCTGGAAGTCTTCAGCGCGACTTAACTCCAGATCGGACAAGAACCAGGGCTTCGACGCAGGAGAACCTTGCGCGGGACCGATTATGATGAAGTCAGGGCTTCTGGAAAGCACATACGCACCGTCGCCCTTCAAATGACCTGGCCTGCGCTGCCACGGCAGCTCGATTTTCTCGATCGTGCGCCTGGAAATCACCGGATCATTCAAACCCAGCATGTCGATGTAGCGATGCTGCCCCGCATGATACGGTGTGGAACCCGCTGTATTCAGTGCAACCAGCGATCCTTCGGGCCAGGCATTGGCAATGTACTTTCCGACGATGGTTCCAACCCGTGCGGCAGGATTCTCCCGTGGATTCAGCTCCCGGTCCGTCAGCTGCAGGCTTGAGACAATCATGATCGCAACAGTGACATATTTGACGATGGCGGCGTTCGCGTAGAACGCGGGCGGCAAGGCCATCACCAGCAGCACGCTCATCAACGGTATAACGGGTAACAGCAAGCGAAACGCTTCCATTTGATCTCCGCCCACCGAAACAACAAAAAGGACGTAGCTGACAACCGACACGACGAGATAGGCAAGTCTTGGGTGCCATGCGCGTTTCAGAAACACATACACAAGCGCGGCAGCCAGCAGAACCGGCAGGAAGGGAGGATGCTGCGCGAAACCTGCGACATAGCGAAGTCCTGACGACAACCTGATGTCCAGCGGCGCACCCGTCTTCGCATAGAACGTGTTGGGTACGATGTCACCGTAATACGACAGCTGCCAGACGGTGTAGGGGGTGACAACAATTCCAACACCCACAGCAAAGGCTACCAGGCCTGAATAGGTCCTCGGTCTGCTGCGCCACGTCATCCATAACAGCCATGCAGCAGAGACCGCAACGAACACGATGCCGTCGGGGCGGGTCAAATAACCAAGGCCAAGCACCAGGCCGCTCGCGAAATGGAGCCAGCGCCTGCGAGCGGCCTCGGCATCTATCAGCAGCAGACAGGTACCCACTGCAACCAGCAGGCTGAACAGCGGCCCTTCCAGACCGCCGAGCGACCATACCAGGAGCGGCGCCGATGTCATCACCAGTATTACTGGAATGTGCCAAAGACGCTCGCATGCCCCGCCACGATTTATGGTTCGGAACAGCAGCATGGCTGCAGCAAGTGCGGCGATCGAAACCACACCGATGATGCGGGAAGCCGACTGCAAATCAATTCCCAGTTCCCCAAGCGATGAGACAAAGAGAAGCTGCAGAAAATTGGTGTATCCCTGAACATATTCGCCAGGGTTCCACACAATTCCCTGGCCGGCCATGAAGTGCCTTGCATAGCGCAGCGTTATGTACGCATCGTCATGATAGAAGCCGCTGTTCCGGTACAGGATGAAAAGAGCCGTCAGAACCGCATACAAAATGGCAAGACCCCTGACACTTCGCTCAGACATCAGCGGTGGCCTCGGTTGTTTGGCCAGCATTTCGTGCGTGATAAGTGGATGAATCGGCGTTCAGCCAAGAAGCCCGGAGCGCCGCATCCAGCCGATGTTGGCAAACCGCAGTGCACGGGCCACCTGGATTCTCATCTGGCCGCCTGCGTCAGGGTCTCGGATGCGAAGTACGACGCGTCCGGGCTGGGCTGGTCAAGCGATCGGTGAGGACGCCGCGCATTGTCAGTTCATCCACTCAAGCTTGCGTCCAAAAAAACGGGGGGCCAGCTCTAGATTGCCGGCGCCGGCGAACGAGCGCAACATGCGCCGGCGCGCCTGCTGCTGCACGGTCACGAGATCTTCCGGGGCCAGCGCGGCCGCCTCGTACCCGACTTCGCCGGCGGTAGGCACGCCGTCGATCACGCAGAAGTGAAAGGGGTCCCACGCGCCGCAGGCCGCCCTAGCGTGCAGCCGCTGCGACAGCGGCATAGATGCCCTGATCGCGGCCGTACCCCAAGGCCAGCGGGTGTGGCAAGAGCAGGATTGAACCGGCAATCGCCACGCCAACGCGGGCGGTGTCTCGCTTCACCTGGCGGACGCGGGCTCGTCTGCGCACCGGAAGGCGTACGTGCGAGCACGAACCTTGATGCGCCCGGTCAAGCCGGGCTCGCACAACACGAGTCTGTGCTCGCGCATCGCGGCACGGCTCGTGACGGTGTACGGTGTCGACGCGACGAATGACTGCGATCGAATGGTGCCATGATGGTTCCATTCGATCGACGACCACCTCGCGAACACGTCGAGATAACTCGGCGGGTGACGGTCCAGGAACGCCTGCGCCCCCGGCTTGAGCAGCTCGAACGTGTTGAGCCCCATCAGGTCGACGACGAATGCGCGGCCGAAGTAGCGCGTGGCACCGGCGTCCACCACCCAGGCTGTCGCGGCAGGAGGGGCCGTTGCAAGCGCGCGGCCGAACGCCACCTGCACGTCGTCGATGTTTCGAGCGTCGTTGGACAGCCGGCGGTAGCGTCCCGGCGCGGATGCCAGCAGCAGAGCGCCCATGACGATCACAAGAACGCCGACAGCCACTTGGACGCGGACATGTGCCACGCGCTCGAGCCAGCCAAGCAGCATCTCGTGTGCCAGCAACGGCAGCGCTGCAACGATCGGCAGGAGTGCGGGCAGAACGTATCGCTGGTGATAGAACGCGGGCGGATCGACCGGTCGCACGAGGGTGAACGAGAGCGCACAGAACCCGATACCTGACACATACAGCGCTGCCGCCAATCGTCCGCACGATGTCGTCTGCGGTCGTAACAGGAAGAGGGCGCACACGCCTGCCAGCACAGCGAGCATGCCGGTGACGTTGACGAGCGGCATCAGGCCGAGGACCTGGCCGAATCCGACGCTCTGCCAGTGGATGTTGACGAGAGACGCAACATTGGCCTTCGCGTAAAATGTCGCCGGCAGTGGCATCCCCGATACCAGGATGTTTCGCGCGCTGATCACCACAATCGAGACGAGCGCGCCAAGGAACGCGCACAGCGACAGTTTGAGCGCCACGCGCGGCTGCGTTCGGATCCAGTATACGAGCGGCAGCAGAACGGCGATTGCAGCGCTCTCCGGCCGGGCGAGGAACGACGCCGCGCCAAGTGACGCCGCCAGCAGCACGTTCGCCCGTACGGTGGCCAGGGCGATCAACCCGATTACCAGCGTGGCTAGTGGCACCTCCATCCCGCTGACGCTCGCCGCGACGAGGTCGGGGTGAAGTGCCACGAGGACACCCGCCGATGCCGGCAACAGCCACGCTTCGCGGCAAACATCGCGGATCGCAAGTGCGATGAGAACAGCTGAGGCCGCATGCATCGCGAACCCGACCAGCTTCGTGAGCAGAACAGCCATTGATGCGCCCGCGATTGCGTGTGGCATCGCGAGTAAGATGGCCCACAACGGCGAGGTCTCGCCCGTGGCCGGTACACCCGGGTTGTACGCAAACGCCCCGCTTTGGGCGAGCTCACGCGCGTACACCGCGTGAATCCACGCATCGTCCAGAGGGAATCCCTGATCAAACAGGTACGCAGGTGCAGCCATGTGCAGCGCCACCAGTCCGCACACCGCCGCGGCAAGCGGCGCCGCGATGACGGCGAGCGAACGAGTTGCCATTTGCATCATGCGAATCAGGGAAGCGTTGCCTGGCAAAAAACTCGAGCCTTGGCTCAACTCGCGAGCCAGAGTATCAGCGCGCCCCCTGCGGCGACCCATCGGCTCATGCGGTCCCGCAGTGCGAAGACCAGCGGGTCATCGTGGATCTTTCCGCGTCCTGCCCCGACCCAGAGCCGGCTGATCCAGTACAGGACCAGCGGCGGAAGTCCCCAGAGGTAAATCGGGTGCTCATACAATCCGACGACAACGCTGCTGTTGATGTAGAGGGCGAGGACGAGGACCGCGGTATAGCCGCTCGCGGCACCGAGACTCAGGATCGTCGGCAGATCGCCAAGTCGGTAGCCGCGCCCGATGGTCGCCATCTGATCGGTATCCCTCAGACCCGCAATCTCCGAATAGCGCTTCACCATCGCGATGCTCAGAAAGACGAACATGGAAAACGCGAGCAACCAGAACGACGGGACGATACGTACCGCAACTCCGCCCGCGATGATGCGCAGCGTGTACAAGCCGGCCAGCAGCATGATGTCCGCCACCACCCGATTCTTGATCGAAAGCGAGTAGGCGAGAGTGAGAACATAGTACAGGGCGACTGTCGCCAGGAAGGCCTTCGACACCAGCGCTCCCAGGGCAAGTCCACCCGCGAGCAGCGACAGGGACAGAAAGACACCCTGCTTGACCGATAACGCACCTGCTGCAAACGGACGGTATCGTTTTCGCGCGTGGTGTCGATCCGCGCGCAGATCGAGCAGGTCGTTGGCGACATACGCGCTCGATGCGCAGAGGCTGAACGACAGGAATGCGAGCAGAGCGGTCGCGAGTAGCTCGACTTCGCCGATTCTGTGCGCCGCGATCAGCGGCACCAGCAACAGCAGGTTCTTCAGCCACTGGTGCACTCTGATCGCGCGCAGCCAGGCGAACGCGCCTTCATTCCGGGCGCGAAAAACCCTCGTTACCCGGGAGTTCCGGACCGCGAGGGCCTCGACTCCGCGCTCGGGTCGAACGAGCAACGCATCCCTCGCTTCCGGCCAGATCCTGAGATCCGCACGCGAGTTGCCCGCGTAATCGAACTTCCCGCTTCCGAACCGTTCCCGCAGGCAGTCGAGCTTGCGCAGCCCGGCAAGATTCGTCTTCGCGTCACTCGCGAGCACTTCGTCGAACAACCCGACGTGGTCGGCGATCTGACGCGCGTACCTCTCGTTGGTTGCAGTCGTGAGCACGATGCGCCGGCCGCCCGCACGCTCCTCGCTCAGGTACGCGATGATCTCATCGTCGTACGGAAGGACCGCGACATCCAGATCGACCTGGTCCGCAATGTCCTGCTTGAACGCAGCCCGGCCGTGACGCAGGCAGAGTAGAGCGCGGATCGCGCGAAACGGGCTGTGCTTGGCCAGTGCCAGGAAGGATTCCCACAGGACATCCGTCCTGATCAGGGTTCCGTCGAGATCCACGCACAGTGGTATGGACTCGGACCCACGATTCATGTCGCTGACGCCCGCAATCTGCATCTCACAGACGAAGGCGCTTGAACATGCGCTCGGGAACCAGACGGATCAACAGCATGATTGGTCGCCAGAACCAGGGAAGGTACACGACGTCGCTGCCGCCGCAAACGGCCCGGTATACGCCACGCCCGACCGATGGTGCGTCGGCCCAAAGCAGGTTCTTCGGAAAATTCGCGGTCATCGGGGTATCGACGAACCCCGGCTTGATGGTGACGACGCGTACGCCGCGCCCATGGAGCCTGTTGCGCAGGCCCTGGAGAAATATCGATACGGCTCCCTTGGCCGTCCCGTAGACGTAGTTGCTTTGCCGGCCGCGGTCACCGGCAACCGAGGAAATGACGGCAATCGTTCCCGCGCCCCGCTTTTCCAGGTAGTTTGCGACACGCGTTAACAGGGACAAGACGCTCAGAAAATTGGTGTCCAGTTCCACCCGTGCCGCTTCGAAGGAAGCCTGGCAGGCTGCCTGGTCCGGTAGAGTGCCATGCGCAACGAGCACCGTGTCTATCCCGTCAAGACGCTGCACGCACTCATCGATCAAGGCCTGGTGACGTGTGAAGTCGTTGAGGTCCGCCACGCTCGTTTCGACCTGGGTTGCGCCGCGCACCCGGAGATCATCTGCAACGGCGCCCAGTTTCTCCCGGTCCCGGCCGACGAGAAAGAGCCGATCATTGGACGCAGCGAAGCACCGGGCTGCGGCGCTCGCGATGGCCGACGTCGCCCCGCAGATCAACACCCGCCTGGGATCGCTCATGAGGCGACTCGCCGCCAGAAACTCGACGAGAAACGGGGGTCGAGATACTCGCAGAACGATTGCCACTTCGGGAAATAATGGCGGAAATCTGCGGCCGACATCCGCGCATCCTTGGCGGGATAGACGGCGCCGCGACTATCGCGCACGACTTCATCCAGGCGATCCAAGAGCTGCATTGTCTTTGATCCGCGATTTGGAAAGTCCAGTGCGAGCGTGATTCCCGGCCGTGGAAAGGAGAGAAGACCCGGCGACTCGATCTTGCCGAAGACCTTGAGCACCGCCAGGAACGAGCCTCCGCCGGCGGCAGCAATCCGGGACAGCAGCTCCTGAACCGCGTCCCGCCCGTCTGCCAACCCTACTACACATTGATACTGGAAGAAGCCGTGTGGACCATAGATGCGATTCCAGTTGCGAATTCTATCGAGCGGATAGAAGAAGGATTCGTAGTGAACCTTGCGGAATCGCGTGCGAGGCTGGCGGTAGTACCAGGCGTTGAACACACGGACGACCGCATTGTTGACGAGCGCACCGGGTAACTCGATCGGGACACTCAGGCCACTCCCCGGAGCCCGCAGCGACGCCGTTTCACTGCTCGAGTGATTGCCGCGGGTGAAGATCCCCCGCCCGAGGGCCTTTCCACGCGACGCACAGTCGACCCAGGCCACGGTGTAGTCGAAAGTGGCGTCCGATTCACTCGTCAGGCGAAAGAACTCGCCGAGAGTGCGAAAGCGCATCGTCTCGATGTCCATCGCAGCGCCGGCCACCTGTTTCAGCTCGAGCTCTGCCCAAAGGATCACTCCGGTGAGTCCGAGCCCGCCGATCGTCGCAGCGAACCAATCCGGATTTTCGGTTCTCGAGCATCTCCTTCTCGAGCCGTCTGAACGCAGCAACTCGAACTGCCTGACGTGACAACCAAAGCTCCCGGCGCAATGATGATTCTTCCCGTGCACGTCGTTTGCGATCGCACCCCCCACGGTGACGAACTTCGTGCCCGGGCTTACCGGCACGAACCAGCCCCTGGGAACGATCAGATCGAGAACGTCGCTGAGCAGTACGCCCGCTTCACAACAAATCACTCCGCGCTCGACGTCGAAGGAGATAAGCCGATCCAGGCCGCGCGCATCGAGCAGCAGGGCGCCGTCATTGAGGCAGCTGTCCCCGTAGCTTCGGCCATTTCCGAACGGCAACATCGCTGTCGACCCGGTCTGCGGCAGGGGCTCGTGGCGCCACCGGAGAAAACGCACTTCGTGATCAGCGGGCGGATATCGACCCCAGGATCGATATCTACTTCGCCTTGAGTACGCCCTCACGGCCTGCCTCGACCCCCGCAAAAGCGCAGAATCCCAGCGCCACTGCGAACCATAATGTAGCGACACGACAAACGATCGTCGCGGCGATCGCGGTCGGGACATCGATTCCGAGTACGGAAAGCATCACGACCATCACCGCCTCCGTGCTGCCCAGGCCACCGGGAATGAACGACAATGCGCCGACGAGCATACCGGCCGCATACACTCCGATCGCCGCGAATGCCGCTACTTCCGCCTCGAGATCGCGGAGGATCAGATAAAAACCGATTCCTTCCGCACCCCACGCGATTACGCCGAGAACGATTCCGCCGATCAGCATTCTCGATCTTAGCAGCGCTTCGGAGGAACGCACGAGGGATCGGAGCTGTGCGCCGAACCGCTGCAAGCGTGGCGATCGGGTCAGATCGAGCCGGGTCGTGAGAAAATTCCGCAAGCCGGGCGTCGACACGAGCGCGATGATGACCGCGGCCAGCGTCGCTGCAACGATGCTGGGCCACCAGACGTCGGAGAAAAACCGGCCAACCAGCACTCCCAGCATGAGAACTGCCAGCAGGTCGAGAAGGCGTTCGACGAAAAAAGCGGCCAGACTGTCGGCGTAGCCGACTCCGTGAGGTCCGAGGTAGATGGACCTGATCGCCTCTCCCATCTTCCCTGGCGTCGTTGTGAACGCGAAGCCGGCCAGGTAGTACATCAGGTGCCGACGCCGCGGAATCACGTGCCCGAGGCGCGCCAGATACCACTGCCATCGGCCGAACCGTAAAAGATAGTTCACCAGCGAAAGGCTGAGGACCAGCATCCATACCCGCAGATCGACGCGCGATACTGCACCGAGTACATTCTCAGCGCCAGTGAAGAAGCTCGAGCCGATATATAAGGCGATAGCCGCAACAACCGAGATTACCAGGGCTCGATGGAAGCGCGTTATCGATTCGGGTGGCGTCGTCATCTTGGATACTCGACGTGGTTCAGACAATGTCGAACGCTGGTTCTCGGCGTGCGGGTCTATTTCCTCGCCAGCGCCCTCCTTGCGACATGGGTCTCGCCGGCTCCGTCTCCGGCCCCGACCGTACAGCCTCAATAGCCGAAACGCGCGCCGGTCGCCCTGGTCTCGTCGCGCATCACCTGGAGCTCCTCGTCGGTGAACTGCCGGGCGTAGTAATCGGGGGAGCTCAGCCGGCTGCTGAACGCCTGGATAACGGGCTCGCCGGCGGAGACTCGGCAATGGCTCAAGACGCTTCGCACCGTCCCTTCTGGCGAGTCGCAGAGATCCTCATAGCGAACGACGAGCGCGGCCTGCCGCAAGCGCTCGTTGGCCTGCAGGCGGTCCGCTACGTAGCCGTAAACCTGGCTCCAGTACCGCGCCCAGCCGCGAAGCTCCTCTCCTTCGCGCCACAGACGGAGTATCTCGGACGTGCGAACGCCATCACCCGTATTGATCGGTCGCCGGTCCAGGCCGAACTCGAAGTGCCCCGCCTGGCGCAGGTGTGCAAGACCACGAGGATTTCCCTCGCACGCGTGAGAGAAGCGCTCATGTTGCCTGAGCAGGGAGGCGATATGCCGCACGGGCTCCCGGATGGGAATCACGATCCGCGCGTCGGGAAAGATGCGCAGCAGGTACTCGAGTCGAGTCACGTTGTAGTTACCCTTGGCCGCGTAGCGCGTTCCTCCTCGAACCAGGAGGAGCTTACGAATGTGGTCGAGGTAGAAACGCTCGAACTCGGGATGCTGGTGCCGATCGCCAAGGGATTGATCGACCGTCGGATCGTGCGCGGACGGGAAGAACGCCATCCACAGGGGCTCCTCCATCGCTTCCGGACTCTCAGGGGTGATCCGGATGCGGTCCCCGTGAGGGCGCTCCTTCGGCGCGAGCGCCCTCGCCTGCGCCCGGTCGACGAAGCGGTTCCACCAGTAGGGAATGAACACCGGCGGAAAATCCCGGTAACGGTGCGTGATCACTCCTTCGGCTGAGGCGAGGAGCTCGAGCAGGATGGTGCTCCCGGCACGGGCAAGGCCGGCGATGTAGATCGGCGCGCGCAGCGGCACGTCCGCGAGGAGGCTCGACAGCTCCCGGGACTCGGCGTCTCCGATCCGAATCCACAAGCGCGGGTAGCGGTGAACGAGCGCGCTCATCAGCGCGCTCATTCTCGATACCTGAAACCCGTCGCTGTCGGGCCTGCCGGACATCAAACGGGGGACGGACGGTGCTGCGCGTCGGCGTTGCGCGGCTTGAGGTCGAACATGCGTTACCGCGGCGCCATCCGGATCGCGCCGTCGAGTCGGATGGTCTCGCCGTTCAGCATGGGGTTTTCGACGATCTGCCGGACGAGACTCGCGTATTCATCGGGTCGCCCGAGGCGCGAAGGGAAGGGCACCTGCTTGCCGAGCGACTCCTGCGCTTCGGCGGGCAGACCGGCCAACATTGGCGTCAGGAAGATTCCGGGCGCGATCGTCACGACGCGGATGCCGGAGCTCGCCAGCTCGCGGGCCATCGGCAGCGTCATGCCGACGACGCCGCCCTTGGACGCCGCATAGGCCACCTGGCCGATCTGGCCGTCGAAGGCCGCGACCGAGGCGGTCATCACGACAACGCCACGCTCCCCGTCGGCGTTCGGGCCGTTCTTCTGCATCGCGGCCGCGGCGGCCTTGGTGACGAGAAGGGTGCCGACCAGGTTGATCTCGACGACCTTGCGGAAGAAATCGCCGGGCATCGGGCCATCCTTGCCCAGCATGCGCCGGGGCGTGCCGATGCCCGCGCAGTTGACCGCGACGTCCAGGCCGCCCATGCGGCTGGTCGCTTCCGCCACGCTCGCGTCGACGGCCGATTCCGAGGTGACGTCGACAGCGGTGGAAGCTCGCGGCCGAGCCGAGTTCTGCGACGGCAGCCGCGCCCGCTTCGGCATTGAGGTCGAGCAACGCGACCCGCCCGCCGTTCGCAACCAGTGCGCGGGCAGCCGCGAGGCCGAGGCCGGAGGCGCCGCCGGTCACGAGCGCGCGTATGTCGCGAATGTCCATTGGCTCAGAGCCTAAGGCCGCCGTCGACCTCGAGGCAACGTCCGGTAAAGAATTCATTCTCGGCGATGAAGACGGCGGCGTGGGCGACTTCCTCCGGGAGGCCCAGACGCTTGAGCGGGACCGGCGCTGTCACCTTCGCGAGCGTCTCCGGCGTCATGCTGGCGAGGATCTCGGTGCGCGTGAAGCCTGGAGCGATGCTGCCGGCGCGTATGCCGAAGCGCGCGAGCTCCTTCGCCCAGACCTCGGCCATCGCGGCGACGCCCGCCTTGGCGGCCGAGTAGTTGGTCTGCCCGTGGTTTCCCGAGCGCGAGATGCTCGAGATGTTGATGATCGCGCCGCCGTTTCCGAGCCGGATCATGCGTTCGGCGGCCTCTCGGCCGCAGAGGAACACGCCGGTCAGGTCCACGTCGATGACGGCCTGCCATTGCGCGAGGCTCATCTTCCCGACGATCGCGCCGTCCTTGACCTTGACCAGAAGCGCATCCTTGGTGATGCCCGCATTGTTGACCATGACGTCGAGCCGGCCGAGTTCGTCGACGATCGAGTCGAGCGCGCGCACGACCTGTTCCTCGCTCGCGACGTTTGCAACGCAGGTGACGACGCGCGTGCCTTCGGCCTCGAATTCCTCACGCGCGGAGTCGAGGTCCGCCGGGTTGAGGTCGATGAGGGCGAGATGCGCGCCGCGTTCGGCAAAGGCGCGCGCAATGGCCTTGCCGATGCCACGACCGCCGCCGGTGACGGCGACCACCTTTTCAGTCAATTGCATGCAAGCTCCAGTCTTGGATTTCTTCGGTTGAGATTCGACCAGGGATCGGCAGCGGGACGGCGCGTCCCGGCCGGTTACGGGCAGGGCGGTGTCAGCCCGTGATTTCGATGGCGATGGATGCGGCCTCGCCGCCGCCGATGCACTGCGAGGCGATGCCTCGCTTGAGCCCGCGGCGCCGCAGCGCGTGGACCAGCGTCGTGATGAGCCGCGCGCCGGTGGCGCCGATCGGATGACCGAGCGCGCAGGCGCCGCCGTTGACGTTGACCCGCGCGTGATCGAGGCCGAGCTCCTGCATGGCGACCATCGTCACGCAGGCAAAGGCCTCGTTGATCTCGTAGAGGTCGACTGCGCCGGCTTGCCAGCCCGCGCGATCGAGGACCTTGCGGATCGACGGTCCCGGCGCGGTCGTAAACCACTCGGGCGCCTGCGCGTGGCTGCCGTAGGCGACGATCCGCGCAAGCGGAACGAGCCCTTGCTCGCGTGCCGCAGCGCGCGGTCGTGACGATCATGGCCGCGGCGCCGTCGGAAATCGACGAGGAGGAGGCCGCGGTCACCGTGCCGTCCTTGCCGAAGGCCGGCTTGAGCCCGGCGACCTTCGCGACGTCGATCGAAAACGGCGTTTCGTCCTGCTCGACCCGCTGCCTCTCCCTTGCGCGTCTTGACCGTGACCGGCGCGATCTCCGCTGCGAAGTCGCCGTCCTTGACCGCGCGCTGCGCCCGGCGCACGGATTCGATGCCGAACGCATCCTGCTGCTCGCGCGTGTAGCCGTACTTGGCAGCGGTCTGATCGGCGAACACACCCATCGCCCGGCCGTCCCAGGGGCTCTGCAGTCCGTCGTAGAGCATGTGGTCGTAGATCTCGCCGTGCCCGTAGCGATACCCGCCGCGCGCTTTCGGCAGCAGGTACGGCGCATTGGTCATCGACTCGAAGCCGCCGGCGAGGATCGTGCGCGCGTGGCCAGCGCGGATCTGGTCGGCGGCGAGCATGACGGCCTTCATGCCCGAGCCGCACATCTTGTTGATCGTGGTTGCCGGTACGTCGAGCGGCAAGCCGGCGAGGAGGGCGGCCTGCCGGGCCGGGCGCCTGGCCGAGTCCCGCCGTCATCACGCAGCCGAAGATCACTTCGTCGATCCGGCCGCCGGTGAGCTGCGCATCGGCAAGCGCAGCAGCCGCGGCGACGCCGCCCAGCTCGGTCGCCTTCACGGGCGAAAGTACGCCCTGGAAGGCGCCGATCGGCGTGCGCCTGGCCGCGGCGATCACGATTTCGTCACTCATGGACCGATCCCATGTGGCAGTGCAGCATGAATCCATCGAGTGTACGCCGGGCGGATTTTGCAGCGCAAGATCGGGTGACCTCGACCGCGGCTCGCGCCAGTTCCGGTCATCGCGGTGCGCTTCAGGTTCGCGGCCGGCTCGGGGCCGCCGAACCGGCGGGCGGGCGAGGGAGCAGGCCGCGGCCGAGGACGTCGACGAACGCCCAGGCCAGCTCGTCCGCGCCCATCGGCTCGCCGGCCCGATACCAATGAGCGATCCAGTTGAGCGCCCCGGCCATCGCAAACGCCGTGATCTTCGGGTCGCAGGGCTCGATCGAACCGTCCTCGATACCGGCACGGATCAACCGGCGGATGCCCTGGTCGATCTCGGACTTGAGGCGCCTTGATGTGCCGGCCCGTTTCGGGACCCAGGTCCTGGTCATCGGCGCGAACCATGCACCAGCCGTAGTCCGATGCCACGGCCTGCGCGTAGTCGCGGATCACGTCGTTGAGGCGATCCAGGGCCGGGCGGTGCGAGACCTCCGCGCGCCGGATCGCCGCCTGGATCGGCTCGAGCCCCGCACGGAAGCATTCGAACAGCAACTGCTCCTTGTTGGCCACGTAGTAGTAGATCGTGGGCTTGGTGACGCCCAGCGCGGCCGCGACGTCGTCGAGCGAGGTGTTGTGGTATCCGCGTGCGTTGAAGGCCGCCGCGGCGGCGCGGATCACCGCCTCGCGCTTGACTCCGTGCTCGCGTCGAGCGCGGCGCCCGCCCACCCAGGGGGAGGGGGCGGCGTGGGCGAGGCTGCGCGTGCTGGACCTGCGACGGTTGCTCATCCATCCTCCGATGGCCGGCTGCAGCCGGAAATTGACTCGACAAAGGAACGTTATCATACTAGCCAGTAGAGTCCTACTAGTCAGTAGCATCGGCACGGCGTGACGTCCCGTGGGGACGCGGAGGCAGCGAGATGAGCAACGGGAAGACGCTCGGGACCGCGGTGCGCAAGGCGACGCTGGATGCCGAGGACGCAGCGCCGATTCGATTCGTGAGTGCGGCGTCGCTCTTCGACGGGCACGACGCGGCGATCAACATCATCCGCCGGCTGCTGCAGGCGCACGGCGCCGAAGTCGTGCATCTCGGGCACAACCGCAGCGTCGCCGACATCGTCCGCGCCGCGATCCAGGAGGACGCCGACGCCATCGCCTGCAGCTCCTACCAGGGCGGGCACAACGAGTACTTCCGCTACATGGTGGACATGCTCGCAGAGGCCGGCGCCGGACACATCCGCGTGGTGGTCGGCGGCGGCGGCACGATCGCGCCGCACGAGATCGACGAGCTGCACGCCTACGGCGTCGAGCGCATCTATTCCCCGGAGGACGGCCGCACGCTCGGACTCGACGGAATGATGGACGACGTGTTCAAGCGGGTGCGCGCGGTGCGCCGCCCGCCGTTCGCGTTCGGGCCGGTCGGTCCTCGTGACCACCAGCAGATCGCCCGCGCGATTTCCGCGCTGGAGCGCGACGAGGAAGCCGGCGGCCTGCGCGAGACGCTGCGCAAGGCGGTTGGTCGCGTTGCGCGACCGGCGCCCGTGGTCGGCATCACGGGTACGGGCGGCGCCGGCAAGTCGAGCCTGACCGACGAGCTCCTGATGCGCTTCGTCCGCTTCCACCCGGGACGCAACATCGCGGTGATCGCGATGGACCCGACACGCCGACGCAGCGGCGGCGCGCTGCTGGGCGATCGCATCCGGATGAACTCGCTCGCCAACGAGCAGATCTTCATGCGCTCCCTCGCTACCCGTCGTCAGAATCTCGCCACCAGCGCGGTGCTCGCCGACACGCTCAACCTGCTGAAGTACGCCGGGTTCGACCTGATCGTGGTCGAGACGGCGGGCATCGGCCAGAGCGACTCCGAGATCGTCGATCTCGTCGATGTGCCGATGTACGTGATGACGAGCGAGTACGGCGCCGCGAGCCAGCTCGAGAAGATCGACATGCTCGATTTCGCCGAGCTGATCGCGCTCAACAAGTTCGAGAAGCGCGGCGCGGAGGACGCGCTGCGCGACGTGCGCAAGCAGTGGCGGCGCAACCACGCCGGATCGAGGATCCCGGATGCGGAGATCCCGGTCTTTCCGACGATTGCGAGCCGGTTCAACGATCCGGGCGTGAATCGGCTGTTCGACGCGCTGACGCGCCTGCTCGACGCGAAAGCGGGCGGAGAGGCTCGCTGGGCGGTGGCCGATCCCGGCCCGACCGAGCTCGTCGAGCGGCATGCGCTCGTCCCGACGCAGCGCACGCGCTATCTCGCCGAGATCTCCGCAAACGGCCGCCGGGCGCGCGAGGATCTGCAGCACCGGGCCGAGGCAGCGAGCCGTGCGAACAGCCTGCACGACGCGCTTCGTGTGCTGGCGGATCCGCTGCTGCCGGCGCCGCTCGACCGCTACGCGGATGCAGCGCTCACCGACACCACGGATGCAGCGCGCGCGCGGCTGCGCGAGGCGTACAACGATGCGCTCGACTCGGTCGGCGCCGAAGCCATCGAGCTGCTGCGGCAGTGGCCGACGGTGGCGAAGTCGGCGACGGACGACGAGTACCGGTACGTCGTGCGTGGCAGGGAGATCCGCGGCGAGAACTACACCGAGACGTTGAGCCGCAACCGCGTGCCGAAGCTCGCGGTTCCAGCGTGGCGCGACTGGGGAGAGCAGCTCACGTTCCTGCTGCGGGAGAACCTGCCGGGTCACTTCCCCTACACGGCCGGCGTGTATCCGTACCGCCGAGAGGAGGAAGACCCGACGCGAATGTTTGCCGGGGAGGGCGGCCCGGAGCGCACCAACCGCCGTTTCCACTACGTCGCCTCGGGCCATGGGGCGGCGCGTCTGTCGACGGCCTTCGATTCGACCACGCTCTACGGAGAGGACCCGGACGAGCGACCAGACATCTACGGGCGCATCGGCAACTCGGGCGTCTCGATCGCCACCCTCGACGACATGAAGAAGCTCTACTCGGGCTTCGATCTCTGCGATCCGACGACCTCGGTGTCGATGACGATCAACGGCCCAGCGCCGATGATCCTCGCGATGTTCATGAACACCGCGGTCGACCAGCGTATCGAGCGGCATCTGCGTGCGAGCGGCGGCTGGGAGGCCGCGGAGCGGAAGATCGCCGAGCTCTATCGCGACCGCGAACGGCCGCGCTACAAGGGCGAGCTCCCGACGCACCACGACGGCTCGGGCCTCGGGCTGCTGGGTGTGACCGGCGATCAGCTCGTCGAGCGCGAGACGTACGAGAAGATCCGCTCCGAAGCGCTGTCGATGGTTCGCGGCACGGTGCAGGCCGACATCCTCAAGGAGGACCAGGCGCAGAACACCTGCATCTTCTCGACCGAGTTTGCGCTCCGGATGATGGGCGACGTCCAGCAGTACTTCATCGAGAAGAACGTCCGCAACTTCTACTCGGTATCGATTTCGGGCTACCACATCGCCGAAGCCGGGGCGAACCCGGTGTCGCAGCTTGCCTTCACGCTCGCCAATGGCTTCACGATCGTCGAGTACTACCTGGCGCGCGGTATGAAGATCGACCAGTTCGCGCCCAACCTCTCGTTCTTCTTCTCGAACGGCATGGACCCCGAGTACGCGGTGATCGGACGTGTGGCGCGACGGATCTGGGCGCGCGCGATGCGCGATCTGTACGGCGGCGGGCCGCGCTCGCAGATGCTCAAGTACCACATCCAGACCTCGGGTCGCAGCCTCCACGCGCGCGAGATCCAGTTCAACGACGTGCGCACGACGCTGCAGGCGCTCTACGCGCTCTTCGACAACTGCAACAGCCTCCACACCAACGCCTACGACGAGGCGATCACCACGCCGACCGAGGAGTCGGTGCGCCGTGCGGTGGCGATCCAGCTGATCATCAACAAGGAGCTGGGTCTCAACAAGACGCAGAATCCGTCGCAGGGATCCTTTGCAATCGACTACCTGACGGACCTGGTGGAGGAAGCGGTCTATCGCGAGTTCGACCGCATCGCGGAGCGCGGCGGCGTGCTGGGGGCGATGGAGACGATGTATCAGCGCAGCCGGATCCAGGAGGAGAGCCTTTACTACGAGACGCGCAAGCACGACGGTTCGCTGCCGATCGTCGGCGTCAACACCTTCCTGGGCACCGAGCAGGGGAGGGACGAGCTGCGCGGGGCGGAGCTGATCCGCTCGACGGAGGACGAGAAGCGGGATCAGGTGCGAGCGGTGCGGGATTTCCTCGAGCGCAATGCCGAGCGGCGTCCGGATGCCTTGAAGCGCCTCCAGGACACGGCCGCCAGCGGCGGCAACGTCTTCGGAGAGTTGATGGAGACGGTGAAGTCAGCTTCGCTCGGCAGTATCTCGCATGCCCTCTACCAGGTCGGTGGTCAGTACCGGCGCAACATGTAGCGTGGCGGCCAGCGTTAATCCTGCAGTGCGTTCTTGTAGATCCTGCCATCTTTCATGATGACAAGCAGGTTCTTCTTCGGATCCTCGAGCA
Organism: uncultured Gammaproteobacteria bacterium; assembly: GCA_963756755.1. Classification (GTDB taxonomy): domain Bacteria; phylum Pseudomonadota; class Gammaproteobacteria; order Steroidobacterales; family Steroidobacteraceae; genus DATJKD01. Next base: position 106,539 of record CAVWOW010000014.1, read on the forward strand.
GCTTGATGTTGGCGATCGGATCGCCGTCGACGAGAAGGAGGTCAGCGAGCGCGCCTTCCTCGACCACGCCGAGCTTGCCTGGATACGGATTTCGTTTCCCCGACAGCGCAAGCAGTTGGGCATTCGTTCCCGTGGACATCACCAGCGTTTCGGCGGGCGTGTACCACTGAACCAGCTTGGTCAGCAGCGCCCCGTGACGTCGGGTGAGCTGGGGCGAGAACAGGATGTCGGTGCCCCACGCCGTCTTGATCTTGTACTTCTTCGCCAGTCCGTAAGTCTTGTCCGTACCGGCGAACACCTCCATCGCCTTTTCTCGCTCGAACGAACCGGGCGGAAACGCTTCGGCCAGCTCGTCAGGGAACGCCTGCATGCTCAACCAGACGCCCTTCTCGGCGATCAGTTTGGCGGTCGCTTCATCCATCAAGTGGCCGTGTTCGATGCATTTCACGCCGGCGGCGATCGCGCGCCGGACGGACTCAGGCGTGTACGCGTGCACCGTGACATAGGTGCCCCAGTTCCCGGCGGCTTCAACGGCGGCGCGCAGCTCGGCCTCGGTGAAGGTGGACGCGTCGAGCGGGCTGTGGGGCGACGCCACTCCCCCGCCGGCCGTCAGCTTGATCTGCGAAGCGCCCTGCATGAGCTGCTCGCGTACGCGCACGCGGACCTCATCCGGACTATCCGCGATCATGGCGGCTCCGAGCAGCTCCCCGCGAGACAGCGGAGTCCCGACGATGCGCGGCACTTCGAACGGCTGGCGGAAGTCGCCGTGACCGCTCGTGACGGTGATGATGGCGCCGGACGGGTAGATGCGCGGGCCGGCGACGGTGCCCTCGTCGATGGCGCGCTTGAGGCCGAACGCCGGCCCGCCCACGTCGCGAACGGTGGTGAATCCGCGCATCAGCGTGGCCGTAGCTTCGTCGCCTGCCACCAGATTCAGGTGACCAACGTCCCCCATGAGCAGCTGTACGGGCGTCGGCCGCACCATCATCGTGTGCCAGTGCGCGTCGATCAGCCCGGGCATCAGCGTGCGCCCGCCGCCGTCGACGAGCACCGTGGTGGCACTTCGGTCGGTCGGTATCGGACCTGTGGAGATACGCTCGATCTTGTTCCCACGCACCAGGACGTGGCTCGGCGCTGAAAGGGCACTGCTTTGCCCGTCAAAAACCCGGACGTTCTGAAACAGCGTCACCGCATCGGCGGCAGGCCTGGAAGGCCCCGCACCCGGTGCTTCTTGCGCCTGTGCTGACTGGAAAAAACCGAGCACGAACGCCGTCAGGACCAACGATGGCCTGTACCTGCGTCCTGGCTTGAGGATCAGATTTGACGAGGCAAAGGCTGGGCACATAGCGTCCATCGCTGCTCCCCGTTCATTGGTAGTCAGTCGCAAACCGAGGGCTAGTCTATATGCCAGCCGGTTTCCCGTGACGGATGATCACAATCTCCGTGCGGGCAGGATGGCGACCTCGAGCAACCCGGTCGCGCGCGAAGTTCCCGAGCAGCGGTCATGCGCCGGTGACGTCCGGGACGAACGCTGCGACATTCGGTTCGAGATCGGGCTCGTCGAGCCGCGCCAGCATGCGGCGACGTGCCTCGCGGCGCAGCTCTTGGGCCGCATGACGCGAGTCGGACGGGATCAGCGGTTCGAGGATGTCGACCTCGATCCGTCCGGCGCGCGGGATGATCGCCCCGCTCGGCATGGAGCGGCGCGCGCCCCGGATCACGACCGGTACGAGCGGCTGTTCCGCACGGGCGGCCGCGACGAATGCTCCGACGTGAAACCGCTTCAGACCGGGCTGTTCGGTAAACGTGCCCTCTGGAAAGAACACCAGCGAATGTCCGGCCTCGGCCTGACGGACGACCCGCCGCGCATCGCTCTGCCGGGCGCCGTGGCTCGCGCGATCGACGAACTCCGCGCCGATCCTGCGCATGATCAACCCTGCGAGCGGAAGCTGCGCCGCCTCGCGCTTGATCACGAACGTAAATCTGGGCGGCAGCACCGCCTTGAGGATCACACCGTCGAGATAGCTCGCATGGTTTGCCACCACGATGCAGGATGCGTCCGGAAGGTGATCGGCGCCGCGGACCACGATCCGCAGTCCGAGTACCTTGAGACCGAGTCGTGCAAACGCGCGTATCAGTCGACGCCGCAACGAGAGCCCCGGGACGAGGAGTGTGAGCAGTGACGCCGCGACCAGGAGCACTCCGAAAACGGCGAGTGCTGCGGTTCCGTAGAGGATGCTTGCAAGCCGCGCTCCCGGCATCGCCATCGGTCAGGCTTCCTCGGGTCAGGGCGCCACGGCTGCGGAGGCCGGGCGGGGTTTGTGTGAACTGGTTCCAGTTATGTTAACGGTGATGGGTTCTGTGAGAACTGTCACGTACGCGCCTACGGGTGGCTCGCATACTTTCGGGCATTCGAGCCTCGAGGCGACATGAGCACAGCAATCAAGGCCGGCGCGATGACCCGAAGGCAGCGGGCGAGCGGTGCGGAGGCCGGACCCGGCCCGATCGACCGCTTTCTGGACGCCGTCTGGATGGAACGCGGCCTCTCTCCGAACACGCTGGCGGCCTATCGCGCCGACCTGACCGCGCTCGAGCGCTGGCTCGAGGAACGCGAGTTGCCGTTGATGGTCGCGCAACGCGGTGATCTGCTCGCGTTCATGGCCGCGCGCGTCCAGGCCGGAGCCCGACCCCGATCGACCGCGCGACAGCTTTCGAGCTTCCGACGCTTTTACCGCTACCTCGTTCGTGACGGACAGCTTCGCGAGGATCCCACGGCGCAGATCGCGATGCCGAAGGTCGGCCGTTCGTTGCCGAGGTCGCTCACGGAGGAGGAAGTCGAGGCCCTGCTGGCCGCTCCTGCCGTGAGCGATCCGCTCGGGCACCGCGACCGAACGATGCTCGAGGTGTTGTATGCGACGGGCCTGCGTGTGTCCGAGCTCGTGAACCTCAAGCTGGGTCAGGTCAACCTGAACCAGGGCGTGCTGCGAATCGTCGGTAAGGGAAACCGCGAGCGGCTGATTCCGCTGGGCGAGGAAGCCGTGCAGTGGGTGCAGCAGTTCCTGCAGGGCCCTCGCGTCGAGATACTGCTCGAACGCCAGACCGACTTCCTGTTCCCGACCCGCCGCGGCGACCGCATGACGCGCCAGGCGTTCTGGCACATCATCAAGCGCTACGCGCGGAAAGCCGGTGTCAGCAAGGACTTGTCGCCGCACACGCTGCGGCATGCATTCGCGACACACCTGTTGAACCACGGTGCCGATCTGCGTGTTGTCCAGATGCTGCTCGGGCACAGCGACCTGTCGACGACCCAGATCTACACGCACGTGGCGCGCGAGCGTCTCAAGGACCTGCATACCCAGCATCACCCGCGCGGGTGAGCCAGCCGTCCGGACCGTGTGCCGAGCCGGGCCTCTGCTAGACTGCGCCCCGCCAAACATTGATTTTGAACCCATCCCGGCCGCAGCTGTCTCATGCCGGCGACGGGACTCGTACACGGGACTCCGGATGCAGTCGATGCTCACGCGTTTTCGGATACTCACCACGGCGCTGATGTCCCTGGCTGCATGGAGCAGCCCGCTCCCGGCCCAGGATGCCCGCGCCCGCGCCGACAAGGGTGTCGTGCCGGCGGACGTGCGCACGCGCGTCGTCTCCAAGCTGCAGGGAGTGAAGCCTTCCGACGTCAGCAGCTCACCGATCCCGGGACTTTATGAAGTGAGGATGGGCGGCCTCGTCGCCTACGTCAGTGAAGACGGCAAGTTCCTGGTCAGCGGCGATGTCTATGATCTCGAGTCGCAGACCAACCTGACTGCCGGGCGGCGCAACTCGGCGCGCGCCAAGGCGCTTGCCGCGGCCCGCGAAAGCGACATGATCGTCTTCTCGCCGGCGAACCCGAAGATGACGGTCACGGTCTTCACGGACATCGATTGTGGTTATTGCCGCAAGTTCCACTCGCAGATCGCCGAGTACAACAAGGCCGGTATCCGCGTCCGCTACATGAGCTATCCCCGTACCGGCCCGGGAACGGAATCCTGGCGCGCGGCCGAATCCGTCTGGTGTGCGGCTGACCGCAAGGACGCGCTCACCCGTGCCAAGCGCGACGAGGCTGTCAAGAGCAAGTCGTGCGGTGACGCGGTGATCAAGACCCAGTACGAGCTGGGCGATGATCTGGGTGTCGAGGGCACGCCGGCGATCTTCACGTCGACCGGGGATTACGTCGGCGGCTACCTGGCACCGGCGCAGCTGGTACAGACCATCCAGGAAACCGAAAAGGCCGCGGCCGCCGCGATGCGCTGAGTCAGCGCTCGAGCAGCGCGAGCTTGCCCTCGCGGCCTTCCCACTCCTTGGCGTCGTCAGGCGGCGGCTTCTTCTCCGTGATCACCGGCCAGTTCGCCGCGAGCTCGGCATTGAGCTGCTTGAAGTGTTCCTGGCCGTCCGGAATTTCCTCCTCCGAGAAGATCGCCTCAACCGGGCATTCCGGCTCACACAGCGTGCAGTCGATGCATTCCTCGGGATCGATGACCAGCATGTTCGGCCCCTCGTGGAAGCAGTCCACCGGACAGACCTCGACGCAGTCCATGTACTTGCACTTGATGCAGTTTTCGGTGACGACAAAGGTCATCGACTAGGCTCCGCGGGCAACGGTCCGCTCGGGCGCCGGGCGCGAGCGGGGCGCGTATTGTGCCAAAGCACGGCGGCGCTGTAAGGGCTCGCTCAGCCGGCGCGGGGCCGGCGCAGATCGATCGTCGTGAAGTGATGCGCGTCCACGCCGGCGCGGCGATCCTCCACGTAGCACTTGAGCGCGAAGTCGACGCTCAGGAAGGCGATCTCAGGCCATGGCAGCTGTGATTCCTCGCAGAGCACGACCTCGAGGCTCTCTGGTCCTACGCCGAACACAGGCCGCGGCAGCTGCGCGCGAAACGTGACATGGACCTGATCGGCGTGCAGCACGTGCACGACCGAGAGCAGGGAGCCGATGTCCACCTCAGCCAGCGCCTCCTCGACCGATTCGCGCCGCGCTGCGTCCTGCATGGTCTCGCCGTTCTCCATGAAACCCGCGGGGAAGGTCCAATAGCCGCGGCGCGGCTCGATGGCACGCCGGCACATCAGGATGCGGCCCTCGAACACGGGTACGCAGCCTGCGACGATCCGGGGATTCTGGTAGTGGATCGTGGCGCAGGCGGGGCAGACGAAACGCGGCAGGTGATCGCCCGGGGGGATCCTGCTTTCGACGGCCTGACCGCAGTTTGAGCAGAACTTCATCGATCTCCTGGTGCCGGGAGGGGGAATCGAACCCCCACGGGCAGTGCCCGGCGGATTTTGAGTCCGCTGCGTCTACCAGTTCCGCCATCCCGGCAAAGAGCGCGCAGCTTACCCGAATCGTGTTTGGCGGGTAATTAAGTCAAGAAAGTCAGATAAATGCAGCGTTATTTCCAAGCAAGTTCTCGCATCCTGGCAGCGCTCCTGCGATCATACGTGGGGAACAAATCGGCCTGCCGGAAGTCGAAGCGGGCTTCCGGGTGCAGAGCCTGCGCCGTTCCTGAAGACTGAAGACGCAGAGTGTGCCTGCATGCGACATGGAATCCTTGCCGTCATCCTCCTGATCGTCGCCGCGCGCACCGCCTCGGCTGCGGGCCCGCTCGCAGACGTGCTCGCGAGCGCGGCGCCGACGGCTGACCGCAGCGTGCTCCGGCTCGCGGCCCGCGCGGCCGAGTGCGCACGCCGGCAGCAGGGGCCCGCGGGCCCAGTGGACCGTCTCGCGGTCATCGACTATTCCCGGCCCTCGAGCGAGCCCAGGCTGTGGGTGTTCGACCTTGATCGAGGCCGACTGCTCTACCAAGAGCTCGTGGCGCACGGGCGCGGCACCGGCGAGCGGTTTGCGGAGCGCTTCTCCAATGTCGAGGGCAGCCACATGTCGAGCCTCGGCCTCTTTCGCGCAACCGAGACTTACGACGGCGCCAACGGCTACTCGCTTCGACTGGACGGCCTCGAGCCCGGTTTCAATGATCGGGCGCTCGAACGCGCCATCGTCATGCACGGCGCGCCGTATGTCAGCGCAGAGTTCGCCCGCAGGCAGGGTCGGATCGGGCGAAGCTGGGGCTGTCCGGCCGTGCGTTCTGAAGTCGCGCGACACATGATCGATACGCTCAAGCATGGTGCGCTGCTCTTCGCCTACTACCCCGATCGCAAGTGGCTCGCAGAGTCGTCGTTCCTGCAATGTGGCGCGGCTCCGGCCGCTGCGACCGTCGGGCGCGCCCGCTGACGGGTGCCGGGCCGGGAAACCGGAAACCTCGATCTTGAGCTTGAGTTTTCCCGGTTTCCCGGCCCGGCACCGCGAAAATGCGACCCTTTGAGGTCGTGCCGCATCTGAGGGGGACATGCCCTCGATCGCCGACATCGATCTTGCGCCGGGTACGGTGGACCGGGCGCGCTGCGGAGACCTCGTCGCCCTGGAGGCCATCTACCGCAGCTTCGCGCCGGGCGTGACCACGCTTGCGCGACGGCTGCTCGGTCGGCCCGCTGCGGCCGAGGATGTCGCACAGGACGTCTTCGTCGACGTGCTCACCAAGCTCGTGCAGTACGACGGCCGCGGCTCGTTCGCCGGCTGGGTGCGCAGCATCACGGTTACGAAGTGCCTCATGCAGCTGCGCTCGCCCTGGTGCCGCGGAATGCAGCTGATTTCCGCCGTCGGGGGCGAGGACGAGTCCAGCTGTTCCGAACCCGTTGCGGCGGAGGCCGGTCCGCTCAGCCTCGACCTGGAGCGTGCGCTCGACCGGCTCGGCGACACCGCGCGGCTCGTCGTCTGGCTGCACGACGTCGAGGGCTACACGCACGCCGAAATCGGCGCGCTGCTGGGGGGCACGCCGAGCCTGTCCAAGTCGCAGCTCGCACGGGCGCACGAGCGTCTCCGCGAGCTACTCACGCCTTCCGGAGAGATGCATCCATGCATGCCCGTATCGACCATCTGCTGAGCCTTCGCGACGGCGAGCCGGTGGATATCGCCGTGCGCTCGCATGTCGAGTCCTGCGCCGAGTGCGCGCTCGCCCGGGCCGGTCTGGAGACCGTGCGACGGCGTCTGCTTGCGTTGCCGGCGGTGGGCGTCCCGGACGACGGCTGGGAGCGCGTGCGAAGGCGCCTCGAGGCGGTCCCCGGGACGGCAAGGCCGCGGCGCCGGAGTGGCGCCGCCGCAATCGCGGCCTCGCTCGCCCTGCTTGGTCTGCTCGCGGCCACGTTGCTGCGGGAGGGCGGTCCCGCGGTCTCCCGAGCAGATCGCGGCGCCGCAACCGGTCCCCGACCCGGAGACGTTGCAGTCGATCGAAGTGCTTCAGGACCGCTCACGCGTCCTCGAGGAAGTATTGGCCGCGTTGCCCTCCCGCCCGGCGGTCGAGCGCGCCCGCACGGCGATGCCGATCGAGACACTGCAGGCGCAGGTGCAATGGGTCGACCACCAGCTCACGGTGTCGGGGGCCGCACACGCGGCCCCGGACGTGACCGAGCGCCTGTGGCGCGAACGCGTCGAGATCATGAACACGCTGGTCCAGCTGCGATACGTCGAGGCGCAGCGGGTCGCGCTTTGAAGCAGGACGGACGCCCGCGTTCCGGGCCGACGAACTGTCTGGAGGTACTCTTGATGAATCGCTTTCCTGTATTCGCGGCGGTCCTCGCCGCAATGGCGAGCCTGGCCCTGGCGGGCGCGCCTTGCCGTGCAGCCGACTCCAAGGATGATCGCGAACAGCTGCGGAAATCGCTCACCGAGGCACAGGCCCGCCTCGATGCGGCGGCGAGCGAAGTCGCGGAATTGAGCCGGCAGCTCTACGGCGACCACGAGGGCGATGTCATGCACTTCACGCGCGCCGGGCGCCGCGGCGCGATGCTGGGCGTAAACATCGGCACCGAGAAACCACGCGACAACGGCGTCGAAATCGTGGGCGTCAGCCCGGGCGGACCGGCGGAGGCCGCGGGGCTGCGCCCTGCCGACGTCATCCTCGCAATCGACGGCAAGCCACTCAAGCGCGCCGGCGAGGAAACGGCGGCAAACCAGCTGGTCCGGCATCTGACCGAGGTCGAGCCGGGAAGCAAGGTCAAGATCGATTACCTGCGCGGCGACAAGCGCCAGACCGCCACGGTCACGACCAAGGCCGCCGAGCCGCCGTTCTTCACCATGCTGCGCGATCGCCTCGATCTGCCTCAGGTCGCGACGCTGCCGGATGTCATCGCGTTCCCGCCCTTCGAGCAGTTTCTGGGCCACGGCCATGGCTTCGGGGAACTCGAGCTCGTCGAGATCACGCCCCGTCTCGGCAGCTATTTCGGGACGGACAAGGGCTTGCTCGTCGTGCGCGCGCCGGACCAGAGCACATACCAGTTGCAGGAGGGCGACGTGCTGCTCGCCATCGACGGACGGGTGCCGGAGACACCGGGGCACGCCTTCCGGATCCTGCGGTCGTATCAGCCGGGAGAGAAGCTGAAGCTCGACGTACAGCGCAGTCGAAAGCGCGTGGAGGTCAGTGTCGTCGTCCCGCAGGAGCCGGCGATGCACGGCGGGCGGCCGTTGCTACGGCCGGTTCCTCACGTTCCACCGGCGTTTCCGGCGGTGCCGGTACCGCCGCCTGCCGGGGATGACGGACCTGTGTGAAGCTGCCGGTCGCGGCTCTGCTAGCATGCGCGGCGGATGCAGCGCAGCGAATTTGCGTACGACCTGCCCGAGGAATTGATCGCCCGTTATCCCTGCGAGCGGCGCTGCGACAGCCGGCTGCTGCATCTCGACGTTGCCGGCGAGGCGCTCAGTGACCGGCGATTCACGGATCTGCCCGGGCTGCTTCGCCCGGGCGACCTGCTTGTCTTGAACGACACGCGCGTGCTGCCGGCGCGCCTTCATGGCGTCAAGGACAGCGGCGGTCGCATCGAGCTGCTCCTCGAGCGTGCGCTCGACGCGCACCGCGTGCTGGCGCAGCTGCGCGCGAGCAAGCCACCGCGTATCGGCTCCGGAATCACGCTCACCGGCGGGCATCGCGCCAGCGTCGCCGGACGCAGCGGCGAATTCTGGGAGATCCGCTTCGAGGACGACGCGCTCGCGGTTTTCGAGCAGGCGGGCGAGATACCCTTACCGCCGTACCTGCACCGGCCAGCCGAGGAGATCGATCGTGAACGCTACCAGACAGTATTTGCGCGCGTGCCCGGCGCCGTGGCTGCGCCCACGGCCGGCCTGCACTTCGACGAGCCGCTCCTCGAACGCTGCGCGGCTGCGGGCATAGAAACCGCTCACCTGACGCTGCACGTCGGCGCGGGCACGTTTCAGCCCGTGCGCGCCGACGACCTTGATGCACACCGCATGCACGCGGAGCGGATGAGCGTCTCGCCCGAACTCTGCGCTCAGGTCGCGGCGGCGCGCGACCGGGGTGGCCGGGTCGTCGCAGTCGGCACGACCAGCGTGCGCGCGCTCGAGTCGGCCGCAACGGGCGGCACGCTCGAGCCCTGCGAGGGCGAGACGCGGCTATTCATCCGGCCCGGCCATCGATTCCGCGTCGTGGACGCGTTGCTGACGAATTTTCACCTGCCGGAATCGAGCCTGCTGGTGCTGGTGTGCGCGCTCGCCGGACGCGACCGCGTGCTCGAGGCCTATCGGCATGCCGTGGCCGGACGCTACAGGTTTTTCAGCTATGGCGACGCGATGCTCATCGACCCGGGTCCCGCCGGGGTCGCGCTGCGGGACCGCGCATGAACTTCCAGCTCCGCGCCCGGGACGGCGCCGCGCGGCGCGGCCGACTGGAGCTCGCGCGTGGTGTCGTCGAGACCCCCGTGTTCATGCCGGTCGGCACCTATGGCACGGTCAAGGCCATGACCCCCGAGGAGCTCAAAGGGCTCGGGGCGCAGATCGTGCTCGGCAACACCTTTCACCTGATGCTGCGCCCGGGCCCCGAGGTGATCCGCGCCCACGGCGGACTGCATCGCTTCATGAACTGGCACGGGCCGATCCTGACCGATTCCGGCGGCTTCCAGGTCTGGAGTCTGGCCGAGCTCCGGAAGCTTTCGGAGGAGGGCGTGCGGTTCCGCTCGCCCGTCGATGGCGACCCGGTGCTGCTTACGCCCGAGAGCTCGGTCGCGATGCAGACCGCGCTCGACGCCGACGTCGTGATGGTCTTCGACGAGTGCACGCCGTATCCGGCCAGCGAAGCCGTGGCGCGGACGTCGATGGAGCTGTCCGCGCGCTGGGCGGCGCGGAGCCGTGCCGAGTTCGACCGCCTCGGCAACACGAACGCTCTCTTCGGCATCGTCCAGGGCGGTACGTGGCCGGCCTTGCGTTCCGCATCGCTCGACGCGCTCTCGCGTGTCGCCTTCGACGGCTACGCAATCGGCGGGCTCGCGGTCGGCGAACCGGCCGAGGAGCGTGACGCCGTACTCGAGGCGCTCGATGCGCAGATGCCGGAGGCTCGCCCCCGCTACCTGATGGGGGTGGGCACGCCCGCCGACATCGTGCGGGCCGTTGGGCGCGGTATCGACATGTTCGATTGCGTCATGCCAACCCGTAACGCCCGCAACGGGCACCTGTTCACGACCCAGGGCGTTGTCCGGATCCGGAATTCTGCTCATCAGGACGACCTGCGCCCGGTCGACGCCGCCTGCAGCTGCTACGCCTGCAGCAACTACACCCGGGCCTACCTGCGTCACCTGGACCGCTGCAACGAGATACTCGGCGCGCGGCTCAACACGATCCATAACCTGCACTACTACCTGGGCCTGATGGAGCGCATCCGATCGGCGATCGAGCTCGGCCGCTACGGTGAATTTGCACGGACCTTCCTCGCCGGGCCGGAGGGGGCATCGTCGTCCGGCAGCCTGCCGAGCGCTCGGGTATAATCGCCCGCCTTTTTTCCGACGCCCCGCGCGGGCGGGCTCAACAGGAGTTTCCTGATGGACTGGTTGATCGCGAGCGCCTGGGCCCAGGCGGCCGAAGGTGCGGCCCCCGGCGGCGCATTCGTCCAGCTGCTGCCCTTGCTGCTCATCTTCGTCGTGTTCTACTTCCTGCTCATCCGTCCGCAGGCCAAGCGGGCCAAGGATCACCGGGCGATGGTCGGCGCGCTCGCGGTGGGCGACGAGGTCGAGACCAGCGGAGGTATCCTCGGGAAAATCACCGACACGGGTGAGCAATTCCTCACGGTCGAGATCGCCGACGACGTCCGCGTCAAGGTCCAGCGCACAACCATCAGCCGCGTCCTGCCCAAGGGCACGCTCAAGAGCACCTGAGCCGGCGGGAGTCTCCAGATGCACAGCTACCCGGCCTGGAAGGTCTGGCTGGTCGCGATCGTGTTGCTCGGCGCGGCGCTCCTCGCGTTGCCAAACGTGTACGGGACCGCGCCTGCGCTGCAGCTCTCGCGCAACGACCGCGTGGCGGCCGCGGAGAGCGACCTGGGTGCGGTGTCCGCGGTTCTGGCCGGGCAGAACATCCCGCTCGAGGCCTCGTACCTCTCCGAGGACCGGCTGGTCCTGCGCTTTCATTCGGTCGAGCACCAGCTGGCGGCGCGCGATGCGCTGCAGGAGTCCTCCGGGCGGGACTACCTGGTCGCGCTCTCGCAAGTGCCGCGCACGCCCGCGTGGGTACGCGCCCTCGGGCTAAAACCCATGAGCCTCGGGCTCGATCTGCGCGGTGGCGTGCACTTCCTCTACGAGGTGGACGTCGGGGGCGCGGTGACGCAGCTTCTGGCAGGCATGGAGCGGGACTATCGCACCCTGCTGCGGAACGAGCGAATACCGTTCGCCGGAACGCGCAACGACGGCGTCGATTCGGTGACGATCAACCTGCGCTCGGCGGACGACGCCGACCGCGCCGCGGCCACGATCCGTCCGCAGGACCCGACCCTCACGGTGACGACGAAGGCGGCCGACACCGGATCGACGCTCACGGTGCAGCTCGGACCCGACCACATCCGCCAGCGGCAGGACTTCGCGATCCAGCAGAACATCACGACCTTGCGCAACCGCGTCGACGAGCTGGGCGTCGCCGAGCCGATCGTCGCGCGCCAGGGCCTCAATCGCATCCTCGTGCAGCTCCCGGGCGTGCAGGACCCCAACGAGGCGCTGCGGGTGCTCGGCGCCACCGCGACGCTCGAGTTCCGGCTGGTCGACGACCAGAACGACCCGCTCGAAGCGGAGCGCCTGAAACGTGCCCCGCTCGGGTCGAAGCTCTACCGGATGCGCACCGGCGGGCCGGTGCTGCTCAAGCGCGAGGTCATCGCCTCCGGCGAGCAGCTCGTCGACGCGACGTCCGGCTTCAGCGAAGGACAGCCCGCGGTGTTCGTCAAGCTCGACGCGCGTGGCGCCTCGGAAATGCTCGAGACGACGCGCACGCATCTCGGCCGGCCGATGGCGGTGGTGTTCATCGAGAAGAAGCGCCTCACCGAGCAGCAGCAATGCCGCGGCGTACGCTCGGGCACCGAGTGCACGGTGGAGGAAGTGATCAGCGTAGCGACCATCCAGGGCGTCTTCGGCAGCAACTTCCAGATCACGGGACTCATGGCGGGCGAGGCGCGCGAGCTGGCGCTCCTGCTGCGTGCCGGTTCGCTCGCCGCGCCGCTCTTCATCGTCGAGCAACGGACCGTGGGGCCGAGCCTCGGCCAGGACAACATCGAACGCGGCATTCGCGCGCTCATGATCGGCATGCTCGGCATGTTCGTCTTCCTGATCGCCTACTACCGCTGGTTCGGCGTCGTCGCGAGCCTGGTGCTGGTCACCAACATGGTAATGATCACGGCGCTGATGTCGCTGCTGCAGGCGACGCTCTCGCTGCCCGGCATCGCGGGCATCGTGCTGACCGTGGGTATGGCCGCGGACGCCAACGTGTTGATCTTCGAGCGAATTCGCGAGGAGCTGCGCAACGGTATGAGCCCGAACGCGGCGATCACCGCCGGATTCGACAAGGCGTTCTCCGCCATCGCCGACTCGAACGTGACGACCTTGATCGCGGGTATCGTGCTCCTTACTTTCGGTACGGGGCCCGTGCGAGGCTTCGCGGTGACCCTGTGCGTGGGCATCGTGACGTCGCTCTTCACCGCGATCATGGGGAGCCGCGCGCTGATTCACATGATCTGGGGTCGCCGGCGCAAGCTGCAGTCGCTGCCGATCTGAGGCCAACACCACCATGGAATTCTTCAAGAAGAAAACCAGCATCCGCTTCATGGAGCAGCGGCGATGGTCGTACGTCATTTCGGCCGTCCTCATCGTCGGATCGGTGCTGCTCCTTGCGTTCCGCGGCCTGAATCTGGGCATCGACTTCACCGGTGGCGTGGTGATCGAGCTCGCCTTCCCGGAGGCTGCAGAGATCGACCGGGTGCGCGGCGCGCTCGAGGACGCGGGATACGGGGAGGCCTCGGTACAGAGCTTCGGCACGACGCACGACGTGCTTGTGCGTGTCCTTCCGGAGAAGGGCAAGGACGTCAACCAGGTGAGCGCGGGCGTGCTCACCGCGATTCGCAACTATGCACCGGGCGTCGAGCTGCGGCGCACGGAGGCCGTCGGGTCCCAGGTCGGGCGCGAGCTCGCCGAGAAGGGTGCGCTGGCCGGGATCTTCACCTTCCTGTTGATCCTCGTGTACGTTGCGCTTCGATTCCAGTGGAAGCTCGCGCTGGGTTCGGTGATCGCGGCGATGCATGATCCCATCGTCGTGCTGGGCTTCTTCGCCGCGACGCAGATGACCTTCGACCTCCCGACGCTGGCGGCGATCCTTGCGGTCGTGGGCTACTCGCTCAACGACACCGTCGTCGTATTCGACCGGATACGTGAGCGCTTCACCCTGAGTCGCAAGGATCCACCGGCGAAGGTGATGGATATGGCGATCAACGAGACGCTGTCCCGCACCATGATGACCAGCGTGACCACCATGCTGGCCGTGCTGTCGCTGCTCATCTTCGGCGGCGACGTACTCAAGGGCTTTGCAACGGCGCTCGCGATCGGGGTGGTTGTGGGCACGTTCTCGTCGATCTACGTGGCGAGCGCGATCGCACTCGACCTCAAGCTGACCGCGCGCGACCTGATGCCCGCCCAACGCGAGAAGGGCGAGGTCGACGCACTCCCCTGAACGCCTTGCCTCATCCTAGCCGCCTGGCCGAGGCCGGCCCCCGATGAACGAGATCGTCTGGGGCGGTTTCCTCGTCCTGTTCCTGACGCTGCTGGTCCTGGACCTCAGTGTGCTGCACCGCGAAGCGTCGGAGCTCTCGGTGCGGCAGGCACTGTTCTGGACGATGGTGTGGGTCGGGGTCTCGTTCTCCTTCACCCTGATCATCTACGGGCTGTACGAGCACCGCTGGTTCGGATTCGAGCCGGGACCCGGCGTCGCTTCGGGCACGGACGCCGTGGTCCAGTACGTCACGGGCTACCTGCTCGAGTGGTCGCTGTCGGTCGACAACATCTTCGTCATCGCGCTGATCTTCTCCTACCTGAAGATCCCTGTGCTCTACCAGTACCGGGTGCTGTTCTGGGGCATCGTGGGCGCGATCGTGCTGCGCGGACTCATGATCGCAGCGGGCACGGCGCTGGTGCACCGGTTCGACTGGATGTTCTATGTCTTCGGCGCGATCCTGCTCGTCTCCGCGCTTCGCATGCTGAAGCCGGACGCCGAGGAAGCCGACGTCGCCAACAGCTGGCCGGTCCGGGTCGTGCGCCGCTTCATGCCGGTAACGCCCGACATCACGACCTCGAAGTTCCTGGTGCGCCGGGACGGGAGGCTGCACGCGACGCCGCTGCTCGTGGCGCTCATCATCGTCGACATCACGGACGTCGTATTCGCCGTGGATTCGATCCCGGCGATCCTGGCAGTGACGCGCGATCCGTTCCTGGTGTTCACCTCGAACGCATTCGCCATTCTGGGGCTGCGCGCACTCTATTTCGCGGTGGCCGGGATGATGGCCATGTTCCGCTACCTCAAGTACAGCCTGGTCCTGATCCTCGCCTTCGTCGGCGTCAAGATGCTGCTCGTCAATCACTACCACGTGCCGAACCTGATGTCGCTCGCGATCATCGTCGCGACCCTGGCCGCTGGCGTCGTCGCCTCCGTGTGGGCAACGCGCCGCGACGGCGAGACCGAACGCACCTGATTCGAAAATTGGCTCGGAGCCAATTTTTCCGGGGTGATCGAAGGATCCTGGCTCTGCGAAAAATTGGCTCCGAGCCAATTTTCGAATCAGCCCTCGCGCAACCCGGCCGGAAGGTGCTTCCCCAAGCACTCGATCATGGCGTCGAAGACCTTCGGCGTGCCGGCGAGGATGTTGCCGCCCTGGCGGAACTCGGCTCCGGTCAGCGTGCCGACGCGCCCGCCGGCCTCGGTGATCAGCAGCGTGCCGGCTGCGGTGTCCCACGCATTGAGGCCGATCTCCCAGAACGCGTCGAGCCGGCCGGCCGCCACATACGCCAGGTCGAGCGCGGCCGCGCCGGGGCGCCGGATACCGGCCGTCTGCTCCATGACCGCGCGCAGCATCGCCATGTAGGGGTCCAGCCACTGCGCATTCTCGCGGTACGGAAACCCGGTGCCGACCAGCGCGCCCTCGAGCGTCGTTTGCTTGCTCACGCGGATGCGCTTGCCGTCGAGCTGGGAACCGTCGCCGTTCGACGCCGTGAACAGCTCCTGGCGCATCGGGTCATAGACCACGCCATGCTCGAGACGACCGCGCCGCTCTACCGCGAGTGACACCGCGAACACCGGGAATCCGTGCAGGAAATTGGTCGTCCCGTCGAGCGGGTCGATGATCCAGACGAATTCGTCGCCGCCGCTGCGACCGGATTCCTCGCCCAGGAAGCCGTGATCGGGGTGCGTGCGCCGAATGGTCTCGATGATGTCGCGCTCGGCGAGGTGATCCACCTCGGTCACGAAATCGTTGCGGCTCTTGCTCCGCACGCTCAGTGTCGGCACTCGATCGACGTTGCGGACGATCAGGTCCCCGGCACGGCGCGCTGCGCGGACAGCGATGTTGAGGAGTGGCTGCATGGACCTGTGCTGCGTTCCGGCCGGCTTGGGAAAGAGCGGCAGGGGCGGCCTGCCAGAGGGCGGCTAGAATACCAGAGCATGAACATTCGAATCGTTCTGGTCGGCGTGCGGCATCCGGGAAACATCGGCTCGGCGGCGCGCGCGATGAAGACCATGGGCCTCGCCGATCTGGCGCTGGTCGCGCCCGAACGCTTTCCCGCGCCCGAGGCGGACACAATGGCGGCATCGGCCACCGACGTGCTCGCCAGCGCGCGGATTTTCGCCACGGTGAGCGATGCGGTCGCGGACTGCGGTCTGGTCATCGGCACGACATCGCGGCCGCGGCAACATCGCTGGCGCGTTCTCGAGCCGCGCGAGGCGGCGCCGGAGATCGTCGCGGCGGCGCGCGGCGGGCCGGTCGCGTTGCTCTTCGGCGCGGAGCGCACCGGCCTTTCGAACGATGACATCGAACAGTGCCAGCGGCTGCTCACGATCCCGAGCGACGACGCCTACCCCTCGCTCAACCTCGCGATGGCGGTGCAGCTCGTGGTCTATGAGCTGCACCTGGCCGCACGCGCGCCGGTGGCGGAAGCCTCCCTCGCGGCCGCGCCGCTCGCGACGGCGCGGGAAATGGAGCAGTTCTACGCGCAACTCGGCGAGGTACTCGCCGAGATCGACTTCCGTGACCGTACCCGGAGCGGGCACCTGATGGCGAGGCTGCGTCGCTTCTTCAACCGGGCGGCACCGGATGAGAACGAGATCCACATCCTGCGCGGCATCCTGACCGCCGTGCAGGGCCGCCGGCGCCGCGCGGGCGAGGCACAGCGGACATCAACGCTGCGTGGAAGCTGATGCCGGTCATCTATCTCGACAACGCGGCGACGACGCCCATCGATCCGCGAGTCATCGAGGAGATGCTGACCTGCATGGGACCGGATGCGGACGACGCGAACGCCTCTTCGGTCAACCACGAGCCGGGACGTCGGGCGCGCGCCCGGATAGAGGTTGCGCGCGCCGCGGTCGCGGCGCTCACAGGCGCGGCCCCCGAGCAGGTCGTGTGGACCTCCGGGGCGACCGAGGCGAACAACCTCGCGCTGTTCGGCGCCGCGCGGTTCCACCGCTCGCGGGGCACGCACATCGTCACCGCGCGCACGGAGCATCCTTCCGTTCTCGATCCCTGCAGGCAACTCGAGCGCGAGGGGTTCGACGTCAGCTACCTGCGGCCGGGTCCGGGAGGCATCGTCGAGCCGGCGCAGGTCGAAGCGGCTCTGCGGCCGGACACCATCCTTGTCTCGCTGATGCAGGTCAACAACGAGATTGGCGTCGTCCAGGACGTGGGCGCGGTGGGCGGCATCTGCCGCGCGCGCGGCGTGCTGCTGCACGTCGATGCGGCGCAGAGCGCGGGAAAGCTTCCCCTCGACGTAACCCGCGACGCGATCGACCTGCTCTCGCTGACCGCGCACAAGCTGAACGGTCCGAAGGGGGTCGGCGCGCTCTGCATCCGGCGTGAGCCGCGGCTCGGGCTCGTACCGCTGCTCTACGGCGGTGGACAGGAACGCGGGCTGCGCTCGGGAACGCTGCCCACGCACCAGATCGCGGGCTTCGGTGCCGCCTGCCGGATCGCCGCTGCGGAGATGACCGAGGAGAGCCTGCGCGTCGCACGGCTCCGCGACCGGCTGTGGTCGGGGCTCGCGTCGCTGCCGGGCGTGCTGCTGAACGGCGATGAGCGTCGGCGCGCGCCCGGGATACTCAACGTCGCCATCGACGGTGTAGAAGGCGAGAGCTTGCTGCTTGCGCTGGCGGACCTGGCCGTGTCGTCCGGCTCCGCCTGCGCGACGCTGCGTGGGGAGCCGTCGTACGTGCTGCGAGCGCTGGGCCGCAGTGAGCAGCTCGCACAAGGATCGCTCCGGCTCAGTCTCGGCCGGTTCACCACGGTGGAGGACGTCGATCGCGCGATATTGCGCATCCGTGCGGAAGTCGAACGGCTGCGGGCGATCGCACCGCCGATGACGGTTGCAGAGGCGTGATGAAGCAGGTCGACCCGCGCTATGGCGCCGAGGTCCTGCGAAGGCACCGTGAGCTGCCGGGCGCGGGCGACCTCGCTGGCGACACCCGGGGCGTGATCAGCGGACGTGCGGACGCGGCCGACGGCGGCGCACGGGTGCTGTTGACGCTGCGGGTCGTCGACGGCGTCGTGGCCGAGATGCGCTTTCGCGCCTATGGTTGCCCGTATTTCATTGCGGCGGCGTCGTGGCTGACGGAGCGGCTCGTGGGTGCGACGCGCCGCGGCCTGGCCGACTGGGACTGGCGCGAAGCGGCCGATGCGCTCGAGATCCCCCCGTCACGGTTCGGGCGCTTGATCACACTTCAGGACGCGGTGCGCGCCGCGGCGGCCGTGTGGCCGGAGGCGGCGGGCGCCGCGGTGTAGAATCGGGCCATCGAATCCGCCCTGACCCTGAAGACATGGCCATTTCACTGACTGATTCCGCGCGCGACCGAGTCCTGAGTTTTCTCCGCAACCGCGGCCGCGGCATCGGTCTGCGGCTCGGCGTCAAGAAGACCGGCTGCTCGGGCTTCGCCTATGTCGTGAACTATGCGGACGAGATCGCGGGCGATGACGTCGTTTTCGAACAGGACGGCGTCAAGGTCATCGTCGATCCCGAGAGCCTGCGGCTGATCGACGGGACGCAGGTCGACTTCGTTCGCGAGGGGCTGAACGAGGCCTTCAAGTTCCGTAATCCGAACGTCAGAGGCGAGTGCGGCTGCGGCGAGAGCTTCAACGTCTGACCCGCGACGTCTGACTCGCGACCGGCTGCCCTCGGGCAGCGTAACTGCCCGCCGCGGCTCGCATTTCCTTGCGGCCGCCCCCGGCACAGGTATACTTCCCGGCTATTTTCCGGTGGCCGACCCCCCGGGGCTCCGCGCGGCGCCGCGCATCCGGCCGCAATCACAATCCGGGCGCGAAGGCAGCCCATAACGAGGATCCGCATGACCGTCGAACGAACGCTGTCCATCGTCAAGCCCGATGGAGTCCGGAAGAACGTCATCGGCGAGGTGTATCGCCGCTTCGAGAAGGCCGGGCTGGCGATTGTCGCAGCGCGCATGACCCGGCTCTCGACCGGGCAGGCGGAGGCTTTCTACGCGATTCACCGCGAGCGCCCGTTCTTCCGCGAGCTCGTCAATCTTCATGACCTCCGGGCCCGGTGATGGTGCAGGTGCTCGAGGGTACCGACGCCGTGGCGAAGAATCGCGAGATTATGGGCGCGACCGACCCGAAGAAGGCAGCGCCCGGGTACGATCCGCGCCGACCTGGCCTCGAGCATCGATCAGAACGTCGTTCACGGCTCGGACAGCGTCGAGAATGCCGCGATCGAAGTGGCATTTTTCTTCTCCAGGTCGGAGATCTGCGCGCGCTGAAGCTGCGGAACCCGCGCCACGCCGACGGTCAAACGAACCATGGACTCCGCAATCGCACGTACCAACCTGCTCGGGCTGACCCGTCCGGAGCTCGAGGCGTTCGTGACCGGGTTGGGTGAGAAACCGTTCCGCGCGCGCCAGCTCATGAAATGGATCTATCGCCGCGGCGCCGGTGACCTCGATGCAATGACCGATCTCGGGAAGGCCTTCCGCGGCCGGCTGGCGGAGCGGGCCGAGATCCGTGTGCCCGAGATCATGCATCGGCAAGTGTCGACCGACGGTACCCGCAAGTGGTTGCTGCGTTTCGAGGGCGGGCAGGCGATCGAGATGGTCTTCATCCCCGAGCCCGGACGCGGGACGCTCTGCATCTCTAGCCAGGTCGGTTGCGCCATGGACTGCACGTTCTGCTCGACTGGTCAGCAGGGTTTCAATCGCAATCTCGATGTGGCCGAGATCACCGGGCAGGTGTGGCTCGCGAACCGCGAGCTCGGGGCCGAGCCGGGCGGGGACAGGCTGATCACCAACGTCGTCTTCATGGGCATGGGCGAGCCGCTCGCAAACTATCGCAACGTCGTGCCTGCGGCGGAGTTGATGATGGACGATCACGGCTTCGACCTGTCGCGGCGGCGGGTCACGGTCAGCACGTCCGGTCTCGTGCCGCAGATGATGCGTATCGCCGAGGAGACCAACGTCGCGCTCGCGGTGTCGCTGCATGCGCCGAACGACGCGCTGCGCAGCGAGCTCGTGCCGATCAACCGCCGCCATCCGATCGCCGAGCTGCTCGCGGCCTGCTGGCACTACGTCGAACGCCAGAATGCGCGCAGCGTGACGTTCGAGTACGTGATGCTCGACGGCGTGAACGACCGACCGGAACATGCCCGCGAGCTCGCGTCGCTGTTGCGCGGGCGACCGGCAAAGGTCAACCTGATTCCATTCAACACGTTTCCAGGCACGCGTTACCGGCGCTCGTCGGAGGCGGCCATCGCCTCGTTCCGCGACAGGGTGATCAAGGGGGGTGTCATGGCAACGGTGCGACGCACGCGCGGCGACGACATCGACGCCGCATGCGGCCAGCTGGTCGGCCGGGTCGTCGATCGCACGACCACGCGTCTCGGCGACGCGCCTGGGCGGTATCCCGGTGGTGACGGCATGATTCGCCCGGCCTGGATCGTTCCAGCGGCGGCGCTCGCCCTCGCAACGCTGACCGGCGGCTGCTCGAGCAGTGCGACGCAGCTCGACTCGGCCGAGAAGACCAAGGCGGCGGAGACCAACGCGCAGCTCGGCATGACCTACCTGCGCCAGGGCAATCTAACGGCGGCGCGCGATCGCATAGAGAAGGCGCTCTCCCAGAATCCCCGCACCGCCGAAACGCAGATGGCGGCGGGGTTTCTCTACGATCGTCTCGGCGAGGACCGCAAGGCGCAATCACACTACGACCAGGCGGTCCGACTCGCCGACGGCGACCCGGACGTCCTCAACAACGCCGCGGTTTTCTACTGCCGGAAGGGCGACAAGAAGCGCGGCGAGAAACTCTTCATCGAGGCCGCCGAGAACGCGCTCTACCGCACGCCCGCGGCGGCTTACACCAATGCGGGCCGCTGCGCGCGCTCGGACGGGCGCCCTGCGGATGCCGAAAACTACTTCCGCAAGGCGCTCGCCTTCCAACCCGACCAGCCGGACGCACTGCTGCAGATGGCCGATCTGAATCACGACAGCGGCAACGACTTCCAGGCGCGTGCGTTCCTGCAGCGCTACCTGGCGGTCGGTCCGGCGAATGCGCAGGCGCTGTGGCTCGGCTACCGCATCGAGAGCAAGCTGGGCGACCACACGCAGTCGCAGGAATACGCGCGGCGGCTGCGGACGGAGTTCGCCACCTCGGCTGAGACACGCGAGCTGCTCGAGGCGGAGCAAGGTGGGTGATGACCGGGGACACCGCCGGTCAGGCGCGAGCCCAGGGACCTGGGACCGAGCTCTCTCGCGAGCGTGAACGCCAGGGCTTGACCCGGCAGCAGGTCGCCGAGCAGCTCAACCTGGACGTCAACGTCATCCACTGGATCGAGAACGACGATTTCGCCGCGCTCGGCGCACCCGTGTTCGCCAAGGGGCACCTGCGGCGCTATGCGTCGGTCCTTGGGCTCCCGCCCGAGGAGCTGCTCGCGGCGTACGAACAGGCGGGGACGCAACCGTCGCAGCCGTCATTGATTCCGAGGGCGCGTGAGGACCGGGTGCCGCCGCGTCCGCCGGCTCGCTGGCCGTGGGTGCTCGGCGGCGTCGCCGGCGCAGCTACTGCTCGCGGCTTTCGTCGCGTTCGTGGTCGAGCGCTGGTCGAATCAGGCCGCGCTTCCGACCGAGCCGCCGCCGGCGGCCGAGCCCGCGCCTGTGGATGACGCCGCTCAAAACGCAGTCACAGGACGCTCCGGCAGCCGCCGTGGCGAGGACGGATCCTGCGGCCGATGCCGGCCAGATCACGCTCAAGCTCTCCTTCACCGAGGACACCTGGGTAGAGGTCTACGACGGCTCGGGAGCCGCCGTCCTCTACGACCTGGGCGGTCGCGGTACCGAGCGCACGCTTCGCGCGACCGCGCCTCTGAGCGTGACCATCGGCAACCCCGCATCGGTTGCCGTATTTGCGAATGGCCGGCGCCTGACGGTTCCGGCCGCGACGGCCGGCCAGAGCCTGACCCGATTCAGCATCGACGCCGCGGGCGCGGTGCGCTGAAGAGCCGCAGGATCGTCGCATGACAACCGGCCTTACGCCCGTGCGCGGCATGAACGACGTGCTTCCGGAGGAGACGCCGGCCTGGCAGCGCCTCGAGCGCATCGCGCGCGAGACGCTGACCGAGTACGGATATCGGGAGCTGCGGCTGCCGCTGCTCGAGCGCACCGAACTCTTCAAGCGCTCGATCGGCGAGTACACCGACATCGTCGAGAAGGAGATGTACACCTTCGAGGACCGCGGTGGGGACTCCGTCACCCTGCGTCCGGAGGCGACGGCGGGCGTCGTGCGCGCCTGCATCAGCAACGGGCTGCTGCACAACCAGCGGCAGAAGCTGTGGTGCCATGGTCCGATGTTCCGTTACGAGCGCCCGCAGAAGGGCCGCTACCGCCAGTTCCATCAGATCGACGCAGAGGCGATCGGGTACGCGGGACCGGACGTCGATGCCGAGCTGATCCTGATCTCGGCGCGGATCTGGAGGCGCCTCGGCCTCACGCGGCTGTCGCTCAATCTGAACACGCTCGGGACGGCAGAGTCCCGCCGCGGTTACCGGGCGCTGCTCACGGAGTATTTCCGGAGCCACGCCGCGGCGCTCGACGAGGACAGCCGGCGGCGCCTCGAGGGAAACCCGCTGCGCATCCTCGACAGCAAGAACCCTGCGATGCACGAGATCGTGGCGGATGCGCCGCTGATCACCGATCATCTTGATCCCGAGTCGGAGGCAGCATTTTTCCACGCTGCGTGCGCATCTCGATGCGGCGGGCGTGTCATATACGTTGAACCCGCGCCTGGTGCGCGGGCTCGACTACTATTCGCGCACCGTCTTCGAATGGATCACGACGGACCTGGGTGCGCAGGATGCGGTCTGCTCCGGCGGGCGCTACGACGGTCTGGTGGCGCAACTGGGCGGCGAGCCGACGCCCGCAATCGGCTGGGCACTGGGCCAGGAACGCGTCGTCGAGCTGATGCGGCTGGCGGAGCAGGGTGCGGACGCGCTACGCGCCGTCGCTCTACCTGCTGCTCGCAGGCCCGGGGCCCGAGCGCAGCGGGATCGCGCTCGCGGAGCGTCTGCGGGACGCGCTGCCGGGACATGGCATCGAGACCCACTGCGGCGGGGGAAGCATCAAGTCGCAGATGAAGCGCGCCGATCGCAGCGGCGCCCGGTTCGCACTGATATTCGGCGACGACGAGATGGCGCGCGGCGTCATCGGAGTCAAGCCATTGCGCGGTGACGGGACGCAGCAGGAAGTGCCGCTGTCCGATCTCGCAGCGGAACTGGCCCGGCGGCTGGCCGCGACTCGATGAGCGC
This sequence comes from uncultured Gammaproteobacteria bacterium, assembly GCA_963756755.1. GTDB lineage: Bacteria > Pseudomonadota > Gammaproteobacteria > Steroidobacterales > Steroidobacteraceae > DATJKD01. The sequence continues at coordinate 129,927 of CAVWOW010000014.1, forward strand.
GGCGAAGACAAATGACAAACGCGGGCGGACGAGCCGCCCGTCGACCCTGGAGTGTTGCACGTGGATGACCTGAGCGATCTGGAGCGCGAAGAACAACTGCGCAGTTTCTGGCGCGACAACTGGCTGACAATCGTCGGCGGTGTCGCCATCGGACTGGGCGCGATCGCCGGCTGGCGCTACTGGCAGGCGCACACACGCCAGCAGGCCGAACAGGCCGAGGTCGCCTACAGCGCGGTTCTCGACGCGCTGACCGCGAAGCGGCACGACGATGCGGCGACGCGCGCCACGGCACTACGTGAGGAGCACCCGTCGTCGCCCTACGCGGATCAGGCGGACCTCGCGCTCGCGCGGGACGCCGTAGACCGTCGCGAATTCGACGTGGCGGCGACCCGGCTGCGTGCAATCGTGGACGGCTCGCGTGACGCCGAACTCCGGCAGGTGGCTCGCACTCGCCTCGCGCGCGTGCTGATCGAGCAGTCGAAGCCCGATGAGGCCCTGAAGGTCCTCGACACGTCGGCCGCGGGCGCCTTCGCGCCGCATTTCCATGACATCCGCGGTGACGCGCTTGCGGCGAAGGGTGACACCGCCGGCGCGCGACGCGAGTACGAAGCGGCGCTCGCCGCGGACCCGGAGCAGAAGAGTCTCGATCGTGAATACGTCGCCCTCAAGCGCGACTCGCTCCCGCCGTCTGTCGCGGCCGAAGGAGCCGGTTCATGACGAAGCGGCTCGCGCTCGTATGCCTCGCAGCGTTGCTTGCGGTCGGTTGCGACAAGGACGAGGAGGTCGATCCACCGGCCGAGCTCGTCGATATCGAATCCGACTTGCGGGTTGAGCGCCTGTGGTCGACCGGCGTCGGCGATGCGGGGAAGCACATGCGCCTGTCCCTCGGAGTTGCGGTCGACGGCGAGACGTTGTACGCCGCGGCACACGACGGCGTGGTCCTGGCGCTCTCCGCCGCGGACGGCCGGCCTCGCTGGCGGGTCGAGACGGAGCTCGCGCTGTCCGCCGGGCCGGGCAGCGGCGGCGGGCTGGTTGTGCTGGGAACGAGCGATGGCGACGTGGTCGCGCTCGACGCAGCGGATGGACGTCAGCGCTGGAAAGTCCGGGTCAGCGGCGAAGTGCTCTCGGCGCCGCTGGTCGCGGGTGACCGCGTCGTGGTGCGTACGCTCGACGGGCGGATGCGCGCGCTCGCCACTGCCGACGGCCGCGAGCTCTGGCTGGTGGAGGAGCTGGTGCCGCGGCTTTCGCTGCGCGGTGCGGCGGCCCCCGTGGCGAGCGGTGATGTCGTGATCTGCGGTTTCGACACGGGAAAGCTGCTCGCGGTGTCGCTCGCCACCGGCGAAACGCTGTGGCAGGCGCAGGTCAGCACGCCCAGCGGGCGTACCGAGCTCGAGCGGCTCGCCGACGTCGACGCGGCCGTCCTCATCTCCGGCGAGGACGTGTACGCCGTGGGTTACCAGGGCCGCGTGGTCATGCTGTCACTCGAGTCCGGCCAGATCTGGTGGGGGCGGGACATGTCGAGCTACCGTGGCCTCGCGCTCGACGACGACCAGCTCTACGTCTCGGCCGCCGACGGCGCAGTCGTCGCACTGCGGCGCCGCGACGGCAGTGTCGTATGGCAGCAGGACGCGCTGCATCAGCGTGGCCTCAGCACGCCGGCTGTTGACGATCGGGCGGTGGTGGTCGGCGACTTCGAGGGCTACCTGCACTGGCTAGATCGCGACACTGGCCGCATCATCGCCCGCGACCGGCCCGGTGATCGGCCGATCCGCGCGCCGATCGCGGCGGGCGGCCGGCTGTTCACGCTCGACGTCGACGGCACGCTGGTGGCCTACCGCAGCATCGGCGCGGCGGCTGCCGGCGGGGAGTGAGGCGCGGGCGGTGCTCGCCGTCCTGGCGCTCGTCGGGCGTCCCAACGTCGGCAAGTCGACGCTGTTCAACGTGCTCACGCGCACGCGCGACGCGCTCGTCGCCGACGTGCCGGGGCTGACTCGTGACCGCAAGTACGGCTACGCGCGCGTCGGTGCACACCCGGCCGTCGTGATCGATACCGGTGGCCTGGTCGAAGGCCCGGACAGCCTCCAACAGCTCGCCGCGACCCAGACGCGCAAGGCGGTCGAGGAAGCCGACCGTGTGCTGCTCGTGGTGGACGGCCGCGCGGGCCTCACGCCGCCGGACCGGCACGTGGCGGATACGCTGCGGCGCTGCGGCAAGCCCGTCCTGGTCGTGGTCAACAAGACCGAGGGTCTCGCGCCCGATACCGCGGCTGCCGACTTCCATGAGCTGGGCTTCGGCGGGCCCGTCGCGGTGTCCGCCGCGCATTCGGAGGGCCTGGAGGCGCTGATGACGCAGGCGCTGGCGGGTCTCGAACGCACAGCCGATACACCCGTCGCGCCCACCGCCGACGCGATCCGGGTCGCCGTCGTCGGCCGCCCCAACGTCGGCAAGTCGACGCTGATCAACCGCCTGTTAGGCGAAGAGCGTCTGATCGCCTTCGATCAGCCCGGCACGACGCGCGACAGCATCTACGTCCCGTTCGAGCGCGACGGCCAGGCCTACGTGCTGATCGACACCGCCGGTGTGCGCCGCCGCGCGCGCGTGCACGACGCGATCGAGAAGTTCAGCATCGTCAAGGCGCTGCAGGCGATCGACGAGGCACAGATCGTGGTCGGCGTGCTCGATGCGCACGAGTCCGTGTCCGAACAGGACGCGAGCCTGCTCGGTCTCGTGGCCGAGCAGGGTCGCGGCCTCGTCATCGCTGTCAACAAATGGGACGGGATTGCGCGCGAGCAGCGCGAATCGATCCGTTCGGGCCTGGACCTGCGGCTCGATTTCCTGACATTCGCGCCCGTGCACTTCATCTCTGCGCGACATGGAACGGGCGTCGGCGAATTGATGGATGCGGTGAAATCGGCGTATCGCGCGGCCATGCGTGAGATGCCGACGCCGGAGCTGACCCGCGCGCTCGAAGCGGCCGTTGCGAGCCATCAACCGCCGCTCGTGCGTGGCCGGCGCATCAAGCTGCGCTACGCTCACCAGGGAGGCCGCAACCCGCCGGTAGTCGTCATACACGGCAACCAGACCGAGCACCTGCCCGATGCCTACCGGCGCTATCTCGAAAACTACTTTCGCCGCGTGTTCCGCCTCGAGGGCACGCCGATGCGCATCGAGCTGCGAACCGACGAGAATCCGTATGCCGGCCGGCGCAACGAGCTGACCCCGCGGCAGCGCCGCAAGCGCAACCGACTGGTGCGCAACAAGCGTCGCAGCAAACGCTAGGTTCCGGCACGGGGCCAGATAACCGGAGGTTCTGAGCGGCTGACCGCGCGCGCTTGTGTCCCGGCCCGCTGGGCTTAGACTCGTCATCATGTCCGTCGCCGTCGCCGACCCGCCTCGGCACCCGCCGCCCGATTTCCCCGCCCGAAAGCTCGTGCGCCTGCCGCGCCCGCTGCGGCTGCATCGCGGCGGCTCGATTGCAGAGCCGGTGGTGGCGTACGAGAGCTGGGGTCGTCGCAGTCCCGCGGACGACAATACGGTGCTGCTCTTCACGGGCCTCTCGCCGCCAGCCCACGCAGCCTCATCCGCGGAGGATCCGAGTCCGGGCTGGTGGGAAAGCATGATCGGCGAGTCCCGCCCCATGGATACGGGGCGCTGGCACGTCGTCTGCGTGAATTCGCTGGGCAGTCCGTTCGGGTCCTCGAGCCCCGTCTCAATCGATCCGGCCACCGGTCGGCCCTACGGCCCGGCATTCCCGGAGCTCTCGGTCGAAGACCTCGCCACGGCCGGCCGCGAGGCGCTGAAGGCGCTCGGCATCGAACGGGTGGCCTGCGTCGTCGGCCCCTCCCTCGGAGGCATGACGGTGCTCGCCTACTGCGCGCAGTACCCCACCGAAGTGGATGCGCTGATCTCGATCTCGGGGGCGACCCACGCCACGGCCCAGGCGATCGCGTTCCGGTCGCTGCAGCGGGAAATCGTGCGCAGCGATCGGGAGTGGCGCAACGGCACGTACGAGCCGGGGCACGGGCCACGCACGGGTCTACGCCTCGCCCGCAAGCTCGGCACGATCACTTATCGCGGCGCGCAGGAATTCGACACGCGGTTCGGACGGCAACTCGTGGGCGAGGCCGGCGGCTCCGAGGGCGTGACGCAGCCAAGGTTCGAGGTCGAGTCCTATCTCGAGCACCAGTCCCAGCGCTTTTCGGAGATCTTCGACGCGAACTGCTTTCTCACGCTCTCGCAGGCGATGGATGGATTCGACCTCGCGGAACACGGAGGCTCGCTCGAGGCGGCGTTCGCGCGCCTGCGGGACATCCGGGCGCTGGTGATCGGTGTCGAAACCGACATCCTGTTCCCCATCCACCAGCAGCGGGAGATCGACGCCGGGCTGCGGGCCGCCGGCGCGCAGGTCGAATTCCTGGCCTTCCCGTCGGCTGCGGGGCACGATTCGTTTCTGGTGGATCTGCCGCGTTTCGAAGCGGCCATCGGCGGTTTTTTCGGAGGGCGCTGACCTGGCTGCAGCGCGGTCAGTCCGCGAGCAGGAGTGCCGGGTCGATGAGCGCGCGGTTGACCGCGATGCCCCAGTGCAGGTGGGCGCCAGTCACCCGACCGGTCTCGCCCACCAGGCCGAGCTGGGCCCCTGCGCCGACCTCGTCACCGGGTTTCACGTCCGTGCGGCTCAGGTGGCAGTACATGGCGATGACGCCCTGGCCATGATCGACGAACAGCGTCTGGCCGTTGAAGAAGAAATCGCCTGTGTCGAGCACACGGCCCCGGGCCGGATTGACGATCGGCGTACCCGCCGCCGCAGCGATGTCCATCCCGCTGTGGGGGCTGCGTGCCTGACCGTTGAAATAGCGCTTGAGCCCGAACGAGCTCGAGCGGGCGCCCGCGACTGGCGCGGCGAGCCGCAACAGCGGCACGCGGTCCGGCGTGTAGGTCGAGAGCGCTCGATCGATACGCGCGCGCTCGGCGGCAATGCGCTCGAGGTCCTCGGGTGAGGGATCCACGTGGCGCTGGTTCTTCACGGTAAGGCGTTGCTCGGCGTAGTCCTTGCTCCGCACCTCGAACGCGACCGTAGAGGTCTCCGCGCCGTCCACTTCGAGCTGCGCCGCCTGCGGACCGGGCGCCGTGTCGAGCGGGATGCCGATCACCGCGATGCGCCGCCCATGACTCGTGAGAATCGGCGCGCGGTGGCCATTGAAGGTCACTCGGGCCTCCGGCGAGGACGGCGGTCCGAGGTCGAGAAGCGCGATCCCGCCCGGCACGCGGCTTTCGTGCGGCAGCGGCACGTCGTCCGCGGCGCGGGCGCTCAGGGCAAGCAGCAGGAATGCCGCACAGGCGAGGCGACCCGGACGCGCTCCGCCGGGGCAGCGCGTCATGCCTGGTCCTGCGGCGGAACCCGGACGGGGTCCGGTTCAACCGGTGTCGTCGCTGTCACCGTCGCGGCCAGCGACCCTCGCCAGAGCCGCACGCCGATCGCGTCGCCTCGCGCCGTACCGCCGGCGTCACGGAGCACCACACCCTCGGCCGTTGTCACGATGGCGTAGCCGCGCGCGAGCGTTGCCTGGGGTCCGGTGGCCTGCAGGGTGCGGAACACCGAATCCAGCCTCGCGCGCGCCGCGGCGACGCTGCGCCGGCCCGCGGCTGCGAGTGCGCGCTGTGCGACCGCCTGCCTCAGGCTGAGCGCGCGCAAGCGCAGCACGGGCGAGGCACGGTGCAGCAACGCGCCCGCCTGCGCCACGCGCGCCTTCATCCGGGCGAGCCTGGCGCGTACCGCCAGCCGTAGCCGCGTGTCGAGCTCGTCGAGTCGCTGGGCATGCTGACGCAGGCGTGCACCCGGATGCGCGCGCGCGAGGCTGCGCGCGCGAAAGCCCGCCAGCGTGCGCAGCTCCTGCAGGCGGCGGCGGATCGCATAGCCGCCACGCCGCTCGGCGGCTCCGAACGAGCGCAGCCATTCGGCGCAGTCCGGAACGACGCGCTCGGCGGCGCCCGACGGTGTCGGCGCGCGCTCGTCGGCGACGAAGTCGACGATGGTGAAATCGACCTCGTGCCCGACGCCGCTGACGACCGGAATCGGGCAGTCGAACACCGCCCGGGCCACGGCCTCGTCGTTGAACGCCTGCAGATCCTCGAGCGAGCCGCCACCGCGGGCCAGGATGAGCACGTCACAGTCCGCGCGGCGCGCGGCCAGGCGCAGCGCCTCGACGATCTCGAACCGCGCCGCCGGACCCTGTACGGCTACCGGGTAAACGAGGACCGGCACGGCCGGGAAACGACGCTCGAGCACATGCAGGATGTCGCGGATGGCTGCCCCCGTCGGCGAGGTGATCACGCCCACGCGACCTGGCAAGGGCGGAAGCGGCTTGCGGTGGGCCGGGTCGAAGAGCCCCTCGGCGGCGAGACGGCGCTTCAACTCCTCGAAGCGCCGGCGCAGCAGGCCTTCGCCGGCTTCCTCGAGGTGCTCGACGACCACCTGGAACTCACCGCGCGCTTCGTAGAGGCTGACGCGACCGCGGGCGACGACCTGCGCGCCGTCCTGAACCGGCATCCGCACGAGCTGGTTTCGGCTTCGGAACATGCAGCAGCGCACCTGCGCCGCATCGTCCTTGAGCGAGAAATACCAGTGCCCCGAAGCCGGCCGCGACAGGTTCGACACCTCGCCCTCGAGCCAGAGGCTGCCGAACCCGCGCTCGAGCAGATTGCGCGCCTCGCGGTTCAGGCGGCTGACGGTGAAAATCTCCCGCTGCGGCATGGGGTTGCCGCCTGGAGTGGCGTTGCCCGGGATCATGTGGGAATCATCGCGGGCGGCGGCAGTACGCACAAGCCGGGAGCGGCGCGGTTTACCGTCAGAGCCCGCGGACGGTAGAATGCCCCGCTTCCTTCTGCCCCCAAGGCCCTACATGCTGCGTATTCTCGAGGAAGCACTTACCTTCGACGACGTCCTCCTCGTGCCGGCCCGCTCCGAGGTCCTTCCTATGGAAGTCAGCCTCGCGACGCGGCTCACTCGCGGTATCTACCTCAACCTGCCGCTGGTGTCCGCCGCTATGGACACCGTTACCGAGCATCGCCTGGCGATTGCGATCGCGCAGGAAGGCGGGATCGGTATCGTCCACAAGAACATGATGATCGAGTCGCAGGCTCGCGAGGTGGCTCGCGTCAAGCGCTTCGAGAGCGGGATCATCCACGATCCGATCACCGTCGGGCCCGAGCTCACGATCCGCGACGTGCTCAATCTCACGCGCTCCAAGAACATCTCGGGCGTGCCGGTGGTGCGCGACGGCAAAGCCGTCGGCATCGTCACCCACCGCGACCTGCGCTTCGAGACCAAGCTGGATGCGCCTGTGTCCACCGTCATGACGCCGCGCGAGCGCCTGATAACGGTGCGCGAGAACTCGCCGAAGGAAGAGGTGCTCGCGCTGCTGCACAAGCACCGCATCGAGAAGGTGCTGGTCGTCGACCAGGACTTCACGCTCAAGGGAATGATCACGGTCAAGGACTTCCAGAAGGCGACCGAGTTCCCGCGGGCGTGCAAGGACGAGCGCGGAGCACTCCGGGTGGGCGCGGCCGTGGGCACGGGTGCGGACACGATGGAGCGCGTCGCGGCGCTGCGCGAAGCGGGCGCTGACGTGATCGTCGTGGACACGGCGCACGGGCACTCGCGCGGCGTGATCGACACCGTTGCGCGCATCAAAAGCAAGTGGTCGGCGCAGCAGATAATCGCAGGTAACATCGTGACCGCGGAGGCCGCACAGGCGCTGGTCGACGCCGGCGCCGACGCCGTGAAGGTGGGCATCGGTCCGGGCTCGATCTGCACCACGCGCGTGGTCGCGGGCGTAGGCGTGCCGCAGATCAGCGCCGTGGGTAACGTCGCCGCAGCGCTCGCCCGCGACGGCGTGCCGTTGATCGCCGACGGCGGGATCCGTTTCTCGGGTGACGTCGCCAAGGCGATCGCCGCGGGCGCGCACTGCGTGATGATCGGCGGGCTCTTCGCCGGCACGGAGGAATCCCCGGGCGAGGTCGAGCTCTACCAGGGCGCCTCCTACAAATCGTATCGGGGCATGGGCTCACTCGGCGCGATGTCGCAGACCCAGGGCTCACGCGACCGCTATTTCCAGGACGCGACTGCGGAGCTAGAGAAGCTCGTGCCCGAAGGTGTCGAGGGTCGCGTCCCGTACAAGGGCAGCATCGTGGCAATCCTGCACCAGCTCGCCGGCGGGTTGCGCGCTGCGATGGGCTACACGGGCAGCAACGACATCGACGAGATGCGTACCCGGCCGAAATTCGTGCGCATAACGAGCGCGGGCATGCGCGAGAGCCACGTACACGACGTCTCGATCACCAAGGAAGCGCCCAATTACCGCGTCAGCTGAGCGGCCACTTGTGGTGCCGCTGCGCCCGCCGGACATCCACGCCCATCGAATCCTGATACTCGACTTCGGCGCGCAGTACACGCAGCTGATCGCGCGACGCGTGCGCGAATGCGGGGTGTACTGCGAGATCCTCCCCTGGGACGCGGACGACGCGCAGGTGCGCGGCTTTGGCGCGCGGGGAATCATCCTCTCCGGCGGGCCCGAGTCGGTCACCGACATGCAGCCGCCTGCCGCGCCGCCCGCCGTGTTCGAGACCGGCGTGCCCGTGCTCGGGATCTGCTACGGTATGCAGACGATGGCGCAGCAGCTGGGCGGGCGCGTCACGCCGTCGCGGCACCGCGAGTTTGGCTACGCGCAGGTGACGGTTACCGCACCCTGCCGGCTGTTCGAAGGGCTGCGCGATCACGATGACCCGCTGGGCCGCGCCGTGCTCGACGTGTGGATGAGCCACGGTGACCGGGTCGATGCGCTGCCGCCCGGGTTCGTGCCAGTCGGCGCCTCGGCCAACGCGCCGCTCGCCGCGATGGCGGACGAGACGCGGCATTACTACGCCGTGCAGTTTCACCCGGAGGTCACGCACACCCTGCAGGGCGCGCGGATCATCGAGCGCTTCGTGCGCGAGATCTGCGCCTGCGAGGCCCGCTGGCAGCCGGGCAACATCATCGCCGACGCGGCGGCCCGCGTTCGCGAGCAGGTAGGTCACGACCGGGTACTGCTCGGGCTGTCGGGCGGCGTCGATTCCTCCGTCGTTGCCGCGCTGCTCCATCGCGCGATCGGCGACCAGCTCGTCTGCGTATTCGTCGACCACGGGCTGCTGCGCGCAGGCGAGGGCGACCAGGTGATGAACACCCTCGGCGAGCACATGGGCGTGCGCGTGATCCGGGTCAACGCCGAGTCGCGCTTCCTCGATGCACTGCGCGGCGTGGCCGACCCGGAGGCAAAGCGCAAGGTCATCGGTCGGCTCTTCATCGAGGTGTTCGAGGAGGAGGCGCACAAGCTTGAGGGCATCCGCTGGCTCGCGCAGGGCACCATCTACCCGGACGTGATCGAGTCGGCCGGTGCGAAGACCGGCAAGGCGCACGTCATCAAGTCCCATCACAACGTCGGCGGGCTGCCCGAGCAGATGAAGCTCAAACTGGTCGAGCCGCTGCGCGAGCTCTTCAAGGACGAGGTACGCAGGCTGGGGCTCGAGCTCGGTCTGCCGCGCGAGATGGTCTACCGGCATCCCTTCCCGGGACCCGGACTCGGGGTGCGCATCCTGGGCGAGGTGACACGCCAGGCGGCCGACCTGCTGCGCAAGGCAGACCGGATCTTCATCGACGAGCTTCGCGCGCACGGGCTCTACGACCAGGTGAGCCAGGCGTTTGCCGTGTTCCTTCCCGTCCGGTCGGTGGCCGTCATGGGCGACGGCCGCCGCTACGACTACGTCATCGCGCTGCGAGCGGTGGAGACGGTGGATTTCATGACCGCGCGCTGGGCGCGGCTCCCCTACGAGTTCCTCGACATCTGCGCTCGGCGGATCATCAACGAGGTTGCGGGCATTTCGCGCGTCACCTACGACATCTCGAGCAAGCCGCCGGCGACGATCGAGTGGGAGTAGGAGCGCTTCGACAGGGCGTGTGCGCGCTCCTGATTGCGCGCGACGCAGCAGCCGGAACCGGCGCTGACGATCTCGCCACGGGGCTGGGATCGTTCCGCGGCTTTCCGAGGGCGGGTATGACAGCCGACGACGAATCATGCATGCGGTCGATCGGAGACCGTCGCGCTAAGCCGCCTCGCTACCCACCAGGCTGTGGATCGAGAGGCTGACGAAGAACCCGTAGAAGAGCGCCATCGCGATCAGCGCCACGCGCCGCCACAGCGGCGGGCGCACGTGTTGCGGCAGGAGCCGGGTATTGATGTACAGCACGTGCAGGGACGCCACGATCAACACGACACCCGCGAAGTTGGCGCCGAGCTTCAGCAGAAATATCGGCTGAGCGAAGCCCATGGCCGCAATTCCCCAAACCACGACGACGGCCAGCACGCCGTAGTACACGGTGCGCACGTCGCCGCCGCGCCATGCGCGCACCCGGCCGCTGCCGGTCCAGAGCATGTCCGTGATGGCGCGCACCATTCCTTCCATGCTGTCGAGCTGGGTTTTGAACAGGATCCACGCCCCGAGGAACGCAATGACCATGCCGAGCAGCGGTCCGGCCCGCTCGCTCACGCCGTCAGCGAGCGCGGCGCTGATACCGAGTCCCTGGATATCGGTTCCCGGCGGTAGAAACGTCACGTACAGCAGCGCCGGCAGCACCATGCCGAGCATCGCGCCTGCGAAGAACACACCCCACTGATCCGCACGAATGATTCGCCACCACCCGCGCCACCGGCTCATGCCCTCGGCGCTGTTTGTGAAAGTAAAGCCGCTGTGGGCCAGGTTCACTTTCCGGCCGCCGATCGCGCAGGGGATATAACCGGCGCGCTCACCCATGCCGTAGCCGCGGTCGCGCGCCCAGTTCGACAGGACGAGGTTGCCGACTCCGCCGGCTCCGGAATACGCCACCAGCGCGCCGAGGAGGAAGAAGTCCACGCCCGGCGGAAGGAAATTGAAACTGCCGGTTGCGGAATCGAATCCGGCGAGGCCGGCTGCCGCTGCGAGCCACGTCGCGGTGGGAACGAACAGCACGGCCAGCAGCAGAAACCCGCCGAGGATGCACAGGATGAGAATCCAGTTGAGAAGCTCCAGCGTGCGCTCGATGCGCCGTCCCACCGAGAGGACGGCCACGCAAGCCAGGAATGCCGCAATGCCGATGAGGTGGATGGACGAAGCGTCCTGCGGTCCCGCCACGCGCTGGGTGAACAGGAAGAAAATCGCGCCCGCGGCGGCGCCAGCCCACGCGGGCCAGCCAACCTGCAGGAAGTAGAGTGCGGCGTAGAGCCACGCCCAGGCGGTTGCCGACGGCCGAGTGCGCATGAAGCCGGTGATTACCGGTTCACCGGTTGCAAGCGTGTAGCGCATCACCTCGGTGTTGAAAATGGTCTGCAACAGGATCGCGACCACCGTCACCCACAGCAGCGTGAGCCCGTGCTTGACGAAGATCGCGGGGCCGAGCAGAAACTCGCCGCTCCCGATCGAGATACCGAGGACGATGACTCCGGGACCTACGGCGGCCATCCACCCGAGTCCTTGCGGTGTGGGTGGTGCAGGCAGGTCCGCCTTTACCCACGGATCGAGCCCGGAACGGGCTTCCGGCGCGATATGGCTGTGTGGCTGCAGGCAGTCAGTCCTTCCTGGCTGTCACGGCAGGTGTCGGCGCCTCGTTGACGATCAACTGAAAGACGTCCGGCCGGCTGTAATGGCCTACCACGTCGAAATCGAACTTGCCCCGGCCGATGTCATTGAGATCGAGCTTCGCCGTCAGGATCGTTTCGGCATCGAATGCGGGACCGGCGAGCACCTTGCCGAACGGGCTGATGATAGCGCTGCCGCCGCGCATCAATACCGCATCCGGGGAATCGCCGAGAGACACTCGCACCGTTGCGGGGAAGTCCTTCCGGCGGATGACCTGGCAGGCGGTGAGCACGAAGCAGCGGCCCTCGAGCGCGACATGCCGCATCGTGGGGAGCCAGGTGTCCCGATCGTCGGCTGTGGGCGCGCAATAGATGGCGACGTTTTTCGAGTACATGGCCATGCGGAGCATGGGCATGTAGTTCTCCCAGCAGATGACAGAGCCGATCCTGCCGTAGGGGCTGTCTACCGCCGTCAGCGTCGAACCATCGCCGAAGCCCCAGATCATCCGTTCCAGGGCAGTCGGCATGAGCTTGCGGTGCTTTCCGAGCAGCTCTCCGTCGGGACCGAAGAAGAGGGCCGTGCAGTAGCAGGTGCCGAGCTCGCGCTCGATGACGCCGATGACCAGATAACATCTGCATGCCGCCGCCGCCTCGCCCAACCGCTGCGTCTGCGGGCCAGGGACGCTGATTGCCGCTTCGAGGTACAGGCGGAATTCTTCGCGTCCGGCTGCGTCGCGCGCGCCGACCACGAGGCCGTAGTTCAGACCCTTCGGATATCCGGGGACGAATGCTTCCGGAAAGACGATGACCTTTGCCCCGGTCGTCGCCGCTTCCTCGATCAGGTGAACGGCCTTTTCGACGCAGGCCTCGGTATCGAACGGCACCGAGCCGGCCTGAACCACGGCAACATCGACGATGGCTGCGTTCGCGTTTGGCATCACGATCAATCGGCGCTCAGGCCTGGAGCGTATCCGTGCAGTCGTTCCACACGATCAGAGGTTCAGTGCTCCCGCGGGTCGCGAGGCGACGCCCGCATCGTGTACCGTAAGGAATGGCCGCCGACGACGAATCATACATGCAGCGTGCACTCGAGCTGGCACGACAGGCGCAAGAAGCAGGGGAAGTGCCGGTCGGGGCCGTGGTGGTACGCGACGGTGCCGTCATCGCCGAAGGCTGGAACCAGCCGATCCGGGCGCACGATCCGAGCGCGCACGCCGAGATGATCGCGCTGCGTGCGGCGGGACTGGCGCTGGGGACCTACCGCCTGCTCGACACGACGCTCTACGTCACGCTCGAACCCTGCCCGATGTGCGCGGGTGCGATGGTCCATGCACGCGTCCGCCGCCTCGTGTTCGGCGCTACCGACCCGCGGGCGGGTGCTGCGGGCAGCGTCTTCAACATCGTGCAGCATCCCGCGCTCAACCATCGAATCGAGTGCACCGGCGGCGTGATCGCCGAGAATTGTGCTGTGCTGCTGCGGGATTTCTTTCTGGCGCGACGTTGAGACCTCAGGGCGGCTGGTCGGCGACAGTCGCCGTGCCTGCGCCTGTACCCGCGACTTCCAGGATGTTGAGATAGGCCTGCACGTTCTCCACGTAACGCACCGGCTCCCAGCCTCGCGCATAGCCGCGTCGTGTGCGCGTGTACCAACGCTCCTGCGACAGCAGCGGGAGGAACTTGCGCACGTCGTCCCAGCGGTCCTCGTCCTTGCCGGCCCGCTGCGCGAGGACCCGCGCATCCTCTATGTGCCCGTAGCCGACGTTGTATGCGGCCACTGCGAACCACGTACGGTCGGGCTCGGGGATGCGCTCCGGGACCGACTTCAAGAGCCGCGCGAGGTACTTCGCGCCGCCGAAGATGCTGGCGCGCGGGTCATGCCGGTCGCCGGCGCGCATCATGGTCGCGGTCCCCTGCGTGAGCTGCATCAGTCCCCGTACCCCCGTATAGGACACCGCGGCGGGATCCCACTTCGACTCCTGGTAGCCCATCGCGGCGAGCAGCCGCCAGTCGAGGTCGTGTTCCGCGGCGGCCTCCTTGAACCAGTCGAGATACTTCGGCAGGCGCGTCTGTACGTGCTCCATGAAATTCCGCGAAAGCAGGTAGTCGAATGCGTCTCCGGCGCCGTAGTACCGATCGAGCACCGCGGCGATGAGTCCTTCGGTGCGAGCCGCGCTGAAGAAGGAGTTGACCCGGCCGAGCAGGCTGGAGTCGTGTCCAGGCGTGGCGACGACCCAGGAGATGGCGCGTTCCGGGGCGAGGTCGAGCGTCGCGGAAAGCTCGGGATGCAAGGCGCGGTTGAGCGCAAACTCGGTGGAGCTCGCGAGAGTGAACTGCACGGTGCCACGCGACACCTCGGCCAGCAGCTCCTCCGTGTCGGTATCTGCGCGCTCGACCCACACCAGGTCCGGATGCGACAGGCGCAGATCCTCGAGCGTCCGCTGGTGGGGGCTGCCCGAGGCGACCTCGATCTGGCCGCGGGCGGCCTCGCGGATCGAACGGGGCCGCGCGCCACGACCACGATAGACCAGGTGTTCCCGGACGCGGTGGTAGCCGGGCCCGAACTGGACGTTGGGCGGGAGCGCTATGCCGGACGACAGGCCCGCCGCCCCGACGTGCGCGCGCCCGGCCGCAACCTCCTCGATGGCCGCTTCGCGCGTGCGCACCGTATACAGGCGCAGCGGGATGTCGATGTGCTCGGCGAAGCGGCTCGCAAGCTCATAGGCCGGACCGACCGGACCCTGGCTGCCGAGGTAGTAGGCGTCGGGGCTGTTACGAGTGACGACACGCAGCTCGCCGGCGTCCAGGATCTGCAGCAGCAGCGGCGGCGGCTCGGCGCAGGTGGCGAGCAGCAGCGTCGCGAGGAGCGCCAGCAGGATCCTCAACGGCGACCTCCGAACGGCCGCCCGGCTGGTCGCGTGGTGCCGGGCGCACCGGCTGTTATAGAATGCGCGGCCCTGAAACGCGCATAACCCGCGACAGGAAACGACTGCGGAGAGGTACCGAAGCGGTCATAACGGCGCCGACTCGAAATCGGATGGGGGCATAACCGCCCCACGTGGGTTCGAATCCCACCCTCTCCGCCAACTTTCATTCGCCGCGGCGGCGGTTGCGCAGTTCTTCGCGCGCCCTGGCGTACGCGCGTTGGAACATCTCCGTGAACTGGTGCGGCAGACCGTCTGCGCCCCCCTGGGTGAGCACGCGGTAGAACTCGAGGTAATGCTCCCAGTACTTCGGCCGTGGATCCTGGCCGGGTGCAAGTGCGCGCGAGCGTCCCCGCTCGAACTGGTCTGCGACGCTTGCCGGCGCGAGCTGCCCGAGGACCTCGTGCAGCGCGGCGGCGGTGGCACCCGACGAGGCCGCGTCGTGATCGCGGATCTCGACGAACACCTCGCGCATCGCGTCCACCGGGCCGCCGGCGAGCCGCCCGTACGACTCGAACAGGCGCTGCAGCGCCTGCTCCACGCTCTGCGAGGTCCGCAGCGGATTGCTGCCCGTGGGCGCCTGCGCGCCGGATACTGGCGCATCCTTCGTCCGCGCCTGCTGCAGTTCGATGAGCCCGACGACCGCCTCGCGCAGGAGCTGTCCGGCCAGCAGCGGGAGCATCGACTGCGCCTCGGGCGTCAGCGAACCAGGCTCGATTCCGGCGCCGCGGCAGAATGCCTGCAGCGCCGAGCGCAGATCGCTCCAGGTGCTGGCCTGCTGGTGATACGGCGCGGATCGCTCGCGCGCATCGGGACGGTTCTGCCGGCGGGCGAGCGCCTCGGCGAGCTCCTGCTTCGTCACCGGGCGGGTCTTCATCGCCCAGTCGGCGTCGGGCGGGATGCCCGGGGGCGCCGGCGGCTCGATGTCTTCGACCTCGGGGGCGTCCGGGTACGTCGCAACGAGCCCGGCACCTTGATGCCGTACGCATTGCGCACCGAGATCGATCCGGGCTGCGCCGCATCCCGCGCCTGGAGCAGGTTGCCGAGATCGATCTTGGAGCCGATCCCCGAGTCCACATTGCTCGCTGCGGCCGCTTCCTCACCTGGACTCGGCAGGAAGTCGGTGCGCTTGTCGACGCTGACCACGATTTCGTAGTCGCCGACCCGAAGTCGATCGCCGTCCGCCAGCGCCACGGGGCCGGTTTCCGACGCCGGAGTCTCGGCGTCGTTGATGAATACGCCGTTGGTGCTGATGTCCTTGATCCAGTAGGCGCCGCTGCGATACTCGATCTCGCAGTGGTGGCCGGACACGACCCGCTTGGCGTCCGGCAGGATCCAGTCGTTGTCCGGTGCGCGCCCGATGCTGCCGCCGTTCACGCCGAACACGCGGCTCCGCTGCTCGCCGAGCTCACGATGCTGATCGCTGATCACTCGCAGTTTGATCGCCATGGCCCCTGTCCGGGCCGGGCGCAGGCCCAGTCTACGCGGGCTGACGCTCCGGCGAGTCCCTTGTAATATGCCCGGACCCTAGCATGCAAGCGCGGCGGACCAGATGGCGGCCAGTCACATTTTCAAGGTCGTCTTTCACAGCCAGGGGCGGATCTACGAGATCTATGCCCACAAGGTCGGCCACGGCTCGTTGTTCGGCTTCGTCGAGGTCGAGGAGCTCATCTTCGGCGAGCGCTCCGCAGTCGTCGTCGATCCGTCCGAGGAGAAGATCCAGTCGGAATTTGCGGGTGTCAAGCGCACGTACCTGCCCTTGCATTCCGTGATACGCATCGACGAGGTGCGCAAGTCGGGCGTGAGCAAGGTGTCCGCGATCGAAGGGTCCAACGTCACGCAGTTTCCGTACCCGGTGTACACACCGGGTGACCCTGGCACGCGGAACAAGTAGCGCCGCGCGCTGGTCCGGCCAGCGAGGCTCCGGTATCATTGCGCGCCCCTGCCAGACCGCGGGTGGCCGCCCCGAATGCTGATTCTCACCGGCGCGCCGGCGCTCTCGGAGTTCCGGCTCGCCAAGCTCGAGTCCTCGATCCGCGCACGAGTCGCGGACGTCACGGGGCTCGACGCCCGATTCCTGCATTTCGTCGACGTCGAACGCCCGCTGACGGCGGACGAAGCCGCGGTGCTCGACTCGTTGCTGCGCTATGGTCCCTCCAACGCCGCGGCGACGCCCACGGGCACGCTGCTGCTCGCGCTGCCGCGCATCGGTACGGTCTCGCCGTGGTCGAGCAAGGCGACGGACATCGCGCACGTGTGCGGGCTCGCCGCGGTACGTCGGATCGAACGGGGCATCGCGTATTACCTGCGCGCCGATCGGCCACTCACCGAGGCCGATCTCGCCGCGGCTGGCTCGCTGCTGCACGATCGCATGACCCAGGGCGTGGCGACGGACGCGACGGCCGCAGCGGCGCTCTTCGCGCACGACGCGCCGCGACCGATATCGCGCATTGCCCTGTCCGAGCGCGGCCGCTCTGCCCTCGACGCGGCGAACGCATCGCTCGGGCTCGCGTTGTCGGACGACGAGATCGACTATCTCGCCGACGCATTCGATCGCATGGGTCGCGATCCGACGGACGTCGAGCTGATGATGTTCGCCCAGGCCAATTCCGAGCACTGCCGGCACAAGATCTTCAACGCCGACTGGATCGTGGATGGGCGACCGAGCGTGAGCTCCTTGTTCGGGATGATCCGCAACACGCACCGAATGCGCCCGCAGGGCGTGCTGTCGGCCTACCGAGACAACGCCGCGGTGATCGAGGGCTGGCCCGGTCGTCGCTGGTTCGCCGCCCCGGGCGGCGGCGCGTACGCGGGTCACGACGAGCCGATCGACATCCTGATGAAGGTCGAGACGCACAACCATCCGACCGCGATATCGCCGTTCCCGGGAGCTGCGACCGGGTCCGGTGGCGAGATCCGCGACGAAGGCGCGACCGGGCGCGGCGCCAGGCCCAAGGCGGGACTCACCGGCTTCAGCGTCTCCAATCTCCGCATACCGGGCTTCGAGCAGCCCTGGGAGGAGGATCTCGGACGTCCGGACCGCATCGCCTCGGCGCTCGACATCATGCTCGAGGGGCCGATCGGCGCAGCGTCCTTCAACAACGAATTCGGCCGGCCGGGCATCGCAGGCTACTTCCGAAGCTTCGAGCAGCGGGTGCCGTCGGAGGGGCGCTCGGCGCTGCGCGGGTATCACAAGCCGATCATGATCGCGGGCGGGCTCGGCAACATCCGCCGCGATCACGTCGAGAAGGCGCCGGTCGTGGCCGGCGCACGCATCATCGTGCTCGGGGGACCGGCGCTCCTGATCGGCCTCGGCGGCGGGGCGGCGTCCTCGCTCGGCGCAGGCGCGAGCAGCAGCGAGCTCGACTTCGCATCCGTGCAGCGAGGCAACCCCGAAATGCAGCGGCGCGCGCAGGAAGTGATCGACGCCTGCTGGGCGATGGGTGAGGACAATCCGATCCTCCTGATTCACGACGTGGGCGCCGGCGGCCTGTCGAACGCCGTGCCGGAGTCCGTCGCGCAGGGGGGCACGGGCGGCCGCATCGACCTGCGCAAAGTGCAGAGCGACGAGCCGGGCATGTCGCCGCTCGAGATCTGGTGTAACGAGGCACAGGAGCGCTACGTGCTGGTGATCGCCGCCGCCCAGCTGCCCGCCTTCGGTGCGCTGTGCGATCGCGAGCGCTGCCCGTTCGCGGTGATCGGCGAGGTGACCGGGGACGGCCGCCTGCGCGTCGACGATCCTCTGTTCGACGAAACTCCGGTCGACATGCCGCTCGATACCATTCTCGGCAAGCCGCCGCGGATGACGCGGGACGTCACCCGACTCCCGCACGCCCGGGACGAATTCGACGGCGCGGGGATCGACCCGGCGGATGCCGTGCAACGCCTGCTGCGGCTGCCGGCCATCGCCGACAAGTCCTTCCTGGTGACGATCGGCGACCGCACGGTGGGCGGAATGATCAGCCGCGACCAGATGGTGGGCCCCTGGCAGGTGCCGGTCAGCGATGTCGCCGTCACCGTCACCGATTACTTCTCGACGCGGGGCGAGGCGATGGCGATGGGTGAGCGCACCCCGGTCGCGTTGCTCGACCCTGCGGCTTCCGGCCGCATGGCGGTCGCGGAGGCGGTGACGAACATCGCGGCAGCCGACGTGCGTCGCATCGAAGACATCCGCCTGTCGGCGAACTGGATGGCGGCCTGCGGCGAGCCCGGCGAGGACGCCGACCTGCACGACACGGTGCAGGCGGTCGGCGAAGCGTTCTGCCCGGCGCTCGGTATCGCGATTCCGGTCGGCAAGGATTCGCTGTCGATGCGCACCGTCTGGCGCCACGCGGACGAGGAGCGCAGGGTCGTCGCGCCGGTCTCGCTCATCGTCTCGGCTTTCGCGCCGGTCGCCGACGTGCGGCGGACACTGACGCCGCAGCTGCGCCTCGATCGCGGCGAGACACGCCTGCTGCTCGTCGATCTCGGGCACGGTCGCAACCGGCTCGGCGGTTCCTGCCTGGCGCAGGTCTACGGCCGCACCGGGGGTGCGCCTGCGGACTGCGACGATCCCGCGCTGCTGCGCTCGTTCTTCTCCGCGATCCGTGAGCTCGCGGACGCGGGGCTGCTCCTCGCGTATCACGACCGGTCCGACGGCGGTGTGTTCGTGACCCTGGCGGAGATGGCCTTTGCGGGCCGTTGCGGCATCGACGTCGAGCTGCCAGGCGGCGCCGACGGTGGAGAGACAGCTGCGCTTTTCACCGAGGAGCTGGGCGCCGTCGTGCAGATCGAGGCCGCGGCGATCGGGCGGGTACTCGCCGTGCTCGGGGAGGCGGGGCTGGCCGCGTGCACGACCGATCTCGGCGGCGTGCTCGACGAGGATCGGATCGAGCTGCGCCACGCAGGCCGCAGCGTGCTGTCCGCGACGCGCACCGGGCTCCGGGCGGCCTGGTCGGAAACGAGCTTCCGCATGCAGGCGCTGCGTGACAATCCCGAGTGCGCTGCGGAAGAGCGCGCGCGCGCGATCGACCCCGCGGATCCCGGACTGTTCGTCCGCCTGAGCTATGACCCCGATCAGGACCCTGCCGCCGCGATGATCAATGTCGGCGCGCGACCGCGCGTCGCCGTCCTGCGCGAGCAGGGAGTCAACAGCCAGCTGGAGATGGCCGCCGCGTTTCATCGCGCAGGGTTCGCGCCGCACGACGTGCACATGACCGACCTGATCGACGGGCGCGTTCGGCTCGCCGATTTCACAGGGCTAGTCGCCTGCGGCGGGTTTTCCTACGGCGACGTGCTGGGCGCCGGAGAAGGCTGGGCCAAGTCGATCCTGTACAACGCCGGATTGCGCAAGCAGTTCGCGTCCTTCTTTGCGAATCCGCGGCACCTTCACGCTCGGCGTCTGCAATGGCTGCCAGATGCTGTCGGCGCTCAAGTCACTGGTGCCCGGTACCACCCACTGGCCCAGGTTCGTACGGAACCGGTCGGAGCAGTTCGAGGGCCGCTTCGGGCTGGTCGAGGTGCTGCCTTCGCCGTCGCTCTTCTTCGCGGGCATGTCGGGCTCGATCCTGCCGGTCGCGGTTGCGAACGGCGAGGGCCGGGCGGAGTTCGCTGGCGAGGAGGCGCGACGCGGCTGCCTCGCGAGCGGTCTGGTGAGCCTGCGATTCGTCGACAATCACGGCCGCGTGGCCGAGCGCTATCCGGCCAACCCGAACGGCTCGCCGGCCGGGCTGACCGGCCTCACCAGCCTCGACGGCCGGGCGACGATCTTGATGCCTCATCCGGAGCGCGTGTTTCGCAGCGTTCAGAATTCCTGGCTTCCGGCGGATTGGGGCGGGGAGGACAGCGGGTGGATGCGCATCTTCCGCAACGCGCGGGTCTGGCTCGCCTAAGCGGTGCCTAAGCGGTGCCGGGTCGCAGATTCGCAGTTATTGCATGCGAACCACGGCAGAACTGCGCAGCGGCTTCGAGAATAACTGCGAATCTGCGACCCGGCACCGAAGGTTCGGCGACCGAAGCTTCAATCGGTGGAGGTCTGTCCCACCAGTCGCCCGATCGACGTCACCTTCTCCGCGCCTTCCTCGGCGAAGAAGCTCCGCATCATGGTCGCCTGCTGCAGCTTGCCGCGTCGCACGTACGCCTGGTACAGGATGTCCTTGACGAGCTCCAGCAGGACCGCCGCTTCGTCGGGTCCCAGGTCCGGTATCGATGGGTAAGCCTCGGCATCCGAGCCAAACAGCACCTTCTTCATCGTCGCGAAGGTCTCGGCGTCGATCTCCGCCATCTCGCGCGCCTCGGCGATCTGGTCGAAGGTGCGCAGGCGGCCGTTCTCGCCGAGGTCCTGGAACACGGCCTGTGCGGTACGCCGGCACATCGACGCGAACGCGCCGAAGAGGCCTGCCGAATAGCAGCCGAGCGCCTCGCGGAACAGTTTCTCGCTTTCTTCGGGCAGATAGGTGTAGCTGAACGTTTCGCGAGCGCGCTCGAGCTCAACGAAGCTGTTCGCGAGCTCGATGCGGTTGGACGCGTACATCTTGACCGCGAACTTGAGGAAGACGGGTGCGTTGCATGAGTCGCAGCGATAGACGACGCCGACCTGGCTCGGACGGCTGGCGACCAGCTCGGAATACTGCGGCACAGAAACAGGCGTGATGTGCGAGAACACCTGGCAGTGCGGACAATTGAGCGCGAGGCTGCGTTCCTGGTCGTGGTGCAACCGGCTGCTGGCGTCGACGTACACGGGCATTGCAACGCACCTGCGCGCCTGAAATCGCGGCGAGTGTAGCGGAACCGTGCGCCGCCGGCACCTTGCGACCGTCAGGGTCCCTGGGGTGAGTCCGGTGCCGAGGCGTCGGCGAAGCTCCCGACCGGCTGTACGTCGATTACCTCGCCCTTGATTCGCAATTCAAATCGGGATCGAGGCACCATCGGTAGCTCGTCGCTGCGTGCGTAGCCGGCGCTCAGCAGATCGCTCCAGCGCCCGGATTGCCGCACCGATCGCCAGAGATCGACTCCGTCGTGCGCATCGAGCACGAACCCGTTCGTCGCGGCGGGCGTGGCCCCCTCGGCAACGCGCTCGACGGCGACCAGCCGATCGAGCCGGTAGACGGGTCGGCCCCCGATCGACCCGGCCCAGCCGCCGTAGTCGAGGGTACGCACATCGACCCGCCACGCATCGCCAGCGAGCTCGAACACCTGCATGCGGCCGCCCGGCAGGCGCGTCAGCGTGACGCGGAACCGGCGCACTCCGACCTGCTCGAAGAAAAGGTCCGCGATCGGCCGATCGTCGACCCGGGGGTTGTACGTGCCCAGGTCGGCAGCGACGAGCCCGAAGACCACCGCCGCGCTCAGGAGCAACATCGCCAGCATCACATGGCCAGCCGCTGCCAGCCGATGTGCGGTGATCAGGCGCGCGACTGCCAGCCACAAGGCCAGGAGCCCGAACAGACCCAGGACCCAGGCGACGGCCGTCATTCGCAGGTCAGACCGAAAGCTCGCCGAGTCGGCCGCTCGCGGCGAGAGCCGCAAGCGCCGCCATGTCCCGGTCGAGGCGATGATCCCGCGGGAGGAAAGGCACGATCTCGCGCACCAGCGCGTGCACGCGCTGAAGCTCAGGCGTCGTGGTGAGCGGGCGCATGCAGTCGATCGCGTGCGCCGCGGCGAGCAACTCGATTCCCAGGACGCGGGCGGTGTTCGCGCAGATCGTGAGGAGCTTCCGTCCTGCCCAGGGCGCCATGCTGACGTGGTCCTCCTGTCCGGCCGAGGTGGGCAGGCTGTCGACCGAGGCCGGATGCGCGTAGGTCTTGTTCTCGGATACCAGGGCCGCGGCCGTGACGTGCGCGATCATGAAGCCGGATTCGAGGCCGGGTTCACCGGCCAGGAACATGTTCAGACCGGGGTTGACGCGACGGTCGAGCAGGTCGATGCGACGCTCGGACATGCTGGCGAGCTCGGCGACCGCGATCGCGAGGAAGTCGCTGACGAAGCCGACGGGCTCGGCGTGGAAATTGCCGCCCGAGAGGATGTCCTCGCCGAGGATCAGTGGGTTGTCGGACACGCCGTTGATGGCCGCCGACAGCACGGTGCGCGCATGGCCGAGCGTGTCTTCAACCGCGCCGTAGACCTGCGGCATGCAGCGCACCGCGTAGGGGTCCTGCACGCGGTCGCAGTCCTCGTGGCTGCGACGGATCTCGCTGTCCGTCAGGAGCCCGCGCAGCCGGCGCGCCGCCTCGATTTGCCCGGGGAGGCAGCTCGCGACATGAATGCGCGCATCGAACGGCGCGTGGCTGCCGGCGAGCCCTTCGACCGTCATCGCGCCGGCGACGATCGACGCTCCGAGCAGCCGCTCGCCCTGGAACAGGCCTTCGATTGCGAGCGCGAGCGAAAGCTGGGTACCGTTCAGAAGTGCGAGGCCCTCCTTCGCCGCCGGTTCGAGCGCCGGGTATCCGATCGTGCGCAACGGCGCGTCATTGGCCAGCAAGCCGCCATCGTGGGTGGCTTCGCCCTCGCCGATCAGGACGAGTGCCAGATGCGCGAGGGGCGCGAGATCGCCCGAGGCGCCGACCGAACCCTGTTCGGGAATCACGGGCAGCACGTCCGCGTCGAGCAGCGCGAGCAGCATCTCGACGACAATTGGACGCACGCCCGAGTAGCCGGCGGCCAGGCTGTTCGCCTTGAGCAGGAGCATGCGACGCACGATCTCCGCGGGCAGGGGTGCGCCGGTGCCGCAGGCGTGGCTGCGGATCAGGTTGAGCTGCAGTTTGCGGGTCTGCGCCGCGGGGATCACCTTGCTCGCGAAGGCCCCGAATCCGGTGTTGATTCCGTAGGTGACCTCGCCGCGCGCTACGGTGCGCTCGACCACCTCGACCGATGCCTGCATGCGGCGCCGCGCCTCGTCCGCGAGTTGCAGACGCGGCCGCTCAGCCTCGTATGCTCGCAGTTGCGCGAGCGTCAGGCCTGAACCGTCGATGGTGAGCGTCGCCTTTGCTCCGGTGGTGGCCATCGGTCCTCCCTGCGCGGACGTTCAGCCGTGCAGGCTGCGGTATCGGACGCGGTGCGGCTGTTCCGCATCTTCGCCGCGGCGCCGCTTCAGGTCCGCGACGTACTCGGAATAATTGCCCTCGAACCACACCACTTCGCTCAGGCCCTCGAACGCGAGTATGTGCGTTGCGATCCGGTCGAGGAACCAGCGGTCGTGCGAGATGACGACGGCGCAGCCGGGAAAGCTGAGCAACGCCTCCTCCAGTGCCCGCAGGGTCTCGACGTCGAGGTCGTTCGTGGGCTCGTCGAGCAGGATCAGGTTGCCGCCGGACTTCAGGACCTTGGCGAGGTGCACGCGGTTGCGCTCGCCGCCGGAAAGCTCGCCGATGAGCTGCTGCTGCTGGCGCGCCGCGGAAGTTGAATCGCCCGACGTAGGCGCGCGACGGGGTCTCGTAGTTGCCGACCTTCAGCATGTCGAGGCCGCCGGAGATCTCCGCCCAGACCGACTTGCGATCGTCGAGCGAGTGGCGTGACTGATCCACATAGGCCATCTGCACCGAGGGTCCGATGCGGATCTCGCCGGCGTCCGCCTTTTCCTGGCCGGTCAGGATGCGGAAGAGCGTGGTCTTGCCGGCCCCGTTCGGCCCGATGATTCCCACGATGCCGCCCTGCGGGAGCTTGAAGTCGAGGTTCTCGAACAGCAGCTTCTCGCCGTAAGCCTTCGCCAGACCGGACGCTTCGACGACGAGCTCGCCGAGCCGGGGACCGGGCGGGATGTAGATCTCGTTGGTCTCGTTGCGGGTCTGGAATTCGCGGGAGTTGAGCTCCTCGAAGCGCTGCATGCGCGCCTTGCTCTTGGCCTGCCGCGCCTTCGGGTTGGCGCGCACCCACTCGAGCTCGCGCTCGAGCATCCGCTTGAGCGCGGTCTGCTGCTGCTCCTCGACCTGGAGGCGCTGGTCCTTCTGCTCGAGCCAGGACGTGTAGTTGCCCTGCCAGGGGATGCCGTAGCCTCGGTCGAGCTCGAGGATCCATCCGGCGACGTTGTCGAGGAAGTAGCGGTCGTGCGTGACCGCGATCACCGTGCCCGGGATACTGCTCGAGGAAGTGCTCGAGCCAGCGGACGGACTCCGCGTCGAGGTGGTTCGTGGGCTCATCGAGCAGCAGCATGTCCGGCTTCGAGAGCAACAGCCGGCAGAGCGCCACGCGCCGCCGCTCGCCGCCCGAGATGCGTGCGACGTCGGCGTCCCAGGGCGGCAGCCGCAGGGCGTCGGCGGCGAGCTCGAGTGTGCGCTCCAGGTTGTGCCCGTCCGTTGCGGCGAGCAGCGCCTCGAGCTGGGCCTGCTCCGACGGCGATCTTGTCGAAGTCGGCGTCGGGCTCGGCATAGGCGGCGTAGACCGCATCGAGCCGCGCGAGCGCCTGCTTGATGTGGCTCACCGCTTCCTCGACGTTGCCTCGCACATCCTTGGCGGGGTCGAGTTGTGGCTCCTGCGGCAGGAATCCGATCTTGATGCCCGGTTGCGGGCGCGCCTCGCCTTCGAAGTCCTTGTCGATACCGGCCATGATTCGCAGCAGCGTCGACTTCCCTGCGCCATTGAGGCCCAGCACGCCGATCTTGGCGCCCGGGAAGAAGCTGAGCGAGATGTCCCGCAGGATGACGCGCTTGGGAGGCACGACCTTCCCGACGCGATTCATGGTGTAGATGAACTGGGCCATGGTCCTCGAGCGCCGGCGCCGCACGCCGGATGGGAAAAAGGGCGCGATTATGGGTCAAGGGCGGATCCGGCGCTACGTCGGCGCGCGTGCTAGGCTCCGCTGCGATCCTGCCTTCGTGTCGCCACTGGGGATTCGTGCAGCATGGCCTCGGTACTCCTCGTCGCTGCGGACGGGCTCGCCCGGTATGGCTTTGCCGACGGTCACCCCTTCGGGCCCGACCGGCAGGAGGCGTTTCTGCGCGAGCTGAGGGCAAGCCCGGCGTTCGACCGCCTGCAGGTGTCGACGCCGAGAGCCGCGAGCCGCGAGGAGATCGAGCTCTTTCACGACGGCGCATACATCGATCTCGTCGTCGCGCGCTCCATCGACGGGCGCGGCTACCTGGACGCCGGCGACACCCCGGCATTCCGCGGCGTGTACGAGACGACCAGCCTCGTCGTCGGCGGCACGCTGCTCGCGGCGGAGGAATTGATGGAGGGGCGCACGCGGCGCGCCTTCATCGCGATCGGCGGTCTGCACCACGCCTCGCGAGCGCACGCCGCCGGGTTCTGCGTCTTCAACGACTGCGGCGTCGCGATCGAGATGCTGCGTCGTCGCCACGGCCTGCGACGCATCGCCTACGTCGACATCGACGCCCACCACGGCGACGGGGTCTTCTACGCCTTCGAATCCGATCCGGACCTGCTGTTCGCGGACATCCACGAGGATGGGCGCTACCTGTATCCCGGCACGGGTGCGGCCAGCGAAACCGGGACGGGCCCGGCGGCTGGCACCAAGCTCAACCTGCCGATGCTGCCCGGGGCAACCGACGCCGATTTCGCCACGGCCTGGTCGCGCATCGAGGACTACCTGCGCGCGTCCCGGCCGGAGTTCATCCTGCTCCAGTGCGGCGCCGACAGCCTCGAGGGCGACCCGATTACCCACCTGGCGTTCAGCGAGGAGGCGCACGCGCAGGCCGCTGCTTCGGTCTGCCGGATCGCAGACGAGCTCGGTCACGGCCGTGTGCTCGGGATGGGCGGCGGGGGGTACAACCGGCGCAACCTCGCACGCGCCTGGACGCGGGTCGTCGAGGCGTTCGTCGACAGTTGAGCGACGTCGCCCGTCGGGGGACGCGGCCGACCATCGGCTACAATTACCGCTCCCCGACCGTGGAGTGGCAATGTTCCCCGCCAGCCAGACGATTGCCGGGTTCGATCCCGAACTCGCGGCGGCGCTCGACCATGAGCGCACGCGCCAGGAAGAACACATCGAGCTGATCGCTTCCGAGAACTACGCGAGCCCGCGCGTCCTCGAGGCGCAGGGTTCGGTGCTGACCAACAAGTACGCAGAGGGCTATCCGGGCAAGCGCTACTACGGCGGATGCGAATTCGTCGACATCGCCGAGCAGCTCGCGATCGACCGGGCGAAGAAGCTGTTCGGCGCGGACTACGCCAATGTCCAGGCGCATTCGGGCTCGCAGGCGAACGCCGCCGCGTATCTCGCCCTGGTCAAGCCGGGCGACACCATCCTCGGGATGAGCCTCGATCACGGCGGGCACCTGACCCACGGCGCCAAGGTGAACTTCTCCGGCAAGCTCTTCAACGCGGTCCAGTACGGGCTCGATCCGGCGACCGGCGAGATCGACTACGCGCAGGTCGAGCGGCTCGCTCGCGAACACCGGCCGAAGATGGTCATAGCAGGGTTCTCCGCTTATTCGCGTGTCGTCGACTGGACGCGTTTCCGGGCGATCGCCGATTCCGTCGATGCGTACCTGCTGGTCGACATGGCGCACGTCGCGGGGCTCGTCGCGGCCGGCCTGTATCCGAGCCCGGTGCCGCATGCGCACGTCGTCACGACGACCACGCACAAGACCCTGCGGGGGCCGCGCGGCGGGCTGATCCTCGCGCGCGCGAACGACGAGATCACGAAGAAGCTCAACTCACTGATCTTTCCCGGTACGCAGGGCGGGCCGCTGATGCACGTCATCGCCGCCAAGGCAGTCGCGCTCAAGGAAGCGCTCGAGCCCGAGTTCACTACTTACCAGAAGCAGGTCCTGGCCAACGCGCGCGCGATGGTCGAGGTGCTGATCGAGCGCGGCCACCGCATCGTCTCGGGAGGCACCGACAACCACCTCTTCCTCCTCGACCTTACGGCCAAGGACGTCACGGGCAAGGATGCCGATGCGGCGCTCGGCCGGGCTCACATCACCGTCAACAAGAACGCAGTGCCGAACGATCCGCGGCCGCCCTTCGTCACGAGCGGGCTGCGCATCGGCACCCCGGCCGTCACGACACGTGGCTTCGGCGAACGCGAGGTCCGCGAGCTCACGCACTGGATCGCCGACGTGCTGGTGGACGTCGGAGACGAGTCGGTGATCGAGCGTACCCGCGGCCGCGTGGTCGATCTCTGCCGGCGGTACCCGGTCTACGGCTGACACCGGATCATGTACTGCCCCTTCTGCAGCAAGGGCGAGACAAAGGTAATCGATTCGCGGCTCGCGGGCGAAGGGCAGCAGGTGCGCAGGCGGCGCGAGTGCCTCGACTGCGGCGAGCGTTTCACGACGTTCGAGTCGGCCGAGCTGGTCATGCCCCGCGTCGTGAAGAGCGACGCGACCCGCGAACCCTTCGACGAGTCGAAGCTGCGCGCCGGCATGCTCAAGGCTCTCGAGAAGCGGCCGGTTGCGAGCGATGCGGTCGATGCAGCTGTCAGGCACGTCTGTCACAAGCTGCGCACGCTCGGCGAGCGCGAGGTACCCGCCCGGCTGATCGGCGAGCTCGTGATGGACGAGCTGCACCGTCTGGACGAGGTCGCCTTCGTCCGCTTCGCGTCCGTTTACCGCAGCTTCCAGGACGTCGACGCCTTCCGCGAGGAGATCGAGCGTCTGCGGCAACGCCGCCCGCGCAGCGCCGAGGACCTTCAGCTTGCGCTCTGGTCGGGCGCCGACACGCCGCGCACGCCGGAGTAGGCGCGTGTCGCCCGAGGAGGACCGGTTGCACATGGCGCGGGCACTCGAGCTGGCGCAGCTCGGGATGTACTCGACCCCGCCCAACCCCGCGGTGGGCTGCGTCCTGGTGCGCGACGGTCGAGTGGTCGGCGAGGGTCATCACCGGCGCACGGGTGGGCCGCATGCCGAAGTTCATGCGCTCGAGGCTTCAGGAGAGGCGGCGCGCGGTGCGACCGCATATGTGAGTCTCGAGCCCTGCGCGCACTTCGGTCGCACGCCGCCCTGCACCCGGGCGTTGCTCTCCGCCGGCGTCGCACGCGTGGTCTGCGCCGTGCTCGATCCGAACCCGCGGGTGGCGGGGGCAGGTCTCGAGGAGCTCGCACGGGGCGGTGTCGCCGTCGAGAGCGGCCTGCTCGCCTCGGAAGCCGCCGAGCTCAACCGCGGCTACCTGCGGCGGATGTCGCGCGCGCGGCCCTGGGTGACCCTGAAGATCGGCGCGAGCCTCGACGGGCGCACGGCACTCGCCGACGGTGCAAGCCGCTGGATTACCGGCGAGGCATCGCGGGCCGACGTGCAGCGGCTTCGCGCGCGCGCCTCCGCGATCGTGACCGGCATCGGCACCGTGCTCGCGGATGATCCCTTGCTCACGGTGCGCGATCCTGCGCTTGACTTGCTCGGCCGCCGGCCGTTGCGCGTCGTGATCGACACGAGGCTGCGCATCCCCCCGGGCGCTAAGGTGCTCGACGCGTCGGCGCCAACGATCGTCTTCGCGACGTCGGGAGATTCCGGCGCGCTCGAGGCGCGCGGTGTTCGTGTCGAGAAGCTGCCGGAGCGCTCGGGCCGAGTCGATCTCGCCTCGTTGCTCGATCGGCTGGCTGCGCTCGAGTGCAACGAGCTGCTCGTCGAGGCGGGGCCGGGTCTGGCGGGCGGTTTCCTCGACTGCGGCCCTGGTCGACGAGCTCGTGGTCTACTTCGCGCCCTGCGTGCTCGGCGATGCCGCGCTCCCCATGTTCCGATTGCCGGCGCTCCGGCGGATGGAGGAGCGGCGGGACCTTCGAATGCAGGAGGCCGTTCGCATCGGCGAGGATCTGCGCATCGTGCTGAGGCCGCAGGGAGGAGCGCACTGATGTTCACCGGCATCATCCGGGGCCTGGGCCGGCTGCGGTCGATCGAATCACGCGGTGGCGACGCGAGCCTGGTGGTCGACACGGGTACGCTTTCGCTCACCGGTGTGGGGACGGGCGACAGCATCGCGGTGAACGGTGTGTGCCTTACAGTGACGCGGCTCGAGGCGGTTGCATTCGCGGCGGACGTTTCCCGCGAGACGCTCGGACTGACGACTCTCGGGGCGCTTTCCGCCGGCACATTCCTCAACCTCGAGACGGCGCTACGCGCGGGAGATGCGCTCGGCGGGCACTACGTGAGCGGGCATATCGACGGTGTTGCACGGGTGATGTTGCGTGAGGACGATGCGCGCTCGGTGCGGATCGAATTCGAGCTGCCGTCCGGACTCGAGCGCTATGTTGCGCGCAAGGGCTCGATCTGCATCGACGGCGTGAGCCTCACGGTCAACGAGATTCGCGACCTCCGGGTGGGCGTAAATCTCGTGCCGCATACGCTTGCGGCGACCAACGCCGATACGTGGCGGCCAGGCAGCGCCGTCAACTGCGAAGTCGACATGATCGCCCGCTATCTCGAGCGTCTCGCCTGTCCCTGACAGGGCGCCCGCGTCCTGCAGCGCCTGCCTGCTAGACTTTGCTCGCGGCGTCCGACGGCGCGATAGTCGTCAGGCATAAACATAATTAATTTCAATCAGTTATAGTCTTAATCGAATGGGGACCCTCAATAGCATCGATGAGCTGCTCGAGGACATCCGCCGAGGCCGGATGGTCATCGTCATGGACGACGAGGACCGGGAGAACGAGGGTGACCTCGTGATGGCCGCCGAGCTCGTGCGGCCCGAGGACGTGAACTTCATGGCCCGCTACGGGCGAGGGCTGATCTGCCTCACGCTCACACGCGACCGTTGCCGCCAGTTGCGTCTGCCTCTGATGGTGAGCGAGACCGATCTCGATCGGCGCACGAACTTCACCGTGTCGATCGAAGCCGCGGAGGGCGTCACGACGGGCATCTCGGCCTACGATCGCGCGCACACGATCCGCACGGCCGTGCGCTTCGACGCGCGCGCGGAGGATCTTCGCCAGCCCGGGCACATCTTTCCGCTGATGGCGCAGCCGGGGGGAGTGCTGAGCCGGGCGGGACATACCGAGGCCGGGTGCGATCTCGCGCGACTCGCGGGCCTGTCGTCGTCCGCGGTGATCGTCGAGATCCTGAACGACGACGGCTCGATGGCGCGACGTCCCGATCTCGAGAAGTTCGCGCAGCAGCACGGGCTCAGGATCGGAACGATCGCAGACCTCATCCGTTATCGCCTCGAAAAAGAGCGCTCCGTCGAGCGCATCGCCGAGCGCGAGGTCGAGACGGACTTCGGCCGGTTCCACCTCTTTTGCTACGAGGACCACGTCAACGGCACTGTGCACCTGGCGCTGGCCCGCGGCCAGATCGACGCGGCGCGGGTGCCGCTGGTACGCGTTCACATCGAGGACACGGTGCGCGACCTCGTGGGCGCGCGCGAGCCCGGACACAGCTGGACTCTGCGCAGCGCGCTCGCCCGCATAGCGCAGGACGGCAACGGCGTAGTCGTGCTGCTGCGTCCCTTCGAGAGCCCGCTCGAAATCGCCGAGGCGGTGCGCGGTACCAACGGCGCCGGCACGGCGGCGCACCGCGCCGGCGGCGCGCGGGTCCTGCGGACCTATGGCATCGGCGCGCAGATCCTGCGCGATCTCGGGCTCACGCGAATGCGCGTGCTCTCCGCGCCGCTGCAGATGCAGGGGTTGTCGGCCTTCGGCCTCGAGGTCGTCGAATACGTGGATGACGCGAACTGAGTTCCTGAGGATCTGCATGGACAACATCAAGGTCACACAGGGCGATCTGCTGGCGCGCGACCTGCGCTTCGCGCTGGTGGCGGCGCGTTTCAACGACAGCATCGTCGAGAACCTGGTACGGGGGGCGATCGATGCGCTCCTGCGGCATGGCGCGAGCGAAAAGCAGATCGAGCTCATTCGCGTGCCCGGGGCGTTCGACCTGCCGCTGATCGTGCGCCGCGCTGCCGCCAGTCGCCGCTTCGACGCAGTCATCGCCCTTGGTGCCGTCATCCGCGGGGCTACGCCACATTTCGATCTTGTGGCCGGGCAATGCGCCGCAGGGCTCGCCCGCGCATCCGAGGAGACCGGAGTTCCCGTCGCCTTCGGCGTGCTGACCACGGACACCATCGAGCAGGCGATCGAGCGCTCCGGGACCAAGGCCGGAAACAAGGGGTTCGATGCCGCGCTGGCCGCTCTCGAGCTCGCCAACCTGCTTCGGCGCCTGGACATCTGAGCATGCGGCCGCGCGCCGACCGGTCCTCCCGCGCGCGCAGCGTGTCGCGCAAGCTCGCGATGCAGGCGCTCTACCAGTGGCAGCTCGCCGCCCAGAGCGCGTCGGATCTGCAGCAACAATTCGCGGCGGAGGAGGGATACGGTGACGCCGACGAGGAATACTTCGCCGGCCTGGTAAACGGCGTCACCTCGTCGGTCGCGACGCTGGATACGCACCTGCAGTCGCTCATCGACCGGCCGCTCGCACAGCTCGATCCTGTCGAGCGCGCGGTGCTCTGGATCGGCGTGTTCGAGCTGCTGCAGCGGCCGGACGTGCCGTATCGCGTCGTGATCAACGAAGGCGTGGAGCTCGCCAAGCGATTCGGCGCCACCGACGGCCACAAGTTCGTCAACGCGGTGCTCGATCGCGCGGCGCGCGGGTTGCGGCCCGCGGAGCGGGCAGCGGCGAACGGCAGCCACGGCTGACGGCGACTGCCGATGGCTCTCGGCGAATTCGAGCTGATCGCGCGGTACTTCACACGGCCGGTCGCGCGTCGCGACGTGGTGGCCGGCGTCGGCGACGACGCGGCGCTGCTTGTCGTTCCGGAGGGCGAATCGCTCGTCGCCGCGACCGATACGCTGGTGGAAGACCGGCACTTTCTGGCGGACGCGCCGCCGGAGTCCGTCGGGCATCAGTCACTCGCGGTCAACCTGAGCGACCTCGCGGCGATGGGTGCGGAGCCGGCCTGGGCGCTGCTCGCCTTGTCGCTGCCGCAGTCCGATGCGACCTGGCTCGAAGGATTCGCGCGCGGGTTTCATGCGCTCGCCGACCGGTTCGGTGTGGCACTGGTGGGGGGCGACACCGTACGCGGTCCACGCGTCGTGACCGTCACTGCGCTCGGTTTCGTGCCGCCCGCGCTCGCGTTGCGGCGAGACGGAGCGCGGCCGGGCGACGGCGTCTACGTTTCCGGGACGCTCGGCGATGCCGCCGCAGGGCTCGCGCAGCTTCGGGTCCCCGGCGAGCACGCAGCGGACCCGGCCCTCGTGCATCGCTATCGGTACGCCGAACCGAGGATCGCGCTCGGCCGGGCGCTGCGTGGCATGGCGAGCTCGGCGATGGATATCTCGGACGGCTTGCTCGGCGATCTGGAGAAGCTTTGCAGCGCGAGCGGCGTCGCGGCCGTCGTCGAACTCGACGACCTGCCTCTGTCCGAGGCGCTGCGCGCGGGCTTCGACGCCGTCGCCGCCGAACGGCTGGCGCTCGGCGGCGGCGACGACTACGAGCTGCTCTTCACCGCGCCGGCGTCGGTCGAGGCGCGGCTGGCGGCACGGCTCGGCAGCGAAGGGCGAATCACACGCATCGGCGAGATCGCGGCCGGTCGAGGTGTCCGTTGTCGGCGCGCGGGCCGCATCGTCGAGCCGGGAATCGCAGGTCATGACCACTTCGCCGGCTGATCGCAGGCCGCGGCCGTCGCTTCGCGCGCTGCGCGACCCGGTGCAGTTGCTCGCGCTCGGTTTCGGCACGGGTCTCAGTCCGGTGGCGCCGGGCACGGCGGGATCGCTGCTCGGGCTCGCGGCTGCAATCCTGGCCGCTCGCTTCGAATGGTGGGTTGCGGGGCTGGTCACCGCGATCGTGGTCGTGGCCGGCGTCTGGATCTGCGGTGAAGGCGCGCGTCGCCTCGGCGTACACGATCATCCGGCCATCGTCTGGGACGAGGTCGCAGGAATGATGATCGCGATGCTCGCGGCGCCGCCGGGCTGGGCCTGGGCGGCGCTGGCTTTCGCGCTGTTCCGACTGTTCGACATAGTCAAGCCCTGGCCGATCCGCGAGATCGATCACGGAATGCGCGGTGGAGCGGGAATTATCCTCGACGACGTCATGGCCGGGATCCTGGCCGCGCTCGGACTGTTGCTCGTCCGCTCCGTAACGTGAATCAACCACAACCACAGTTCGCCAGCTCGGAAATCGAAACCGCACCAATGCTTTCCGGGCCGAGCTCGACGCCCGAACGCATCGGCAAGTACTACGTGGTCCACGAGGTCGGTCGCGGCAGCTCCGGCACCGTCTTTCTATCGCACGACCCGTTCTATGGCCGGGACGTCGCGATCAAGCTCTACCACGCGACCGTCGGTGACGACGCCGAGAGCCGCAATGCACGCCGCATGTTCATGGGCGAAGCCCACATGATCGGCAAGTTGCAGCATCCGAACATCGTGCCGATCTACGACGCGGGCGAGGAGAACGGACGCCGCTACGTCGTCACCGAGCACATCCACGGAGCACGGACGCTGTCGGCGTACTGCCGTCCCGGCAGTCTGCTGCCGGTCGACCAGGTGATCAGCATCGTCTACAAGTGCGCCAAGGCGCTGCACTACGCGCACACGCGTGGCGTCGTGCACCGCGACATCAAGCCGTCGAACATCCTGCTCACCCAGGAAGGCGACGTGCGCATCGTCGATTTCGGCATCGCGCTGGTGTCGGATTCGGACGTGTCGCTGCTCGAGGGCGTGGCCGGCAGCCCTGCCTACATGTCCCCCGAGCAGGTACAGGGTCGCGACCTCGACGCCACGCTCCGATCTCTACTCGCTGGGCGCGGTGATGTACGAGATGCTGTCCGGGCAGCGGCCCTTCCGCGCCGGCGCGCTCGGCAAGCTGCTGAAGGAGGTCGTCCACGGAGCTGCCGAGCCGCTCGCGCGAGCTGCGGCCCGAGCTGCCCGAGGAGCTCGCCGAGCTCGTGCATCGCGTGCTCGAGAAGGATCCCGAGCGCAGGTTCCGCAACGGCGCCGAGCTCGCGGCGGACCTGACCCGCATCCACCAGAAGCTGCGCTCGAGCCAGGCGCTGATCGACGAGCAGGAGCGCTTCGCCGTCCTGCGCAAGCTGCGCTTCTTCCACGATTTCTCGCACGCCGAGATCCGTGAGGTGATGCGTGCGGCGGCCTGGCTCGATTGCCAGGCCGGCGAGCCCGTGCTGCGCCCCGGCGATACCGACGATCGCTTCTACGTGGTCGTCTCGGGCCGGGTGCGCGTGAGCCGGGGCGGGCGCGTGGTCGGCCGTATCGATTCAGGCGGCTGCTTCGGCGAGGCGAGTTTCTCCGAGGGCGCGCGTCGCGATGCCGCGATCGAGGCGGAGGACCAGGTGCAACTCCTCAAGGTCACGGCGACGCTGCTGGAGCAGGCGTCGATCGCCTGCCAGCTGCGCTTCCACAAGGTCTTCCTCAAGGAACTGATCGGCCGCCTGCAGCGCAGCGAGCCGCCCGCCGCCCGCGCCAACTGACGGCTGTCAGAGAACTCAGCGACCGCCGCGTCCTCGAGCGCGGCCCACAGCATCTCGAGGTGCCGTCGCTCCGTCGTCTCCGCGCCGATGCTGACCCGGATGATCTGTTTTCCCTTCAGCATCGACGGCGTGAGGTAGGCCTTTCCGCCCTCGTTGATCCGCCGGACGATCTCGAGGTTGTGCGCGGTGAGCGCGGGTTCGTCGCCGGCGAGTTCACGTGGCACGTGGCGAAAGCACACGGTCTGCAACGGGACGGGCGCGACCCGCTCCCAGTCCGCGGCCCGGTCGATCTGCTCGGCGAGCCAGCGCGCGTTCTCGAGGTCCCGCAGGAGCCGCGCCCGGAGACCCTCGACACCGACATCGAGCAGCAGAAACCAGAGCTTGAGCGCGCGGAAGCGCCGGCCAAGCTGGATGTGCCAGTCGCGGAAATTCTTGACCGCGCCATCCTGGGCCGTCCTGCAGGTAACTCGGATTCGTGCTCATGACGCGAACCAGGTGCTCCGGGTCGCGCACGTAGTACGCGCTGAAGTCGAACCCGACACCCATCCACTTGTGCGGATTGAAAACCAAGCTGTCGGCGTGCTCGACGCCCGTCCCACATCCACCGGCACTGCGGGAGGACCATCGCCGTCCCAGCCAGGGCCGCGTCGACATGCAACCAGGCGCCGTGCTGCTCGGCGAGCGCTGCGATCCCCGGCAGAGGATCGATCGCCGTCGTGCCCGTGGTCCCGATCGCCGCCACGATCGCCGCCGGACGGCAGCCCGGCCTGCGCGGTCGGTCTCCATCGCCTGCCGCAGACGGCTGGAAGTCGAGGGCGTGCTCGGCGTCGGTGGCGATGAGCCGCAGGTTCGACGCGGCCGTAGCCCGCCAGGAGCGCCGCCTTGGCGATCGAGCTGTGCCCCTCCTCGGATGCGTAACGACGAGCGGCGGAGCACCCGCCTGCAGGCCGCGCGCCGTGCTGGCTGAATCCCGACGCCTTCTCGCGCGCGCACAGCAGCGCGCAGAGCGTCGCTGTGCTGGCCGTGTCGTGAATGACGCCCGACCAGGCGGGCGACAGTCCGACCATCTGGCGGAGCCAGTCGATGACCATTTCCTCGATCTCGGTGGCGGCGGGCGACGTCTGCCAGCTCATGCCCTGGACGCCGAGCCCGGACGCGAGGATATCGGCCAGGACCGACGCATACGTGGTGTTGGACGGGAAGTAGGCGAAGAAGCGCCGGATGATTCCAGTGCGTGATCCCGGGGAGCACGTCCCGCTCCAGCGCCGCCAGCGCCTCGGGGAGATGCCCGCCGTCCGCGGGCGGCGAGGCCGGGAACCGGGACTTGATCTCGCCCGGACGTGCCGGGCTCATGACGGGCCGGTCCTCGATCCGCTCGCGGTACTCGGCCACCCAGTCGACGAGCTGGTGCCCCAGGCGGCGAAATTCGTCGGCGTTCATTGCGAGACACGCGCGACAGGGCAAACGCGGCTCGAGTCATCGACGGTTATCGTCAAGGCCGTTGAGTGATGCAATCATGGGTCACCGTGCCTGTACCTGGTCCGATCCATCCACTAGTATCGCGCACGGTCCGGCCCGCCTTCGGCGGGCCGGTTGACAAGCAGGGGCCGCTGCGCGGTTCCACGGGGGAAACCGCACTATGAACCTGTTCCGCAGAAAGCCGATCGACACCGACCTGCGCAAGGACACCGGGCTCAAGCGCGTACTGAACGCGTTCGACCTGACGTTGCTCGGCATCGGCGCGATCATCGGCGCCGGCATCTTCGTCCTCACCGGCCGCGCGGCCGCCGTCGAGGCCGGCCCGGCGATCAC
Organism: uncultured Gammaproteobacteria bacterium; assembly: GCA_963756755.1. Taxonomy (GTDB): domain Bacteria; phylum Pseudomonadota; class Gammaproteobacteria; order Steroidobacterales; family Steroidobacteraceae; genus DATJKD01. The sequence continues at coordinate 166,585 of CAVWOW010000014.1, forward strand.
GCTGGCTTTCGTCGTCGCCGGTATCGCCTGCACCTGCGCGGCGCTCGCCTACGCCGAGCTCGCCTCGACCGTCGGCGGCTGCGGCTCCGCCTACGCATACGGCTACGCGGGTCTCGGTGAATTCCCCGCCTGGATCATCGCCTGCCTGCTGATCCTCGAGTACACGGTCGCGATCTCGACGGTCGCGGTCGGTTGGTCCGGCTACTTCAACGCCGGGCTGCAGGGGCTGTTCGGTGTCGGCCTGCCCAACGAGTTGCTGCACGGACCCGGCGAGCGGTGGCCTCGTCAACCTGCCGGCGCTCGTGATCGTCGCGCTCCTCGGCGTGCTGCTCGCCACGGGGGCGAAGGTATCGGCGCAATTCAACGCCGTCATGGTTTCGTCAAGGTCGGCGCGATCCTGCTGTTCCTGTTCGCCGCGTTCGGCCACATCGACTCCGCGAACTGGGTGCCGTACATCCCCGAGCGCGTAGTCGGCAGCGACGGCGTCGGGCATTTCGGCGTGGTCGGCATATTCACCGCCGCGTCGCTGGTGTTTTTCGCCTACATCGGTTTCGACGCGGTCTCGACCGCGGCCGAGGAGTGCAAGAATCCGCAGCGCGACCTGCCGATCGGCATCATGGCTTCGCTCGCGATCTGCACGGTGTTCTACATGCTGGTGTCCGGCGTCTTGACCGGCATCGTCCCCTACACCGAGCTCAACACGGCCTCACCCGTCGCGACCGCGTTGCTCAAGATCGGCAGGGATTCCATCGCGGGCTGGATCTCACTGGGCGCAATCGCCGGGCTCACGACCGTGATGCTGGTGCTCTACTACGCGATCACCCGGATCCTGTTCGCGGTCTCCCGCGACGGCCTGTTGCCGCCGTTCTTCTCGCATATCTCCCGCGGACCAGGAGCCCGATCCGCGTCATCGTGCTGATCGGCGTGGTCATGTGCGCGCTGGCCGGCTTTCTGCCGCTGAACCGGCTCGCCGAGCTCACGAACATCGGCACGCTCGGCGCCTTCGTCGTGGTGTGCGCGGGCGTGCTGGTGATCCGCCGGACGCACCCTCACCTGAAGCGGGGCTTCCGCACGCCGGGCGGCCCGGTGATACCGGTCCTCGGCATGGTGTTCTGCGCGGCGCTGATGACCTTCCTGAGCGCCCACACGTGGTTCTATTTCTGCATCGTGCTGGTGGTCGCGGTGCTCGTCTACTTCCTGTATTCGCGCAATCACAGCCTGCTCGCGGCGCTCGCGAGGTAAGCCACCGGAAGATGGCGCGGCGTTGGCCACGGCGCCAGCCGAATCTAGACTTGCGGGCATGATGAACAAGGTCGCTGTCGCCAAGTTCTGGAAGCCGCAGCCTGTGGGGAGGTATCAGTATCTTCCGGACCGCACGGTTGAAGGCTACAACTTCGAAGCGTCCGAGCGCTATAGGCTTGAACCCGAAGTCGTCGGCGTTCGCCGAGTTCGACCGGTGGCGGGACGCGGGAAGTGCTCGAAATCGGCGTGGGAATCGGGGCGGATCACCAGCGCTTTGCGCGGGCGGGGGCACGGCTCACCGGGATCGACATCACGAAGCACGCCATCGACCTGGTGAGGCGGCGATTCGAGCTCCTGAAACTGAACTCGCGGCTCATGGTCAGCGACGCCGAGTCACTTCCCTTTCCCGACGGGAGCTTTGACCTCGTCTATTCCTGGGGCGTGATACATCACACGCCGGATACGGCCGCCGCCGCCCGCGAGATTCTTCGAGTATTGAAACCGGGCGGTGAATTTCGCGTCATGGTCTACAACCGCCATAGCTTGATCGGGCTGATGCTTTACCTGCGATACGGCTATCGCTGCGGCTTTTCGCTTGATCGGTTTTCGCAAGATAGCTCGAGAGTCCCGGGGACCAAGGCATACACGCGAGCTGGAGCGGCCGCGCTTTTCGCGGGAGCAAGGAACCTCCGCACTGATATCGCACTCACGCATGGCGACCTGCTCGATCAGACGCCGGCCAGCGACACCGTGGAACACTGTTGACGGTAGGCGCGTGCGTTGTGGCCGCGAAGGTTCCTGAAACGTTTCGCGAAAGGACTGGGACTGTTCTTGATGGTTTCCGGCCGACGCGCTTGAGAGTTGATCTCGCCCGGAACGCGCGAGGCTCCTGTGACGGGCCTCAGTGCGGAGAGTGATCGACCAGCGATGCGATCCAGTCGGCAACGGCGCGCGACAGTTCGCTTCTGACCTCCGGGTCCTTCCGTCCGGTGCGCGCCGGCACATGAAAGGAGTGGTCGGCATCCTGGAACAGCTTCAACGTGGCACGCTCGCCGAGCTCGTGCAACGAGCGGTTTCATCAGCTCGAGGTCGGCAAATCGTCGCGTGTCCCCTGAAGGAACAACATCGGAATTCGCACATCGAGGAGGTGCTGGCCGCGTGCGTCCGACGGTTGCCCGGGCGGATGCAGCGGAAATCCGAGGAAGGCAACGCCCCGGAGTCCGGGAAGCGGGGACGCCGCCTGCGCCTGCGAGGTCATGCGGCCTCCGAAGGATTTGCCGCCGGCAAAGAGCGGAACCGCTGGCGCGAGGGCGGCGGCTCAGCGACAGCGGCACGGACCGTGGCATGGCACAGCTCGGGCGCGTCCGGTCGCCGTGAGCCTCGCTCCATGTACGGGAACTGGTAGCGCAGGGTGGCGAGACCGCGGGCGCCCAGCTCGGAGGCTAGCGCACGCGAGGAAGGGGTGCTGCATGCCCGCCCCGGCGCCATGCGCCAGGACAAACCAGGCTCGAGCGTGCGACGGCAGATGCAGCAGCCCGGACACGCTGTGCGCCGCGTCCACCCCGATCGTTACTGGCTCTGCAGGTGGCGAGGCCATGGGCGAGACTTTATCGGGCCGACGCGGGAAGCGTCCCGCTCAGCCGCCGCGAGCGTCCTTGTCGCGCTCGATGAGCGCATAGGCCGAGTGGTTGTGGATCGACTCGAAGTTCTCGGCCTCGACCACGTAGGCGCGAACGCGCTCCTCGTGCTCGAGCCGCACGGCCACGTCGCGGACGATGTCCTCGACGAACTTCGGGTTGTCGTAGGCGCGCTCGGTGACGAACTTTTCGTCGGGGCGCTTGAGGATCCCGAACACCTCGCAGGACGCTTCCTGCTCGGCGATGTCGATCAGCTCCTCGATCCACAGGTGCTCGCTCGCCCGGGCCTTGATCGTGATGTGCGAGCGCTGGTTGTGCGCGCCGTGGTCGGAGATGTCCTTCGAGCACGGACACAGGCTCGTGACCGGCACCACGACCCGCACCCAGGTGTCGATGCTGCCGTCGTGGATCTCGCCGATCAGCGCGGCCGAGTAGTTCATCAGGCTCTGCACGCCGCGAGACCGGCGCCGACTTCATGCACGAAGTAGGGGAAGTCCATCTCGATGTGGCCGGACGTGGCGTCGAGCCGCTGGGTCATCTCGCCGAGCATCTGCCGGAACGACTCGACGGAGATCTCGCGCTCGTGCTGCGTGCAGCACCTCGACGAACCGCGACATGTGCGTGCCTTTGAAGTCGTGCGGCAGCGCCACATACATGTTGAAGCTCGCGATCGTGTGCTGGTCGCCGCCGGTGCGGTCGCGGACCCGCACCGGGTGGAAGATGTCCTTGATGCCGACCTTGTTGATCGGCATCGGCGCGAGTCGGCGCGGCCCTGTACGTCCTCGATCGCAACCGTGCCGGCCGCGGGCGCTGTGCCGCCGGACCTGCGGTGCACGATGGGCTTGCGACCGTGATTGATGATCGTTCATCGGCCTAGCCGGCCGAATGGCCAGGCCGCTGCGGCGCACGATCCGGGCGGGCTGCAGGCCGCGCCAGAAGGCACCAGATGATCGCGCTCGAGGCTGGCCGCGTCGAGACCCGCCATCTCGAGGCAGTCCTCGCGCGAGCCGTGCTCGACGAACCGGTCGGGAAGGCCGACATTGAGCGTCGGGCGCGCGAGGCGCCTCGGCGGCCAGGCACTTCGTTGACCGCGCTGCCGGCACCGCCGGCAACGACGTTTTCCTCGACGGTGACCACGGCCGCGTGCCTGGCCGCGAGCCGCCGCAGCAGCTCGTCGTCGAGCGGTTTCACGAAGCGCATGTTGACGAGCGTCGCGTCCAGTCGCTCGGCGATCGGCGCGCAGGGCGCGACCATCGTGCCGAATGCGAGCAGCAGCAAGCCCGCTGCGCCCTTCGCGCCGCACCTCGGCACTTGCCGATCGGCAGCGCGCTCATCGCCTTCTCGACGCGCACGCCGGGGCCCTGGCCGCGCGGGTAGCGAACCGCGGCGGGACCGTCGTGGGTGGCGGCGGTGTAGAGCATCTGCCGGCATTCGTTCTCGTCCGCCGGCGCCATCACGACCATGTTGGGAATGCAGCGCAGGAAGCTCAGGTCGAACGCGCCCTGGTGCGTGGCGCCGTCGCCGCCGACGAGGCCGCCGCGGTCGATGGCGAACGTGACCGGAAGATTCTGCAGCGCCACGTCGTGGATCAGCTGGTCGTAGGCGCGCTGCAGGAACGTCGAGTAGATCGCGACGACCGGCCGCAGACCCTCGCAGGCCAGGCCGGCAGCGAGCGTGACGGCGTGCTGCTCGGCGATCGCGACGTCGAAGTAGCGGTCGGGAAAGCGCCTGGAATACTCCACCAGGCCCGAGCCCTCGCGCATCGCGGGCGTGATGCCGACGATGCGCGGGTCCTGCTCCGCCATGTCGCAGAGCCACTGGCCGAAGACCTGCGAGTAGGTCGGGCCGCTCGCCTTGTCCTTGAAGATCGTGCCGCTGCCCGGATCGAACGGGCCGGGTCCGTGCCACTTGATCGGATCGGCTTCGGCCGGCGCGTAGCCCTTGCCCTTGCGGGTCACGACGTGCAGGAACTGCGGCTGCGGAAGGTCGCGCAGGTTCTGCAGCGTCTTGACGAGCGAGCGCAGGTCGTGGCCGTCGATCGGGCCGATGTAGTTGAAGCCCATCTCCTCGAACATGGTCCCGGGAAGCACCATGCCCTTCACGTGCTCCTCGGAGCGTCGCGCGAGCTCCCACACGGTCGGCATGCGGCGCAGGATCTTCTTGCCGCCCTGGCGCAGCGCCGCATAGGTCTTGCCGGAGAGCACGCGCGCGAAGTAGTTCGACAGGGCGCCGACGTTCTCCGAGATCGACATGTCGTTGTCGTTCAGGATCACGAGCATGTTGACGTCGAGCGCGCCGGCGTGATTCAGCGCCTCGAAGGCCTGCCCGGCGCTCATCGCGCCATCGCCGATGACCGCGACGACACGCCGCTCGCCACCCGTGCGAGCGGCGGCGATCGCCATGCCGAGCGCCGCGCTGATCGAGGTGCTCGAATGGCCGACGCCGAAGGTGTCGCTGTCGCTTTCGGCCCGGCTCGGAAACGGCGCGAGGCCGTCCCGCAGCTTGATCGTCCTCAGCTGGTCGCGACGTCCGGTCAGCACCTTGTGCGGATAGGCCTGGTGGCCGACATCCCAGACCAGCCGGTCGTGCGGCGTGTCGAAGACGTAGTGCAGCGCGACCGTGAGCTCGACCGTCCCCAGCCCGGCGGCGAAATGCCCGCCCATCTGGCTGACCGTGTGGATCAGGAACTCGCGCAGCTCCGCCGCGAGCTTGAGCAGATCGCCCGGCGCAAGACGCCGCACGTCCGCCGGCGAATCGATGCGCGACAGGAGCGGATAGGGGTCGAGCGGGTCCATCGCGCGAAAGTCTACACGCAAGGCATGCTAGTACCGCCGGGCGCAGCAGCCAGCCGCAGAACGCCGCCAGCGGCCGATCCGGCCCAGCCGGAATCGCCGAGCAGCTGCATCGGCGGACTCGTGCAGCTCGCGCACGCGCGTGCCGCGCGGCGTCGATGCCGGCGACGGCGGGATAGGTGGGCTTGTCGCGCGCGCGATCGCCGCCCGTGGCCTTGCCGAGCACGCTCGCATCGCCTTCGACATCCAGGATGTCGTCCTGGATCTGAAAGGCCAGGCCGACGAGGCTGCCGAACTCGTCGAGCGCCTCGCGCTGCCCGGTCGTGAGGTCCGGAGCGCAGGCCGCGGCCATCTGCACGCAGGCGCGGATCAGCGCGCCGGTCTTGAGCCGGTGCACTGCTCGATCTCCGGCCAGGCTGAGCTTGCGACCCAGGGCCGCCAGATCGAGCGCCTGTCCGCCGGCCATGCCGGCTGTGCCGCTCGCCGCTGCGAGAAGCTCGATCAGGCGCACGCGGGTCGCCGGCTCGGCCGGCAAGCCCTGCGTGCGTCGCGAGCAGCGAGAACGCCAGCACCTGCAGCGAGTCGCCGGCGAGGATCGCCGTAGCCTCGTCGAATGCGCGATGACAGGTCGGCCGGCCGCGCCGCAGGTCGTCGTTATCCATCGCCGGCAGGTCGTCATGCACCAGCGAATACGCGTGGATGAGCTCGACCGCGCAGGCCGCGCCATCGACACGGTGCGAGCGCCACGCTGAGCGTCTCGGCGGTCGCGTAGACGAGGGCGGGCCGGATGCGCTTGCCGGGCGCGAGCGCGCGAGTAGCGCTGAGCAGCGTGCAGCCGCTCCGGGACGACAGTCGGCGGAAGGCAGCAGCCGGTCGAGCTCGCGCTCGACGCGCAGCCGCCACTCCTCGAGGCGAGCGGCTAGCCCGGGGTCCGGGCGTCGTGGTCACGCGTGGGCGCTGCTTCAGGTGTCGGGCTCGTCGGGCGCGAACGGGACGGGCTCGGCCTGCATCGATCGCTCGAGGAGGATCTCCACTTTCTGTTCGGCTTGCTTGAGGGCGTCCTGGCAGGAACGCGCGCAGCGCGATGCCGCGCTCGAACTGCCTCAGCGCTTCCTCGAGCGGCAGCTCGCCGTGCTCCAGCTTGTCCACGATGGCCTCGAGGTCGGCGAGCGCCTGCTCGAAATCGGGCGTCGCTGGGTTTTTTCGTCGACACGGTGGGCCTCCGGAACGCGCGGAGCCTTGCACACGCCGCCGGAAGGGGTCAACGCGGGCCCGCCTTCGCGCCGCCGGCGTTGACTTGCGGACGGTCGGCGGACCTAGATTGCAGATCACGTTAGACTCAGTCTAAGTATTGAGATCCTGGGCCGCGGCAGGCCGGCGGAATCGATCGAGGAGGTCGTCATGAAGCAATCTGAAGGGCACACAGACCGAGAACAATCTGAAGGCGGCGTTCGCCGGCGAGTCGCAGGCGAATCGTCGATACCTGTATTTCGCGCAGAAGGCGGACGTCGAGGGCTACAACGACGTGGCGGCGGTGTTCCGGTCCACCGCCGAGGGCGAGACCGGACACGCACACGGCCATCTCGAGTATCTCGAGCAGGTGGGTGATCCGGCGACGGGCCTGCCGATCGGTGCCACGCAGTTCAACCTGAAGGCCGCCATCGCCGGCGAAACGCACGAGTACACCGACATGTACCCGGGCATGGCGAAGTCGGCGCGCGAGGAAGGCTTCGAGGAAATCGCCGACTGGTTCGAGACGCTCGCCAAGGCCGAGCGCTCGCACGCAAACCGCTTCCAGAAAGCGCTCGACACGCTCTGAGCTGACTCGGACGGAAGCAACGGGAGGACGCGCCCGCGCGGTCCGCCCTCTGGCTTTGCGTGGCGCCGTCGGGCTGCCCACCGGAGCGAGTCTAGACCCGTGGATCGAAGACGACCGGTCGCGAAGGCAGCCTCGAGGCGCCGACGCGACACCCGGTCGCCGTGGCAGGAGGCCGTCGTTCTACGACGAGCAGGCGCTCGCCGCGGAACTCGAGCGGGTATTCGACATCTGCCACGGCTGTCGGCGGTGCTTCAGCCTGTGCAATGCGTTTCCGCACCTGTTCGACGCGATCGATGCGACGTCCTCGGGGAGCTCGAGGGCGTCGAGCACAAGGTCTACTGGGAAGTCGTCGATCACTGCTATCTCTGCGACATGTGCTACATGACCAAGTGTCCGTACGTGCCGCCGCATCCCTGGAACGTGGACTTTCCGCACCTGATGCTGCGCGCAAAGCCGTGCGATTCCGTCGAGAAGGCGCGCGCCCGCGCGATCGCGTCCTTGCCTCGACGGACAGGGTGGGCACGATCGCGGGAATCCCGGTGATCGCGCAGGCGGTCAACGCCGCGAATCGAACGGCGACCGGTCGACGGATGCTCGAGGCGACGCTTGGCGTCGACCCGAGGGCTCCCGTGCCTGTCTACCACTCGCGTACTGGGCGGCGGCGCGTGGCGCGCGGCGCGAATCCGGAGCAGTCGGCCGAAACCGGCGGCGGCACGCTTGGTCGGGTGGCTCTCTTCACGACCTGCTACTGCAACCGCAACGAGCCCGATATCGCCGAGGACCTCGCGGTCGTGTTCCGGCACAACGGCATCGCTGTGCGGATCGTGCCGCGGGAGCGCTGCTGCGGCATGCCACGCTCGAGCTCGGCGATCTTGCCTCGATCGACGCGGCGCGCAAGGTCAACGTCCCGGTACTCGCGCAGCTGGTGGACGAGGGCTGGGATCTCGTCGCGCCGGTGCCGTCCTGTGTCTGATGTTCAAGCAGGAGCTGCCACTGCTGTTTCCGGACGACCCGCAGGTCCAGCAGGTCCGCGCGGCAATCTTCGATCCGTTCGAGTACCTGATGCGGCGGCATCGCGCCGGGCTGCTGCGCACGGATTTCCGCCAGCCGCTCGGCAAGGTGAGCTATCACGTCGCCTGTCATCTGCGCGTGCAGAACATCGGCCTCAAGACCCGCGACCTGCTCGCGCTCGTGCCCGACACCCAGGTCGAGCCGATCGAGCGCTGTTCGGGTCACAACGGGACCTATGGCGTCAAGAAGGAATTCCGCGACATCTCGATGAAGATCGGCCGTCCGGTGTTCAACCGGGTTGCCGCAGCGGCGGCGGACCACTACGCGAGCGACTGCCCGATGGCGGGCCGTCAGATCGAGTCGGGGCTCGCGGACGGAGGCGCGCCCACGCACCCGCTCACGCTGCTGCGCAAGGCCTACGGAATCTGAGCCGTGGTCTTCGAGACCGGCCGTGACCCGACCGCGAAGCTCCGGCCCGAGGACCTTCTCGGCCTCGAGCGCTATGCGCGCGAGCGCGGCGTGCTCCGGCCGCAGGTGATCGCGCACAGGAAGCGCCGCACGGTGCATTGCGGTCCGAACGTGACGCTGTGCTTCGAGGACCGGGTCACGGTGCAGTACCAGGTGCAGGAGATGCTGCGGATCGAGCGCATCTTCGAGGCCGAGGGTATCGCCGACGAGCTCGCCGTGTACAACCCGCTGATCCCGGACGGCTCCAACTGGAAGGCGACGCTGCTGGTGGAGTTCCCCGATCCGGAGGAGCGCCGCGCCGCGCTCGCGGCGCTCAAGGGAATCGAGGACCGCTGCTGGGTGGAGGTCGCGGGCTACGCCCGCGTGTATGCGATCGCAGACGAGGACCTCGAGCGCGAGAACGAGGAGAAGACCTCGTCCGTGCATTTCCTGCGCTTCGAGCTCACGTCCGCAATGGCCGCAGCGGTGAAGTCCGGCGCCGCGGTATCGCTCGGCATCGACCACGAGCAATACCGCCACGTCGTCGAACCGCTGCCGGCGGCGGTCCGGGACTCGCTCGCCGCCGATCTTTCCTGAGCGTACCGGAACGGGACGCATCGCCCTCGGCGAACCGGCGCGATTCTGCGTGAGACGGACACCCGGTCGCTCGCGGCACTGTCGGTGCCGGACCCAGGGCCGGGGTGATGAACGAGCGTGCCGCCGCACGGACGCGCTGCTAGAATCCGCGCGCCTTTTCCGACGCGAGCACGCGGATCGTCCATCGATGAGCCAGAACTACACCGCGCAGGACATCGAAGTCCTGAGCGGCCTCGATCCCGTCCGGCGCCGGCCGGGCATGTACACCGACACCAGTCGGCCGAACCACCTCGCCCACGAAGTCATCGACAACAGCGTCGACGAGGCGCTGTCGGGTCATTGCAGCCGCATCGACGTCACCGTCTACAAGGACGGATCGGTCGAAGTGAGCGACGACGGCCGCGGCATGCCGGTCGACGTGCACCCGAAGGAGAAGGTGAGCGGCGTCGAGCTGATCCTGACGCGCCTGCACGCGGGCGGGAAATTTACCGAGGGGACGTACAAGTTCTCAGGCGGCCTGCACGGCGTCGGCGTGTCGGTGGTCAACGCGTTATCGAAGCACCTCGAATGCTGGGTGCGCCGCGGCGGCAAGGAATACAACATCTCGTTCCGCAACGGGAAGGTCCACTCGAAGCTCGAGGTGGTGGGCGAGGTCGGGAAGAACAACACCGGGACCACCGTGCGGTTCTGGCCCGATCCGGCCTACTTCGACAGCCCCGAGATCTCGCTGCCGAAGTTGAAGCACGTGCTCAAGGCGAAGGCGGTGTTGTGCCCCGGACTCAAGGTCCGCCTCACGGTCGAGAAGGGCGGCGAGAAGGAGGAGTGGCAGTACACCGGCGGCCTCGCTCAGTACCTGCGCGAGTCGCTGGCCACGGGTGAGTGGCTGCCCGAGGAGCCTTTCGTCGGGAGCATCGAAGGCGAGCAGGAGGGTGTCGACTGGGCGATCGTCTGGCGTGTCGATGGTGGCGCGCGCATCGAGGAGAGCTACGTCAACCTGATCCCGACGCTGGAGGGCGGCACGCACGTCAACGGCTTCCGGCTCGGGCTCACCGAGGCGATTCGCGAGTTCTGCGAGTTTCGCAGCCTGATCCCGCGGGGCATCAAGCTCGCGCCCGAGGACGTGTGGAACGACGCGAGCTACGTGCTGTCCGCCAAGATGCGCGACCCGCAGTTCGCCGGGCAGACCAAGGAGCGGCTGACCTCGCGCGAATCCGCGGCCTTCGTCTCGGGAATCGCCAAGGACCAGTTCGTGCTCTGGCTCAACCAGCACCCCGAGGCGGGCGAGGGGATTGCGGGGCTCGCGATCGCCAATGCGCAGGAGCGCGTCAAGGCGAGCCAGAAGGTCGCGCGCAAGCGAGTCGTGAGCGGCCCGGCGCTGCCCGGCAAGCTCGCCGACTGCACCAGCCAGGACCCGTCGCGCGCGGAGCTGTTCCTGGTCGAGGGGGATTCCGCCGGCGGCTCCGCAAAGCAGGCGCGCGACCGTGAGTTCCAGGCGGTGATGCCGTTGCGGGGCAAGATCCTCAACACCTGGGAGGTCGAGCCCGCCGAGCTGCTCGCCTCGCAGGAAGTGCACGACATCACCGTCGCGCTCGGGGTGGAGCCCGCCTCCGAGGATATCGCACGGCTGCGTTACCACCGGGTCTGCATCCTTGCGGACGCCGATTCGGACGGCCAGCACATCGCGACGCTGCTCTGCGCGCTCTTCCTGCGGCACTTCCGGCCGCTGGTGCAGGCCGGGCACGTGTTCGTCGCAATGCCGCCGCTGTACCGCATCGATCACGGCAAGCAGGTGTCCTACGCGCTCGACGATGCCGAGCGAAGTGGCGTGCTGGACCGGATCCGGGCCGAAAACCCGCGCGCGAAGCCGGTGGTGACGCGCTTCAAGGGCCTGGGTGAGATGAGCGCGTTGCAGCTGCGTGAGACGACCATGGCACCGGAATCGCGCCGACTCGTGCAGCTCACGCTCGAGGCGCGCGATCACGCCGACCAGATGGTCGACATGCTGCTCGCGAAGAAGCGCGCCTCCGACCGGCGGGCCTGGCTCGAGAAGCACGGCAACCTGGCCGCCGGCTGACGGGGCGCGACATGAGCACACAGGACCAGCTCAATTTCGAGGGCATCGAACGCCTGCCGCTCAAGGCGTTCACCGAGAAGGCGTACCTCGAGTACTCGATGTACGTCATTCTCGACCGCGCCCTGCCGCACATTGGCGACGGGTTGAAGCCCGTGCAGCGCCGCATCGTCTACGCGATGAGCGAGCTCGGACTGTCGGCGGCGTCGAAGCACAAGAAGTCCGCGCGCACGGTCGGCGACGTCATCGGCAAGTTCCATCCGCACGGCGACTCGGCCTGCTACGAGGCGCTGGTCCTGATGGCGCAGCCGTTCTCGTACCGCTATCCGCTCGTGGACGGCCAGGGCAACTTCGGCGCGCCGGACGACCCCAAGTCGTTCGCCGCGATGCGCTACACGGAGTCGAAGCTCACGCGCTACGCCGAGGTGCTGCTGCGCGAGCTCGGCGACGGCACGGTCGACTGGACGCCGAACTTCGACGGCACGCTCGAGGAGCCGACGCTGCTGCCCGCGCGGTTGCCCAACCTGCTGCTGAACGGCGCGACCGGAATCGCGGTTGGCATGGCCACGGACATTCCCCCGCACAATCTGCGCGAGATCGCGTCTGCCTGCGTGCGGCTGCTCGAGGAGCCTAAGACCACGGCCGCGGAGATCTGCAAGCTGATCCCGGCGCCCGATCTGCCGACCGGCGCCGAGATCATCACGCCGCGGGACGAGCTGGCGCGCATCTACGCCACGGGCAACGGCAGTTTCCGTGCCCGCGCGCGCTACGAGGTCGAGGACGGCGAGGTCGTGGTCACCGAGCTGCCGTACCAGGTGTCCGGTGCGCGGGTGCTGGAGCAGATCGCGGTGCAGATGCGCGCGAAGAAGCTGCCGATGATCGATGACCTCCGCGACGAGTCCGATCACGAGCACCCGACGCGACTGGTGATCACGCCGCGCTCGAACCGGGTCGACGTCGAGCAGCTGATGGCGCACCTGTTCGCGACGACCGACCTGGAGCGCAGTTACCGGGTCAACATGAATGTCATCGGCCGCGACGGGCGGCCGCGCGTCGCGGGTCTGAAGGAGCTGCTCGAGGAGTGGCTGTCATTCCGCGTCGACACCGTCGCGCGCCGGCTCGCGTACCGGCTCGAGCGCGTCAACGCGCGGCTGCACATCCTCGATGGCCTGCTGATCGTCTATCTCAACCTGGACGAGGTGATTCGCATCGTCCGCACCGAGGACGAGCCCAAGCCCGTGCTGATGCGGCGCTTCAAGCTCTCCGATCTGCAGGCCGAGGCGATCCTCGAGACCAAGCTGCGTCACCTGGCGAAGCTCGAGGAGATGAAGATCCGCGGCGAACAGGGCGAGCTCGCGCGCGAGCGGGACGAGCTCGAGAAGACATTGAAGAGCAAGGCGAAGCTCAAGCGGCTGGTGCGCGACGAGATCAGCGAGGATGCGGCGAAGTACGGTGACGCACGCCGGAGCAAGCTGGTCGAGCGCGCGGCCGCGCAGGCGATCGACGAAACCGAGCTGCTCACCAGCGAGCCGGTGACGGTCGTGTTGTCGAAGAGCGGCTGGGTTCGCGCGGCGCGCGGTCACGAGATCGATCCGCGGACGCTGTCGTTCAAGACAGGGGACGAGTTCCGCACGGTGGCGCTTGGCCGGAGCACGCAGCAGGCGGTATTTCTCGACAGCACCGGGCGTGCCTACAGCCTGCCCGCGCACACGCTGCCCTCCGCGCGTGGCCAGGGCGAGCCGCTGTCCGGCCGGCTGGATCCGCCCGATGGGGCGAGCTTCGCAGGCGTGCTGATCGGCGAGCCGGACGACCGCTGGGTCGTCGCGACCTCCGCGGGCTACGGTTTCGTCGTTCGCCTGGGCGAGCTGCACGGGCGCAACCGCGCGGGCAAGGCAGTGCTCAAGGTGTCCGAAGGCGCCTCGGTGCTCGCCCCGGCGCCGCGCCCCGAGGGTGAAGGGGCGCTGCTCGCCGCCGTAAACAGCGATGGGCGGCTGCTTGTGTTTCCAGTGGCGGACCTTCCCGAGCTGCCACGCGGCAAGGGCAACAAGATCTTCGGCATTTCATCGAAGAAGGCGGCCTCGGGCGAGGAGTCGCTGGTCGCGGTCGCCGTCGTAGCGCCCGGTCGGACGCTCAAGCTGCAGGTCGGCGAGCGCCAGATGACTTTGTCCTTCAAGGACCTGGCCGATTACCGTGGCGAACGCGGCCAGCGGGGCGCGGTTCTCCCGCGTGGCTGGCGCAAGGTCGATGCGATCGAAGTAGTCGACTAACCGTGGTGACGCTGCCCTTTTCCTCCGGCGCGCAGTTTCGCAGTTATTCGTACCATGATCGCTTGGGTACCCTTCGCGCAGCTGTACGAATAACTGCGAAACTGCGGCCCGGCACCACTAGTTGCCCGACAGCACGACCTCTTCCGGGCTGTTGACGAAGTAGCCCTGGATGAATTCGATGCCGAGCTGCCAGAGCACGGCCATCGTGTTCGCATCTTCCACGCGCTCGGCGATCGTGGTGATGCTGCGCTCGTGCGCCTGCTCGACAAGCGCTTGACGCGCTCCTGCAGGGGTCGGTCGTTCGCGAGTCCCTGCATCAGCGAGCCGTCGATCTTGACGTAGTTGACCGGGACATGGGCCAGCAGCTGCGTCGAATCTCGGCCCGAACCGAAGTTCTCGACCGCGAATTCGAAGCCGAGGCGGTCGAGCAGCTTCTGCAGTGCCTTGGCTTCCTTCAGGTGCTGGGTCGCGAGCTCTTCGCTCACCTGGATCACGACGCGGCCCGGCTCGATGCGCGAGGACTTGAGCTGCTGCTGCAGCCAGATCGCGAGGGTCTCGTCGCGCAGTGAATCGCGCGACAGGCGTACGAATACCTTGTGGGGCTTGCGCGCGGCGCAGAAGCTCATCGCGGCGCCGACGACCCAGCGGTCGATGTTCTTCATCAGGTCGGTGCGCGCCGCCGCCGTGAGGAATTCGGACGGCAGCACTTCCTGGCCACGCTCGTCGAGCATGCGCACGACGAGGTCGAACATCGCGCGCTCCTCGCCCACGAGGCTCGCAATCGGCTGCTGGACGAGGCGGAAGCGGTTGGCCATGAGCGCGGACTTGATCTGATGCGCCCAGGTGCGGTCCGCCTCGGCCTCTGCTTCGGCCTTCGATTCTGGGACGTCCTCCTGGCGCAGCGTGCGGTTGCCGCCGGCGGCCGCGGCGGCGCGCTGCGATCGGATCGCCAAGTTCAGGGACGTGCTGAGCGGCGGCTGTTGACGACCCGAAGATCGCGGCGCCGGCGCTGGCGGTGATCGAGAGGGAGCGGTCGCCGATCTGGAAGACGTGCTCGGCGATTCGCTGCACGAGGCGGCGGAGATAGGCGTCGAGGTCGCGCGCGTTGCCACGCTGCGCGAGCAGGGCGAATCCGCGCCCGGTCACGCGGCCGCCGATGTCACCGGGTTGCAGCTGCGCGCGCAGCATCGCGCCGACCGAGTCGAGCAGATCCTCGAGCGCGAGCGGTCCAGGGTCGGCGTCCAGCGCCGGCAGCTTGTCGGGCTCGAGATACATGATCGCCCGCAGACCACCCTTGAGCGGCTGTGTGAGCTGCGACCGGCAGGCCTCGAGGAACGCGCTGCGCTTAAGGAGTCCGCTGCCGGTGTCGAGCTTGAGCGCCTCCTCGAGCTGCTCCGTGATCGACCCTGAGTCGCGCCGCTGCGTCGGCACCCTGATCCGAACGGCGGGCTCGCCGTCGAACTCGAATCGTTCGAGCTCGAGCGTAAGCGGCATGTCGCCCCCGCCCGGAAGCTTCGCCGTGGCCTTCAGGGAATGGTCGGACCATTTGCCCTGCGCGGCCGCCACGAGAGCGCCCTTGAGCGCCGCGTGACTCGCCGGGGCGAACGCATCCATCAGCGGCTGGCCGACGATCGCCGACGCATCCTTGATCCCGGTCAGCTCGACCCAGGCCGGATTTGCATCCACGACGATGCCTTCCTGCACGTGCACGATCGCGTCGGTCGAACCGGCCATGAAGGCCTTCATCTGGTCGCGATACTGGTGCGCGGAGGCGAGCGTGCCGGCGAGCGCACTGTCGAGCCGGGCGAGATGAAGCTCGCGCTCGGCCACGGCCCGGAGCCGCTGCCGTGCCTTGAGCGTTACCACGTCGCGCGCGCCAAGCTCGAGCGCGCGGTTCAGACCGTCCTCGCTGATCGTGTCGCGCACCAGGACGACCGGGATCGCGCCCGGGTTCGCGTCGCGCAGCTCGAGCGCGGGCGCGGCATCCTCGGCGTCGGGCAGGCATACGAACGCGAGCTGGGCCTTGCCCTGCTTCAACGCATCACCGTAGGCGGCCAGATCGCGCACCCAGGCGCAATGCACCGGGTGGCCTGCGTTACGCAGGGTGCTATTGATGATCTCGACGGCTTCCTGGTGCCGCGAAAGGACGATGAGAGGGATCGCGCTCGTCTCGGCCAAGTTGTCCCGGCGCGGTGCCGCTCCTCGTGATTCCCGATTTCGGAAGCGCCGGGATGATAGCACCCGCGTTTCCGCCGCAATCGTGACGCAGGTGGCAGGCCGGGGTGCGTCGATCGGGCGCGCCCGTGGGCCACGCGGCTCGAGCCGCACCGCCGGGGCTGACGCGGCCGCCCTGATCCGCGTATTATGCAGCGGCTTTCTCTAGCAGCATCGCGACACGGCCCTGAGGTCGCGCGCGCCTGGCGACCACCGCGACGAGCCATGACCAGCTACAGCACCAACGAGTTTCGCTCCGGTCTCAAGATCCTGCTCGACAGCGATCCGTACGCGATCATCGAGAACGAGTTCGTCAAGCCGGGCAAAGGACAGGCCTTCAATCGTGTGCGCGTCCGCAACCTGAAAACCGGACGCGTCATCGAACGGACGTTCCGCTCGGGCGATTCGGTCGAGGCGGCCGACGTGGTCGAGACGGAGATGCAGTATCTGTACAGCGACGGCGCGTTCTGGCATTTCATGGTGCCGGACACCTTCGAGCAGTTCACCGCCGGAAAGGAAGCGATGGGTGAGGCGGCGGCCTGGCTCAAGGACGGCGTGCATTGCAACGTCATGCTCTGGAACGGCGAGCCGCTCGCCGTGAGCGCGCCGCCGCACGTCGAGCTCAAGATCGTGAAGACCGACCCGGGCGTGCGCGGCGATACCGCGACGGGCGGTCAGAAGCCCGCCGAGCTCGAGACCGGCGCGGTCGTGCGTGTGCCGCTCTTCATCAACGAGGGCGAAGTTATCCGCGTCGATACGCGGACCTCCGCCTATATCGCCCGCGCAAAGAGCTAGCCGCCGGCGTCAGATGCGGCGCGACTCACGCGCGCACCGCCCTCACGAACACCTCCACCATCGCCTCGATTCCGCGCGCGTCGGCGTCGTCGAAGCGACCGGGGGTGGGGCTGTCCAGGTCCAGCACGCCGATCAGCCGCCCCCGGTCGATGACCGGCACCACGAGCTCGGCATTCGAGGCAGCGTCACAGGCGATGTGACCCGGGAAGGCGTGCACGTCGGGGACGACGAGAGTGCGGCGCTCCGCGGCGGCGGTACCGCATACGCCCTTGCCGAGCGGTATGCGAACGCAGGCCGGCCGGCCCTGGAAGGGCCCCACCAGGAGGTCGCCACTGGCTTCATCGATCAGGTAGAACCCGACCCAGTTCAGGTCCGGGAGACCGTGGTACAGCAGCGCCGCCGTGTTCGCGGCGCAGCTCACCAGGCTCGATTCGCCGGCGAGCAGGGACTCGAGACTGCGGGCGAGTTCCGCGTAGTCCGGTGGCCCGCCCGTAGAGCTCGGGAGATGTGCGTCATGCATACGGACGGTCCTCCATTACGCGCGCTCCGACGGGAACGCCAGCACGTCGTCGATGTGCCGCGCGCCCGCGGCGATCATCACCACGCGATCGAAGCCGAGCGCCACGCCTGCGCAGCGGGGCAGGCCGGCCGCCAGCGCCGCGAGAAAAGCCTGGTCGGCCGTACGCTTCGGCCGTCCGGTCCGCGCGCGCTGCGCGGCGTCGGCCGCGAAGCGTGACGCCTGCTCCACGGCATCCCCGAGCTCATCGAATCCATTTGCGAGCTCGATACCGCCCCAGAAGGCCTCGAACCGCGCGGCGACCGGCCCTTCGGTCCGCGCGAGCGCAGCCTGCGTCGCCGGGAAGTCGTACAGGAAGGTGATGCGGTCCGCGTCAAAGCCGGGCGCGACGTAGAGCGACAAGGCGAGGTCGAGCAGCGCATCGCGCTCGCCGGCGATCGCGGCGGGCACGTCGGCGCCGCGTGCGGCCAGCGCGGCCGCGAGCGCCTCGATCGGAGCGCCGATCGGATCGACGCCCAGGGCGGACTCGAAGGCGGCTGTGTAGCTCAGGCGACGGCTCGGTGCAGGGCTCACAAAGCCCTCGAACATGCGGCTGAGCAGGCGCTCGACGTCGGCCATCAGCGCATGATGATCGATGCCGAGCCGATACCACTCGATCATCGTGAACTCGGGATTGTGCAGGCGGCCGCGTTCACCCTCGCGAAAGACATGTGCGATCTGGTAGAGATCCGGGGCGCCGGCGCTGAGCAGGCGCTTCATCGCATACTCGGGCGACGTGTGCAGGTAGCCGGCGAGTTCGCCGTCGGCGCGGCGCACCTCGAGTGACTCCAGGTGCACGTCGGTGACCGCCGCGCGGACCATGATCGGTGTTTCGACCTCGAGCGCGCTCGGTCGCAGCGAAGTGCTCGCGTGCTCGACGCAGCAGCAGCGCGCGAAGCCGCAGGGTCGCGAGGTCGGCAGTGGGCCGCCAGTGCTGCGCGCTCACGGCGCCGCCCGCCCTGCGAGCAGCTCACCCAGGCGCAGCCGTGCGCCGGCGGCGAGCCCCGGCGCGAACTCACCCGCCGAACGCTGCCACAGCAGCACGACGGTGGAGCCCATGTTGAAGCGGCCGAGCTCGTCACCCTTGCGGAACTCGAGTCCTCTCCCGGCGTCGATCTCGTGCGGCACTCCGCCGCGGGCCTGCGGCGGATTGATCTCGCCGCCGTAGACGGTCTCGATGCTGCCGACGAAGAGCGCGCCCACCATGACGAGCGCGAGGGCGCCGTGTCGCGTTTCGAACTCGCAGACCACCCGCTCGTTGACGCCGAAGAGTCCCGGAATGGTGCGCGCCGTCGCGGCGTTGACGCTGAAGAGCCGGCCGGGCAGGTAACGCGTGCTCGTCGAGTCGAGCGTCGATCGGCACGTGGATACGGTGATAGTCGAACGGCGCGAGATAGATGCAGGCGTAGCGACCCTGCGCGTACTGCGCGGCAGACGACTCGCTGCCGAGCAGGGCAGCGGCCGTGTATTCGATTCCCTTGGCCTGCAGCAGCCGACCGGCGTCGACGTCGCCGAGCTGGCTCAGGGTCCCATCGACCGGCGAGATGAGCGCGTCAGGCCCGGGCGCGATCGGCCGGACCCCGGGGCGGAGCGCGCGCGTGAAGAAGGCGTTGAATGTTGCGTACCGATACGGATCGGGCTCCGCGGCCTCGACGGAGATCGATCCGGGGATAAGCGCCGAGCAGGAGACGGATCGCCGTGTTCCGGATCGTCGGCCGGGTGCTGCGGGCGAGGCGGTGCATGCCGCGTGACAGCAGATGCTGGGGCAGGACCTCCTGCAGGAATGCGAACGCCCGGTCCGCTGCCGCGGCAGCCCGCGCGTCCGGCGCGCTCATCGATGCGTTCCGTGCCGCGCGAGCACGAGACGATAGTCGCGGGCCAGCACTTCCGCCTCGTGTGGCGCGCCGGAGAACGCCGCGATGCCGTCCGGCGCGACGAAGAAGACACCCGCCCCATGGTCGACGCTGTAGCTTTCCGGCGAGAGCGCGGTCTTCGCGTATGCCACGCCGAACTCGGACGCGACCGAGGCGACCGCGGCGGGGTCGCCCGTCGCCGCGAGGAAGGAAGGGTCGAAGGAGCGGACGTACTCGGCGAGAATCGCCGGTGTGTCGTACTCCGGGTCGACGCTGACGAGCAGCACGCGCGGGCGCTGCGCGGGCGCCAGGTCATCGAGCGCAGCCCGCGTCCGCGCGAGGGTCGCGAGCGTCGTCGGGCAGATGCCCGGGCAGCGTGTGAAGCCGAAGAACACCAGCGTCCAGCCGTCCTCGAAGAAGTTCGCGTCGAGCGGACGGCCGTCCTGGTCGATGAGCGAGATCGCGGGCAACGCGAGGGGCGTCGGGAAGGCGGTCGCGTGCTCGGGCGCCTCGGTCGAACGCATCTGCCACGCGCGGGCAAGAAACACGCCGGCGGCAAACGCTACAATCGCGAAGACGCCGATCAGGAAAGGGCGTGCGGCCATGCGAAGCTGCGGGGAGACCTGATCCGAAGGGGCCGCGATTATCCCACATCGACCGCGCACGCCATGACCCGACCAAAGCGATTCGCCGCACGTCTGCCGCAGGATGCAAGCGTGGCGGAGCTCATCCGCCATGGCGCGGCGCAATTCGAGCACGCAGGGCTCGCGTACGGCCACGGCACCGGCTCGGCGCTCGACGAGGCCGCGGCGATCGTCTTCCACGTGCTCGGACTCGAGCACGAGCGGGCGACGGAGGCCTACGACACACGGCCCGGCGCCGCCGGTCGCGCAGCGGTGCTCGCGATGTTCGCCGAGCGCATCGAGCGGCGCGTGCCCGCCGCCTATCTGATGGGGCGGATGTGGTTCGCGGGGCTCGAATTCGAGGTCGACGCGCGCGCGATCGTGCCGCGCTCGCCATTCGCCGAGCTGATCCTTGCGGAGTTCCGACCCTGGGTCGACGCTGCGCGGGTCCGCCGCGTGCTCGATCTCGGCACAGGGTCCGGGTGCATCGCGATCGCCTGCGCCCACGCGCTGCCACGGAGCCGAGTAGACGCCGTGGACATTTCGGCGCCGGCACTCGAACTCGCGCGCCGCAATGTCGCCCGGCACCACGTCGCCGACCGCGTGGAGCTGCTCCAAGGCGACCTGTACGAGCCGGTGCCGGGGCGCCGCTACGATATCATCGTCGCGAACCCGCCCTATGTGAGCGACGCCGAGATGGCGGAACTGCCGCGCGAATACCTTCACGAACCAGAGCTCGCCCTGCGCGCGGGCGCCGACGGTCTCGACGTCGCCCGGCGCATCCTCGCCGGCGCGGCCGATCACCTCGAGCCGGACGGAATGCTTTTCGTCGAGGTCGGCGACAGCGACCAGCGGCTCGAGGACGCCTTCCCGGGCCTGCCGTTCGTCTGGCTCGAGTTCGAGCAGGGCGGTGGCGGCGTATTCCGGCTGACGCGCGCCGAGCTCGAGGCGCACCGCGCGATTCTCACGGCATCGGAGTGAGCATGTCGGGGAATTCCTTCGGTCACCTGTTCACGATCACGACCTTCGGCGAGAGTCACGGCCCGGCGCTGGGCTGTATCGTCGACGGTTGTCCGCCCGGGCTGCCGCTCGAGGCCGCGGATCTGCAGCGCGACGTCGACCGCCGTAGATCGGGAACATCGAAGTTCACCAGCCAGCGCCGCGAACCCGACCAGGTGCGCATCCTTTCCGGCGTATTCGAGGGGCGCACGACCGGCACACCGATCGGCCTCGTCGTCGAGAACGAGGATCAGCGCTCCTATGACTACGAAAAGATTCGCGATCGCTTCCGGCCGGGCCACGCCGACTACGTCTATCAGCAGAAGTATGGCCTGCGGGACTATCGCGGCGGTGGTCGTTCGTCGGCGCGCGAGACGGTCATGCGGGTCGCGGCCGGCGCTATCGCGCGCAAGTTCCTCCGCGACCGGCTCGGCGTGACGATCCGCGGCTGGCTCGCCCAGGTCGGGACACTCAGGTTCGATGTTGCAGACCTGGAGGCCGTCGATGCGAATCCGTTCTTCTGCCCGGAGCCGGCACGGGTTCCGGAGCTCGAGGAGCTGATCACCCGCCTGCGGCGCGACGGTGACTCGATCGGGGCGCGGGTCACGGTGCGGGCGTGCGGTGTACCGCAGGGACTGGGCGAACCGGTCTTCGGTCGGCTCGACGCCGATCTCGCCGCCGCGATGATGAGCATCAATGCAGTGAAGGGCGTGGAAATCGGCGACGGGTTCGCGGCCGTCGAACAGCGCGGCTCCGAGCACCGGGACGAGCTCACGCCGGACGGGTTCCTCTCGAACCACGCGGGCGGCACACTGGGCGGCATCAGCTCGGGGCAGGACATCGTGGTCAGCCTGGCGCTGAAGCCCACGTCGAGCATCGCGCTCCCGGGGCGCACCATCGACCTGGCCGGGCAGGCGGTTGAGATCTCGACGACCGGTCGCCACGACCCCTGCGTCGGCTTGCGCGCCGTGCCCATCGCCGAGGCCATGCTCGCGCTCGTGATCATGGACCACTACCTGCGCCACAGGGCGCAGAATGCGGATGTCCGCTCGCCCACCCCCGATATCACTCGCGGGCGCTGAGGGTTTCAACCCTCCCTGACGGCGGAACTGTGCACCGTGTCCGGACCGGCCGGCCCGGGACACGCTACATATGCCGGCCGTACCGCTCGACAGTTGGGCGTGGATCCAGCGGTCGGCTATAGTTATGTCTAATTTGAAGAAGTCACGTGAATAAGCCACCGGTGGAGCGGCCGTCCGCCCGGGAGGCGATTGCGTGCGCGGGGAGCCCCGAATGAAGATTGCTGTTCGCCGTATCCTGATGCTGGGCGTGCTGATGACCCCCACGGCGCTTTACGCGCTCGGACTCGGGGACATACGCCTCCGGTCCGCGCTGAACCAGCCGTTCGATGCGGACATCCAGCTGGTGGATGCGACGGCCGAGGACCTCGCGGCGCTCCGCGCAGCGGTCGCCTCGAACGAAACCTTCGTGCGCTATGGGCTGGATAGGCCTGCATTCCTGTCCGAGTTCAGCTTCGCGGTCGACCGGAACAGCGCCGGCCAGGACGTCCTGCGGGTGACCTCCTCCCGACCGGTGACGGAACCGTTCGTCACCTTCCTCGTCGATGCGACCTGGCCGCGCGGGCGATTGCTGCGCGAGTACACGGTTCTGCTCGATCCGCCCGTCTACGCCCCGGCTCCCGCAACAGCCGCCGCGCCGGTAACGGCGCCGCAGGCAACAACCCCGGCACCTCGACCGGCGCCGGCAGAGACCTATTCGCCGCCGGCGGAGGAGCCTGCGGCGCCGACGCGCCCCGCCGCAGCCGCGCCGTCGCTCGAGCCGGGATCGACCTATCACGTGCAACCGAACGACACGCTCTCGCAGATTGCGAGCGGCGCCTATCCCGGCACTCGCTCCGACGTGAACCGGGCGATGCTCGCCATCTACCAGGCGAACCCGCAGGCTTTCGACGGCAACATCAACATCCTGCGCGCGGGCAGCCAGCTTTCCATTCCGGAAGCCTCGACGATCGGGCAGATCTCCGCAAGTGAGGCGGCGGCGGAGGTTGCGCGCCAGTACGCCCAATGGCGTGATGCCTCGGGCCTTGCGGCCGAAGACGCCGCGGCAAGGCTACGCCTCGTAACACCCGAACAGGGCAGCGCCGCGGCGTCGACCGCCGCACCGTCCGCCACCGCGGGCGCGGGGTCGCCTGAGCTTCAGGCGCGCGTTCAGCAGCTCGAAGCCGAGCTTGCCGAAGCGCGGCGCCTGCTCGAAGTCCGCAATGCCGAGCTCGCGACGCTGCAGGGTCAGGCCGCGCAGCCGCCTGCAACCGCACCGGCCGCGGAACCATCGGTGCCGCCCACGGTGGATGCGACCACCGGCGAGCCCGCGGCCGTCCCGTCGGAGACGGCGCCGGTCGCGGAGACGCCGATTGCGGAACCCGAGCCGGCACCGGTCGTGGAGGAACCCACGCCCGAACCGACCGAGCAGGCGGCACCACCCGCGGCAACGGAGCCGGAACCCTCGCTGCTCGACCGGATCATGCAGTACTGGTGGGCCTTCGCGGCGCTCGTTCTGGTTCTGCTGGCACTGCTGTTCTTCCGCCGTCGGCGGCTGGATCAGGCCGCGGCGGCTGACAGCTTCGACGAGGTACTCACACCGCGAGAGACGGGCGACAGGGGAGATCTGCGCGAGCGGCCGCTCAAGCTGCCACCGAGTCGCGATGCCGACATCCTGGTCGAAGAGACGCGCCCGGTCGAGGCGCTGGCGCCAAGGCCACGCCCGGCGCCCGCTGCGGCTTCGCCGGCCGCGCTCGAGCCAGCGCGCAAACCAGTGTCGCTCGACGACACGATTTCGACCGACTCGGCGGTGAGCACCGAAGCCGGCGATCCGCTCGCCGAGGCCGATTTCCACATGGCCTACGGCCTGTACGACCAGGCGGCAGACTTGGTTCAGCTCGCGATCAAGCGAGAGCCGCAGCGTCGCGACCTCAAGCTCAAGCTGCTCGAGATCTTCTTTGTCTGGGGCAATCCCGATCGCTTCCTCGAGGTCGCGCGGGAGATGCGGCCCGAGCGCGCGAACATGTCGGCGAGCGAGTGGGACAAGGTCCTGATCATGGGCAAGCAGATTGCCGCCGACGACCCCATGTTCGCGCAGGCCGAAGGTGCCGCCGCCACCAGCGTCGACATGGAGCTGGCCGAAACCCAGGCGTTGACGGAGTTGGACTTCCTCGCCGACGCGCCCGAAGGCACCGAGACGGACATCGAGCTGACTGGCTCCGCGGAGGTCGGCACGGGCAGCACGGGCATCGACTTCATCCTCGATGAGCCGCTGCGAGGGGCCGACCTCGCATCGCTGGCACCGACGGTGGAATCGCCGCTGCCGGACTCATCCTCCACTACTGCGGAGGTGGCGCTCGAGAATCTCGGGCTCGAAGTCGGCGAGCTCGGCGGTCTGGAGGATGCCGAGGACCTGTTTGCGCCGCCCGCGCGCGCCCAGGTCGAGGACACGGTCGAGCGGCCGAGACCGTCCGCCCAGGTCGAGGACACGGTCGAGAGCCTGTCGGTGCGCCAGCGCGCGCAGAAAGCTGATGACGACGACACGCTCCGGCCGCTGGCCGTAAAACGCGGGACAGCGCCGGCCGCGGACGAGGAAGACACCTTGAACCAGACCGGCATGACGCGTACGTCGACCCTCAGGATTCCGAAGCCCGGCGACGGCGGCACCGGGATCATGCCGGTCCTCGACCCGACGGGCGAGCTGCCGACGATCGAATCGACGCGCATCCAGCAGGGGATCGGCGCCAAGGGCGGTATCGACTTCGCGCTTGGAGACGAGCCGGCCACCATGAGCGAAGTGGGAACCAAGCTGGATCTCGCGCGGGCGTACATCGACATGGGTGACCCGGAAGGTGCGCGCAGCATTCTCGAAGAAGTGCTGCAGGAAGGCAGCAACACCCAGAAGCAGGAAGCCCAGCGGTTGATGTCGAGCCTGCCCTGAGGCGCTTCGCTGACCCGGATCGCACTGGGACTTGAGTACGACGGGACGGCGTTTGCCGGATGGCAGACGCAGACCCACGCCCGGAGCGTGCAGGCGGAGCTGCAGCGCGCCCTTTCGGTCGTGGCCGACCATCCGGTCGCGGTCACAGCCGCCGGCCGAACGGACGCCCGCGTTCACGCGCTGATGCAGGTCGCGCACTTCGACAGCGCTTCGGCGCGCACCGCGCGGGCCTGGACGCTGGGGACGAATGCCGAGCTCGCCGCCGAGGTCACCGTGCTCTGGGCCACGCCGGTGCCCGATCGGTTCCACGCCCGATACAGCGCTCTCTCGCGCACCTACCGCTACCGGATCGCGAATCAGCCTTGCCGTCCGGCGATCGACCGAGGGCGCGTGTGCTGGGTGCGACGACCGCTCGACGCCATCGCGATGCACACGGCGGCGCAGGTCCTCGTTGGCGAGCATGACTTCTCGGCATTCCGTGCGGCCGAATGTCAAGTCCGCCTCCGCGATTCGCCGAGTGATGCATGTCGCCGTGGAACGCCGCGATGCGTCGGTCGTGATCACCGTACGCGCCAACGCCTTCCTTCACCACATGGTTCGCAACATCGCCGGTGCACTGATCGCCGTCGGCACCGGCCGCCGGTCCGTGGCATGGATGACGGAGGTCCTCGACGGCCGGGATCGCAGGCTGGGTGGTGCCACGGCGCCGCCGCAGGGGCTTTATCTCGCGCATGTGGAATACCCGGACGGGCTCGGCGTTCCGCCTGCGGACGCCCGCGGTCCTTGTCCGGGCGGCGGCGATGTATAGACTCGCGTTGCCACCGAGGAGCCGCCGTGACCTGGTTCGAGAAGATCATGCCGTCCCGCATCAAGACCGAGCGTCGAACGCGTTCGGTCCCGGAGGGGCTCTGGATCAAATGCCCGTCGTGCGACGCCGTGCTTTATCGGGCCGAGCTCGACCGCAACCTGCACGTGTGCCCGAAGTGCAGCCACCACATGCGCATCGGCGCGCGGGATCGCCTCAACCGCTTCCTTGACGAGGGGTCGTCGCGGGAGATCGCCGTGCAGATCGAGCCGGAGGATCCACTCAAGTTCCGCGACAGCAAGCGCTACCGCGATCGTCTGCAGGCGGCGCAGAAGCAGACCGGGGAAAAGGACGCCCTGGTCGTCATGGCCGGCACCCTGCACGGACTCGCCATCGTGGCCTGCGCATTCGAGTTCAGGTTCCTCGGCGGTTCGATGGGCTCGGTGGTGGGAGAGCGCTTTGCGCGCGCGGTCGAGCATTGCCTGGAGCAGCGTGCCGCGCTGGTGTGCTTCTCCTCGAGCGGCGGCGCACGGATGCAGGAAGGGCTGCTCTCGCTGCTGCAGATGAGCAAGACCAGCGCCGCGCTGGCGCGTCTGGCCGATGCAGGTCTGCCCTACATTTCGGTGCTCACGGATCCGACTACGGGCGGTGTGTCTGCGAGCCTGGCCATGCTCGGCGATCTCAACCTCGCGGAGCCGCGCGCCCTGATCGGATTCGCGGGGCCGCGTGTCATCGAGCAGACGGTACGCGAAACCTTGCCCGAAGGCTTCCAGCGCAGCGAGTTCCTGCTCGAGCACGGCGCGATCGACATGATCGTGGATCGCCGCGACATGCGTGAGCGGATCGCGTCGCTCATCGCGCTCCTGACGCTCAAGCCACGCCCGGAGGCCCCGGCGGAGCCCGCTTGAGATGCCGGGACCGGTGCGCTTCGAGGGCCTTGCCGCATGGCTCGACTGGCAGCTCACCCTGCACCCGCAACCCATCGAGCCAGGCCTCGATCGGGTCGCACGAGTGGCGCGCCGCAGCGGCTGGTCGCCGCCGCGCTGCCCGGTCATCACGATCGGCGGTACGAACGGCAAGGGATCATGTGTCGCGCTCGCCGACGCGATGCTCCGGGCGGGCGGCTATCGCACCGCGACCTTCACCTCTCCGCACCTCGTCGACTATGCGGAGCGCATTCGACTCGCAGGGCCGGCCGGTCGCCTCGACCTCGCTGATCACTGCATTCGAGCGCATCGCCGACGCGCTCGGTCCGGATACGCTGACATTCTTCGAGTTCAATACGCTCGCGGCGCTCTTGATCTTCGAGACGGCCGCACCGGATGCCTTGATCCTCGAAGTCGGCATGGGCGGGCGGCTCGATGCCGTGAACATCGTCGACGCGGACGTATCGGTGGTCGCCTCGGTCGGCATCGATCACGCCGAGTGGCTCGGTGAGGATCTGGAGAGCATCGCGCGGGAGAAGGCAGGTATCTTCCGCACCGGCCGACCGGCGATCTATGGCGGCGAACCGCCGGCGCCGCGATCGCTCATCGAGGCGGCCTCCGCGCAGGGCGCGCAGCTCAAGCTGCGCGGCCGCGACTTCCGCGAGGTCCTGCCGCCCGGACGGACGCTGGGATCTGATCCTCGAGGATAGCCGGTGCGTCGGAACGCATCGAAAGCCTGCCGCCACCTGCGCTCGCCGGCCACGCGCAGATCGCCAATGCCGCGACGACGATCGCAGCGCTCGCCTGTCTTCGTGAACGGCTGCCCCTCGATCGCGACGCGATCGAGGGCGGGCTCGAACGCGTCGTGTTGCCGGGGCGATTTCAATGCATCGCTGACCGCGAGCTTCACTTGGATCCTCGACGTGGCACACAACCCCGCGGCGGCGCGCGCACTGGCCGCGAACCTCCAGTCCATGCGCGGCGCCGGACGGACGATCGCGGTCTGCGGGATGCTCGCAGACAAGGACGTGCCGGCGGTGCTGGTCGAGCTTCGTGAGCAGGTGGACACATGGGTTGCGGCTGCGACCACCGGGGCACGTGGCCTCGACGATGCCGAGCTCGCTCTGCGCGCGCGCCCGACGGGTATCGACATGCGGGCCGGAGGAAGCGTATCGGATGCAATGCGACTCGCGGCCGGGCTTTCCCAGCGCCGGAGACCGCATCGTCGTGTTCGGATCCTTCCACACCGTCGGGCCCGCGCTTGCACTGCTCGCAGCGCGCGGCCTCGTCGATCTGGGCTCGAGTCTATAATTCGCGTCATGGATCAATCGCTCAAGGCGCGTCTGATCGGCGCAAGCGTGCTGGTGCTGTCTGGTGGTGCTGGTGGTGCCGGAGCTGTTGTCTGGCCGCAAGACCGGAACAACCGAACCGGTGAGAGTCGTCGACGGGCAACGGCCAGACGCGAACCTACACCATCGAGCTCGGCAAGGGCGTGGCGCCGGCCCCTGCCGATACGAACGCAGCGCGACCGATCGCGCCGGAGTCGTCGCCGCTCGCGACCGAGCGTCCCGCCGTCCGCGACGCAAGCGACAGCACGCCGGCGCGCGCGACGCCGCCACCGGCGCGCGAGGCGAAGCTTCCAGCGACGACCCGGCAGCCCGAGCCGGCGACGCCCGAGCGCAGTGCGGCGCCACGCGGCGCGGGACGCTACGCCTGAGCCGACGGCGGCCGCCGCGCCCGCCCGGACGCGCGGCACCTGGTCCGTGCAGGTCGGTGCATTCGGCTCCGCGGAATCGGCGCGCAGGCTCGTGCAGACGCTCGAAGTCGGACGGATTCCGTGCCTACGTCTCTCCCGTGGAGCGAAACGGCAAGACACTGCATCGCGTGCGCGTGGGTCCCGAGGCCGCCCGTCCACAAGCGGACGCGCTCGCCGGCCGGCTGAAAGCACGCGGACTGCCGGTCTCGCTCGTCGCAAATGACTGAGGACGCCGCCGCCGGATCGGTTGCAGACGCTGCCGTACGTCGCATCGTGCCGCCGGCCACTCTGGTAAGATTCGCGCCCTCCCACGACGTCGGATGGTAATGGCAGCCGCATGACCGCAGTGGACTTCATACTGATCGCAGTCGTCCTACTTTCGGTAATTTTCGGCGCCATCCGCGGCTTTCTTCGGGAATCGATCGCGCTCCTCGCGTGGCTGGTCGGGCTGTGGGTCGCCTGGAGATATTCGGGCCTGCTCGAGCCACATCTCGGCGGCGCGCTGGCCGGGACGGCGCTGCAGCCGTGGGTCGCACGCGGCATACTGCTGCTCGCGGTCGTGATCACGGGCTGGCTGCTCGCGAGCCTCTTGAGTTATCTGGTGCAGCGATCGGGCCTGAGCCTCGGACTCGACCGAATGCTCGGATCGGTGTTCGGTCTGGTACGCGGCGCGGTTATTGCCGGGTTCGCAGTCATGCTCGGCCAGGCGGCGGAGCTCGGCTCTGAGCCATGGTGGAAGGAGTCGACACTGATGCCCGCGGCCGAGGAAATGGCCGGCGTCCTGGCGGGCTACGTGGAGACCGGGCGGGATATCGTCGAAGACGCCGTAGAGAGTACCTGAGCAAGCCATGTGCGGCATCGTTGGCATCGTCAGCGCGAGTGCGGTCAATCAGCAGATCTACGATGCGCTGACCGTCCTGCAGCATCGCGGCCAGGACGCCGCGGGCATCATGACCGCGCAGGAGGGGGAGCTCTTCCTGCGCAAGGACAATGGCCTCGTCCGCGATGTCTTCCAGCAGAAGCACATGCTGCGGCTCAAGGGCAACATGGGCATCGGGCATGTCCGCTATCCCACCGCCGGGTGCGACAGCTCGGCCGAGGCGCAGCCGTTCTACGTGAACTCACCCTACGGCATCTGCCTGGCCCACAACGGCAATCTCACGAACGCCGCCGAGCTGTCCGAAGTGCTCGTGCGCGAGGACCTGCGACACCTCAACACGTCATCCGACTCGGAGGTGCTGCTCAACGTGCTGGCGAGCGAGATGCAGCGCTTTGGCACGCCGCGTGCTTCGGCGGCCGACATCTTCGCGGCGGTGAGCGCGGTATATCGGCGCTGCCGGGGCGCCTACGCCGTGGTTGCGATGATCCTCGGTCATGGCGTTCTCGGCTTCCGCGATCCGCACGGCATACGCCCGCTCGTGATCGGCACGCGCGAGGGCGCGCACGGCCGCGAGTACATGCTGGCCTCGGAGAGCGTCGCGCTCGACATGCTGGGCTTCGAGCTGCTCCGCGACGTGGGTCCCGGCGAGGCCGTCTTCATCGACGAGCAGGGCCGCCTGTATTCGCAGCAATGCATCGACTGTACCCGGCACACGCCCTGCATCTTCGAGTACGTGTATTTCGCCCGCCCCGATTCGATCATCGACAACATCTCGGTCTACAAGGCGCGTCTGCGCATGGGCGAGCTGCTCGCGGAGAAGATCCGCCGGGTGCGGCCCGATCACGGGATCGACGTCGTGATCCCGATTCCCGATACCAGCCGGACCAGCGCGCTGCAGGTGGCGCAGCTCCTGGGCGCGAAGTATCGCGAGGGATTCATCAAGAACCGCTACATCGGGCGGACGTTCATCATGCCCGGCCAGGATCTGCGCGCGCGCTCTGTGCGCAGCAAGCTCAATGCGATCGATCTCGAGTTCCGGGGCAAGACCGTGCTGCTCGTGGACGATTCGATCGTGCGCGGCACAACCTCGGCGCAGATCATCGATCTCGCGCGGGAGGCGGGGGCGCGCCAGGTGTACTTCGCATCCGCCGCGCCGCCGGTGCGCTATCCGAACGTGTACGGCATCGACATGCCGGCTGCGTCGGAGCTCGTCGCGGCCGGGCGCACGGACGAGGAGGTGGCGAACATCATCGGGGCCGACTGGCTGATCTACCAGGACCTCGACGATCTGGTGCGTGCCGTCCAACACCACGACGCGTCGGTGACCGAGTTCGATACGTCCTGCTTCTCGGGCCAGTACGTCACGGCCGACGTGACGCCGGCAGTACCTGGCGCGCGTCGAAGCGGAGCGTTCGGACCAGGCGAAGGCGCGCAAGCGTGGAGCGGGCCGTGGCTCGCTCAAGGCCGTCGGGAGCCTTTGAGCGGCAGCCGGCGACCGCTCGGCCGTCGGTCGCGCCCGAAGGCGAGGCGACCAGCCGGATGCCGGGCGCTGCTTCTCGATTGCTTCCACACGGCGCTGCGAGGCCGTGGACGGTCGACGCTGTGTGAAGCGGCAGCTCGCACTCGAGCCCCTCGACGGCCACTGGCACGTCGTGGCGATCGGCAAGGCGGCAGGGGCGATGACCGCGGGCGCCATCGATGGCCTCGGAGACGGGTTGGTGCGCGCCCTGGTGGTGACGAAGCCGGGCCACGCGACATTCGACGTCCTGGACGACCGCCGTGTGCGCGTGATCGAGTCGGCGCACCCCGAACCCGACGCGCGGAGCCTCGCGGCGGCTGTCGCGGTCGAAGACTTCCTGGGCGGCCTGCCGCCGCGCGCGCGCCTGTTGTGGCTCGTCTCGGGCGGCGCGTCGAGCCTGGTCGAGTCGCCGGTCGGAGGCATCACGCTGGCGGAGATACAGCTCGTGAACCGATGGCTGCTTGGCTCCGGGCTCGGCATCGTGTCCGTGAACGCCGTGCGTCGACGCATGTCGCGCCTGAAGGGCGGCGGCCTCGCAGCACTGGCGCCCGACCCGGGAATCGCGCTCATGATTTCCGATGTTCCGGGTGACGATCCTGCGGTCATCGGTTCAGGGCTGCTGCATGCGTTCGCGACAGGCAGGATTCCCTGCCGCGCGCCGTTCCCCCCGAAGTCGCGGAGGTTCTCTCGCGCTGTCCCGCTCGCGACGCCGAAGCCTCGCCCATCCGCGTGCCCCACCGGATCGTCGCGTCGAACGCCCACGCCCGGGCCGCGGCGCGTGAGCGGGCGCGTGCCTGTGGTCGCGCCGTGCGGGCAGGTCGCAGCGGATTCCTCGGCGACGCGGCCGCGTCTCGGGACGGGTTTCGCGAGGCGCATCGCCGTGTCCTCTCCCGGCACCGTCTGGGTCTGGGGCGGCGAGTCGACGGTCACGTTGCCCTCGCGTCCGGGACGCGGCGGGCGTAACCAGCACCTCGCGCTGGCCGCGGCAATCGCGATGCAGGGCAACACCGGGCTCGCGCTGCTCGCCGCAGGGACGGACGGAATCGACGGCACAAGCGACGATGCCGGCGCCGTTGTCGACGATACGACCTGCCTTCGGGCGATGGAAGCCGGCCTCGATGCGCGTCAGCACCTTCTGCGCGCCGATTCGGGAACCTGTCTCGAAGAATGCGGCGACCTCCTGCATACCGGCCCGACGGGCACCAATGTCGGCGACCTCGTACTCGGGTGCAGGGACGCTGCGGAATGAGCCTGCGCGTTCTCATCGTCAGCGATCGGGCCGAATACCGGCAGATGCTGGCGCACCACGTCACGCTCGAATGGGCGGATGCTCTGCCGGCAGAATACGAGCCAGTCACCCGCGGCCGATTGCGACCCGGGTTCACCGGCTCGGCGTACGACGTCGTGCTGCTCGACCATGACGTCGAGAACGAGCGCGGCCTCGAATGGCTCGTCAACCTGCGGCTGCGACCCGGGTTCCCCCCGATCGTCTATTTCGGGCCCACGGAGCACGCGGAACTGGAGCTTCGGGCGTCGGCCGCCGGCGCACTGCGCGTTCTGGCGCGGACCGAGTTCGAGCATGAGCAGCTCGCCGAGGCGCTCCGCGAGATCGTGGACCGGCAGAACAACGTGCTCGCCGGGGCCAGCCGGGCCGCGCGCGAACCGATGCCACCCGACCGCTTCGGATCGGTGCGTGTGCGCGGTTACAATTGCCTGAGCCGGCTCGCCGTGGGCGGATCGTCGAGCGTCTATCTCGCCAAGGTCCCGAAGACGGACGAGCAGCGGGTTCTGAAGATCTTCCGCCAGGTGCCCGACATCGTCGAGGGCGGCGATACCTTCGACCGCTTCCTGCGCGAGTACCACCTCGTGGCGCACCTGGAACACCCCAATATCGCGCGCATCTACGACATCGGCGTGGCTGACGATCACCTGTTCCTGGCGATGGAGTATTTTCCGGGCGGTGATCTCAGGCAGCGCATGGGCCAGCCTCTGCCCTGGCGGGAGGCGCTCGAGTTCCTGCGTCAGATGGCCGGCGCGCTCGGCGCGCTCCACGCCGTCGGGGTTCTGCATCGGGACGTCAAGCCGGGCAACGTGATGCTGCGCGAGGACGGCAGCGCAGCATTCATAGACTTCGGCCTCGCCCGCCAGCTCGGGCTCGAGAGCGACATCACCGCGACGGGAGTGATCTTCGGCACGCCGCACTACATGAGTCCGGAGCAGGGGCACGGCAAGCCGCTCGACGAGCGCAGTGACCTCTACAGCCTGGGGATAGTCCTGCACGAGCTCCTGACCGCGGAGAAGCCGTATGTCGCCGATACGGCCATGGGCGTGATCTACTGCCACGCACACGCGCCTATCCCCAGGCTGCCGCCGCCGCTCGCTCACCTGCAGCCACTGCTCGATGGTTTGCTCGCCAAGGATCCCAGCGGCCGGCCGTCCGCGGCGGAGGAGATCGTCGCTCAGATCGACGACCTGATGGCGGGCGTCGCCGCCTAGCAAGGCACCGATCCCAGCCGGCGAAACGCTAGCGTGGCAGTACCCGCAGCGTTGCGCCGCTCGCGTTCCACTCGAGCACGCTCCCGGCGGTGTGCCAATCGCCGAGCACGATGCGTCGCATGGACGCGCCGTCGATCTCGAGGCGATGCACCGCGGGGCGGTGGGTGTGACCGTGTATCAGAGTGTGCACGCCGGAGCGGCGGAATGCGTCGCGCACGGCCTCGGAGTTCACGTCCATGATCTCCGGCGCCGCCGCCGTCGTGTGCATGCGGCTGCCGGCACGCAGCCGCGCGGCGAGCCGTTGTCGTTGCGCGAGGCTCAAGTGACGGAAGAAAAACCGCACAGCCGGATTCCGCACGATGCGCCGCAGGCGCTGGTAACTCCGGTCATCGGTGCAGAGCACATCTCCGTGCATCAGCAGCACGCGTTCGCCGTCGAGATCGACGATCGTGCCATCGTCGAGCAGAACGCAGCCCGTTTCGCGGCAGAAACGCTCGCCCAGCATGAAGTCGCGATTGCCGTGCATGACGAAGCAGGGCACGCCGGCGTCGGTGAGCGCGCGCAGTGCGGACACTATCTGCCGTCTGGCGGGGTCGGGATCATCGTCGCCGACCCACACTTCGAAGAGATCGCCGAGGATGTACAGCGCCTTCGCATGGCGGGCCTCGCGCGTCAGGAATCCGAGAAACTGCGCCGAGACGTCCGGCCAGGCCGCGTCGAGGTGCAGGTCGGAGACGAACAGAGTGCTCAAGGGTGGTGGATCTCGTGCCCGGGGACGCGCCGTGCACGCGGGTGCACATGTTACGGCGATGACCGATGCGGGCCAAGCGCCAGCGCGTCCACCGGAAATCCGGCTCAGAGCCGATTTCCCGGCGTTGATCGGCTCTGAGCCGAATTTTCATCGGGTAAGATGAGTCACCATGTTCGACAGTCCACCTGTGACGCGGTTCGCGCCGAGCCCGACCGGTCACCTGCATCTCGGCAACGCGCGAACGGCGCTCTTCAGTCATCTCGCTGCGCGCGGCGGGAAGGGTCGCTTCGTGCTGCGCATCGAGGACACGGATGTGGTGCGCAGCGATGCTGCCCTGATCGGGCGTCTGCTCGACGATCTCCACTGGCTCGGCCTGGACTGGGACGAAGGGCCGGACCGGGGTGGTCCACACGCGCCGTATGAGCAGAGTGGACGCGGCGCGGTCTATGCCCAGGCCATCGCCGCACTCGAGAGCGCGGGTTGCGTCTATCCCTGCTTCTGCACGCCGGCGGAGCTCGATCTCGCGCGCCGCGCGCAGCTCGCAGCCGGCAGGCCACCACGTTACGCCGGCACCTGCGTCGCGCTTTCCCATGACCAGGTCCGTCGACGCCTGCAGGAGGGGCGGAAGCCTGCGCTGCGCTTCCGCGTACCGCCGGGCCGGATGATCGCCTTCGATGACCGCATCCACGGGGCACAGCGCTTCGCGAGCGACGACATCGGCGATTTCATAGTCGCGCGTGCCGACGGCGGCGCGTCGTTCTTCCTGAGCAACGCCGTGGACGACGCCCGGATGCAGATCAACCTCGTGCTGCGCGGCGACGACCACCTCGCAAACACGCCGAGGCAGCTCCTGCTGCTCGAGGCGCTCGCGCTACCTGCACCGCACTACGGCCATCTACCGCTGCTCCTCGCGCCGTCGGGAGCGCCGCTCTCGAAGCGCGACGGGGTCGGGGGTCTGCGAGAACTGCGCGCGGAGGGTTACCTGCCGCTGGCGATCTGCAACTACCTGCTGCGGCTCGGTCACGCGGGGGTGCCGGATCATTGGCTCGCGCTACAGGACATGCCGCGGCACTTCCGCCTCGAGGCCGTGAGCCATTCGCCCGCGCGGTATGACGAGGCGCAGCTGCGCCACTGGCAGCGCGAGGCCGTGAGCCGTGCCACGGCGGGGGAGCTCGTCGACTGGCTCGGCGCGCGCCTCGCACCGCTCGGGGAGCATGGGCGGCGCGAGCGCTTCGTAACTGTGGTGCGCGGCAATCTTCTGTTGCCGGACGACGCCGATGCGCTCGTGCGTGTGGTCTGCCCGGGCGACATCGAGCCCGCCGAGTCTGATGCCGCGGTCCTGTCGGAAGCCGGCCGCGGGTTCTTCGAGCAGGCGATTGCTGCGCTCGCCGCGACGAACGCGGATCTCGCGACCTGGACCGGCGCCGTCGCATCCGCCTCGGGACGCCGCGGCGCAGCACTCTACAAGCCGCTGCGGGTCGCCCTCACCGGCACGACGCACGGGCCCGAGCTCGCGCCCCTTATCGACTTGATGGGTCGGCGGCTCGCGACCGAGCGCCTGCTCGCGGCCGCACGGCGCAGCTCGAACACCTGATCTCCACCCACGGACGCCATGCTTCAGCTTCACAACTCGCTCACCGGCCGCAAGGAACCGTTCAAGCCGATCCGCACCGGGGAGGTGCGGATATACGTCTGCGGCATGACCGTTTACGACTACTGCCATATCGGGCATGGCCGCATGCTGATCGTGTTCGACCTGCTGCGGCGACACTTGCGGGCGCACGGCTACCGCGTCACGTTCGTGCGGAACATCACCGACATCGACGACAAGATCATCCGGCGAGCGCAGGAGAACCGCGAGCCGATGTCGGCACTCACCGAGCGGTTCATCCGCGCCTACCAGGAGGATTGTGCTTCGCTCGGAGTCGAGCTCGGTGACCACGAGCCGCGGGCGACCGAGTACGTGCCGCAGATCATCGACATGGTGGCGAGGCTGATCGATCGCGGGCACGCGTACCGGGGCGAGAACGGCGACGTGTATTTTTCGGTCGCGAGCTTTGCCCCGTACGGGCGGCTGTCGGGCAAGCGAATCGCGGACCTGCGGGCCGGTGCACGTGTGGAGGTCGACGAGCGAAAGCGCGATCCGCTCGACTTCGTGCTGTGGAAGGCGGCGAAGCCGAACGAACCCGCGTGGGACTCGCCGTGGGGACCGGGACGTCCCGGCTGGCACATCGAGTGCTCGGCGATGTCGGTGGCGCTGCTCGGCCCGCACTTTGACATCCACGGCGGCGGCATGGATCTCAAGTTTCCGCATCACGAGAACGAGATCGCACAGACCTGCGCGGCCTGCGGCTCGGAATTCGTGAACGTCTGGATGCACAACGGCTTCGTCCGCATGGACGAGGAGAAGATGTCGAAGTCGCTCGGAAACTTCTTTACCGTGCGCGAAGTGCTCGAGCGCGTCCGGGATCCCGAGGTGATCCGTTATTTCATGCTGGGCGAGCCACTATCGCGGGCCGATCAATTACTCCCTCGAGAATCTCGAGCAGGCGGATGCGGCGCTCGAGCGCCTGTACAACGCGCTGCAGGACGTCGAGTTGCCGACCTCGTCCCCCGTGACGGAGGCGACCCGCCGCTTCCAGGCAGCGCTGGACGATGATCTCAATACGCCCGTCGCCGTCGCCGAGCTGCAGGGACTCGCGCGGGCGATCAATACACACAAGGCCGCCGGCGATCGGCCGGCCGCGGCCGCCGCCGCGGGCGAGTTGCTCGAGCTCGGCAGACGACTCGGTGTGCTCGGCCTCGCACCGACGGAGTTCCTGCGAAAGGCGCCGGCTCTACGGGAGCTTTCGAGCCAGGATGTCTTGACGCCCAAGACTTCGGAGATGACTGACTTGCAGATCGAGGCGCTGATCGACGAGCGCATGGCGGCACGGGCGGCGAAGAACTTCGCCGAGTCGGACCGCATACGTGATGTCCTCGCTGGTCGGGGAATCGTGCTCGAAGATCGCTCGGGCGCGCAGCGCACGCTCTGGAGGCGCGGGCGCTGATTGCGCCATCGGCTGACAGCAGTCGCCGATATCTTCTGCGACCATCCTTTCGCACGCGCTCTGCAGAAGGAGTTGAGATGTCACGCCCGTGGATTGCGCCCCTCGCGGTCTCTGTATTTTTTTCAATCCTGCCGGCCACGCTGATCGCGCAGCAGGTCGAGGAGTCGGTTTCGATCGTCAGCCCTGACGTTGCGAGCCAAGTCTCTGCGTTCAGTTACAGGGAGGGGCCGGAGTCGGAGCTCACGCTTCGCGGCACGCCGCTGACGCCTGCCGCCGAGGGAAAGCTGGAAGTCGAATTTCAGGAGGGCCGCTCGGAGATCGACGCCGAGGTCAAGCACCTGCCCGATCCGTGGTCGCTCGGGCCCTACACCACCTATGTCCTGTGGGCGATCACGCCCGACGGTCGGGCCACGAACCTGGGCGTGATCGAGACGTCGGACGGACGCGGCCAGCTCGAGACGTCGTTCTCGGGCTCGCAGTTCGCGCTCATCGTCAACGCCGAGCCGCACTTCGCGGTGTCTGCGCCGAGCAAGGCGGTGGCGCTCATCAACGTCGCCGAGCACGTCAAGGGCTCGGAGACCAAAATCACCTCCCTCGCCGAGCGCGCCGACTACGCCAATCTGGGGCAGCTCGGCGTCGACGAGAAACTTTCACCCGTCGATCTCGTCGCGGCGCGCTACGCAGTCGCGATTGCGGCGGCGGCGGGTGCCGAGCAGTATGCGAGCGGAGCCTACGCCGAGGCCCAGGCCAAGCTACAGGCAGCTGAGGCCGCCCACGCGAGCAAGAAGTCTTCGGAACGGCGTGCCATGCCGAAACTGTCGCGCGAGGCCGTGCAGGCCGGCGAAGACGCACGCCGGGCCGGGATGTCCGGCCGGGCAGCGGCCGAGGAGGAAGCGCGCCGAGTGGCCTCTGCGGAATCGGCCGCCGCATCGGCAACCACCGATCAACGCGCGCGATCCGAGGCGCTCGCCGCCGAGGAAGCGCGGGAGCAGCTGCGCTCGAGGCTGGCGGCGGTGCTGCCGACGCGTACCACCGAACGTGGGCTCGTCTCCGAGATCGGCGGCGTCAATTTCGCCACCGGAACCGCAAATTTGTCCGCGAACGCGCGCGAGAGTCTCGCGAATTTTGCCGGCGTCGTCGCCTCCTACCCGACCCTCAAGTACGTTATCGAGGGTCACACCGACAATACGGGAAGCGATGCCGTGAATCGCGAGCTGTCGTTCAAGCGCGCCATGGCGGTACGCGACTACCTGATTCGCTCCGGCATTCAGGCCTCGGCCACCGACGTCGCGGGGCTTGGCCCGTCGGCGCCGATCGCCGACAACTCGACCAGCGACGGTCGCGCGCGCAACCGGCGTGTCGAGATCGTCGTGTCCGGACCGCCGCTGTAGATTGCTCGTCGCTCAGATCCGCTCCAGGGCGGATTCGAGCGTGTTTCGCATCAGGATGGCGACGGTCATCGGGCCGACGCCACCGGGCACGGGCGTGATCCATGCGGCGCGCTCGCGCGCACCCTCGAACTCGACGTCGCCCGCCAGCTTGCCGTTCGGCAGCCGGTTGATGCCCACATCCACGACGATGCTGCCGGGTCGCACCCAGTGACCGGGGATGAGCCCCGCCTTGCCCGTCGCGACGACGAGCAGCTCGGCCCGGCCCACGTGAGAGGCGAGGTCCGCTGTCTTGCTGTGACACACCGT
The DNA here is from genome assembly GCA_963756755.1 of uncultured Gammaproteobacteria bacterium. Taxonomy (GTDB): domain Bacteria; phylum Pseudomonadota; class Gammaproteobacteria; order Steroidobacterales; family Steroidobacteraceae; genus DATJKD01. Next base: position 205,387 of record CAVWOW010000014.1, read on the forward strand.
GACGGTCGAGCTGGCGAGCAGCAGCTCGAGCGCCATCGGCCGACCGACGATGTTCGACTGGCCGACGATGACTGCATCCTTGCCGCGAGTCTCGAGCCCGGTGCGCTTCAGCATCTCGATCACTCCGTACGGCGTGCACGGACGCATCGTCGGCAGGCGCAGTGCGAGGCGCCCGATGTTGTAGGGATGAAAGCCGTCGACGTCCTTGTCGGGAGCGATCGTCTCGATGACGGCTTCCTGGTCGATGTGCGGCGGAAGCGGGGACTGGACCAGTATGCCGTCGATGGTATCGTCGGCATTCAGTCGCCCGATCAGCGCGGTCAGCTCCGCCTGCGTGGTGGACGCCGGCAAGTCGTGACTCACGGAAACGATCCCGCATTCCTCGCAGGCGGCGCGCTTGTTGCGAACGTAGATCCCCGAGGCCGGATCGTCACCCACGAGGACCACCGCCAGCCCCGGGCGGCGCTTGCCGCCCGCGACCAGCCGATCCGTGTTGCCGCGTACCTCGCGCCGAACCTCCGCGGCGATCGCCTTGCCGTCGATAATTCTTGCCGACATGTCCGGGTTCCAGGAAAGGGGCGGCATTTTGTCACGGGAAAAGCCACCCGACTCGACTGCCAACGCCGTCAAAAATTGACGCTCCGGGGGGTGGTCCGTATGATTCGCGCTCCCGTGCGGACCCGGGCCGGAAACGGCCGGGGTCGCGGCGACCCGGCTTAGGCGATGCAGGACGGGGCATGGCGCAGTCTGGTAGCGCATCTGCTTTGGGAGCAGAGGGTCGGGGGTTCGAATCCCTCTGCCCCGACCACCCGGATCGCGGAGCTCTGCGCGCCCGTAGCTCAGCCGGACAGAGCATCGGCCTTCTAAGCCGAGGGTCGCAGGTTCGAGTCCTGCCGGGCGCGCCATGCAGGGAAGTTGATTGACGACGATGGTGGACGTAGCTCAGCTGGTTAGAGCCCCGGATTGTGATTCCGGCTGTCGTGGGTTCGAATCCCATCGTCCACCCCACTTCAGTTTGGGCCGTTAGCTCAGTTGGTAGAGCTGCTGACTCTTAATCAGTAGGTCGGGGGTTCGAATCCCTCACGGCCCACCAATTCAACACGTTACGCTGGTTTGCAGCGGGCCGTTTCTGGTCACACAATCGAAGCCCCGTCGCCATGAATGGCGGATAAAATTCCGGTCTTGGTGCCTCAAACGACGACGGAGGCGGCAACTCTTCGCGATCTGTCGACGAGCAGCCTCGAGATACAGTAAAGATCGAATGCGTGCTTGCAGGCGCCGCGCAATGAGTACCTTGTGCTCCACATCCATGCCAATCTGTGCAGGATGCTCCAGTGCAGGACGGGGTCGAGCGCGTGGGAATGCCTATAACCGGCGAGAAACGCTCGAATGATTGCGTCGTTCCTTCTTCGCAGGTGCCAGCTGAACGGTCGGGCAGCACTGAGTTCGACCTCGACGATGAATTTCGCGACGCATCGAATGCTCGGTCCTGGCGGATCGAGTGAGAGATCGATACCTGCTACGCGCCGGCCATCGTCGGCGAATATCAAGTTGCCGGGCTTGAAATCCCCATGTAGCCAACTGCATGGTGCATCGATGCGAGCCACCACAGCAGCCGAATCGTGCAGCACCGCCAGGGCCGCCACGAGGTTTCTCTGGAGAAAGTGCGCCCCGCTCGCATCACGAGCCAAACACTCGATCCGCTCGAGCATCCGATCTACCGCAAGCGGTCGCGGTGGGGCAGGGTAAGCGTCATGGAAGCGGCGGAGCCAGACACCGCTCCTTGCAGCAAAGTCAATCACGTCCAAGTCGCGACGCCGCCCATCATTGAGAATGGATGACAGTGATATTCCATCGATCCATTCGGTCACCACGCAACCACGCTCAACCAGGAAGTCAAAGCCTCGCGCCACGCCGTACCCCTCGTCATCATTCATTCGGCGGGCGACTAGCGAAAGGCTTTCTACCTCTTTCCTAGCTTGCTCCACACCCGTGATTTCACCGCTCCGATACACCTTAGCCGCAAAACGCTTTCCTGTGCCAGCGCACTCCAGGATATGCACTGGGGAGCTGGACCGCTGCGTGTTGGGCGAGCGTTGCAGCCGCCACTGATTGCAGGGCAGTGGACCGCTGGCAAATAGTCGTGAAAGCTCTTCCGGGGTCGGCGGTTCATCGTCATGCATGCGAGTCGGGCTGCCGGACATGCATGCGACGCTCTAAGGTTTCCAAGCGACGACCATCATGGCTTCGCTGAGGGGCGACAGAACCCTGTAACGGTGCACTTCCTTCAGGCCGGCGCGGCCAAGCAGCGTGGCAAGGTCCGCTTTGCTCAGTGGATATGCTGCGGGCTTCTGATGCCTGAGCATGCTCTTGATGCGGCGCCGAAAGCGTTGATAACCCGAGTCGAAGGACTGCGTGAATACCACCGGGCCGTCGGTGAGCCTGGCGACTCCTTGCAGGAAGGCAACTTGCTCGTCGAGCGGAAAGTGCATCAATACGCGAGCGCAGAGTGCGCCGTCGAAGCGCGCGGCCGGGTTGGCAATTGCCATGGCATCGACTACTTCGGTGCGAAAACGCTGGCCAAAGCGTGCCAGCCGCATTTTCGCAACGTCCAGCATTTCGCGTGATATGTCCATGCCCTCAACCTGGTATCCGGCCTCCAGGAGTACTTCCGCGAGCCGGCCCGTACCGCATGGGATGTCAGCGATCCTGGCATCCCTCGGCAATGACGAGAATGCCTTCAGCAGGATCCGACGCTCCAGGCGGACATAAGCCCTGCCGGCAAGGCTATTGAACCGAACCGCGTCGTATTGCTTCGCTACCGTCTCGTCCTTGTAATTCGTCCTCGGATCCCAGTTCTTCCGATAGCCGTGTTCACTCGAGGAGGTCTCCGAGGAGGTCTCTTGGATCATATGTCTTCCTGGATTGGTTTTGCCGATTCTAATGGGCTTTCGAGAGGCGTGGGGTGAATCGAGTCGTGCCGTGCTCCTGGCTCGAACGTGGCGTGCTGAAGGCGACTTCCGCCACGTACCGCGAGGTCCGTTCGATGCGTGGAGACCTGTGCAAGCCGTCGGCGGTGCGTCTCGAGGATCATGAGCGACTGGCTGTCGACGTGTGCCGTGCAATTATATGGACCTGCGCCATGCGCATTCCGGATTCGCCATGATGAGCCCCATACTCAGCTTGACGACGCACCGCGCAACAGCACGGCGACCGGTTCGCCTGCACAATGCACGAGCTGGCAGGGCCGCTCGGCGCACGGGCGATCGGCGCGAACGTCACGCTGAGTGCCGCCGGGCAGGGCCGCGTTACCGTTTCACCAACATCGCGCGAACGAGGAGGACTTCTTCGTGTTGAGCGGCACCGGCGTGCTGCGGGTCGGGTCCTCGAGCCATGCAGCGCGCAGTCATGATTACATCGTCAGTCTGCCGGGTGGCGCCGAGGACGCACACCAGTTGATCAATAGCGGCTCAGAAGACCTCGTCTAACTCGCGATCTCGACGCAACGGTTGCCCGAAGGCGTCGGTTATCCGGACTCTGCGAAGACAGGTGTCCGGATCCTACACAGCCAGGACCCCGCCGCGCGATTCCTGGTCCAGAACTCGGCATGAACACCGTCGGCTATTGGGACGGCGAAGACGGCGCGCAGGTTGCAGCAGTCGTGCAGCAGACGCGTTGAGACACGCCGCCGCGAAGTCAGCGCAAGGCACCGGGGGGGCGCGCACGCGCAATATCGGACGCGAGCTTCAGTCGGCGAACACGTCCATCTGCCGTTGACCGGGTTGTGCGCCGCTTGCAGACGCGGCGTTGCACGAATTCGCATGTCGGTGCGAGCCCGAGCTCGCAGCTTCGCAGACACACACTCCGGAATCGGGGTGATGGCGAACGAGAGGAAGCCCGAGTAGACGACGTTGCAGAAGACGAACAGCGACGCCAGGACCGCCGCAAGCCGCGAGCGGCGGGGCGGCTCGCGCCGCACAAGGCCAGAACCAGTGTTCAGTGAGTGAGCTTGAGGTCCCAACCCCGGCAATCATCGGTCCGTACGGCGTTGAGCTTGACCGTGGCACGCTCTACGCTGCGCGCCCCGTAGGCCCGCGATCGCGCTCACACCGTCTGCCGCGACGCCAGACTCCGCTGTTCTCTGGAGGTTGGTCCTACACCGCCCACCATTTCCAATGATTATCGTTATATATCAACAGCATGTAGCTTGTTGTTAGTGTATTTTACGACCCGCTGTCCAGCGAAACCTGGGTCCACTGTCCGGGCGCCGCACCCCCGCAGACTTCTCGGCGCACCAGGGAATTCGTCGGTGTCAGCCCCAGTTCACAGCTGCGCACGCATACCGTGCGGAACATCTGCGCGTTGAGTCCGGTCGTCTCCCGGAACAGGCGCTTCACGATCGCCATTCGAGCGGCTGGCACCGACCGAACGATGGCGTCGTAGCTTCCGCAGTCGCGACTCGCCGCACAGGACTCCAATGTGGCGGTGACTGCCCGGCAGTCATCGCGCCCAAGAGGCACTGGACGCTCGGGCACGCGAGCCACGTAGATGCCGTCGAGGCTCGTCAGCGTGGCGGTCTGGCGCACGCCGTCCCACAAACCGAGATCCACGTGCACGCCGCTCGATACAGCAGTCACCGAGCCGGCGCCTTGGTTCGCGCGCAAGCCGGTCGAGCGCTTGACCAGTGGCGGAGTCCCTCGGCGGAGCAGCAGCCAGAACGGCTCCTTGCGTTCGCATGCAGGTGTAGGGCTTGCGCAATCCGAGAAGCCGACGATTACCTCGCGATCGGAGAACACCGAGCGATGTGCAAGCACGTTGATCTCTGCGCGGCTCTCGTCGAGCATCGTGCCGTTAACCGTGACTACGCTCACACTTGGCGAGCCGCTGCGCGTGACGACGTCGATCGGCCCCGCGATCGTCGCGATCGGTCGCCGTGCCGAGCGCAGGTCCTCGAAGGCCAGCAGGCGTGCGCGCGGCGCCGCCCGTGGAATCGCGGCGACCGCGGATGTCGGCGGCTTGGCGGCTTTCGAGGTTGGAGGCGTTGCGGTCTTCGGAGGCGTCGCGTCGTCGGCACCGTCGCCCGGCGATTCGACCGCGGTCGTGTCTGCGCCGGATGTCACCGCCGGTTGCGTGGTGTCCGCGATGACGCTCTCTACTTGGGGTTGCCGCGCGATGATCCAGCTCTGTACCAGCACGAGCACGGACAGCCCCGCAACCAGCCACCAGGCCGGGTGCGTGGAGTGCAGACGCGCCGCCAAGTTGGAGGTGGATGCCTGGCGCAGCAACGCGTCGGCCTGGCGCAGCAACGCGTCGGCCTGGCGCAGCAACGCGTCGGCTTGGCGCCGCAACTCGTTGCCCATGCGGGTCGTCCGAACCTGCGGAACTAGCGTCGCGCGCAACGCCGACCAGCGTGCTGCAAGGCTGGTCCAGTCCGTCCAGCGCACCAGCGCGAAGCTGGGTGGCCGCCAGGTGAGTCGTGGGTGGGCCATACGTGCCCGCGCTGCCCGAGCGACGGTTTCCGCCTTCGGTGGCGCCGGTATCGGAACGTACGACGCGGCGGCCGGCGAATGTTCGGCGGGTCGTCGGTCGGGCGTAACTCGAAGCGGCGTGACCGGTGTCGCGGGCGCAGCCGGCACCGGAATGACAGGCGCGGGACCGACCTCGGCAGCAGTGGTCGCGAAGGTCGCGGTCGGCGCCTGTACCGGTTCGATCGGTGCGGCCGGCGTTGCGACCGTGGACAGCGTGGCCGTGGCTGGAGGAGAAAACGCCGTGGCCGCAACGACACCCGTCGTGACGTCCGGTATCGGCGGCGTCTGCGGCTCCGGTCTCGACAGCACTCCGGGTATGGCCGGGTCCGTGCCGATGGTGACCGAGATGTCGTCGATTGGCCGGGTGGGGGCGGCGTCGGCGGCAAGCCGGTACAGGGCTTCGGACTCCGTCAACAGGCGCAACTGTGACGGCTCGGTAATCGCGATCGACACGTTCTTGTAAGGGTGATCGCCGTTCTTCTCCGTGAGGATGGGATCGACGAGCCCGATCGCACTCAGCCACTGACCGGCTTCCAGACCGGCGATGCCAGGAGCGCTGACTTCCGGCCAGATCGCGAGGCGCACCATGTCCTCCCGTGCGTCACCGAACTCCACAAGCAGAGCGGCCCTGGATCCGTTACCCGCATCGTCTCGGACGATTCGGCGCGCGCGGCCGATCAACTCGATCCGATCGCCGATGTGAGCGCAGCAGCGGGCGAAGTTCGTTGCATCGAGGACCGCATACGCGGGAATGTACGCGGGCTTCGATGCACGGGAGCCGCTCGCAAGCGTGAGCGTCGCGCCCCCCGGAATTCGGCGTCCGGCGAGAAAGTCGTCGAGCGCCGGAACCCGCTCGAAGGGCGACCGGCATACCGCCGCAAGCTGGCGCGCGCGCACCGCGACGCCATCGAGCTCGGCGAGCACACCGAAGGCGGTCGATACCGCGGGGTCCGAAAAATCGGCGGCACGCAGGACGATTCCAGCCTCGTCGCTGCCGGTCAGCTCCCAGAGCGCCGGTTGCATCGCCAGTGCCTCGAGCGCGACGTCGAGCACGGCAAACGAGAAACGGTCGAGTCGTTCGTCGAAGTGCAACCAGCTGCGACCTGGGTGCTGGAAGTTGCGCTGACCGAGCTCGGTGCTGCCCCAGGGCTCGAGCTCGGGCACGTACATGCCGTCGTAGTCGATCACCTTCAGGTCGGTAGCGCTGCGGACGATGATGTTGCCCGGCTGAATGTCGCCATGTCCGATGTCGTTTGACTCCAGGTGCCGCGCGAGCTCGCGCAGCGTATCGCGCAGCTGCCGCAGCGTATGCGGGTCGTCTCGATGCTCCGAGATGAACTGTGCCAGCGAGCGGCCGTCCGCCCATTTCATGCGCACGATCGGAAACTGGCCGCTCTCGGTGCGAATCCCTTCGGGAAGGAAATCGAACTCCACGAAGTACGGGCTCGCGATCGACTTGAGCTTGCGCGCAATCGCGTCGTACCGTCGCTCGAGCGAATCGGCTTCCTTGTGGAAGCAGCGCACGGCGTACCGCGCTCCGTTCACCGAGACCTCGTATGTCAGCGCGAAGTTTCCGCTCCGCGCGAAGGGCACGCCCGCGGCGCTCTTTCGTACCGATCCAGCGGCGAGCACGGGGTCCTGAAAGACTGCCCCGGGCGGCAGCCGGAGCGCATCGGTGTACTCCTCAAATGATGGATAACCCATGCCCTTGAGACTGTTCCGTCAACGGCCGCGTAGGCCCATGATGATGCTACTGCATGCGGGGCCTTGGTTTCCGCGGCCATGTCACGGGTTTGGCGGCTTCCCGGGGGGCGCGCCCCGCTCCTGCCTCCCGGCGGGCATCGGCCCGGGGTACAGGCGGACGCCCTTTGCTTATAATTTGCATCGCACCGCGTACGGGTGCACCGGCGCCGCCGGCGAAAGTGGCGGAACTGGTAGACGCGCTGGATTTAGGTTCCAGTGGGTAACCCCCGTGAGGGTTCGAGTCCCTCCTTTCGCACCAGGCGCGGACTGATGCACGGGCCCGACCCGCCGTGGCAGAATACGCGGCTTTTCCGGGCTGCCGCCCGGCCGACTCTCGTCTGGACCAGGACCGATGAGCATGCAGGTTTCGATCGAATCGACCGGCGCCCTCGAGCGTCGGATGGAAGTCAGCGTCCCGCGAGAGCGCGTCGAACAGGCGATCGACGAGCGCCTCAAGCGCGTGAGCCGCACCGCGAAGCTCAAGGGCTTCCGCCCGGGCAAGGTGCCGCTCAAGGTCATCCGGCAGCAGTTTGGCGCTCAGGTCCGGCAGGAGGTGCTGACCGACCTGGTGCAATCGAGTTTCGCTGAGGCGGTCAACCAGCAGAAGCTGAGTCCTGCCGCCGGTCCGCGGATCGAACCGCTCGCAACCTCGCCCGGCGAGGATCTGCGTTACCGCGCGGTGTTCGAGGTCCTGCCGGTCGTCGAACTCCGCCAGGTCGAGGGCCTGGTCGTGACCCGGCCCATGGCGGAGGTCTCGGAGGCCGACGTTGATGCCATGGTCGAAAACCTTCGCGCGCAGCGTCCCCGGTTCGTGACGGTCGACCGGGAGAGCCGCGACGGGGACCGCATCACGATGAACTTCACCGGGCAGATCGACGGCAAGGCATTCGAAGGCAGCAAGGGCGACAACGTCAGCGTGCTGCTCGGCGGCGGGCGCATGCTCAAGGACTTCGAGGGGGGAGTGACCGGCACGCGTGCCGGCGAGCGTCGCAGTATCGACGTGCGCTACCCCGACGACTATCACAACAAGGACCTCGCAGGGCGCGTCGCGAGCTTCGACATCGACGTCCTGCTGGTCGAGGAGAGGCACCTGCCGGACCTCGACGAGGAGTTCTGCCGCGAATACGGTGTGCTCGAGGGCGGAGTCGGGCAGCTGCGGAGCGAAGTCACCGAAAACATGCGGCGTGAGCTCACGGAGAACATCCGCTCGCGGGTCAAGCAGCAGTTGCTGGACCGGCTGCTCGAGGCCAACCCGGTTGACGTACCGCGCGGCCTCGTCGAGGCACAGACCCGCGAGTTGCAGCTCGAAGCGGGCCGGCGCATGGGCGCCAAGGAAGTATCGCAGCTGCCTCCGGCCGAGCAGTTCGTCGACCTGGCGCGTCGGCGTGTCGCGCTCGGTCTGCTGGTCGGAGAGCTGATACGCACGAGGGGCATCGCGCTCGATCGTCCGCGGGTCGAGGAACGCCTGGCCGATCTCGCGGCCGGTTATCCGGACCCGGAGCCGGTCCTCAAGGCGTATCGGCAGAACGCGGATGCGCTGCGGCAGATCGAGAATTCCGTGCTGGAGGATCAGGCGGTGGACAATCTGCTCGAACGCGCGAAGCTCATCGACCAGCCGCAGTCATTCCGTGAAATCATGAACTTCGGCGCCTGATGCGGCGGTACAATACCGGCTTCGCACACGGCAAACCGGCAAGCTCATGAGCATCTCTCCGCGCGCACTGAATCTGGTCCCGATGGTGGTCGAGCAGACCGCTCGCGGCGAGCGGGCGTACGACATCTATTCGCGCCTGCTCAAGGAGCGCGTGATCTTCATCGTGGGTCCTGTCGAGGACTACATGGCGAACCTGGTCGTTGCACAGCTCCTCTTCCTCGAGTCCGAGAATCCGGAGAAGGACGTCGCGCTGTACATCAACTCCCCCGGCGGCTCGGTGAGCGCCGGGCTCGCGATCTATGACACGATGCAGTTCATGCGCCCGGACATCAGCACGATCTGCGTGGGACAGGCCGCCAGCATGGGAGCTGTGCTGCTTGCCGGCGGAAGCAAGGGCAAGCGCTTCTGCCTGCCGCATTCGCGGGTGATGATTCACCAGCCGCTGGGCGGTTTCCAGGGCCAGGCCACGGACATCGAGATCCACGCACGGGAGATCCTCGATGCGCGCGACCGGCTGAACCGCATCCTCTCGACGCACAGCGGGCAGTCGATCGAGAAGATCCGCCACGACACCGATCGCGACAATTTCATGACGGGCGAACAGGCGGTGGCCTACGGGCTGATCGACGGTGTACTGGCGCGCCGCGCGGAGAGCGGGATGGCGGTTCGCCAGTAGGCTCGAGCTTTCGTTAAGTCGCTGTAAGCGCGAGGGTTTTTTGCGTGGCCGGGTGCCGCGTGGTATAAGCGGTTTGGAGTCGTCATCGACGGCTCCTTGGGGCCCACGTGGGCGGTTGGCGAGCAAGGTCAGCGCATGGCGGACGATTCACGCGGCAAGCACGACGACGGCAAGCTTCTCTACTGTTCGTTCTGCGGTAAGAGCCAGCACGAAGTCCGCAAGCTGATTGCCGGTCCCTCCGTATTCGTCTGCGACGAGTGCGTCGAACTCTGCAACGACATCATCCGCGAGGAACTCGAGGAGAAGGCGGAGAAGACCCGCGAGAAGCTCCCGAAGCCCCAGGAGATCAAGCGCGTCCTCGACGACTACGTGATCGGCCAGAACCGCGCGAAGAAGGTCCTGTCGGTCGCCGTCTACAACCACTACAAGCGCCTGCAGACCAAGTCCGGCGAGCGCGCGCGCGAGGACGTCGAGCTCGCGAAGAGCAACATCCTGCTGATCGGGCCGACCGGTAGCGGCAAGACGCTGCTCGCCGAGACGCTGGCGCGGCTGCTCAACGTACCGTTCACGATTGCCGATGCCACGACGCTCACCGAGGCCGGCTATGTCGGCGAGGACGTCGAGAACATCATCCAGAAACTGCTGCAGAAGTGCGACTACGACGTCGAGAAGGCGCAGACCGGCATCGTCTACATCGACGAGATCGACAAGATCTCACGCAAGAGCGACAACCCGTCGATCACGCGCGACGTCTCGGGCGAGGGCGTGCAGCAGGCTCTGCTCAAGCTGATCGAGGGGACCATCGCCTCTGTCCCGCCGCAGGGCGGGCGCAAGCACCCGCAGCAGGAGTTCCTGCAGGTCGATACCGGCAACATCCTGTTCGTCTGCGGCGGCGCGTTCGCGGGTCTCGAGAAGATCATCATGAACCGCACGCAGAAAAGCGGCATCGGCTTCGTCGCTGACGTGCGCGAACCGAACGCGAGGCAGCACGGCAGCGACCTGTTCCACGACGTCGAGCCCGAGGACCTGATCAAGTACGGACTCATCCCGGAGTTCGTCGGCCGCCTGCCGGTCGTGGCCACCCTGGACGAGCTCGACGAATCGGCGCTGATGCAGATCCTCACCGAGCCGCGCAATGCGCTCACCAAGCAGTACCGCAAGCTCTTCGACATGGAAGGTGTCGAGCTCGAGTTCCGCGAGGAGTCGCTGCGCGCGGTCGCGCGGCGCGCCATGCAGCGCAAGACCGGCGCGCGTGGCCTGCGGACCATCCTCGAAAACGTGCTGCTCGACATCATGTACGACCTGCCCGGGATGCGGAACGTCCAGAAGGTGGTCATCGACGAGGACGTAATCGCCGGTGAGAGCAAGCCCTATCTCGTCTACGGTCAGGAAGAGTCACGCCTGGCAGCCGTCGAAGAGCGTCGTACAGGATCGGACCACTGAACGGGTTCGGACCCGATCCGCAGCGGATCGGCTCAGAGCCGAATTTTCGTCCCCGCCGTGAATTTGCGACTGCGAGCTGTGAAAAATCGGCTCTGAGCCAGATTTCTGCGGTCTTCTGACTTGAATCCCGCCCGCGTGTCCACAATGATGGGCACCTGTTTTGCGCGCCACCCCGCGCACCGGAGGTCTGCAGCGTGACGACCGAAGTTCCAGCACCCGAGCCCATTGCCGTCGCCGACACGCTTCCGGTCCTGCCGCTGCGTGACGTCGTCGTCTATCCGCACATGGTGATACCGCTGTTCGTCGGCCGCGAGAAATCGATTCTCGCGCTCGACCAGGCGATGAAGGTCAACAAGCAGATCCTGCTGCTCGCGCAGAAGCAGGCGGACGTCGACGACCCTCAGCCCAAGGACCTGTACCAGGTCGGGACGATCGCCACGATCCTGCAGCTGCTCAAGCTGCCTGACGGCACGGTCAAGGTCCTGGTCGAGGGCACAGAACGCGCGTCGGTCGCGTCCCTCGTGGCCGGGGAGTACTTCGCGGCGCAGGTCGCGTCGCTCGGGGACAGCGACCAGTACGAGGAACGGGAGATGGACGTGCTGGTCCGCTCCGTCGTCTCGCAGTTCGAGCAGTACGTGAAGTTGAACCGCAAGGTGCCGCCCGAGATTCTTACCTCGCTCGCCGGGATCGAGCAGCCCGGGCGCCTCGCGGACACGGTTGCGGCGCATATGTCGCTCAAGCTCGACGCGAAGCAGAAGGTGCTCGAGATCCAGGACGTGCGCGGCCGGCTCGAGCACATCCTCGCGCTGATCGAGGGCGAGATGGACGTGCTGCAGATCGAGAAGCGGATCCGCGGGCGCGTCAAGCAGCAGATGGAGAAGAGCCAGCGCGAGTACTACCTGAACGAGCAGATGAAGGCGATCCAGAAGGAACTGGGCGAGATGGACGATGCGCCCAACGAGATCGCTGAGCTCGAAAAGCGGATCGCGCGCGCCGGAATGCCCAAGGAAGCCCGCGACAAGGCAGGCTCGGAGCTCGCCAAGCTCAAGCTCATGTCGCCGATGTCCGCCGAGGCGACGGTGGTGCGCAACTACGTCGACTGGCTGGTCAAGGTCCCGTGGAAAAAGCGCACCAAGGTCAAGCACGACATCGCGGCGGCCGAGCGGGTGCTGAACGAGGACCACTTCGGCCTCGACAAGGTCAAGGAGCGCATCGTCGAATACCTGGCGGTGCAGCAGCGCGTGCAGACCCTCAAGGGCCCGATCCTGTGCCTGGTCGGCCCGCCCGGCGTGGGCAAGACCTCGCTCGGACAGAGCATCGCGCGGGCGACCAACCGCAAGTTTGTCCGCATGTCGCTCGGCGGCGTGCGCGACGAGGCCGAGATCCGCGGCCACCGCCGCACCTACATCGGCTCGATGCCCGGCAAGATCGTGCAGAACATGGCGCGGACCGGGGTCCGGAACCCGTTGTACCTGCTGGACGAAGTCGACAAGATGGCCATGGATTTCCGCGGCGACCCGTCGGCCGCGCTGCTCGAGGTGCTCGATCCCGAGCAGAACTCGGCGTTCAGTGACCACTATCTCGAAGTGGACTTCGATCTCTCCGAGGTGATGTTCGTCTGTACGGCGAACACGCTCAACATTCCCGCGCCGCTGCTCGATCGCATGGAGGTGATCCGTCTGCCGGGCTACACGGAGGACGAGAAGGCGAACATCGCACGCCGTTACCTGCTGCCGAAGCAGGTCAAGCAGAACGGTCTCAAGCCCGAGGAACTCAAGGTCACCGATGCAGCGATCCTCGAGATCATCCGCCACTACACGCGCGAAGCCGGTGTGCGCAACCTCGAGCGCGAGCTGTCGAAGATCTGCCGCAAGTCGGTGAAGGGGCTGCTGCTGGATACGCGCCGCAAGGTGATCACCGTGGCGCCAAAGCAGGTGCCGAAGTATCTCGGAGTGAAGCGATTCCGCTACGGGCGCGCGGAGGAGAACGATCACATCGGCCAGGTCACGGGGCTCGCGTGGACCGAGGTCGGCGGCGAGTTGCTGACCATCGAAGCCGCGATCGTGCCCGGCAAGGGCAAGCTCACGCACACCGGCCAGCTCGGCGAGGTGATGCAGGAGTCGATCCAGGCGGCGATGACGGTGGTGCGGAGCCGCGCCGCCGTCCTCGGCCTCGAACCGGAGTTCTATCAGAAGTCGGACGTGCACATACACGTGCCCGAAGGTGCGACTCCCAAGGACGGTCCGAGTGCGGGTGTAGGGATGTGCACGGCGCTCGTATCCGCGCTCACACGCATACACGTGCGAGGCGACGTGGCCATGACCGGCGAGATTACGCTCCGCGGCGAGGTACTCCCGATCGGTGGCCTCAAGGAAAAGCTGCTCGCGGCGCACCGCGGCGGTATACGCACGGTGCTGATCCCGGACGAGAACGTGAAGGACCTCGTGGAGATTCCGCAGAACATCAAGGGCAACCTGGAAATCAAGCCGGTCAAGTGGATCGACGAGGTCCTCCAGTTCGCACTCCGGAATATGCCGCAGCCGCAGGCGCAGCCGATCGCGGTCGCGCCTGAGGTGGTGGAGGCCAAGCCGGCCAAGCGCACGGGCCGGCGCCTGGGCAAGCAGGTACACGCGCACTGATCGTGCGCGCCCCGGTGCGGCCATGTGAGCCGTCGCCGCAACGAACCATCGGAGGTTAGACGCATGAACAAGAACGACGTGATCGACGCGGTCGCCGAGCGCACTGGTCTAGCGAAGTCGGACGCGGCGCGCGCCGTCGACGCCGTGCTCGCTACTGTCGCTGAGGCGCTGCAGAAGGGCGACGCGGTAGCGTTGTCGGGCTTCGGGAACTTCGTGGCGAAGTCGCGCGCCGCGCGCACCGGCCGCAATCCGCGCACGGGCGAGGCGATCGCCATCCCTGCGAGCCGGGTGCCCGCCTTCAAGGCTGGCAAGGCCCTGAAGGATGCCGTAAACTAGCGGGCTCCCAGAGGGCATGGGTGCTTAGCTCAGCTGGGAGAGCGTCGCCCTTACAAGGCGAAGGTCGGGGGTTCGATCCCCTCAGCACCCACCAGTACACGCGGAGTGGTAGTTCAGTCGGTTAGAATACCGGCCTGTCACGCCGGGGGTCGCGGGTTCGAGTCCCGTCCACTCCGCCATTTTCCGAACGAAAAGGCCCGCTCGCGCGGGCCTTTTCACAGGGACCAACGACACGGGCCTCACGGGCCGCGGACGCGCCAGCATGCTGCAGAAGATACGCGACAGGATTTCCGGTTGGTTCGCAGGAGTCTTTCTCGGCGCGATCGCAGTCGTGTTCGTCTTCTGGGGGATCAACTTCCAAAGCGCTACCACTACGGCCGCGGCGCGGGTCAATGGCGAGAGCGTCCCGCTCGAGGAGGTCCGTAGAGCGTGGCAGGACCGCCAGGCCGAGCTGCAGCGCGAGACGCGGGACGAACTCCCCGCCGAGCTCGTACGCAGCGAACAGCAGGCGCTTCTCGATGACTTCATCCGCCGCGAGCTGTTGCGCCAGAAGACCGACGAGCTGGGCTACCGGATCGGCGACCAGAAACTCGTAGACACGCTCAGATCGATCCCTGCGCTGCAGGTCGATGGCAGCTTTTCCCGTGACCGGTATGCGGCGCTGCTTCGGCAGCAGGGTCGCTCCGAGGCGGGATTCGAGTCAGATCTGCGCGACGACCTGCAGATCGGCGAGCTGCAGCGCGGCATCGCCGTCTCCTCGTTCACCACACCCGCCGAGCTGAAGCGCCGCGTCGAGCTCGAAGGCGAGCAGCGCGACGTCGATTTCGTCGTGTTCCCGGCGGCCAGGTTCGAATCCGCGTCCGGTCCGTCGCAGGACGAGATCGAGGGCTGGTACGAGGCGAACAAGGCGCGCTACCTGACCCCGGAGAGCGTCGCCCTGCAGTATGTCGAGCTCAGACTGGACTCGATTGCCGCCGAAGTGAACGTCACCGAGGAGGCGCTGCGCAAGCACTACGAGGAGGTCGCTGCAGAGCGCTTCGTCGAGGCCGAGCAACGCCGCGGCAGCCACATACTCATCGAGGCAGGGAGCGACGACGCCGCGGCGCAGGCGAGGGCCGCGGCGCTCCTCAAGCAGGCGCAGGGCGGCGCGGATTTCGCGAGTCTCGCCCGGGACAATTCGGACGATGCTGGCTCGAAGACCCAGGGCGGCGACCTCGGCTGGTCGACGCGCGATGCCTATGTCGCCCCGTTCGCGGAGGCGCTCTTCTCGATGAAGAAGGGGGAGATTCGCGGTCCAGTCAAGACGCAGTTCGGCTACCACGTCATCCGCCTCGACGACGTGCGACCCGCGCAGCAGCGGAGCTTCGACGAGGTGCGCGCAGAACTCGAGACCGAGTTCCGTCGCGAGCAGGCGCAGTCGCTGTTCTACGAGCGTTCCCAGCAGCTTGCCGACGAGTCGTTCGCCGCATTGAGCGAGCTCGAGTCGGTCGCGCGCAAGCTCGGTCTGCAGCTCTCGACCGTCGAGTCGTTCACCCGCGACGGCGGCGGGCCGTTCGGCGACGAGCGAAAGGTCATCGACGCGGTGTTCTCGAGCGACGTTTTGGTGGAGCGGCAGAACAGCCCGCCGATCAGCATCGGTGACGATCGGGTAGTCGTGGTGCGGGTGACCGCGCATTCCGAGGCGCGAGAGCAGCCGCTGGAGGCGGTGCGGGCGTCGATCGAATCGGAGCTCCGGACAGAGGCAGCTCGCAAGGCCGCCCAGGCGGCCGCGGATGCCGCACTCGCCAAGCTCGCCGGCGGCGCCCCCTGGTTGGCGGTCTTGAACGAACTTGGTCTTACACCGGCCGGCCAGGTCACCGTCGAGCGTCGGAACGCCGAGTTTCCGCCCGAGCTGGTAACTGCGGTGTTTGGTGCCGCGGCGCCGGCCGAGGGGCATCCGACGACCGGCAAGGCGACGCTGGCGAGTAGTGATCCGGTGCTCTTCGTCGTCAACGCGCGACGTCCCGGGTCGCCGGCGTCGGACGGGCCGGACGCACTGGCCGGGCGCGCACGGGCGATCTCGAGCCTGACCGCGGCGTCCGAATTCGCGGCGTACGTGGTGCAGGTCGAGCAGGACTCGCGGATCAAGCGCAACGACAAGGCGTTCGAATAGGTAGGTAGGTGCCGGGCCGCAGTTTCGCAGTTATTGCTGCGCCTGAACGGTGCCGCGCCTGAATGGCGCCTGGCCAATAACTGCGAAACTGCGGCCCGGCACCTACTGACCGGCACCTACTGACCGGCTTCCTCGAATGACATCCCGACGTGGCTGTAGCCCGCGTCCACGTATACGACCTCGCCCGTGACGCCCGAGGCCAGGTCGGAACAGAGGAACGCCGCCACGTTGCCGACTTCCTCGATCGTCACGTTGCGTCGCAGCGGGGTCGCCGCCGCGACGTGCGTAAGCATCTTCCGGAAGCCGCCCACGCCTGCCGCGGCCAGTGTCTTTATCGGACCCGCCGAGATTGCATTGACGCGCGTGCCGCCGGGGCCCAGGTCCGCGGCGAGAAAGCGCACGTTTGCTTCGAGGCTGGCCTTTGCGAGCCCCATGACGTTGTAGCTCGGGATCGAGCGCACCGCTCCCAGGTAGGTGAGCGTGAGGATCGCGCCGCGCCGGCCGGCCATCAGCGGACGTCCCGCCTTCGCGAGCGCCGCGAGACTGAAGCTCGAGATGTCGTGCGCGATCTGGAAGCCTTCGCGGGTCACGCTGTCGAGATAGCCGCCCGCGAGTTGCTCGCGCGGCGCAAACGCGACGCTGTGTACGATGATGTCGAGCGAGCCCCAGACCTCGCCGATGCGCTGGAACACGGCATCGATCTCTGTGTCCTGCGCCACGTCCATCGGCAGCACGAGCGGTGCACCGAAGCCCTGCGCCATCTCCGCGACGCGATCCTTGAGACGGTCGTTCTGGTAGGTGCAGGCGAGCTCCGCGCCCTCGCGCCGCATCGCCGCGGCGATGCCGTACGCGATCGAACGCTCGGTCGCGAGCCCGACGATCAAGGCACGCTTGCCGGCAAGAAAGCCCACGTCAACCTCCGCTGTAGCGGCTCGGGTCGACGTAGAGTATCAGGCGTTGCCCTGCGCGTAGCGACGAGGGACTGGCGAGGTCGTTCCAGCTCATGAGCTGACCAACGGTGACGCGAAAGCGCCGCGCAATCTGCGACAACGTGTCACCACGCTGGACCTTGTAGGTCATCCGGGTCGTTTCAGCGGCCGATGCGACGCGGGTATAGGAGCCGGCCGCGCCGGGAACCGTCAGCCGCGCGCCCAGGGAAAGTCGGGTCTGGGTGTTGATGTCGTTGGCGGCGGCGAGCTCCGGGACCGTGACTCCGTACTGTCGCGCGATCCCCCACAGTGTGTCACCGCCGCGCACCGTGTGCACCTGTGGTCCGGTGCTGGCAGGCGCCGGCGCAGGATCAGCCAACGCCAGTGCCGGCGCCGCGGTACGCACCTCGGCCGTCCGGACCGCAGCGGGTGCTCGTCCTGGAATGACGAGCCGCTGGCCGACGATGATCGTCGAGCCCGACATGTCGTTCGCGGCCTTCAGCTCCGTGACCGACACACCGTAGTGGCGAGCGATGGAGGAGAGCGTCTGGCCCTTGCGCACGAGGTGCCGGTCGTTCTGAGGTTCCGTGACCGTCGCGACCCAGAGCTTGTTACCGTTATCCGGAATCTGCAGCGCCTGGCGCAATACCTCGGCTCGTTCCACTGGCAGCAGCAGCCGGTGTGGGCCGCGCGGCGGCGTGGTCTGCCGGTTGTACGCCGGGTTGAGCGCGAACATGTCGTCCTGGGTCACGCCCGCGAGCTCCGCGGCGTTGCCGATGTGCACCTGGCGGCCCGGGTCGACGACGTCGAAATAGGGGCGGTTCGGGATCGGCGCAAACTTGAGACCGTACGCCTGCGGGTCCGCCACGATGCGGCGGATCGCAAGCAGCTTGGGCACGTACTGGCGGGTCTCCGTGCGCAGGCTCAGGTCGAAGAAGCCCGTATTTCGCCCCGACCGGGCGCTCGCGTGCCTCGCGCGGCTCACCGTGCCTTCACCGCCGTTATAGGCCGCGATCGCGAGGAACCAGTCGCCGTCGAAGTAGCGGTGCAGGTAATCGAGATAAGCCAGTGCGGCCTGAGTCGACTCCATGACGTCGCGGCGCTCGTCGAGCCACCAGGTCTGCTCGAGGCCGTAGTGGCGGCCGGTTCGCGGCATGAACTGCCAGAGGCCCGATGCGCGGCTTCTGGAGTAGGCGACGGGATTGAAGGCGCTCTCGACCACCGGGAGCAGGGCGAGCTCCATCGGCAGTCCGCGCTTCTCGATCTCGGTGACGATGTAATACAGGTATCGTGCGCCGCGACGGAAGGTGCGGTCGAGCAGGTCGGCCTGGGCGCGGTAGAGCGCCACTTCGCGGTCGACCGCGACGTGCTGCACGTCCTGAAGCGCATAGCCAGCGCGGATGCGGTCGAGCAGGTCCGGGTATGCGCCCGGGGCATCACCCGGATCGGTCGCTGGCACTGCCGGACCGTCGGCGGTCGAAACCGTCGGCTCGACGGGCTCCGGGTGCTGCGAAGCCGGAGGCAGGCTCGAATAGTCGCCCGGGCGCGTCGTGCTGCAGCCCGCGAGCGTTGCGGCGAGGGCAATGACGAGCGCGCCGATGAGCGATAACAGCCGCATATCAGCGGAACCCATCCTTCCAGGAGCGGATCACGGCGAAGACCTCCTCGACCGAGTCGACGGGCCGGCCCGCGCGCGCCGTCGCCGCGGCCCTGACCGCGGGTTCCCGGCAGCGCAGGAACGGATTGATACGTCGTTCGAGCCCGATCGTAGATGGCAGAGTCGGTGCGTCGCGTGAACGCAGTTCACGGCTTGCCTCGAGCGTCGCCTCGACTTCCAGGTTGCCCGGCTCGACGGCCTGGGCGAAGCGCAGATTTGCGACTGTGTACTCGTGCCCGCAATAAAGCCGCGTGGCGTCCGGGAGCTGCGCGAGCCGGTCGAGTGACGCCGACATCTGCGCGGGCGTCCCCTCGAAGAGCCGTCCGCAGCCGGCGCTGAAGAGCGTGTCACCG
This sequence comes from uncultured Gammaproteobacteria bacterium, assembly GCA_963756755.1. Lineage (GTDB taxonomy): Bacteria > Pseudomonadota > Gammaproteobacteria > Steroidobacterales > Steroidobacteraceae > DATJKD01. Next base: position 224,497 of record CAVWOW010000014.1, read on the forward strand.
CAGAAGACGGCGCCGTGCCCGTGAAAGGCGATGTGGCCTGCCGTGTGGCCGGGTATGTCAAGTACCGAGAACCTGAGCTCGAGATCGGGAAGACTTACCTGCTCGCCGTCGGAAAGTCCGCGCGATGCGCAGGGGATATCTTCGCGTGCCGGCCCCAGCACGGGCGCACCGTGCCGCGAGACGAGCTCGCGTACACCGCCGACGTGGTCCGGGTGGTGGTGAGTCACGAAAATGGCGCGCAGCGCAAGACCCTGCTCCTCGAGCGCGGCTTCGACGGGGCGGGCGTCCCCCGGATCAACGACAGCTGCGCCGGCCGGATCCCCTGGCGTCCGTATCAGCCAGATGTAGTTGTCCGAAAAGGCCCGCACCGGGCTCACTTCGAGCATGCATCCCCCCGGCGGCGGGTCATGAGTCCGGGCGCCGGTATTAGAGCGGGTCGAGCCGGAAAATTCCACACTATGTCGCACGTTTTCGGACGTTGGCGGTCGCCGAGAAGCTATCCTTGCGGGCAATGAGGAATATGTCAGACGCCTCGATCTGGCTCGACTCGACACTCGGGCGTACGGTCGTCGACCTCGAGCAGAGGCTGCTGCACGAGGCGCTCTCGGACGTATTTGGCTTCGAGCTGCTGCAGATCGGCGCATGGGGGCGTGGCAGCGAGCTCGGCGCGAGCGCCCGCACGCAGCATCGTCGCTGGATCGCGCCCGAGGCGAGCGGACCCGGCGCAGTGCGCGCCCAATACGATGCGCTCCCCATCGCCACCGGGTCGGTCGAGGCTGTCCTGCTGCCGCACACCCTCGAGTACGCGCCAAGCCCGCACGTGCTGCTGCGGGAGGTCGATCGTGTGCTGCGCGGCGAGGGCCAGCTGCTCGTGTGCGGCTTCAATCCGCACGGGCCCTGGGGGCTGCGTCACCGGATGTCGCAGGGGCGATTCCCGCCGTCGTCGCAGCGGCTGCTGGGCGAGGGTCGCCTGCGCGACTGGTTGAGCCTGCTCGGTTTCGAGGTCCTGAGTACGCGTCGCTACCTGTTCGCACCGCCCTGGTCGCGCCGGCCGCGCAGCGATGGTGCGGGCTGGCTCGAGCGCCGCGGGCCGGTCCTCGTGCCGCCGCTGGCCGGTGCGTACCTGCTGCGTGCGTGCAAGCGCGTTCGGTGCATCACGCCCATCCGTCCGACCTGGAGCCGGACGCGGGCGGTGGTCGGTGGCATCGCAGAGCCCACGTCGAGAAACGCCGCGTGAGTGTGGTCGAGATCTACACCGACGGGGCCTGCCGCGGCAACCCCGGCCCCGGCGGTTGGGGTGCGCTGCTCGTCTTCGGCGACCAGCGGCGCGAGCTGCGCGGGGCTGCCTCCGGCACGACGAACAACCGCATGGAGCTGACAGCGGCCATAGAGGCGCTGGCGGCGCTCAAGCGTCCGTGCCGGGTGATGCTCTACACGGACTCGCAGTACCTGCGCAACGGCATCACCGAGTGGCTGCCGCAATGGAAGGCGCGCGGCTGGAAGACTGCGGACCGCAAGCCGGTAAAGAACGCGGACCTGTGGCTCGCGCTCGAGCGCGAATCGGAGCGACACGACATCGAGTGGCACTGGGTGCGCGGACACTCCGGGCATCCGGGCAACGAGATGGCCGATGCGCTAGCAAACCAGGCGATCGACGAGCTGCTCGCCGCAACCTGAGCGCGCCCGGCCGCGCCGGGCCAACGTGTAAACTGTCGCCCCCCATAGGTGCCAGCAATGGATTTCATCGACCTCAAGACCCAGTACCAGCGCATCAAGCCGGCGGCGGACGAGCGCATGGCGAAGGTGCTGGCGCACGGCCAGTTCATCCTCGGAGCGGAGGTCGCTGAGCTCGAGTCGGCGCTCGCGCAATACGCGGGCACCAGGCACTGCATCGCCGCCTCGAGCGGCACGGACACGCTCTTGATTGCGCTCATGGCGCTCGGCATCGGACGCGGCGACGAGGTGATCACGGTGCCGTTCACGTTCATTGCAACGGGCGAGATGATCGCGCTCGCCGGGGCAACGCCCGTGTTCGTGGACATCGACCCGCGGACCTGGAACCTCGATCCTTCCCGCCTCGAGGCGGCGATCACGCCACGCACGCGGGCCATCATGCCGGTCTCGCTGTACGGCCAGTGTGCTGATTTTGCCGCGATCAATGCGATCGCAGCCCGCCATCGGCTGCCGGTGATCGACGACGCGGCGCAGAGCTTCGGCGCGACGCAGAACGGCCGGCGCTCGTGCTCGCTGTCGCTCATCGGATCGACGTCGTTCTTTCCATCGAAGCCGCTCGGTGGATACGGTGACGGCGGCGCGCTGTTCACCGACGACGACGAGCTCGCGAAAGTGATGCGCGAGATCCGGGTTCACGGCCAGGATCGTCGCTACCATCACCCGCGCCTGGGCGTAAACGGCCGGCTGGACACGCTGCAGGCCGCGATCCTGCTCGCCAAGCTCGAGATCTTCGAGGAGGAAGTCGCCGCGCGCGAACGGATCGGGGCGCGCTATGGCGAGCTGATCCGCGAGGCGTTCGCAGGGGACAACGGGCGAGTCGCGACGCCCTGGCTCGCGCCTGGCAACACCAGCGTCTACGCGCAATATACGATCGAGGTCGACGACCGCGACGGCGTCGAGGCACGAATGAAGGCCCAGGGCATCCCGACCGCCGTCCACTATCCCGTACCGCTGCACCTGCAGCCGGTGTTCGCGTCGCTCGGACTGCACGAGGGTGCGTTCCCGGCGTCCGAGCGTGCTGCGCGAAGGGTTATCAGCCTGCCGATGCATCCCTACCTGGGCGACGAACAACAGCGACGCGTCGTCGCGGCCCTGCGCGCCGCCGTCCTCGGCTGAAGCGCGCGGAGTTCAGGACGCATGCGACAGATCGTGCTCGACACCGAAACCACCGGGCTCGAAATGGAGCTCGGCCACAGAATCATCGAGATCGGCTGCATCGAGCTGGCCGCCCGCCGGCGGACCGGTCGCACTTTCCACCGTTACCTGCGCCCCGAACGGGCGATCGACGTGGGGGCGCTGCGGGTTCACGGGATCACGGCCGAGTTCCTCGCCGAGCAGCCGCGGTTCGCGGACATCGCCGACGAATTGCTGGCGTTTATCGGCGACGCGGAACTCGTCGTGCACAACGCTCCTTTCGACCTCGGCTTTCTCGACGCGGAGTTCACCAGGCTGGGCCAGCCTGAGCGTCGGGTTTCCAGCCTGGTACCGGTGCTCGACACGTTGCATCTCGCGCGGCAGCTGCATCCCGGCCAGCGCAACGGCCTCGACGCGCTCTGCAGACGCTATGGGGTCGACAATGCGCGGCGCGACCTGCACGGCGCACTGCTCGACGCGGAGCTGCTGCTCGACGTATACCTCGCGATGACCGGCGGACAGGCCGCGTTGACGCTCGAAACCGTCGTCGGGACGGCCGACCGCGCGATGCACCGCGCTCAAAGGTCGTGCGGGCCGCTCCTCGTCGTGCGTGCGACCGAGGCGGAGCGCGCTGCACACGAGCAGATGCTCGAGATCCTCGACCGCCTGAGTGGCGGCCGCACCGTGTGGCGGGTCTTCGAACACGATTCATGACCGCCACGCTCGCGCAGGCGTTCGGCCGCGGGTTTCTCGGCCAGGCGCCGGTCTGGTACAAGCAACTCATCGTCGCCTTCCTGGTGGCGAACCCGATCCTGCTGATCACGCTCGGCCCGACCGTCACAGGCTGGGTGGTGCTCCTCGAGTTCATCGTGACGCTCGCGATGGCGCTGCGCTGCTATCCACTGCAGCCGGGGGGCCTGATCGCGCTCCAGGCCGTGCTCATCGGCCTGACCACGCCGGAGAGCGCCTACGAGGAGGTCGTACAGGCACTGCCCGTACTGCTCCTCCTGATGTTCATGGTCGCGGGCATCTTTTTCCTGAGAGAGCTGCTGCTCGCGCTCTTCACGCGGCTGCTGCTGCGCATTCGCTCGTCGTCCACGCTCTCGCTCGTCATCTGCTTTGTCGCCGCGGTCCTGTCAGCATTCCTCGATGCGCTGACCGTGGTCGCCGTGATGGTCACCATCGGACTCGGCTTCTACGACGTCTACCATCGGGCGGCTTCCGGAAAGCGTCTCGATGATGACCACGATCCGTCGCGCGACGAGACCGTGCCGGAGCCTCACTCCGGCACGCTCGAGCAGTTTCGCGCGTTCCTGCGCGGGCTCATGATGCATGCCGCCGTGGGTACGGCGATCGGCGGCGTGACGACCCAGGTGGGTGAGCCGCAGAACCTGCTGATCGCCAAGCAGGCCGACTGGGCCTTCGGGCAGTTCTTCCTGGAGGTCGCGCCGGTGTCGCTGCCGGTCGCCATCGCCGGGTTCGCGACCTGCTGGCTGGTCGACCGGTTTCGGCTGTTCGGCTACGGTACCCCGCTGCCGGCTGAGGTACGCGCCATCCTGCAATCGCACGTCGACGACCGCACATCGCGGGCCTCGCCACGCGACAGGCAGGTGCTGATCGTCCAGGCCGTCGTCGCGCTCGTCCTTGTTCTATCCCTCGCCTTTCACGTGGCCGAGGTCGGCCTGATCGGCCTGCTGGTGATCGTACTCGCGACTTCCTTCACGGGGATCGTCGAGGAGCACCGCATCGGCAAGGCATTCGAGGCGGCACTGCCGTTCACCGCACTGCTCGTGGTGTTCTTCGTCATCGTCGCAATGATCCACGATCAGCACCTGTTCGAGCCGATGATCCACAGCGTGCTGGCGCTGGAGGGTCGCGCGCAGGCCGCGATGCTCTACATCGCGACCGGCGCGCTCTCGGCGATCAGTGACAACGTATTCGTCGCGACCGTCTACATCACCGAGGTCAAGGCCGCGCTGCTGCAGGGTGTGACGACGCGCGAACAGTTCGACATGCTGGCGGTGGCGATCAACACCGGAACGAATATCCCGAGCGTCGCCACGCCGAACGGGCAGGCGGCCTTCCTCTTTCTGCTGACTTCACTGCTCGCGCCGCTGATCCGGCTGGGCTACATGACGATGATCTGGATGGCACTGCCCTATACCGTGATCATGACCGCCGTGGGACTGCTGGCCGTGATCTGGCTGCTGTAAGGCCGCCCGGTCGCCTTGATGCGCCTCTCAAAACCGGGCGCGTGAATGTGGCATTCTTTCCCGATATCCCGTAACAGCGAGTTGCCCGCTTGTCAGCCAAGAAGAAAGAAGCCCGTCTGAACCGGCGCAACCTGAGGATCGGCGTGATCGGCCTCGGGTACGTGGGTTTGCCGCTTGCGGTCGAGTTCGGCAAGCGTTTCCACACCATCGGTTTCGACGTCAAGCCGCGCCGGATCGAAGAGCTGAAGCGCGGTCGCGACAGCACGCTCGAAGTGACACGCGAGGAGCTGGCCGAGGCCCGGCAGCTCGCGTTCACGACCCGGGTCGAGGATCTCGCGTCGTGTCGGGTGTTCATCGTCACGGTGCCCACGCCGATCGACGAATACAAGCGACCGGACCTCTCGCCGCTCGAGAAGGCGAGTGCCACTGTCGGCCAGGTGCTGAAGAAGGGCGACGTCGTGGTCTACGAATCCACGGTCTATCCGGGCTGCACCGAGGAAGTCTGTGTACCGATCCTCGAACGTGTCTCAGGGCTCAGGTTCAACCGCGACTTTCACGCCGGCTACAGCCCGGAGCGCATCAATCCGGGCGACAAGCAGCATCGGCTGACGACGATCCGCAAGGTGACCTCGGGCTCGACGCCCGAGGCGGCCGAATTCGTCGACTCACTGTACCGGTCGATCGTCACGGCCGGGACGCACAAGGCCTCGAGCATCCGGGTCGCCGAGGCCGCCAAGGTGATCGAGAACACACAACGTGACGTCAACATCGCGCTCATCAACGAGCTGGCGCTGATCTTCAACCGCCTCGGCATCGACACCGAGGAGGTGCTCAACGCCGCCGGCAGCAAGTGGAATTTCCTGCCGTTCCGGCCGGGTCTGGTCGGCGGGCACTGCATCGGGGTCGACCCCTATTACCTGACCCACAAGGCGCAGGCGATTGGCTATCACCCGGAGATGATCCTGGCGGGGCGGCGCATCAACGACAACATGGGCATCTACGTGGCGCAGCAGGTTGCGCAGCTCATGATCCAGCGGCGGATCCAGGTGCGCGACGCGCGGATCCTGGTGATGGGTCTCACGTTCAAGGAGAATTGCCCCGACGTGCGAAATACCCGGATCGTCGACGTCGTGAACGAGCTCGCCAAGTTCGGAGCGGCCATCGACGTCTACGACCCCTGGGTCGACCCGGTCGAAGCGCATCACGAGTACGGTTTCACCCCGGTCAAGCGCCTCCGACCCCGCACCTACGATGCGATCGTCATGGGCGTCGGTCACCAGCAGTTTCGCGACATGGGTATCGCGAAGGTCCGCGCGCTCGCGAAGAAGCGGCACGTGCTCTACGACATCAAGTACGTGTTCAAGGCGGACGAAGTCGACGGGCGGTTGTAGATCGTGAAGATCCTCGTCACAGGTGCAGCGGGATTCATCGGCTTCCACACAGCGGCGAAGCTGCTTGCGCGCGGCGACACGGTGGTCGGCCTCGACAACCTGAACGATTACTACGACGTCCGGCTCAAGAAGGCGCGGCTCGCCCAGCTCGAGAAGGAACCTGCATTCCGCTTTGTCCGGCTCGACCTGGCGGACCGCGCGGGGCTAGCGACACTCTTCGCGGCCGAGCGCTTCGAGCGCGTGATTCACCTCGGCGCGCAGGCCGGCGTGCGCTACTCGATCCAGAATCCGCTGGCCTACGTCGACAGTAACGTGGTCGGCACTGCGAACGTCCTCGAAGGCTGCCGGCACAACGGGGTCAGCCACCTCGTGTACGCCTCGACCAGCTCGGTCTACGGGGCCAACACGCGAATGCCGTTTTCGGTGCACCAGAATGTGGATCATCCCTTGTCTTTCTACGCGGCCACCAAGAAGGCCAACGAGCTGATGGCGCACACCTACGCGGAGCTCTATGCGCTGCCGGTGACCGGGTTGCGGTTCTTCACGGTGTACGGCCCCTGGGGTCGGCCCGACATGGCGCTCTTTCTCTTCACGCGTAACATCCTCGCGGGGCGGCCGATCGACGTCTTCAATCACGGGCATCACCGGCGCGATTTCACCTTCGTCGACGACATCGCAGAGGGCGTCGTCCGGTCGTGCGATCGCGTCGCGAGCCCGAACACAGACTGGGATGGCGATGCGCCCGACCCCGGGACGAGCCGGGCGCCGTACCGCCTCTACAACATCGGCAACAATCAACCGGTCGAGCTGATGCGTTACATCGGGCTGCTGGAGGAGTGCCTCGGCCGCAAGGCGCAGATGAACATGCTGCCCCTGCAGGCGGGGGACGTGCCCGATACCTGGGCCGATATCGGAGATCTGCAGCGCGACGTCGGCTACACGCCCGCGACGCCCGTAGAGGTCGGAATCCGGCGGTTCGTCGACTGGTACCTGGCGTATTACGGCACGGGCGCCCCCGCGGATCCCAAGGTCGTCAACCTCGGATGACCCAGCGAACGGCATTGCCCGCCTGGCAGGCGCTGCGGTCGCACGCCGACGGGTTGGCATCGGTGCATCTTCGCGACCTCTTCCAGTCCGACGCCGCGCGTTTCGACGGCCTGCACGCCGAGTCGCTCGACTTCCTGTACGACTTCAGCCGGCAACGGCTCACTCGCGGCACGGTCGACCTGCTGGTCGAGCTTGCCCGGAGCTGCCGGCTCGAGGAACGCATCGCGGCCCTGTTCGCCGGCGAACCCGTCAACCTTACCGAGCACCGCGCCGCGATGCACATGGCGCTGCGCAACCGGTCGACGCGGCCGATGCTTGTCGGGGGCCGCGACGTCATGCCCGAGGTCCGAGACGGGCTGGCACGGATGCGCGAGTTCGTCACCGGCGTGCACGAGGGGCGCGTGACCGGCCATCGCGGCGCCCGCTACACCGACGTCGTCAACATCGGCATCGGCGGATCCGACCTCGGGATCGTGATGGCCTCCGAGGCGCTGGCGCGCTACCGAAATCGCGCGATCCGCCTGCATTGCGTATCGAACGTCGACGGAACGGAGCTGTCCGATGTGCTCGAGGCGGTCGATCCAGGCACCACGCTGTTCGTTGTCTGTTCGAAGACGTTCACGACGCAGGAGACGCTGACCAACGCACGGACGGCGCGCACCTGGCTGGTCGACGCGCTGGGCGAGCCTGCAATCCGCCGCCAGTTCGTCGCGGTATCAACAAACGCGCAGGCATTGGACGAGTTCGGGATCGCGCCGGAACACCGCTTCACGATGTGGGACTGGGTCGGCGGCCGCTACTCGCTCTGGTCGGCCGTGGGTCTCTCGATCGCGCTTGCGCTCGGCATGGACGCGTTCGAGGACCTTCTCGCCGGCGCGCACGAGATGGACGAGCACTTCCGCTCGGCGCCGCTCGCCTCGAACCTGCCCGTGCTCATGGGGCTGATCGGCGTCTGGAACACGAACTTCCTGGGCACTGTCACGCACGCGGTTCTGCCGTACGACGGGCGGCTGCGGCGCTTCCCGGCGTACCTGCAGCAACTCGAGATGGAGTCGAACGGCAAGGGTGTCACGCGTACGGGCGCAGCCGTGGACTATCCGACCGGACCCATCGTCTGGGGTGAACCGGGCAACAACGCGCAGCATTCGTTCTTCCAGCTCCTGCACCAGGGTACGGCGCGCTTCGCGATGGACTTTCTCGCGCCCGTCAACGCCTCGAGCCTGCTGCAGCGCCAGCACGATCTCGCGCTCGCAAACTGCTTCGCCCAGGTGGAGGCGTTCGCGTTCGGCCAGACCGAATCGCAGGTTCTGGCCGACCTGCAGGCGTCGGGCCTCGATGGCGCTCGTGCAGCGACGCTGGCGCCGCACAAGGTGCACCCGGGCAACCGACCCTCCAGCCTGATCCTCTTCCCGCGCCTGGAGCCGCGGAGCCTCGGACGGCTGCTCGCCTGGTACGAGCACAAGGTCTACGTGCAGAGCGTGATCTGGGACGTCAATCCTTTCGACCAGTGGGGCGTCGAGCTCGGCAAGAAGCTCGCCGGGCCGATGGTCCCCGCGGTTTCCCAGGCCGCATGGGCCGACGGACCGGTGCAGATTCAGGCACTCCTGCGCTACGTGGGGCGATGGCGCGGGCCGCGGGCGCCGGGCTTAGGGTAAAATCACCGTTTCACATGGCTTCGCCGACCTGGAATCAATGGGCATAAACCAGCTCGACGAGGGTTTCCGCGCAATTGCAACCTGGAGCCGCGCGCTGCGATTGAGGCAGCGGGGTCGGGGTTGGGCGGTCTAGGGATCTACATGCAGAGTTGCACTTGGACGAGGCCTGGCTGTCTCGCGCTTGTCGCTGTCGCGCTCCTCGCCGCTGGGCTGTACGCACCTGGCACGCCGGCGCAGACACCGACCGCGGAGCAGATCGAGATCTTTCAGAATCTGCCACCCGATCAGCAGCAGGCGATCCTCGAGGCGATAGGATCGTCGGGGGAATCGCGCGGCACGACGGGCGCCTCGGATCGCAGCGAGCAAGACGAAGATGCCGCTGCAGAAGCTCGTGCACGGGCACGCGCGGCCAGGGACGAGCGGGAACGGACACCGTCGGGCGAGATCCGCCTCCGGCCGGACGACACCTTGATCGTCGAGATCCTGCCACTGGAATGGGAGGGGCAGGAGCGCGTGATGACCGTTCGATCCATGGTCTCGGCGCCGACGCTTCTGCCGGGATTGACGACGGGCTCTTCGCAGACGCCGGCCACGCCTGCAGAGCCGGGGCCTCAGACCGCGCCGCGGCCGGCGGACGCGCAGCCCATCGAGCGCACCGAGGCCGAGAACGCGAATCTCGAACGGCTGATCGACACGGTGCGTCGCGGAAATCCGTATCGCGTGACGCGATCCGGCACGCTCGACCTTCCCGGTCTGTCGCCGATCCCGTGGCCGGGCTGACTGCCTTCGAAGCGACGCAGCGTCTCACCGTCGAAAGGCTGCTGCTGCCATTCCGGATCCGCCTGACTCTTCTGCCGCTCGAGGAGCCGCTGAAGCCGTTCGGCCACGAGTCTGTTTGACAGGGCGCGCTCGGCTTTCGCACCCGTGCAGAATATTCCTGTGCCGGTCGACTATGTCGTCGGACCCGGGGACCGACTCGAGATCCAGCTCTTCGGCAATACCAAGGGCAGGCATACCCTGGTCGTCAACCGGGACGGCAACATCAGCTTTCCGGAGCTTGGCCCCATCCCGGTGAGCGGCCTGCGCTTCGAGGCCGTGCGGTCTCTGATTCAGTCGCGCGTGGCCGACCAAATGATCGGCACGCAGGTCAGTGTCACCATGGCCGACCTGCGGTCGATCCAGGTATTTGTCGTCGGCGACGTCGAGCGACCCGGATCGTACATCGTGAGCGGCCATGCGCCGATCTCCCATGCCCTGTTCGCGGCCGGTGGCATCAAGCCAATCGGCTCCCTGCGCAACATCCAGCTGAAGCGCAATGGCAGACTCGTTCGGCGGCTGGACCTCTATGAGCTTCTGCTCAATGGCGATACCTCGAACGACGTCCGGCTACTGCAGGGCGACGTCATCTTTGTGCCGCCGGTGGGTGTGACCGCTGGGTTGTCGGGGGAAGTCAGGCGACCGGCCATCTACGAGTTCCGGGGCGAGGGTACCGCGGCGGATCTGCTGCAGCTTGGGGGTGGGCTGACGCCCGAAGCGGATCCGGGACTCGCTCGTCTACAACGCATCCAGGTCGGTCGGGAACGGCAGATGCTCGACGTCGATCTGACCAGTGCGCAGGGTCGGTCATTGCGTCTGCAGTCCGGCGATGTGCTCCGCATCGAGCGGGTGAAGCCGACCTACGCGAACTCGATCCAGGTCGACGGTCACGTGCTGAGACCGGCCGCCGTGCAGTACCGAACGGGGATGCGGCTCACGGATGTGATTCCCTCGGTTGCGGATCTGCGACCGAACGCTGATCAGCGCTACGTGCTCATACGACGCGAGCAGGTGGGCACACGGCGCATACAGGTCGTTTCCGCCGACCTGGCGGCCGCCTGGGCGGCGCCGCAAACCGACGCGAATCCGCTGCTCGCGCCCAGGGACCGCGTGGTCGTATTCGACCGCGAGGCGGGGCGAGAGCCGATGCTGCAGCCGATCCTCGAGGAGCTGCGGCTGCAATCGGTCAGCGGCGAGCCGACGCAGATCGTCAGGGTCAGCGGTCGCATCAATGCGCCGGGCGAATATCCTCTCGAGCTGGGCATGACCGTCAACGACCTGATACGGGCCGGTGGCGGACTGGCCGAGGACGCCTACGGGGGCGAAGCCGACCTTACGCGCTACGAAGTGCGTGACGGCCAGACCCGCCGGACCGACGTGATCAAGATCGACCTGTCACGCGCAGTCTCCGGGGAAGCGGCCGCCGAATGTCCCGCTCGCGCCGTTCGATTTCCTGGTGGTCAAGGAGATATCGCAATGGGCCGGATCGCAGGAAACCGTGCGGCTCGAAGGCGAAGTCAAGTTTCCGGGTGAGTACCCGATCGAGCGGGGCGAGACGCTTCGATCAGTGGTTGCGCGCGCAGGAGGGTTGACGCCGCTGGCCTTCGCCGGCGGCAGCGTGTTCACGCGCGAAACCCTGCGGGAGCGCGAACGGCGGCAGATCGAGATTCTGGCCGACCGGATGCAGCAGGATCTCGCGTCGCTGGCGCTCCAGGGCGCGCAGTCCGGCGGGATCGGCGCCAGCCAGGCGTCGGAGACCCTCGCCATCGGCCAGTCCTTGCTCGCCGACCTGCGCGACGCCGAGCCGGTCGGACGGCTCGTCATCGACCTCGATCGCATACTGTCGGCGACGGACTCCGACGGAGACGTGCTTCTCAAGGGCGGCGATACGCTCAGGGTGCCGCGACAGTCGCAGGAGGTGACGGTGATCGGCGAAGTTCAGAACGCCACCTCCCATCTCTACGACTCCTCGCTGGGCCGGGAGGATTACCTGCGTCTGAGCGGCGGCACCACGCAGAAGGCCGACGACAATCGGATCTACGTCGTGCGGGCCAACGGCAGCGTCGAGTCCGGGTCGGGCAGCCGCTGGTTCCGTGGTTCGAGTGAGATTCAACCCGGCGACACGATCGTCGTGCCGCTCGATGCCGAGCGCATGCGGCCGCTGCCGCTGTGGACTGCGGTGACGACGATCATCTTCAACCTCGCCGTGGCGGTTGCGGCGATAGGTTCGTTCTGACGCGGGGTCACCGCACATGCAGCGTTCCGATCTGCCGCCGCCGCCCGCCGATCTGCACGGCGCCGTACGAGGCTATTTCGTGCCTGTGCTCGAGATCGACCGTGCGCGCCCCGTGACATTCGGCGAGCTGCTGCGGGCGGTCCGCGTCAAGTGGAAGCTCATCCTCGGCTGCGCGCTGCTGGGGATGAGTCTCGGGCTCGGTGCCGGATTCGCGATGAAGCGCCAGTACGAAGCCAAAGTCGTCTTCATGGTGGTCGAGGAGGATCCGGCCAGCACGGCGATCAGCGGTCTGGCCGGTCAGTTCGGCGGGTTGGCTTCGCTGGCCGGGATCGACCTGCTGTCGGGCACGCATAACGCCGAGTACATGGCCATTCTGACTTCACGCGGCTTCATAGAACGGTTCATCACTGACGAAAACCTGCTCCCCATACTCTTCGCCGGGAGGTGGGATGCAGATACCAATACCTGGAGGTCGGGTCTCTGGCGGCGCCCGCCGACAATGGCCGAAGCCGTCCGTCACTTCGAACAAAAGGTTCGAGCGATCGCGGTGGATCGTCGTACCGACATCATCACCATGACGATCGAGTCGCCTGATCCAGAGGTTGCGGCCCGCTGGGCTAGTCTGCTGATCTCACGCGCAAACAACGAGATCCGCCAGCAGGTGATCGACGAGTCGCGGCGCAACATGGAGTACCTCGACCGTGAAGCCTCGAAGACGAGCGTCGTCGGCGTTCAGCAGTCGATATATCGTCTTGTCGAGCACGAGGTGCGTCGCGGCATGCTCGCAAACGCGCGTGATGAGTATGCGTTTCGAGTGCTCGACCCAGCCGTTGTACCCGCTGTCGAGGACTACGTGAAGCCTAAGCGCGCGCTGCTTGCGGCCGCGGGATTCGCGCTCGGATTGCTCGGGAGCATATTCATTGTGATTGCGCGCGCGCTGTATCGTCGTGAAGGCTAGTCCCGGCGCCAACGAGGCCGCATCTGCGACGGAATCGTAGATGGACGCGCAGCAGCGTGCGCCTCTCGGTGTGCTCGTATTCGAGCCGGAGCACGACGGCCACCAGCCAGCCTATGTGCGGATACTCGCCGAATGGCTCTCGACTCGTAAGCAGCGGAGCAGGGTAGCGTTCGCCGTTTCCGCACGATTGCTCGAGAGACTGAGGCTCGAGGACCGATTCGACCTTCAACAGGTTTCCGACGTCACGGTGCTCACGATCGATCGGGGGGCGGCGGACGTTTGTTTCCACGGCCCTCTGTATCGCCGGTCCTTCGCGCGGATGCGGCTGATCAGACGGCTGGTCCGGGCCAATCCGGTCCAGCACGTGATCTCGCTGTTCCTCGATCCCCTGCAGTTGTCGCTGGCGCTTGGTCAGTGGCCTGGCCAGGGTACCACCCTGTCCGGAATCCTGTTCCGCCCGTCGCTGCATGAAATCTATACGGATTCAGCTGCGCCGCCGTTGAGCGAGCGGCTCCGCGACCGTCGGAAGAAGATTCTGTACCGCATGATGCTGCGTAACCCCGCACTGACCCAGGTTCGAAGTCTCGATCCGTACTTTCCCGCCTACGCAGCGTCCGTGTTCGGCAAAGCGCACAAGGTCGTAGGGATTCCTGATCCCGTAGTGACGCACAACGTCGTGCAAAGTGCCGGAATCGGGCCTGATCTCCGCGAGGCGCTGCGGGGGCAACGCGTCGTATTTACGCTCTTCGGCGCCCTGACGGACCGCAAGGGTGTGTGTCAGGTGCTCGATGCCGTCGCCTTGTTGCCCCCTGTGACCCGTGCGAGGTCCGCGTTGTGCTGGCAGGGCGGATCAACCCTGCTGTCGCCGCCGAGGTCCGTTCGCGCGCGAACCTGCTCGTGGCGCCGAGGGAAGGAGGGTCCTCGGGATCCTCGATCGCTTCCTGACGACACCGGAACTTGCGTGGCTGGTCAGTGAATCCTCGGTCATCCTTGCTCCCTATCAGCGATTCGTGGGATCCAGCGGCGTACTCACCTGGGCTGCTGCGCAGCGTCGTCCGGTGATAGCCCAGCAGTACGGACTGATTGGGGCCCTGGTGCGAGACTATCGCCTTGGCCTCGCGACCGATACTTCGGATCCTTCCCGAATTGCCGATGCCATAATCGAACTTGCGGACCCGCATCGACTCGACTCGATTGCCGCAAGAGCGCGATGGCCTGACTTCCTCGCGGGCAGGACCGCCGAGGAGTTCGCAGCGATGGTGTTTGCCGAAGTCATCGACCGAGACCCCGAGCCACGATGAGCACGATCGGGGGAGCGCACTTGGGCTTGGAGCATGCGCGACGTAGCGGGCTGGACTCGCTGCCGCTGATCGCCCATTTGGTCGGGTTGTACCTGGCGGTGCCGCTTGTACTTCCTGGCGGGATCGAACTACCGGTCGTCACGACCGTGGTTACGGCGCCACTGCTGATTGCAATGAACGCAACGCACGTTCGTATCTCCCACGTCGCGTGGTTGACTGGTCTTGTCGCGGTTGCGGGCCTCACGCTGCTCCTGGCGCCGCATCCGGGTGCCTTCCTGCTTCCGCGTACGAGGGGGCTGCTGCTCTGGAGCTACTCGATTGTCGTTGCGTACGCGCTGGCTCTCGAGATGCTTCAATGGCGGCGTGAGAGGCTGGCGAAACTAATGCTGGTCTTTACGCTCGCCGTGCTGGCGGGCTGCGTACTCGAGATCATCGGGCTGCTCCGTCCGGTTTCGGACGCCTTTCGTGGAATCGCCTTTCCAGCCTACCCTGTCGACTTCCGGGAACGTGATCTGCTGATCGCGGGTTTCGAGCGGCCTCTCCTGTTCACGTCCGAACCGTCGGACGTCGCAAAGTTCCTGCTGCTCACGTCCTTCGCGTACGTCGTCCTGAGCACGTCCAGGACGAAGCACTTCGTTGGCCTCGGCCTGTGCGTCGCCGCGACGGCCCTCACGCGAAGCCCGATCGCGGTCCTGCTGTTACCGCTGCAGGCATTGGTGTTTGCACTCGGCGGGCCGCTGGTTACCGTGCCCCGCTGGGCCAGCAGGCCCGTGACCCTGGCAGGGCTGGCAATCCTGGCGATCTTGGCCAGTGGCGTTGTAGCCAGCCTGCTGGCCGCGCGCATCGGTCAGGCTGCCGAGGGAGGTGACACCAGCTCGATCATCAGGATAGTGGCGCCAGTCGCCATTGCATTTGAGACCTTGAAGGCCAGTCCTTGGTGGGGCGCAGGGATCAGCGGTACCGAGTCGATCGAGGAATCCATTGTCGCTGGTTTCGGGATGGCCGGGATCGCTGCAATGACCGATCCAGAGGCATTGGACCCGCGCCAGCCGATTGCCAACATGGTGAGCAACGCGTTCTGGTTGCACTGGATCAACCTGGGGCTTCTGGGTGGCCTGGTCGCGATCTGGCTGTTGCTTGGCCTGATGAAATCACTAGGCGTAGGGCGTGTCTGGTTCGCTCTGGGCGCGATATTCGTCTTTTCACAAACGATGGGGGCGGCTCATGGTCCTTATTTCTGGTCCTTCGTCGCCGCGTGCATTGCACTTGCGTGGCATCTCGATTCGTCCGTCCTGCTGGAACTGCGTTGGGCGAAACCGTTGGACGATACCGTCGGCCTGAAGCAGCCTTCCGGTGCGAGCATCTGAGAAGCCGGCCTCGAGACCAACAAGATCTGGCCGTCAGTAGCGCCATCAGGTCTGGCAGCAGCGGGTCCACCTTACTGACGGGCTCTGGCGGCGTGCTCACGCGACCCTTCGTAAGTAGAAGGAACCAGGCTCGCGATCCGGTGTCAGGTAGGGCGCAACGGCCTTCAGCTTTGCGTAGTGATTGTGGTGCAGGTAATTGAGGGCTCCGATGACCTCCCAGCTGTGGTTGTGGGACAGAAATGCTTCAAGCAGGTACTGTTCATTCCAGAGCTTCACCTCGTCTTCGATCCACTCCTTCGGATAGTTCCTGGGCGAAAAAATGTCGTGCACATGAACGATTACGCCTTTTGTCAGGGTCGGGATGATCTCCAGGTACTCGAAAAGCACGTCCCCTTGCGGTCGAATGACGTGGGACGAATCGATGAACAGGATGTCGCCGTCCTGGAGTTCGGAAAAGAAGGCCGCATCTAGCTGCTCAACTCTCTTTCTCAGAACCGACACGCCAGCACGCTCGAGCCATGGCATCTCATACGGCTCGATGCACACATGCTTGCAGCTGTATCCAGGGTCGTCCGCATGATTCCTCTGTATGGCTTTGAGCGCTATCAGAGTGGAGTTTCCGCTGCCAACCTCAAACACCCGTCTTGGCTTTGCCAGCCGAATCAGCTGATACCAATACTCGGCATCTCCCGATTCAAACGTGGGGTTGCCGAAGTGGAACTCCAACTCGTCAGACTTCCCGTGCGGAATGCCGTCCAGTTCGCGCGCAAAGGAGAATGAATCCAGAAGCCGCAACTGTCCTGCTATGTTCCAGTCGATGCCGGGGAGGGTTCGATCCTGCGAGAGTGGCTTGGTATTCTGGCGGGAGTCGAATTGAGGCTCGTAGTAGTGATTCCTGATAGGGAATACCCCGACAGCTATCAAGACCCTCCTGCATAACGGCAGCCGGTGAACTCCAACCCGCCGAACGAGTTTCATCAGCCATGCCGTCGGGAACACCAGCGGAGCCAAGACGAGGTCGGCAAGCGGCAAAATCCTGGACAACAAGTTTCGCATATGAATCTCTAAATCGAACGCCAGCGTCAGTACCGAACCCAAAATCGCCGACGTGCGTCGACATCACGCCTCGACATCGCGATACTCGTACCATGATCACCAAAACCACTCGCTTCATGCAGAGTGTAGGCCAATGTATGGGCCTGACCCTGTCAAGTGGGGCCACATAGTTTCTCACGGTTCTTGTGCTCCATGTCGAGGGCCGATGTTCACATCGAAGGCGCAACGCAACGCGCGTGCGGTTTTTTGGCGACGATGGATCGTGCTGATGTTTGCGGTTGGTTACCGCCGTTCCTCGACTCGAGGATCCCCCTCATCGTGGCCCCGCGCGTAGGGTTGCCGCTCCTCGCCATGATCCTTCGCGCCGTGCCCGGCAGGGGACGTATGCGTAGCCCCCGCCCAGAGCCGCCTGGAGGGGCTGCATGATCATTACGACGGTCTTCGGAACACGCCCGGAGGCGATCAAGCTCTGTCCGGTCATCGCGGAGCTTCGGAGGAGAAAGGGGGTTCGGGTCACGGTATGCGTCACCGGTCAGCATCGACAGATGCTGGAACAGGTCCTGGAGGTCTTCGGCGTGATACCCGACGTAGACCTCGGGGTCATGACTCCGAATCAGTCGCTGTCCTTGCTCAGCGCGCGCTTGCTCGAGGGACTCGACTTGGCCCTGGCGCAGACCCGGTCGGACCTCGTCGTCGTTCAGGGTGACACGACAACCGCACTGATGGGTACCCTCGCCGCTTTCTACCGGCGGGTCCCGGTCAGCACACGTGGAGGCCGGTCTGCGGACCGGCAACATGCAATCGCCCTGGCCTGAGGAAATGAACCGACGAACGGTGGGCCAGATCGCGACCCGGCATTTTGCTCCGACGGAAGGTGCCCGACGGGCCCTGCTGCGCGAGGGCGTTGCGCCCGAGCGCATTTGGGTCACCGGCAACACCGTGGTTGACGCGCTTCAACGCGCGGTAGAGGTCGTCCGCCGCGCGCCTCCAGCGGTGCCTGAACTGCCGCCCGAGCTGTGGATCAACCGCAAACCGATGGTCCTCGTGACGGGGCATCGGCGAGGCCTCCGGATCAGGATTGGAATCGATCTGCAACGCGCCCGCCGAGCTCGCATCGAGACTCCTGACGCGGAGTTCGTCTATCCCGTCCATCTCAACCCAAACGTGCGGGAGCCGGTCTTCCGCTGCTTGGGAGGACGAAGCAACGTTCGCCTCATCGAGCCCGTGGATTACCTGTCATTCCTTCGTCTCATGGACCGCGCCCAACTGATACTGACGGCATCCGCGGCGTACAGGAAGAAGCCCCCTCGATGGGCAAGCCCGTGCTGGTCATGCGCGACACGACCGAACGGCAAGAGGCTATCGACGCCGGTCTTGCGCGCTTGGTGGGCACTGATCACGTCTCCCTCGTCGATTCCGTGTCCGCCTTCCTCGAGCATCGTGACCCTCTCTGCGCCGCGCTTGGGCAAGAGACCCCTTCGGCGACGGTCATGCGTCGGAGCGCATTGCCAACTCCTGCGTTCAGTTCCTCAAGCCCCCTCCGGTGACCGCGCCGTGAGTGCGTTGAAGAATCGCCGATACTTGCCGCTCATCAGAGACCAGTCGTACTCGCGCCGAAATGCAGCGCGCGCGCCCTGGCAAGCTTTCGCGAGCAGGTCATCGCCTTGCTGGAGGCGCTTCATTGTCGCCGTCAACGCCCCAACGTCGCCGTACGGTGCCACCGTGCCAAATCCGTGCTCAGCCGCAAAGATCGAGGCGCGGCACTCGCGATTGATGAGGAGCGGTACGCCCAGCATCATGGCGTCAAACAGCTTGTTGGGTGCCGCAAACACAAGGTTGGCATTGACTGGCCTGTAGTACGCGAAGATGCCGGCGCTCGCGCCGGCAACCTCGAGCGACTCCGCCGGGGAAAGGATCCCGAGGTACCGGACGCGCGGCGAACCGATGAAAACATCGCGGACCCATTCGTCATTGACGCGGCCAGCGAAGACCAAGGTCAACTCCGGAACGCCATCGACAGCGGCCAGGAGGGTCTCCAGCCCCGAGAGACCGGCGCTTACGGTTCCGCTGACGTAGAGAAAGGGCTTGGGAAGGTCGGTCCGGGCCGACACCTCACGGAGCACGGGGGAATTGAAGATTACCGTGGAGTTCGGTGGCAGCCTGCGGTGACGGGCCAAGCGCTCGTCGGTCACCTCGATAAGGCCGTCTACCTTGCCAAGTGTCCACTCGGAGAGGGCACTCCAGACCGGCGTCAGCGTGGCCGCGTAGCCCGTTGTCCGTATCGCGATGCTATCCAGCAGGTCACAGACGAGATACTTCGGACGAGGAAGGAGGCCCGCCGCGAAGGGGAAGACCATGTCCTCATTGGTGGCTACCACAATGTCTGGGCGGACCTTTTTCAAGACGCCGCGCGCAAAGTATATGAAGCCGGGCAATTGCAGGGCGGACCTGGGACCGAACGCAAGAACGCGCTGATCCATGTGCAGGTGAACGTTTCCAGGCGCTGCCTCGCCTTTCCAGGGTCTTCCACGCGAGCATCCGATGTAATGCACGCTCGCCACGAGGCTGGAGAACACATCCAGGTTCTTCTGGACCCTGACGTAGTCGGGATCGTGGGTGTGCAGGTACGCGAGCGTAGTCGGAAATGGTGTGGGGGAGTCCTTCATGGTGCGCAGGCCTCCGGCTTCAGCCGCTCCTCGACCTGACACCGTGGCGTAGCGGCCGATCACGTTGTATTGCGCGAGGAGCGATCGACTGTTCTGCGAGACTCGATTGGTTCATCATGCAGGGCCGCCGTTGTGTCTGTGCCGCCGCACATGGGATCGGCAAGGGTTGCCAACTGAAGAGAACTGCGGGAAGGTCAGTTGCTTGTTGTTCTTCCTTGCCTCGCCTAGCGGCGTTGGAATACTCCGTCGACCTGCAGCAGATGGCCAGTTTGAGCGTCGGCAAACCCCGCTTCAATGTCCACGAGATTGAATCCGTAGCGATCCATCAGGACACAAAGCTGATCCATGAGAGTTTCGCCTGAATATAGTGGTACGAGGGACATCTCCATCTGCACGGCGCGAATCCTGCCGAGCGAGCGCTCCGCTCCCTTCAATACCTTCCTCTCGAAGCCCTGCGTGTCGATCTTGAGGTAGACGTTGTCGGTCGGTGCGCAGACATCGTCATACATGGAATCAAGCGTCCTGACCTGGACGGGTTGTCGGCTCACGTACCTCGACTCGGAGGCCGATCTCTCGTGTGACGGCAGCATGTCGAGCAGCGAGCTGCTGACCGAATTGCCGGCAACTTTGATTTCGTCAGCTGCGTTAGTTTCGCCGAGTGCCAGTTTGAATGCCTTCCACTTCGCATCGCATGCGGTTCGCCGCTCCAGCAGGGCGAACGCGGATTCCAGGGGTTCGAAGAACAGGATACGTCCCTGATAACCGAGGTCTCCCCGCATTGCCGGGCATACTGCCCGGCGTTGGCGCCGACGTCGAGAACGGTGTCAATCGCAAGCGATCGGAAGAGGAGCTTCCTGCGCGCCAGGTAGTGCGATGCAACGTCAAATCTGGTCAGGTCGTAGCCAACTTTCCAGAGCAACTTACGAAGTTCATGCTTGATTGTCATTCGATATTGCGCACGAAACTGGCAAGTTTGGGTCCTCTAAGGAAAATTCGATGACCTATCATAGCAGTGTGCGGAAGTCGGACCCTTCCGGTGCCATCGCCAGCTATTCTGCGTCGCTGCCGTCAAGGCTGCCGGGCCGAATCACTGGCGGTTATTGTGGTGCTTCGCTCGAGTTGGTGCGGCGGCGCGGGCCTTGGCGTCGTTCATGTTTTCCTCGAAGATCGACCTTGTGCATCTGCCCGCGGTGCTCGTGTGCATGCCGCGCGAGACGGTGTCTGCCGAGCGCACGCATCCCCACCAGCTACCCGAGGCTGTTCGTGCGTTTCGCGGTGAAGCTGCTCGAGGCCTACGCCATGGCGCCTGAAGGGAGCCGCGGACGTCGCGCGGGTCGCGCGGCGCGAACGGTGATACAGTCCGCCCCGGGTCCTGCCTACCAATGGCTGTCGGGCGGGGGATAGCTACGCCAAGGCTACCTGAGTCTCCCACGGCCGGGTTACCTGGCTCTTCGTCGCTATATAACGGTGTGCAGGCGCTACGCGCGGCCTTCGTCTAGCAACGCCACGTCATAATTCTCGCGCATTCGAGGTGACCGCTTGAATGAAAGGCACTCATCACGGGAATCACCGGCCAGGACGGCGCCTACCTCGCCGAGTTCCTGCTGGACAAGGGCTACGAGGTCCACGGCATCAAGCGCCGTGCCTCGCTTTTCAACACCGATCGCATCGATCACCTGTACCAGGATCCCCACGAGCGCAATGTGCGGCTGGACCTTCACTACGGCGACCTCACCGACGCGACCAACCTGATCCGCATGATCCAGCAGGTACAGCCCGACGAGATCTACAACCTCGCCGCGCAGAGCCACGTCGCAGTTTCCTTCGAGACGCCCGAGTACACGGCCAACGCCGACGCGCTCGGGACATTGCGCATCCTGGAGGCGATCCGCATCCTGGGCCTCGAGAAGACGACGCGCTTCTACCAGGCCTCGACCTCCGAGATGTACGGCAAGGTGCAGGAGGTCCCGCAGAAAGAGACGACACCCTTCTACCCGCGCTCGCCGTACGGCGTGGCGAAGCTCTACGCCTACTGGATCACGGTCAACTACCGGGAGGCCTATGGGATGTACGCCTGCAACGGCATCCTGTTCAATCACGAGTCGCCGATCCGCGGCGAGACATTCGTGACCCGCAAGATCACGCGCGGCTCGCGCGCATCCACGAAGGATCGATCAGATGCCTGTATCTCGGCAACCTCGACGCGCTGCGCGACTGGGGTCAGCGCACGACTACGTCGCGCGCAGTGGCTGATGCTGCAGCAGGAGGAGCCGGAGGATTATGTCATCGCCACCGGCGAGCAGCATTCGGTGCGCGAGTTCGTCGAGCTTGCCGCGGCGCAACTCGGCATTCGATCGAGTGGCGCGGCGCGGGCATCGACGAGCAGGGTGTCGATCGCAATCCGGCAAGATGCTGGTCAAGATCGACCCACGCTATTTCCGGCCTACGGAAGTCGAGACCTTGCTCGGCGACTGCGCGAAGGCCAAGGCCAAGCTCGGCTGGCGCCCGGAGACGTCTTTCCAGTCGCTGATCCGCGAAATGGTCGCGACCGACCTCGAACTGGCCAGGCGCGACTCGCACATGCAGCAGCGAAGGGTTCAAGGTCTACCACTACCATGAATAGACGGCGACCGATCTTCGTCGCGGGCCATCGCGGGCTGGTCGGGTCGGCGATCGTCCGCGAACTCGGCGACAGGGGTTTGCGCAACCTGCTGGTACGCGCAGCGAGGAGCTGGATCTTCGCAACCAGGCGGCTGTCGAGCGCATTTCTCCGGTCGAGAGGCCGGATATGTGTTCCTGGCGGCGGCCAAGGTCGGCGGCATCCACGCCAACAACACATATCCCGCCGATTCATCCGCGACAACCTGCTGATTCAAACCAACGTGATCGATGCGGCGTGGCGCACGGCGCCAGGAAACTCTGTTCCTGGGCTCGAGCTGCATCTACCCGAAGCTGCGCCGCAGCCGATGCGGGAAGATGCCTGCTGACCGGGCCGCTCGAGCCGACGAACGAATGGTACGCGATCGCCAAGATCGCCGGCATCAAGATGTGCCAGGCCTACCGGCGCCAGTACGGATTCGACGCCATCTCGCTGATGCCGACCAACCTCTACGGGCCCGGCGACAACTTCGACCTGGAAAATTCCCACGTGCTTGCCTGCGCTGATCCGGCGGTTTCACGAGGCGAAGTTGCGCGGCGAAGCCAAGGTCGCGTCTGGGGCACTGGGTCGCCGCGGCGCGAGTTGCTGCACGTGGACGATCTCGCCAACGTGCAGTGTTCCTGATGCGAGCGTATGACCTTGAGGAACTGTCAACGTGGGCTGGGGAAGGGACCTTACTATCCGTGAACTCGCCGAGCTGGTTGCGGACGTGGTGGGGTTCGGCGGAACCCTCGTATTCGACCGTTCAAAGCCGGACGGCACGCCGCGCAAGCTCCTCGACGTGAGCCGCATGGAGGCGCTTGGTTGGCGCGCACGGATCGCCCTGCGCGACGGAGTTGCAGCGACGTATCGCTGGTTTCTCGAGAATCAGCCCTCAATCCGCAACTGATGACTTGCTCAGCCCGTGAAGCGCGGCTCGGGCTGATACCGAAGGAAGTTCTCCGCCACCACGCCTCACCTAAGGCCGCAACTCCAAACGCGGAGAAGGCGACCTTAAAATGCTGCTCACCCACGGCGCAGCCGCGATCGTGCGCTCGGTCGTGCGACCGAGGTCGAAAGAACGAGAGGAAGAATCGGAAGATCATGCCCACCAGAGCCGCTGCTTCGTCACGTTGACCGTAGGTCGGATCAGAAGAGTCCGATGCTTGCGCGCTTGCATTACTACCTTCGTCTCCAACCATTTGACACCGATAGCCCGGAGGGGAGGGCACACGAGAGGTATCGGCGAGCGTTGATTTCCGGTTTCGCGTCTGCCGCAGCGAAGGCCGTCAGCGTAGCTTCGATGCTTATCACGATTCCAATTACCCTTCGGTATCTGGGTACCGAAAGCTTCGGCGTATGGATGACGCTAAGTTCCTTTGGGGCCCTCATGGCATTCACCGATTTCGGCCTTGCCAACGGTCTGATGAATGCGGTGGCGGCCGCCAGTGCGAAGCAGGACTGTCGTCAAGTGCGCATCCTTGTATCTACGGGGTTCGCGATGCTCGGTACGGCGGCGCTGCTGCTGGTGGAGGTACGCATTGTTCGGCAGTCAACTCCGGTGGGGCGAAGTACGATCGACGCAGTCGAGCGACATCAGCGACAGGGAAATCAGTGCCGCAATGGCTGCCTTTGCCGTGTGTTTTGCTTTGGGAATGCCTGCAGCGATCATTCAGCGTGTGCAGATGGCCCTTCAAATGGGATACGCCGCCAGTCTTTGGCAGCTGCTTTCGTCTGTTGTGGCATTGATTGCCACGATCATCGTAGTCCTCCTCAAGGGACAGCTTGCATGGCTTGTCGTGGCAAGCTTCGGCATACCGATAATTGTTAGCAGCCTCAACGCCGTTGTCTTCTGGGGATGGCATCGACCGAATAGCGACCCTCATTTCGGTTTGTGCGGCGTGATCACGCACGGCAGCTGATGCGGACTGGATTTCTGTTTTTCGTGTT
Organism: uncultured Gammaproteobacteria bacterium; assembly: GCA_963756755.1. Classification (GTDB taxonomy): domain Bacteria; phylum Pseudomonadota; class Gammaproteobacteria; order Steroidobacterales; family Steroidobacteraceae; genus DATJKD01. The sequence continues at coordinate 248,659 of CAVWOW010000014.1, forward strand.
GCAAGCATCTGCTTCAGCGGCGTTTGCATCCGATAACGTGATAATCGCGCAACTTCTCGGGCCGAGCTCAGTGGCGCAATATTCGATCGTGTCCCGTCTTTACGAAGGCGTGATCCTGCTCGTGGCTGTATTTGTAACACCGCTGTGGCCTGCCTATGCAGAGGCGGCCGCGCGGGGCGATTTCGCGTGGGCACGCCAAACCTTCATACGGTCGATGCGTATAACCACAGTAACGATGGCGGTCGGAGTAGGTTCCATCGTGGTGGCAAGCAAAGCCATTACCAGCGCGTGGGTAGGCGACGCGACTGGCTACTCTCTTTTGTTGTTTGGTGTTTATGGTGCGTGGGCAATCCTCAAGAGCGTCGGTAATACGCTCGCGGTATTCTTGAATGGCATGAATATCCTGCGTTCACAGACGGGGCTTGCGGTGCTGTTCGCTATAGCTTGTGTCTTCGCGAAGATCCAGCTGACGCCAATCTTAGGGTTGGTGGGCGTTCCGATTGCGCTATCACTTACGTACGTGTTCGTTGTTCTGTTGCCCTATGCTTTGTTACTGAGGCGCATTATCCCGCGGGGGTGAGGCAGTGCGATGTCGCATTTGTGGTGTTCCTACCAGGTCGTGTTCTCCCGCATGATTCTTACAAGGTACAACTGCTCGTACCATTTCTGTGAATCGTGCGGCGCTCTGCAAACAGAGGATCCATACTGGCTCGATGAAGCATATGAGAGTCCGATAGCGTTCATTGATACGGGAATGCTGCAGCGAAACCTGCTTTTCTCTCAAAGAGTCTCATCGATTCTCTTCTCTTGTTCGATAGACGTGGGAAGTTCCTTGATGCAGCTGGCGGATATGGCTTGTTCACACGCCTCATGCGGGATGCAGGCTTCGACTTCTACTGGAACGACAAGCACTGTGAGAACCTTCTGGCGCGGGGCTTTGAAGCAGACATGTCCTCGAAGGTGACGTATACGGCGGTGACCGCTTTTGAGGTCCTTGAGCATGTCATCGACCCACTGACCTTCGTTTCCGATGTGCTGCAGAGTACGGGCACCAGCACACTCATTTTCTCGACGGAGCTCTTTCATGGCGAACCACCAGCGCCTGACGATTGGTGGTACTACTGTTTTAGCACGGGGCAACACATATCCTTCTATCGACGGTCCACGCTCGAATTCATCGGGCGTCGACTGGGTCTGAAGTTCTATTCGACGGGCACGCTGCACATCTGGACGACGAACAACATTTCCCCGTTTGCCCTCAGACTTCTGGATCTGCACGAGTCAGCAGGCTGATCAGTTGGCTACCTCGTCGCATCATTGGTTCCAGGACATGGAATGACCACGAAGAACTCTTGCGTCTGCGTCCTCCTGGAGGCGACAACGAAGTGTCCGTCGATAGCACCCAGCGACGGTCGAATCAAGTGACCAGGGAGAAGGTCAAGTGAGAGCACTGATCTGTGGCATTTCCGGGCAAGACGGTGCGTATCTGGCGCAGTTACTGCTTGCCAAGGGGTACGAGGTATTCGGATCGTCCCCTGACGCTCAGATTGGAGCATTCGCCAATCCGTCCGCCTTGGAATTCGCGATGCGGTGCGCCTCGAGTCAATGGCGCCGAACGATTTTCGGAGCGTCCTGGAACTAGTTTGTTGAACCGCCCCGGATGAAATCTACAATCTTGCGGGCCAGAGTTCGGTCGGACTCTCGTTTGAGCAGCCGGTTGAGACACTTGAGAGTATCGCGGAGGGCACGATCAACTTGCTCGAGGCGATACGATTTCTCCAGAAACCGAGACGCCTTGACAACGCGGGATCAAGTGAGTGCTTTGGCGAGACCCGTAACGGGCGGCGAACGAGGCGACGCCGTTTCGGCCGCGCAGTCCATACGCAGTCGCGAAGGCGACGGCTCATTGGTTGATTGCTAACTACCGCGAGGCGAATGTAACGCATGCAAGTACGGGGATACTCTTTAACCATGAATCTCCCCTTCGCCCGGAGCGATTTGTCACCCGAAAGATCGTTGCTACGGCGTGTCGCATCGCCAGAGGCCAGCGACTGAGGCTCTCGCTGGGGAACCTCCAGATCAGGCGCGATTGGGGTTGGGCGCCGGAGTACGTTGATGCCATGTGGAGAATGCTGCAACAGAGTGCTGGCGGCGACTTCGTCATCGCTACCGGGCAAAGCCATTCGCTGGCAGAGTTCGCGGACGCTGCATTCAAGTGTGTCGGGCTCGCCTGGCGGGAGCATACAGACGTGTCCGAAGCCCTGTTGCGACCGACGGATATCGCCGAGGGTCGCGGTGACGCTTCCAAGGCGCGTACCTTCCTGGGCTGGACTCCAACCTACAGCATGCACGAGGTCGTCAAGGCCATGATTGAGGCAGAGCTCTCACAATCGGAGGGCAGGTGAAAGTAGCGTTTGACCACCAGATATTCGCTGTTCAGCGATACGGCGGCGTTTCGCGCTACTTCTTCGAGTTGGCCAGCCGGCTGCCAATCGACACTGTGTCGGAAGTCACTGTAGTCGCCCCTTGGCACGTTAACTCATACCTTTCCCTTGATAGCGTGACGCGCTTCGCGCGCGGCCGCTATATTCCCTATTCGTTTAGAGGGATTGCGCGGTTTGTCCGCCTGGCGAACGCGCTGACGGCGCCGCTCGCATGGTCGGGTGTGAACCCTGACATCGTTCACGAGAAGAGGACCACACGGAGCGACCAATCGGGCGCGCTCCTCGCAGAGTAGTCACTGTTTACGACATGATTCACGAGCTCTTTCCGGGTGACCTTAGGGACGCTGCCAAGGTAACTGCTGCGAAGCGGGCATCGGTCATGCGCGCGGACCACGTGATTTGCATTTCGGAAAGGACGCGACAAGATCGGATCGGCCTGTTTGGATTGGAGCAAGAACGGACAAGTGTCGTGCATCTTGGCTCCTCATTAGTAGCTGATCACACACAGGATCACGTCAACACCGGGGGTGAAAAGCCAATACTTCTGTTTGTTGGTAATCGATCCGGGTACAAGAACTTTCAGACCCTCCTAGAGGCATATGCGTCCTCTCCGATTCTCAGAAAAGAGTTTGAATTGATCACGTTTGGTGGGGCGCCGCTCTCGTCCACGGAAGGTAGCGAGTTGCAAAGACTCGGAGTAGCAAATTTGGTTCGCCACGAAACAGGGGGCGACGACGAACTGGCGTTACGCTACAGAACAGCCGCCGCCTTCATCTATCCATCGTTGTATGAAGGTTTTGGAATTCCTCCGCTGGAAGCGATGAGCAATGGTTGTCCAGTGGTTTGCAGCAACAGAGGTTCCATTCCTGAGGTCGTTGGTGACGCTGGTGTCTATTTTGAGGCGACGAGCCCGGACGAACTGCGCGTGACCTTGGAGCGTGTTGTGACCGATCGGTCAGTGCAGGATGACTTGGAGTGCGTGGGTTTGCGAGATTGCAGGCGTTCTCCTGGGATGCGTGCGCCTCGGCCACCGCAGAGATCTATCAACGCGTGCGATGACTAACTTGCGCAGAATCGACCCTAGCGTGACCCTAGTGTTGGGCCAGGATACGGGCGGCATGTCTCCCTCTGCGTGGCCAAGCGCATCTCAGTGGAACACGAGGTAACCTATCTGTTTTCGACGACCGCGTACTGGTATTGATTACGTCGCGACCCTAGCTCCGGCAGGGGCCGCGCGGTGAATCGGCTCGGACGCCGACGACGAGGCCGCCTCGGCCGCCCCTCTGGATCTGCTGGTGATCGATCAGTACTTTCCACCCGACATCGGCCACCGCGTTCGTCTTCCGCGACCTGGCCGCGGCACTGGGAGGCGAACGGCCACCGGGTACGGGTGCTGTGCGGCCGCCCGTCCTACGGCCCAGCCGAGGCGCCGCCGAGCGGCCGGGTTCTTCCGGCGTCCAAGACCGTCGTCAGACAGTCCTGATCGGTGGCGGCCGATCGAGGCCGGCTCGGCGGTCGGGTCGCGAACTACCTTTCCTTTCTAGCGCTGGCGTCGGCCCGGGTCGCGGTAGGCCGCCGGCCCGACGCGGTGGTCGCGGGCAGCGACCCCGCTGCGCCGTGTTCGCCGGCTGATCGCGGCCCGGGGCCCGGCCCGTGATCTACAACCTGCAGGACCTCCACCCGGCGGCGGCGCTGGCCGCTGGCCTGATTGCCCCCGGCCTCTCGCCCGGACCTGGGACCGGCTGCACACCTGGGCGATGCAGCGGTGCGCGGCGGTCGTCTGCTTGGGCCCGGCGATGGCGCGGACACTCGTCGACAAGGGGGTGGCAGAGAGCGCATCCACGTGGTGCCGAACGGCTCGTGGGCCAGCCCGGGGGAGCCCGACCCGCAACTGGTCCACCGCATCCGGGGCGACGCCTCCTTCGTCGTAGTGCACGCCGGCAATGCCGGCACCTCTGGGCTTGGGACACGTTGATCGCCGCCCACTCCCAACTGCCTGACGGCGCGGAGCTGGTGTGCGTCGGCGGCGGGGTCCGCATGGACGAGCTGGGTGCGGCCGGGCGTACGGACCCTGCCCTTCTCCCCCGACCAGATGGCGGCGTGATGGCGGCCGGCGACCTCCAGCTGGTCACTCAGCGGCCGGGACAGACGGCGCGCTCGTTCCACCAAGCTTTACTCCAGCCTGGTCGACGGCGGCGGTCCTGGCGGTGGTGCCGGTGGGGTCTGAGGTGGCGTCGATTGTCACCGAGCTCGGGTGCGGCCTGGTGGCCGACCCCGACGACCCGGACGACGTCGTCCGCGCGATCTCCTGGGCCCGCGCCCACCCGGAGGCCCTGGCAGAGATGGGCCGGCGGCGGCCGCCGGCGCCGGGCAGTTCGAGCGAGGACGGACAATGGCCAGATTGGTACACCTCACCGAGGCCGCCGTTGCGCAGGCCCGTTCTGACCCCTGATCGCGGGCGCCTCGGCTGAAGGCCGGCGGCTCGTGGACGTTCGCAAAGTAAACGACTGGAACGCCTCAGCTCGCGGCCGCGCGATGTAGCTCAGCTCCGAGCCACATTACGACGCCGTAATCTGGCTCTGAGCCGAATGCAGGAAGCCTGTCGATGTACGCGCTCGAGGACGACAGCGTCGTGCGGCACGTCATGGCCAGGTGAGATTGGTCCCGATTCAGGTCCGATCAAAGCTGGAAATTCGCGGCTTCGACGACCTCGTCGTTTGCCCTCCGCAAGTACTCGCACGGGCTCAGTTGCCCCAGCGCGCTGTGCGGTCGATGGAGGTTGTAATCGACTCGCCAGGCTTCGATCTTGCTCCTGGATCTGCGATCGACAAGAACTCAGAGGCGTTCAAGCACTCGTCGCGCAACTTGCCGTTGAACGATTCGATATGCCGTTTTCGGTCGGCTTTCCGGGCCGGATGCAAGACGAGCGCCACACCGCGCCGATAGGCCCACTCATCGCGCGCACAGAAGGTGAACTCGGTGCCGTGATCCACGGCGATCGATTTCGGTCGTCCGTGCCGTGCGATCGCCCGCTCCAGTGCATCTGCGACCGCAGCGGCGGACATACTACGGGCCACCTCCAGGATGGACTCCAGCGACTCCACTGATCGACGACCGTCAGCACGCGAAAGGCTCTACCGTCCGTCGTGCGCATCGTGGACGAAATCCATGCTCCAGCGCTCATGCGCTCGCTCGCGGCAGGCGGCACACCGCGATGGAGACTCGCGTGGTTGCGACGGCGCACGCGATGGCGAAGCTGCAGCCTTCAAGACGGTGCAGACGTCGGACGCGCTTCATGTTGATCGTCCAGCTCTCGCGACGTAGCAAAACGTGAATGCGCCGATATCCGTACCGAGGCCGCGACTGAGTCAACTCGCGCATCCGGTGCGGCGCTACGGCACGCTTGCGCCGGCGGATGTGAAGCCACTGCGTCAGCTTGAGCACGAGAACGTCCGGCTGAAGAAGCTGGTGGCCGATCGCGATCTTGAGCTCGACGTGATGGGGGAGATCAGCCGAAAAAAATGGTGAGCGCGCAGGCTCAGCGACGACAGGTGATCTACGCGCGGGAGCGCGGGGTGTGGTCGCGACGAGCGTGCGCGCTGCTCTCGGTGGCGCGTTCCACCCTCGGTTACGAGTCGCGGTTGAAGCACTCCTGCCCTACGTGCTCCACCGCCAAAAGTCTGTCTGCGTCGAATACAGTGGCGAGCATGCGGTCATGTTTCCTGCGCGCGATGCGACGCCGCGCACCGCGGCGACGTCGTACGCCCTCACGATCTGTCGCATCGAGCCGGAGAACAACTGCGAACTTCTGATCGAGGCATTTCTCAGATCGTCGCAACCATCGTACGTGTTTGTCGGAAACTGGGACCGATCCGACTACGGTCGTGCCCTGCGACGACGTTACGCGGGCGAGCGCCGCCTCCAACTGCTGGACCCGATCTACGACCCGGCGGAACTGTTTCGGTTGCGTAGGTCGTGCAGCCGCTACCTGCACGGTCACTCGGTCGGTGGAACAAATCCCTCACTGGTGGAAATTCTATTCTTTGACTGCGAAATTCTCTGCTGGGACTGTTCGTTCAATCGGGTTACTGCGGGGCAGGCTGCCCGGTACTTCTTCAGCGCCGACGAGCTTGCGGGAATGCTGAGCACCGAACCGGCATCGATCGTCGACCGATCTGAGGTCCGACGCAGGTATTCGACCAGGACGATCGTGGCGAAACTGCGCGCAGCGTTTACACACTGACCATCTGCCGATTGGCGAGTGTGACGGCCTCTGTTTCTGCTTGACAATATCGCAGAACAGCACTAAGGGTTGCCGATCGGGTCAGCGTCGCTCTGCGACCAGCCCACGGCTGGCGCCACGTTGCGCCGGCCCATAAAGGGGAGCGAGGCGACCAGTCGAACCGCAGCCGCCTTGAAGACATGCTGAGAATCCGACAGCTCTCTGCGCCAAAAATGAAATCTTTACGTGGGAGCCAGCCTTACCACAGCCGCAAAACTTCGGGTAGAATCGCGCCGGCCCTGCCGCGGACCGCCACGAATGGACTCGGGCGCCGCGGTTTTGGACGAATTGGCCGAGCTCGGATTGCCGATAACGTCCATGGATACCAAGGACTCGCATGCTTAGCGCCTTGACGCTCTTTGCAATCGGCTTTCTCGTCAGCATCACTTTGATGTTCGTTTTGCGACCTATTGCACTTCGCATCGGCCTGGTCGACATGCCCGGGGGTCGCAAGACACATTCCGGCGAGGTTCCCGTGATCGGCGGGCTGGCGATATTTTCGGCGCTCCTCGTCGCCTCGCTGGCCGGCGTGATCGAAACCGGGCTTGCGGCCCCGATGCTCGCGGCAAGCGCGTTGATGGTCCTGGTCGGTATGCTGGACGACCTGTTTGACCTGCCGCCCAACGTCCGCCTCCTTGCGCACATAGCCGCGGCTGCGACTCTGGTACTGGCAACCGGCTTGACCGTATCAAACCTGGGCGATCTTCTGGGACTGGGCGAGATCCGACTGCGTTTCCTTGCCTGGCCATTCACGGTTATCGCGGCCATTGCGCTGATCAACGCATTCAACATGCTGGACGGGATGGACGGTCTGGCCGGGGGCGTTGGGCTCGTAGCGCTGGCGGGGTTCGCCTGGGCATTCGGCCAGGCGGGGCAGTGGCCAGCATCGGCATTCTCGACCGCAATGCTCGGAGCGGTACTCGCATTTCTGGTCTTCAACGTACCGGCGGGCTTCAACCGCGGTGTGCTGGCATTTATGGGCGATGCCGGCAGCACGCTGCTGGGGTTTCTGCTCGCGGGTCTCGGCCTTGCCGCAGTTCAGCCGAATCCGCACGCCATGGATCCGATCGTGATGCTTTGGCTGATGCCCATCCCGATCTTCGAACTGTTCGTCAGCACGTTCCGCCGGCTGTTCAAGGGCCGCTCCCCGTTGAAGGCAGATCGCGGCCATTTCCACCACGCGCTGCTCAAGGCGGGCTTCTCGGTCCGGGCCATATTCGTCACGTACCTGGTCGTCTCGATCCTGATGGCCGTGACCGGGTTGTTTGGTTCCGCGCATGGCGTTGGGGACCCGGTTCTCTTCTTCGCCTTCGTAGCAGCCGGAACGATCTGGATTCTGGGCGTACGCAATGCCCCCGCGATCGCAAGACGGCTGCCACGGCATCTGCGCCGACGATTGACTCCAGGCGGCGTCGTGGCGTCGGCAAGCAGCGCGGCCTCCAGCGACGGAAATTGACGGTTGCCGATCCCTGGCGAGCGGCCGCGCACCACGCGTGCGCCGCAGCGTGGTAAAGCGCTCCGGATTGCGATGTTGGGGGTGCTCGCGGCATCATTCCCATCATCATCGGATTGACCTGCACCAATGTCCGAACGCCATGCCGGGGACTTTCGACCGCTGCTGTTTCTCGAGCTGAATGAGGTCAATTTCGACTTCCTTCGCCGTTATGTCGACGAGGGAAGGTTGCCAACGTTCCGGAAGCTGCTCGACGCGCACGGATTTGCGCTCACGACTTCCGAGCAGCGGCACGAGGAGCTGGAGCCTTGGATCCAGTGGGTGACGGCCCATACCGGCAAGCCGTACGGCGACCATGGAGTCTTCCGTCTGGGTGACATCGTCAACCACGATATCCCGCAGGTGTGGGAGCAACTCGAGCGGCGCGGGCTCAGGGTTGGTGCCATCAGTCCCCTGAACGCCAAGAACAGGTTACGGAATGCAGCATTCTTCGTTCCGGACCCGTGGACGGTCACCGACATAACAGCGCAGCCCACGCTCAAAGCGCTGTACGCTGCAATCTCGCAGGCCGTCAACGATAACTCGCGGTCGCGGGTCACGCCCCGATCCATACTCGACCTGCTGCGCGGCTTCGCGGCCTACGCTGCGCCGGGGAATCTCCGTCGATACGTGGCGCTGGCCACTGGCTCGATTCGAGCACAGTGGCGAAAGGCGATGTTCCTCGACTTGCTGCTCGCCGATGTGTTCATCGCCGAAGTCCAGCGCACCCGCGCCGACTTCGCGACCCTTTTCGTCAACGCGGCAGCGCACATCCAGCATCACTACCTCTTCTGCTCAGCGGCCTATTCCGGCGGAAGCCGCAACCCGGAGTGGTATGTGAAGCCTGGGACCGATCCGGTTTTCGAGGTCTACTCGATGTACGACTCGATCGTGCGCGACGTCATGGCCCGATTTCCCGGGGCGCGCCTCATGCTGGGCACCGGCCTGCACCAGGTGCCTCACGAATCGGTGACGTTCTACTGGCGGCTGCGCAACCATGCGCAGTTCCTGCGCGACGCCGGTATCGCGTTCGTACGCGTAGAGCCGCGCATGTCACGCGATTTCCTGGTCTCCTTTGAATCCAGGGAGGCTGCGTCCGCGGCGCAGGCCTTGCTCGAATCTGCGCATGCGAGCGATGGCCTGGCGCTGTTCGAGGTAGACAACCGTGGACGGGACGTTTTCGTGATGCTGACCTACCCGCGCGACATCGACGAACGCGCCGGGTTCCAGGTCGGGGACCGTAGCTTCGCCGGTCTTCGCGACCAGGTGAGCTTCGTGGCCCTCAAGAACGGCGAGCACGATGGGGTCGGGTACTTCATAGACACGGGTCGCCGGCTCCAGCCGCAGGATCCGCCCATTCCGCTCGCGGCGATGCCTGAGCTCATCACCGAAGCCCTGTTCGGGCCAGCGGGATTGTTACGCACCTGAGGGTTGCAAACTGTTTGCGGTCGCCGCTCATTGACCGGCCGGAAGCACAATTTGCGTGAATGAGGCCGCATTCGGCCCCGACACGTTTGTTAGAATGCGTCGCGACTAATCCGGCGAATATGAAAAGCATAGCAAAATCAATGGATAGCGCTTGAAAGTTACTGTATTCGGTTCAGGCTACGTCGGTCTCGTCACGGGCGCCTGCTTCGCCGATGCCGGCAACCAGGTGCTGTGCGTCGATATCGACGCCGCCAAGGTCGCGCGCCTGCAGAAGGGGGAGATCCCGATCCACGAGCCGGGGCTCGAGCAGCTCGTCCGGCGCAATTCCGAAAAGGGCCGGCTCCGGTTCACGACGGACGCTGTCGCAGGGGTCCGGCACGGTCTCTTCCAGTTCATCGCGGTGGGAACACCGCCCGAGGAGGACGGCTCGGCGGACCTCTCGCACGTGCTCGCCGTTGCGGAAACCATCGGCCGGCACATGACCGAGTTCCGCATCATCGTCGACAAGTCCACCGTGCCGGTCGGTACCGCTGACAAGGTACGCGAGCGGATCGAGCGCACGCTCGCCGAGCGTGGCGCGGCGATCGAGTTCGACGTCGTTTCGAACCCGGAGTTCCTGAAGGAGGGGGCTGCGGTCACGGATTTCATGAAGCCCGACCGCATCGTCGTCGGCACGGACGACCCGCGCACCGCGGAGCTCCTGCGATCGCTCTATGAGCCCTTCACGCGCAACCGGGACCGCATGATCGTCATGGACGTGCGCTCGGCGGAGCTCACGAAGTACGCGGCGAACGCGATGCTCGCCACCAAGATCAGTTTCATGAACGAGATGGCGAACCTCGCGGAACGCATGGGCGCCGACATTGAGAAGGTCCGCCTCGGCATCGGCTCGGATCCGCGGATCGGCTACAGCTTCATCTACCCCGGCGCGGGCTACGGCGGCTCCTGCTTCCCGAAGGACGTCAAGGCGCTCGTATACAGCGCGCGCGAGCACGATTTCGACGCGCAACTGCTTGCGTCCGTGGAAGCGGTGAACGACCGGCAGAAGCAGGTCCTGTTCGACAAGATCAACGGGTATTTCGGCGGCGAGCTGCGAGGGCGCACGTTCGCGCTCTGGGGACTCGCATTCAAGCCCAACACCGACGACATGCGCGAGGCGCCGAGCCGCGAGCTGATCGAATCGCTGTGGTCAGCCGGAGCCGCGGTCCGCGCGTACGACCCGGTCGCCATACCGGAGGCCCGCCGCATCTACGGCGAGCGTCCCGATCTCGTGCTGACGGAAACCGCCGACCAGGCGATCGTCGGCGCCGACGCACTCGCAATTCTCACCGAGTGGCAGGAGTTCCGCAGCCCGGACTTCGACGGAATACGCGAACGGCTGCGCTCGCCCGTCATCTTCGACGGACGGAACCTGTACGACCCCGAGCTGGTGCGGAGCTTCGGGCTCCGCTACTTTGCGATCGGCCGGGGCGAGAGTCTGGTTCCATAGGCTGCTGCATGTCCGCGATTAGTGTGCGTGGCGAGGCCTGCGCGAGGCTGGTTGCGACATGAGCTTCGACATCGTCGTCACGCTGTGCGTCGTCGCGGGCGTGCTCCTGATCTTCACGACCACCCGGCTGGACACCGACGTCATTCTGGTCGGAGCGATGGTCCTGATCGTCGCCCTTGGCGTGCTGACGCCCGACCAGGCGCTGAAGGGCTTCGCGAGCCCAGGCGTCCTCACGATCGCGGCGTTGTACGTGGTCGTCGCCGGGCTGCGGGAAACAGGCGCCATGGCCTGGATCTCGCGCTGGGTACTGGGTCGACCGACCTCGCTCGCGGTCGCGCAGGCCAAGCTGATGCTCGCCACCGGGGCGCTGAGCAGCGTCATCAACAACACGCCGGTGGTGGCGCTCTTCATCCCGGTCGCCCAGGAGTGGGCATCGCGATTCGGCTACGCGATCTCGCGCCTGCTGCTGCCGATGAACCACGTCGTCATCCTGGCGGGCACCTGCACGCTGATCGGCACCAGTACGAACCTCATCGTCAACAGCCTGCTCACGAGCACCGTCCCCGATTCGGGGCTCGGGCTCTTCGATCTCGCCTGGGTCGGCGTGCCGATCACGGCGATCGGGATGGCGTACGCGCTGCTCTTCAGCCAGCGGCTCCTGCCGGAACGGCAGGGCCCCGTGGCCCAGCTGCAGAATGCGCGCGAGTACGCCGTCGAGGCGCGGGTGTTGCCGGGCGGCGCGCTGGTCGGACGCAGCATCGCCGAGGTGGGGCTGCGCAGTATGCGCCACGCCTATGTGCTCGATATCGCGCGCGGCGAACGGCTGCTGACTGTCGTCGGTCCGGACGAGGTCCTGCAGGCCGACGACCGGGTCACATTCGTCGGTGTCGTCGACGCGGTGAACGAATTGCGACGCATCCCGGGCCTGTCGGTCGCGGACGACCAGCGCTTCCAGCTCAACCTGCGGCATTCGCAACGCTGCCTTGTCGAGATCGTGCTGTCGGCGCGTGCCCCGATGATCGGCCGGACGATGCGGGAGGCGGAGTTCAGGAGCGACTACCATGCCGCGGTGATCTCGATCTCGCGTGACGGAGCGCGCCTGCCGGGAAAGCTCGGTGATGTGCGGCTGCGGCCTGGCGACACGCTGCTCGCCGAGACCGACCGTGGTTTCGTGCGGCGCAACCGCTATAACCGGGACTTTCTCCTGGTGAGCTCCCTCCAGGATTCGACGCCACCGGATTTCAAGCGCGCTCCGCTCGCCTTCCTGATACTGCTCGGGATGCTCGTCGTCTCGACGCTGGAGGTCGTGTCGCTGTTCGAAGCCTCGTTCATCGCTGCCGCGGTGATGGTCGCCACCGGCTGCGTGACTCTCGGTGTTGCCCGACGCGGCATCGAGTACCCGGTGCTGGCCGGCATCGCGGCTTCGTTCGCGCTCGGAATCGCGCTGTCGGAGTCGGGAGCAGCATCGCTGCTGGCAGGCTGGATCGGCACGGTCGCCGCGGCAGACCCCTTCTGGTCACTGGTCGTGCTCTACGTCGCAACCGTAGTGCTGACCGAGCTCATCACCAACAACGCCGCCGGTGTACTGATGTTCCCGATCGCGATGGCGGTCGCGCAGAACGCCGGCGCGAACTACCTGCCCTACGTCGTCGCGATCATGATCGGCGCTTCGTGCGGGTTCATTACCCCGATCGGCTACCAGACGAACCTCATGGTCTACGGGCCCGGCGGCTACCGCTTCAGTGACTACGTGCGCTTCGGAACGCCGCTCAGCATCATGGTCGGGATCGCCACGGTCCTGATCGTGCCGCGCGTATGGCCGTTCTGAGGCGCCACACGGAGCACCGGCCAGCGCCCGACCCGGCGATCCGGGGCGAGGGGAGGGTAGGATTGCAGGCGGCGACAGGGAGGCTGCAGCTTATGTCAACAAGAGCAGGCCGCAAGGCCGCGTCGGCTGCGAAGGAGGGGCGGTGCTGATCCCGGTCATCCTGTCCGGCGGCTCGGGAACCCGCCTTTGGCCCCTGTCCCGCGAGCTGCATCCAAAGCAGTTGTTGCCGCTCGTTGGCGAGCGAACGATGCTTCAGCAAACGGTGGACCGGACCGCCGGGCTGCCCGCGACCGAACCTCCGATCGTCGTCTGCAACGAGAATCATCGATTCATGGTCGCCGAGCAGCTGCGCGACCTGGGCATTACGGCAAAGGCGATCGTGCTCGAGCCGGTGGGGCGCAACACGGCGCCCGCCGCAACGATCGCCGCGCTGGTCGCAACCGGAGGCGCCACCGGGCAGGATCCGCTCCTGCTCGTCCTGCCGGCCGACCACGTCATACGCGACGTGCCCGCTTTCCAGACCGCAATAACGGCCGGTCGCGCGGCGGCCGAGAAAGGGAGCCTGGTGACCTTCGGCGTCATCCCGGACAGCATCCAGACCGGCTACGGGTACATCCGCCGCGAGGTGGGCACCGGACCGGTGTTCCACGTCGCCGAGTTCGTGGAGAAACCCGACGCGGCGACCGCACGCAGCTACGTCGACTCGGGCGAGTACTACTGGAACAGCGGCATGTTCATGTTCCGCGCGAGCGTGTTCCTGGCCGAGCTCGGCCGCCACGCGCCGGCGATACTGGTGGCCTGCAGGTCCGCGCTCGCGGCCGCGGGCCGGGATCTCGATTTCCTGCGGCTGCCCGCACGGGAATTCGCGGCCTGTCCGTCCGACTCCATCGACTATGCGGTCATGGAGAAGACCGCCTCGGCGGTGGTCGTACCGCTGGCCGCCGGCTGGAGTGATGTAGGGTCCTGGTCCGCGCTCGCCGATGCGCTGCCGCGCGACGAGGACGGAAACGTGACGGCCGGAGACGTCCTGACCGAGGACACGAGCGGCTGCTACCTGCACTCGACGAGCCGGCTCGTCGCAGCGGTCGGGCTGCGCGACCATGTCGTGGTTGAAACCAAGGACGCGGTGCTGGTCGCGCCGCGGGACCGTGTGCAGGACGTCAAGCAGCTGGTCGCAGAACTCAAGGCGCGCGGCCGCCACGAGACCTCGCTGCACCGCCAGGTGTACCGGCCCTGGGGCAGCTACGACAGCATCGACAGCGGCGAGCGCTTCCAGGTCAAGCGCCTGATTGTGAACCCCGGCGCGACGCTCTCGTTGCAGCTGCATCATCATCGCGCCGAGCACTGGGTCGTCGTCACCGGCACCGCGCGGATCACGCGCGGCGACGAAGTCTTTACGCTGAGCGAGAACGAATCGACGTACATCCCGATCGGCGTGCGTCATCGCATCGAGAATCCGGGCCGGATCCCCCTGCACATCATCGAGGTCCAGTCCGGGACCTACCTGGGCGAAGACGACATAGTGCGGTTCGAGGACCGGTATGGTCGAGACAAGACCTGACAACGTGATCATCCTGACCGGCGGACTGACGGGGAGCTCGGCGCTCGCCGGCCTGCTCGCGGCGGCCGGTTTCTGGTCGGGCGAGGGCACGTTCCGCAAGCGGGACTACAACACGTACGAGAATTCGGATCTGATACGTCTCAACCGGCACCTCATGCAGCGGGCCGGCGTCGGCGAGGAATATACGATGCGCTTCCTGCCGGAGGCGATCGTACGGATCGCGGCGCTCACGGCCGACGAGGACCCCGCGGAGTACCGCGGGCTCGTCGCCGACTGCGAAGCGCATTCGCCCTGGATGTGGAAGGATCCGCGGCTCTGGCTCACGATCCGTTTCTGGAATGGCCTGCTTGACTGGAGGCGGATCCGCGTCCTGCTGCTGCGGCGTGACCACATGCAGGCCTGGGTGTCGTGCACGCAACGCCGCCAGATTCAGACCTTCGATTACGCGCGCCGCTACAACGAGTCGATCCAGACGTCCCTGCGCGAATTCCTGGATACGAGGGCGATCCGATACCTTCCGGTCCTGTTCGAGGACCTGATCGTGTCGCCGGAGCGCGAGGTCGCGCGGCTGGCGTCGTTTCTCGACACCGACCTCACGATGGAGCATTTCCGCTCGAGCTACGACGGCGTGCTGCATCGCCGCGCGAAGTCGCTCAAGGACACGGTCGAGGCGGGCCTGATCTACCTCAAGAACTACCGCGAGCGGCTGCGTTGAGCCAGTGCCGTCGGCGCAGCCTGGCTCCATTGGGATGAGCGCTCCCCGGCAGGACGATCGGCCCATACGGGCTGGGCACGAGCTGGCGCGCGGCTCAGCCTGGATGATCGGCATGCGCTGGGCCATACGCGGCGTGGGCCTGGTGAGCACGATTTTCCTCGTGCGGCTGCTCGCGCCGGACGACTTCGGCGTCGTCGCCATGGCCATGATCGCCGTCTCGATCCTCGAGTCGTTCACGCATTCCGGCACCGATCTGGCGCTGCTGCGCAATGCCGAGGCGACGCGCGAGCATTACGACACCGCATGGACGATCGAGATCCTCCAGGCCGTGGCGCTCGCGGTCACCCTGTTTGCAACAGCTCCGCTCGTCGGCGGCCACTTCGAGGATCCGCGTGTGACCGAGGTCATCCGGGTGCTTTCGCTGCGCGCGCTCATCGGCGGCTTCCAGAACATAGGCGTGGTCAACTTCCGGCGCGACCTGCAGTTCGGGCAGGAATTCCGCTTCGGGGTCGCCAAGAAGCTCGCGACGTTCCTGGTCACGGTCGCGGCGGCCTTCTGGCTGCGCAGCTACTGGGCGCTCGTGATCGGACAGGTGCTGGGTCGGGTGATCGAGCTCGTCATCAGCTTCAGGATGTCGGACTATCGGCCGCGGCTGACGCTGGCGCGCTTTCGGCGAGATCTGGGGATTCTCGCAGTGGCTGGTGCTGTGGCGATTTTCGCGGCTCATCAACCGGGGTTCGACCGATGGGTCGTGGGCTCGATCGCCAGCGCCACGACCATGGGTCATTACTACGTGGCCTCCGATTTCGCGGCTTCGCCGTCCGACGAGGTCGTGCTGCCGATGTCGCGGGCGGCCTTTCCTGTCTACAGCCGCCTGCAGTACGAGCCGGCCGCGCTGCGGCAGGCGTTCCATAACGTGCTGGCGTCGATGACCGCGATCAGCTTCGTGATGGGCTTCGGCATGGCGGTCGTCGCCGAGGACTTCGTACGCGTGGCGCTCGGCCCGAAGTGGCTCGAGGCGATCCCGCTCATGCCCTGGCTGGGCGTGTCCGGTGCGCTCTACGGCGTGGCGCACACGCTCGATATCTTCATGCTCGCGACGGGACGCGAGCGACTGACCGCGCTCATGACCGCCGGCAACGCGCTCCTGACCGTGCCGGTTCTGCTGTCGGCGGGGCAGTCGGCGGGATCCTGGGCATCGTGGCCGCAAAGGCCGGCCTCGCACTCGTGTTCGTGATCGCGCTCAGCATCGCAACGACGCGCCGACCGCCGGTCACGGTGCGTGTGCTGTGGGCGGCCTTGTGGCCGACGCTCTCGGCCGCGCTCGCGATGGCGGCGGCGGTCAAGGGGCTGCAGGCGATGCGGCCAGTCGACTCACCCGTGTTCGGTCTGCTGCGGGATGTCGCGGCCGGCGCGATCGTCTATATTGCGGCGACGGCCGTACTGTGGCTTCTGCGTGGGCGGCCCGACGGCCTCGAACGCGAGGTGTACCGTCGCGTCGAGCGCATCCTCGCCGGCCGCGATTGATCGTCCAAGGAGTGAGGAGCGCCGCATGAAGAGTGGTCCGATCGCCGGTTTCAAGGCCTACGACCTGCGGGGGCGGATTCCCTCCGAGCTCAACGAGGACGTGGCCTACCGGGTGGGTCGCGCGTATGCGCAGTTCGTGCGTCCGGGCAAGGTCATCGTGGGCCGCGACATCCGCCTGTCGAGCGAGGAGCTGTCGCAGGCGCTCGAGCAGGGGCTGCTCGATTCGGGCGTCGACGTGTACGACATCGGCCTGTGCGGCACCGAGGACGTCTACTTCGCGACGTTCTCCGGACGACATGGACGGCGGCATCATGGTGACGGCCAGCCACAACCCGCCCGACTACAACGGCATGAAGTTCGTGCGCGAGGAATCGCGCCCGATCAGCGGCGACAACGGCCTGCAGGACATCCGGCGCATCGGCGGAGGCGGCGCAGTTCGCCGCGCCGGCACGGGTCGGCGAGCGCTACGCGATGGACATCATGCCGGCTTACGTCGAGCACCTGCTGTCCTACGTCGATCGTCGCGAAGCTGAAGCCGCTCAAGGTCGTCGTGAATGCCGGCAACGGTGGCGCGGGCCTGATCATCGACAAGCTGCAGCCCTTCCTGCCCTTCGAGTTCATCAAGGTCCAGCACGAGCCGGACGGCAGCTTCCCGAACGGCGTGCCGAACCCGATGCTGGTCGAGAACCACCGCGCGCCGATCGAGGCGCTGCGGGCGCACGGCGCCGATCTGGCGGTGCCTGGGACGGCGACTTCGACCGCTGCTTCCTGTTCGACGAGCGCGGCAGAGTTCATCGAGGGCTACTACATCGTCGGGCTGCTGGCCGAAGCTTCCTGCGCCGCCATCCGGGCGGCACCATCGTCCACGACCCGCGCCTCACCTGGAACACGCTCGACATCGTGCGCGCGCCGGCGGGCGGGCCGTGCAGTCCAAGTCCGGGCATGCCTTCATCAAGGAGCGGATGCGCGAGGAGGACGCCGTCTACGGCGGCGAGATGAGCGCGCACCACTATTTCCGCGATTTCGCCTACTGCGACAGCGGCATGATCCCGTGGCTGCTGGTCATGCAGCTCATGGGCGAGAGCGGCCGGCCGCTGTCGGCGCTGGTCGGCGAGCGGATCCGGCTCTTTCCGGCCAGCGGCGAGATCAATCGCCGGGTCCCCGACGCGGCGGCGACGCATCGAGCGGGTGCTCGCGCGCTATCGGCCCACGGCGCGAAGCGACGACCTCACCGACGGGCGTGGGCCTGGAATTCGCCGGCTGGCGCTTCAATCTCCGCACTTCCAACACCGAGCCGCTGATCCGCCTGAACGTCGAGAGCCGCGGCGACGACGAGCTGATGCGCCGCAGGACGTCCGAGATCCTCGACGTGATGGGCGGTAAGCCAGGCTGAGGGCGCACTTAGTCGCGGCGGGTCCGTTGACCGCGCGCAGGCCGGCCCCTACACTACGCGGCCTTTCGACGGGCGGTTAGCTCAGCGGTAGAGCACTGCTTTCACACGGCAGGGGTCGATGGTTCGATCCCATCACCGCCCACCAGATCACCGCGCCGGCCCGTGAGCCGGCGCGTCCGTGCTCTGAGATCCGCCCATGAGCGTTCGTACCCGCTTCGCCCCGAGTCCCACCGGTCTGCTGCACATCGGCGGCGTGCGCACCGCGCTTGTTCTCCTGGCTGTACGCGCGGCGGCAGGGCGGCGAAGTTCATCCTGCGCATCGAGGACACCGATCGCGAGCGCTCGACCGACGAAGCGATACAGGTGATCCTGGACGGCATGGCCTGGCTCGGGCTCGATGACGACGAGGGCCCGTACTACCAGACGCGGCGCTTCGACCGTTACGCCGAGGTCATCGCGCAGTTCCTGGCAGGGCAAGGCCTATCACTGCTACTGCACGCAAGGAAGAGCTCGACGAGATGCGCGCGGCGCAGCTCGCGCGCAAGGAGAAGCCGCGCTACGACGGCCGCTGCCGGAGCCGCACCGACGCCGCGCGACGGCGTCCGCCGGTCGTGCGCTTCCGGAATCCCGACGAGGGCGCGGTCGTCGTCGAGGGACGTCGTCCACGGCACGTCGGCTTCGACAACGCGGAGCTCGACGACCTGATCATCGCCCGCTCGGACGGCACGCCGACCTACAATTTCTGCGTCGTCGTCGACGACCTCGACATGCGGATCACGCCACGTCATCCGCGGCGACGACCACCTCAACAACACGCCGCGGCAGATGAACATGCTGCGGGCGCTGGGCGCGAGCCGCCGGTGTACGCCCACCTGCCGATGATCCTGGGACCCGACGGCGCGAAGCTCTCGAAGCGACACGGCGCGGTCAGCGTGCTGGAGTATCGGGACGCGGGCTTCCTGCCGGAGGCGCTGCTCAACTATCTCGTGCGCCTCGGCTGGTCGCACGGCGACCAGGAGATCTTCACGCGCGAGGAGATGATCCGGCTGTTCGACATCACGGACGTGAACAAGTCGGCCTCGCGCTCAACCGGAGAAGCTGCTGTGGCTCAATCAGCAGCACATCATGCGGGCGACGGCCGAGGAGCTGGCTGTGCATCTGGGCCGCATTTCGCGGCGCTCGGCGTTGCAGGTGGCCGACGCGCGCAGCCTGGCCGCCGTCGCGCGCGCTCAGCAGGAGCGGGCGAAGACGCTGAGGGAGATGGCGCAGGCGAGCCTGTTCTTCTTCCGCGATCTCGCGGCTACGACGAGAAGGCGGCGAAGAAGCATCTCACCGCGGAGGCGGCGCGGGCGCTGCGGCGGTCCGTGACGGGCTGGCGGCGCTCACGGACTGGCGGGCGCCGGCGCTGCACGCGGCGATCTTGACGCGCAATCGCGCACGAGGTCGCGCTCGGCAAGGTCGCGCAGCCCGTGCGCGTGGCGGTCGCGGGCGGCGCGTCTCGCCACCCATCGACGTGACGCTCGACATGCTGGGCCGCGAGACGACGCTCGCGCGGCTCGACCGCGCGATCGCGTGGTCGAGCCGCCAGGACCGCGGCGTCAGTTGACCTCCGCGTTTGCGATGTTCGAGAAGGTGCTCTCGACCCGTCGGTCGGCTAGGCCTTGACGC
>CAVWOW010000015.1:0-184857 GCA_963756755.1 uncultured Gammaproteobacteria bacterium
CGAAGCGGGCAGCAGCGGCCGCGGCCAAGCCGGTCGGCAAGAAGTAACAGGAGCGGAAGGACCATGGCCACCACGCTCAAGCTCGTAAGCAAAGGCGCATCCAGCGCCGGCCTCGAGGTTTCCGACAAGACCTTCGGGCGCGACTTCAACGAGTCGCTCGTCCACCAGGTCGTCACGGCGTACATGAATGCGGGCCGCGCGGGAACCAAGCGTCAGAAGAGCAAGGCCGAGGTTCGCGGCGGCGGGCGCAAGCCGCACGCCCAGAAGGGTGGCGGCCGCGCGCGCGCAGGCAGCATCCGCAGCCCGATCTGGGTTGGTGGTGGTCGCGCCTTCGCGGCGCGCCCGCGCGACTATTCGCAGAAGGTCAACCGCAAGATGTACCAGGGCGCGATGCGCGCGATGCTCTCCGAGCTCGCCCGCCTCGAGCGGCTGGTCGTGATCGACTCGCTCTCGCTCGAGGCGCCGAAGACGCGGCTGCTCGTGGCACGGCTGCGCGAGCTCGAGATGAACAACGTGCTGGTGTTGATCGAGGCCTACGACGAGAAGCTCGATCTCGCATCCCGCAACCTGCCCGGCGTGTCCGTGCTGCCCGTGTCGGCCGTCGATCCGGTCAGCCTGGTGCGGCACGAGCGCGTGCTCGCCACGGTCGGCGCGGTGCGTATGCTCGAGGAGAAGCTGGCATGAGCGGCAAGGAACGTCTGATGTCGGTGCTGCTCGCGCCGCACGTATCGGAGAAGGCGGCGTTTGTCGGCGAGCGCGCAAACCAGTTCGTGTTCCGGGTCCGTCCGGACGCGACCAAGCCCGAGATCAAGGCCGCCGTCGAGCTGATGTTCGAAGTCAAGGTCGACTCGGTGCAGGTCGTGAATGCCGCCGGCAAGGCCAAGCGCTTCGGCAACCGCCCGGGGAAGCGCTCGGACTTCAAGAAGGCGTACGTCCGCCTGGTCGCCGGCCAGACGATCGACTTCGCCGGCAGCTGACGCGCCGCGCTCAAGTACCTACGGAAGAGCTCACATGGCCCTCATCAAGACCAAACCGACCTCCCCCGGCAGGCGTTTCGTCGTCAAGGCCGATCGCTCGCACCTGCACAAGGGCGGGCCGGTCGCCGCGCTGACGGCGAGCCAGAAGCGCACCGGCGCGCGCAACAACCAGGGTCGGCTCACCACGCGACACAAGGGCGGCGGCCACCGCCATCGCTACCGCGTGGTCGATTTCCGTCGCAACAAGGACGGTGTGCCGGGCAAGGTGGAGCGCCTCGAGTACGATCCGAACCGCAGCGCACATCTCGCGCTCGTTCTCTACGCCGACGGCGAGCGCCGCTACATCCTGGCGCCCAAGGGCCTGGCCGAGGGTGACGCGGTCGCTTCCGGCACCGAGGCGGCGATCAAGACCGGCAACGCGTTGCCGCTGCGCAGCATTCCTCTGGGCTCGCTGGTGCACAACGTGGAGTTGAAGCCCGGCCGCGGTGGCCAGCTCGCGCGCAGCGCCGGGAATTCCGCGCAGCTCGTCGCCCGTGAAGGCCTCTACGCGACGATTCGCCTGCGCTCCACGGAGATGCGCAAGGTGCACGTCGACTGCCGCGCGACGATCGGCGAAGTCGGCAACGACGACAACAACCTGATCGTCTACGGCAAGGCCGGCGCCAAGCGCTGGCGCGGCATTCGCCCGACGGTCCGCGGCGTCGTGATGAACCCGGTCGACCACCCGCACGGCGGCGGCGAGGGCAAGTCCGGCCAGGGCAACCCGCACCCGGTCTCGCCCTGGGGCTGGAAGACCAAGGGCAAGAAGACCCGCACCAACAAGCGCACCGCCGGCCAGATCGTCCGGCGTCGCAACTGATTTCCGAAAGGAGCGCACCGTGCCCCGTTCAGTGAAAAAAGGTCCGTTCGTCGATTTGCACCTCGCGAAGAAGGTGCAGGTGGCCTCGGAGAAGAACGACCGGCGCCCGATCAAGACCTGGTCGCGCCGCTCGATGATCCTGCCCGACATGGTCGGGCTCACGATCGCGGTTCACAACGGCAGGCAGCACGTCCCGGTGCTGGTGTCGGAGAACATGGTCGGGCACAAGCTGGGCGAGTTCGCGCCGACGCGGACGTTCAAGGGCCACTCGGGCGACCGCAAGGCCGCCGCCGCGTCGGAGTAAGCCATGCAGGTCGCAGCCAAGCTCAAGTACGCACGCATCTCGCCGCAGAAATGCCGGCTCGTCGCGGACATGGTCCGTGGCCAGCCCGTGGGGCATGCGCTCTCGACCCTGCGCTTCACACCCAAGAAGGGTGCGAAGCTCGTGCGCAAGGTGCTCGAGTCGGCGATCGCCAATGCCGAGAACAATCACAACGCTGACATCGACGCGCTGAAGGTCGACAGCATCCAGATCGACGAGGCGCCGACGTTGAAGCGCTTTCATGCGCGCGCCAAGGGGCGCGGCAACCGCATCGTGAAGCGCAACAGCCACATCACCATCCTCGTCGGCGACGGCCGGACGGGCTGAGGAGAGAGCTTCCATGGGTCAGAAGGTCAATCCGATCGGCATCCGCCTCGGCATCACGCGCGACTGGACCTCGAAGTGGTACGCCAATACGCGAAGCTTCCCGGGCTACGTGCACCAGGACTGGCTGGTGCGCGAGTTTCTGAAGAAGAAGCTCGCCGAAGCGTCGGTGAGCCGAATCCACATCGAGCGCGCCGCGCGCAAGGCCAACATCACGATCCTGACCGCGCGTCCGGGCGTGGTGATCGGCAAGAAGGGCGAGGACATCGAGCGCCTGCGCCAGGAAGTCGCGCGGATGATGGGGATGTCCCTCACCGACGTTCGCATCAACATCTCGGAGATCCGCAAGCCCGAGATCGACGCGCAGCTCGTCGCCGAGGGGATCGCGCAGCAGATCGAGCGCCGCGTGATGTTCCGCCGCGCGATGAAGCGCGCCGTCATGAACACGATGCGAAGCGGCGCCCTGGGCGTGAAGGTTCGCGTGTCCGGGCGGCTCAACGGCTCGGAGATCGCGCGCACGGAGTGGTACCGCGAGGGACGTATCCCGCTGCACACCTTCCGCGCCGAGATCGATTACGGCCTCGCGGAATCGCGCACCACCTACGGCGTCATCGGCGTCAAGGTGTGGATCTTCAAGGGCGAAGTGTTCGACCAGGCCGAGGCGGCGCCTGCGGAGCAGCCCGAGACGGCAGCGCCCGCCCCGGAGCAGGCCACCTGAGGCCGCGCAGCCCTGCGCCGGAGACACTGCCATGATGCAACCGAAGAGAACCAAGTACCGCAAGCAGCACAAGGGCCGCAACAAGGGCCTCGCACAGCGCGGCAGCGCCGTGTCCTTCGGCGACTACGGGCTCAAGGCCGTCGAGCGCAGCCGCATGACGGCGCGTGAGATCGAGGCCGCGCGCCGCGCCATGACGCGCTACGTCAAGCGTGGCGGACAGGTGTGGATCCGGGTGTTCCCGGATGTGCCGATCACCAAGAAGCCGCTCGAAGTCCGGATGGGCTCGGGCAAGGGCAACGTCGAGTACTACGTCGCGCGCGTGCAGCCCGGCAAGGTGCTGTTCGAGATGGAAGGCGTGACCGAGGCCATCGCTCGCGAGGCGTTCCGCCTGGCGGCGTCGAAACTCTCGGTCGACACGATGTTCGTCAAACGGCAGGTCCGCTGATGAAGGCGAAGGAACTCAGGCAGAAGTCCGCGGCTGAGCTCGGCGACGAGCTGCTCAAACTGCGCCGCGAGCAGTTCAACCTGCGCATGGCGCAGGCCTCGGGTGCGTCGGCGCGACCGGACCAGTTCGGCAAGGTGCGCCGCAACGTCGCGCGCGTGAAGACCGTGCTCGGCGAGAAGGCCCGCGGGGCCGGCAACAGAGGTGAAAGGCGATGAGCGAGCAGGCAATGGCGAACACCGGCGCCGGTACCGGCGAGGCCGCGGCGGAGCGCACCCTGACGGGACGCGTCATCAGCAGCAAGATGCAGAAGACGATCACCGTCGCGGTGGAGCGTCTCGAGCGCCATGCCAAGTACGGCAAGTACGTGCGCCGCACGTCCAAGCTCATGGCCCACGACGAGCAGGGCGAGTCCCGCGAGGGCGACCTCGTCGCGATCGCCGAGTGCAGGCGACTGTCGCGGCGCAAGGCCTGGCGGCTGGTGCGCGTGATCGAACGGGCCGGCCAGGCCTGATCCGCGCGTAGTCGAAGGAGCAACGACCATGATCCAGATGCGAACCATGCTCGCCGCCGCCGACAACAGCGGCGCCCGCAGCCTGATGTGCATCAAGGTGCTCGGCGGCTCGAAGCGCCGCTACGCCACCGTCGGCGACGTCATCAAGGTGAGCGTCAAGGACGCGATCCCCCGCGGCAAGGTCAAGAAGGGCGAGGTCTACGATGCGGTCGTGGTGCGTACGGCGCACGGCGTGCGCCGTTCGGACGGCTCGCTGATCCGCTTCGACGGCAATGCGGCAGTGCTGCTCACCAACAAGCTGGAACCCATCGGCACGCGCATCTTCGGGCCGGTGACCAGGGAGCTGCGCACCTCGCAGTTCATGAAGATCATCTCGCTTGCACCGGAAGTGCTGTGACATGAACAAGATACGCAAGGGCGACGAAGTGATCGTGATCGCCGGCCGCGAGAAGGGCCGCCGTGGCACCGTGATCAAGGTGCTGCCGGACGACCGCGTGCTCGTCGAGAACGTGAACATGATCAAGCGTCACACGCGGCCCAACCCGCAGCGCGGCGTGCAGGGCGGCATCCTCGAGAAGGAGGCTGCGCTGCATCTCTCGAACGTGGCGCTGTGGAACCCGGCGACGAAGAAGGGCGACCGCGTGGGCGTGCGCTCGCTCGCCGACGGGCGGCGCGTGCGCTATTTCAAGTCCAACGACGAAGTCGTGGACGCCTGATACGGCGCAAGGGGCGAGGAAAGCACAGATGGCAAGGCTGCAGGAATACTACCGCGAGAAGGTCGTGCCCGAGCTCATGAAGAGCCTGGAGCTGCCCAACCCGATGCGCGTGCCGCGGATCATGAAGATCACCGTGAACATGGGCGTTGGCGAGGCGGTCGCGGACAAGAAGGCGATGGAAGGCGCGGTGGACAACCTGACCGCGATCACCGGCCAGAAGCCGCAGATCACCAAGTCGCGCAAGGCGATCGCGTCGTTCAAGCTGCGCGCCGGGATCCCGGTCGGCGCCAAGGTGACGCTGCGCGGCGCGCGCATGTACGAGTTCCTCGACCGCCTGATCAGCGTCGCGATGCCGCGCATCCGCGATTTCCGCGGCGTCTCGGCGCGCTCCTTCGATGGACGCGGCAGCTACAGCTTCGGCGTCAAGGAACAGATCATCTTCCCCGAGATCGCCTACGACAAGATCGACGCGATCCGGGGCATGGACATCACCATCACTACATCGGCACGCGACGACCGGGAAGGGCGGGCGTTGCTCGAGTCCTTCAACTTCCCGTTCCGCAAGTAAGGATCGGCACATGGCGAAGACCAGCATGATCGAGCGCGAGAAGCGCCGCGGAAAGCTCGTGAAGCAGCACGCGGCGAAGCGCGCCCGCCTCAAAGAGACCATCCGCAGCCCGAAGTCGACGGACACCGAGCGCGAAGAGGCCGCCCGCACGCTGCAGGCGATGCCGCGCGACACCTCGGCCTCGCGGTTGCGCAACCGCTGCGCGATAACAGGGCGTTCGCGTGGCACGTATCGCAAGTTCGGTCTCGCACGCATGAAGCTGCGCGAGGCCACGATGCGCGGCGACATTCCCGGCCTGCGCAAGGCCAGCTGGTAAGACCGCGTACTGGAGCTATACATGAGCATGACGGATCCAATCGCGGACTTCCTCACCCGCATCCGCAACGGGCAGCGCGCCGGCAAACCCGAGGTCGCGGCGCCGTCCTCACGGGTCAAGCTCGCGCTTGCCAAGGTGCTGAAGGACGAGGGCTACATCGACGATTTCGCGGTGGTCGGCGACGACGGCAAGCCGATGTTGACGGTGCGGCTCAAGTACTACCAGGGCCGGCCGGTCATCGACCGCCTCGAGCGCGTGAGCCGTCCGGGCCTCCGGATCTACAAGGGCAAGGACGAGTTGCCGCGCATCCTGGGCGGCATGGGTGTCGCGATCATCTCGACCTCGAGCGGCGTGATGTCGGACCGCGAAGCGCGGGCCGGCGGCCACGGCGGCGAGGTTCTCTGCATCGTGTCCTGACGGACGCGATCTACGCAGGAAGAAGGCCATGTCACGAGTCGCAAGAATGCCGGTGTCGCTGCCCCAGGGCGTGACCACGACGATCACCGAGGACACGGTGACGGTGAAGGGTGCCAAGGGCACGATCAGCCTGCCCGTGAGACCGGGCCTCAAGCTCGTGCAGGAGGCGCAGACCGTGCGCATCGAGCCGGCGGAGCGCAGCCGCGAGTCGCTGATGCACGCGGGCTCGCTGCGTTCGCACCTCGCGAACGTCGTGGAGGGTGTCTCGAAGGGTTACGAGCGCAAGCTCGAGCTGGTGGGCGTCGGCTACCGTGCGCAGGTGCAGGGAAAGAACCTCAACCTCACGCTCGGCTTCTCCCATCCGGTGGTGTACGCCGCGCCGGAGGGAATCACCATCGAGACGCCGTCGCAGACGGAGATCGTGGTGCGGGGCGCCGACAAGCAGCGCGTTGGCCAGGTCGCCGCGGAGATCCGCGCGTACCGCTCGCCCGAGCCGTACAAGGGCAAGGGTGTTCGTTATTCCGGTGAGCGCATCGAGCTCAAGGAAACGAAGAAGAAGTAAGGGTGCAATGATGGAAAAGAAGGTCAGCCGTCAGAAGCGGGCGTTGCGCGGCCGCGCAAAGCTCCGCGAGCTCAGGGTGATGCGCCTGTCCGTGCATCGCACGCCGCGCCACATCTACGCGCAGGTGCTCGATGCCGATTCACGCGTCGTCGCCGTGGCGTCGACCGTCCAGAAGGACGTCGCGGGCGGGTTGAAGGCTACCGGCAACGTCGAGGCCGCCAAGGCCGTGGGCAAGGCGATAGCCGAGCGCGCGAAGGCCAAGGGTGTCAAGCAGGTTGCCTTCGACCGGTCGGGTTTCAAGTTTCATGGCCGCGTGAAGGCGCTGGCCGACTCCGCGCGCGAGCACGGGCTCGAGTTCTGAGCCGCACCGTCGCAATCTGAGGAGCAGCAATGGCGAGAGTAGACAGGCCGGCCGCGGCCGACGAGTTCATCGAGAAGCTGGTAGCCGTCAACCGCGTGGCCAAGGTCGTCAAGGGCGGCCGGCAGTTCGGGTTCACGGCGCTCACCGTCGTGGGCGACGGCAACGGCCGCGTCGGCTTCGGCTACGGCAAGGCCCGCGAAGTGCCGGTCGCGATACAGAAGGCAATGCAGGCTGCGCGCAAGAACCTGGTCAATGTGAGCCTCCGTAACTCGACGCTGCACTTTGCCGCCACGGGAAAGCACGGCACGTCGAAGGTCTACATGCAGCCCGCCGCGGACGGCACCGGAGTGATCGCGGGCGGCAGCATGCGCGCGGTGTTCGAGTGCGCCGGCGTGCGCAACGTGCTCGCCAAGAGTTACGGGTCGCGCAACCCCATCAATGTCGTGCGCGCGACGATGAACGCGCTCGCGCTCGCGCCCGCGCCGGAGCGCATCGCCGCGAAGCGCGGCAAGAGTCTCGCCGAGATCACGGGTTGACGGTCATGAGCAGCAGCAAGGACAGCACGGTCAAGGCCGTCAAGGTGACGCTGGTGAAGAGCGTCCATGGACAGCTCGCGCGCCATCGCGCCACCGCGCAGGGGCTCGGCCTCCGGCGAATGCACCAGACGGTGACCGTCAAGGTCACGCCGGAGGTGCGCGGGATGCTGGACGGCTCGCGGCATCTGTTCCGCATCGAGGAGACGACATGAAGTTGAACAGCATCTCCCCCGGGGCGGGCAGCCGTAAGCCGCGGCTGCGCGTCGGACGCGGCGCCTCGGCCGGCCAGGGCAAGACCTGCGGCCGCGGGGTCAAGGGTCAGCGCGCGCGCAAGGGCGGCTATCACAAGGTCGGCTTCGAAGGCGGGCAGATGCCGATCCAGAGACGGCTCCCGAAAGTCGGCTTCCGCTCCAAGGTCGCCCCGCTGGTCGCCGAAGTGCGCCTGAACGAGCTCGCGCGGATCGAGGGCGGCGTCATCGACCTGGCCTCGCTCAAGCGCGCCAACCTCGTCCCGGCACGGGTCGATCGCGCGCGGATCATGCGCTCCGGCGAGATCAAGGTGGCGGTGACGATCCGCGGCGTCGGCGTGACCAAGGGTGCGCGCGCTGCGATCGAGGCCGCGGGTGGCAAGGTCGAGGCGGCCTGAGCCGGCCCGGACGAGGACAGCGCGTGGCCAAATCCCCCGGCAGCAACCCGGTCGCCGCCTTCGGCGAGGCGAGCCGGTTCACCGAGCTCAGGAGACGATTCTTCTTCCTGCTCGGCGGACTGATCGTCTATCGCATCGGCACCTTCATCCCGGTGCCGGGCATTGATCCTACGGCGCTCGCGCGCCTCTTTCAGGACCAGCAGGGCACGATCCTGAGCATGTTCAACATGTTCTCGGGCGGCGCGCTCGAACGGCTCTCGATCCTGGCCCTCGGTGTCATGCCGTACATCTCGGCGTCGATCATCGTGCAGATGATGGCGGTCGTGGTGCCGACGCTGCAGGCCCTGCGCAAGGAAGGCGAGGCGGGCCGGCGCAAGCTCACGCAGTACACTCGCATGGGCACGGTCGGGCTCGCGATCTTCCAGGCGGCAGGCGCGGCGGTCGCGTTCCAGAACCAGGGCGTGGTCATCAACCCCGGTATCCAGTTCGTGTTCCTGGCGACGCTCACGCTGACCGCGGGAACGATGTTCCTGATGTGGCTCGGCGAGCAGATCACCGAGCGCGGCCTCGGCAACGGCATCTCGATGATCATCCTCGCCGGTATCGTCGCGGGGCTGCCTTCTGCGATCGGAGGCACGCTCGAGCTGGTGCGAAACGGGGAGATCAACCCGGCGCTCGCGTTGATCCTGGTGATGATGGTGGCCGCGGTCACGGTGTTCGTGGTGTTCGTCGAGCGCGCCCAGCGCAAGATCCCGGTCAACTACGCCAAGCGCCAGCAGGGCCGGCGGATGATGGCGGGCACGACCACGCACCTGCCGTTCAAGCTCAACATGTCAGGCGTGATCCCGCCGATCTTCGCCTCGAGCCTGCTGCTCTTCCCGGCGACGATCGCGAGCTGGTTCGGGACGAACGACAACCTTGCGTGGCTGCAGAGCTTCGCGGCGAGCCTCGGTGTCGGTCAGCCCGTGCACATGGTGCTGTACGGAGCGCTCATCATCTTCTTCTGCTTCTTCTACACCGCGCTCGTGTTCAACTCGCGCGAGACCGCCGAGAACCTGAAGAAGTCCGGGGCCTTCATCCCGGGCATCCGGCCGGGGCAGCACACGGCCGAGTACATCGACAAGGTGCTCACCCGCCTCACGGTGTGGGGCGCGCTGTACGTGGCGCTGGTGTGCCTGATTCCCGAGATTCTCATTTCCCGGTTCCGTGTGCCGTTCTACTTCGGCGGCACCTCGCTACTGATCATCGTCGTGGTGATCATGGATTTCATGGCCCAGCTGCAGGCGCACCTGATGTCGCACCAGTACGAGGGCCTGATGAAGAAGGCCAACCTGCGCGGCTACGGCCGCCCCGGGCAGGTGCGCTGAACGCGCCCCCCGGACGGAGACGACCATGAAAGTACGACCCTCGGTGAAGCGGATCTGCAAGAACTGCAAAGTGGTGCGCCGTCGCGGCGTGGTCTACGTGATCTGCAGCGACAAGCGCCACAAGCAGCGGCAGGGCTGAGAGAAATGGCTCCGAGCCATTTCTCAGGGTTGAGAAGGCAGCGTTTTTGTGATATTTTTCCGCGCTTTTCGCGCCCCGGAGTGAGTGTCAGATGGCCCGCATAGCCGGCATCAACATACCGATGAACAAGCACGTCTGGGTGGGCCTGACGTCGATCTACGGCGTTGGCCGCTCGCAGGCGCTCAAGGCCTGCGCCGCGGCGGGTGTGACGCCCGAAACGAAGGTCAAGGACCTGACCGAGCCCGAGGTCGCGGCCCTGCGCTCGCAGATCGCGCGGCTGCCGGTCGAGGGTGACCTGCGGCGCGAGACCTCGATGAACATCAAGCGGCTGATGGACCTCGGCTGCTACCGCGGCATCCGGCACCGCAAGGGGCTGCCGATGCGCGGCCAGCGCACCCGCACCAATGCCCGCACCCGCAAGGGACCGCGAAAGGCGGCGGTCAAGCTGAACGCGCCTCCGGGCAAGGTCTGATCCGGCGGCCCACAGTCGAACAGGACAAGGTTTTTAGCGTATGGCGGACGACAAGAAGCAGCAGGGCGCGGCACCGACGGACAGTGCGGCAGCCAAGGTGCGCAAGAAGGCGAAGCGGCAGGTGACGGACGCGATCGCGCACGTGCACGCATCGTTCAACAACACGGTGGTGACCATAACCGACCGGCAGGGCAACACGCTCTCCTGGGCGACCTCGGGCGGCTGCGGCTTCCGCGGCTCGCGCAAGAGCACGCCGTTCGCGGCGCAGGTCGCCGCGGAGCGCGCCGGCACGGCCGCGCAGGAATGGGGTGTCCGGACGGTCGAGGTCCGCGTGCGCGGGCCGGGGCCGGGTCGTGAATCCGCCGTGCGGGCGTTGAACGCTGCCGGCCTGAAAGTGACCAGCATCGAGGACGTGACGCCGATTCCGCATAACGGCTGCCGTCCGCCCAAGAAGCGCCGCGTCTGACGCGCGCCTGAGGAAGATCGAATGGCGAGGTATCTGGGACCGAAGTGCAAGCTCTCGCGCCGCGAGGGCACCGACCTGTTCCTGAAGAGCGGGGTGAAGCCGCTCGAGTCGAAGTGCAAGCTCGAGGTGCCGCCCGGCGGCGTCAAGGGCGAGCGCCGCGCGCGGGTATCGGGTTACGGGTTGCAGCTGCGCGAGAAGCAGAAGCTGCGTCGCATGTACGGCGTGCTCGAGAAGCAGTTCCGCGGTTACTACTTCCAGGCCGCGGGCCGGCCGGGTGCCACGGGCGAGACGCTGCTGCAGCTCCTCGAGAGCCGCCTCGACAACGTGGTCTACCGCATGGGTTTCGCCTCGACGCGCAACGAAGCGCGACAGCTCGTGAGCCACCGAGCGGTCGCGGTCAACGGCTCGACGGTGAACATCCCGTCCTACCAGTGCAAGGCGGGCGACGCGATCGTCCTCCGCGAGAAGGCCCAGAAGCAGGCCCGCATCCAGCAGGCGCTCCAGATCCGCTCCCAGATCGGTTTCCCCGACTGGGTCGAAGTCGACGAGAAGAAGTTCTCCGGGGTGTACAAGTCGCTGCCCGAGCGCGAGGACATCCTGCCGGACATCAACGAGAGCCTCGTCGTCGAGTTGTATTCGAAGTAATTCCGTTTTGTTGACCGGCCGGTTGGCCGGCGAGGTGACCTGTCCATGCAGTCATCCGTGACCGAGTTCCTGAAGCCGCGCGTCGTGAAAGTGACGCCAAGCTCCCCGCGCCATGCGCGCGTCGTCATCGAGCCGTTCGAGCGCGGCTTCGGGCATACGCTCGGCAACGCGCTTCGACGCGTGCTGTTGTCGTCGATGCCCGGAAGCGCGATCACCGAAGCCGAGATCGAGGGCGTGCTCCACGAGTACACCAGCATCGAGGGCGTCCAGGAGGACGTCGTCGACATCCTGTTGAACCTCAAGCAGGTGGCGACGCGCCTCAATGCCCGCGAGCAGTCGGAGCTGCGTCTCTCCAAGAAGGGCCCGGGGCCCGTGCGCGCCGGCGACATCCAGGGCGACCACGACGTCGAGATCCTGAATCCGGAACTCGTGATCGCGAACCTGACCAAGGCCGGTGAGCTCGTCATGACGCTCAAGATCGAGCGCGGCCGTGGCTACCGGCCGGCGGTGCAGCGCGTTGCCTTCGAGGAGGCGAGCCGTCCCATCGGCCGCCTGCTGCTCGACGCCTCGTTCAGCCCGATCCGCAAGGTCACCTACACGGTGGAAGCCGCGCGCGTCGAGCAGCGCACTGACCTCGACAAGCTGATCATCGACATCGAGACCAACGGCACGCTCGACGCGGAAGAAGCCATCCGCCGTGCGGGCTCGATCCTCAAGGATCAGCTCTCGGTATTCGTCGACCTTCAGGGCCAGGACGAGGACCGTATCAAGCCGTCCGAGCATCACTTCGAGCCCCTGCTGCTGCGCCCGGTCGATGAGCTCGAGCTCACGGTTCGCAGTGCGAACTGCCTGAAGGCGGAGAACATCCATTACATCGGCGACCTGGTGCAGAAGACCGAGGTCGAGCTGCTGCGCACGCCAAACCTCGGCAAGAAGTCGCTCACCGAGATCAAGGAAGTGCTGGAGAGCCACGGTCTCTCGCTCGGTGTGCGTCTCGACAACTGGCCGCCGGTGGGGCTCCGGCGCGACGAGGACCGGGACATCGTCTGAGCCCGGGCTCAAGGACGCTGGTAGAAAAACATGAGACACGGACTGACCGGGCGGCAGCTGAGCCGCAACACTCCGCACCGCTGGGCGATGCTGCGTAACATGGCGGCGTCGCTGCTCAAGCACGAGACGATCCGCACCACCGTGCCGAAGGCGAAGGAGCTGCGCCGGTACGTCGAGCCCCTGATCACTCTGGGCAAGAGCGACAGCCTCGCCAACCGCCGCCGTGCGTTTGCGCGGTTGCGCGACACCGCGATGGTCGAGAAGCTCTTCGGCGACCTCGGCCCCCGCTTCAAGGCGCGCCCGGGCGGCTACACGCGCATCCTGCACATGGCCAACCGCCCCGGCGATTCAGCGCCGATGGCGCTGATGGCACTGGTCGAGTCGGCCGCGCAGGCCGAGGCGGCGACGCCGGACGAGGGGACGAAAAAAACCCGCGCACGGAAGAAGAAAGCCGCGCCGTCCGAAAAGGCGGCACCGAAGAAGGCTGCGAAGAAGGCCGCAGCGGAGCCGGCCGAGAAGAAGCCGCGTACGACGCGGAAGAAGAAGGCTGCGGCAGGCTGAGTAGCAACAAAGGGGACATTCTCTATTTCGCCCGCCAAGCTTTCAGCTCTGGCGCGGGGAGAAATGGAGAATGTCCCCTTTTTCATTCCGGCGGCCAGGGCAGGCCGTGCCGCCGGAACGTCTCCGGTAGCCGCGCACGGATCTGCGCCTGACGGTCGCGCAGGCGCTTCATCTGCACCTTGAAGCGCGGATCGGCATTCAGCCTGGCCAGCGCAGGATCGGTTTCGGTGTAGGTCGCCGAGAACGGCGAATCCATCGCGTCCACGGCGAGTGCCAATTGCTCGAGCCCTTCATCGGTTCGGCCCGCCAAAGCGTATAACTTGGCAGCGCCCAGGCGCACGCCACTGCTGCGGGCCCCGTGCCGGCGCTGAGTCTCCGAGAACGCCGTGGCCTGCGTGAGGAGGCGCGCCGCGTCCTCGGCTTGATCCTGCATCTGCAGCAGGGCGACCAGCTGTATGACACCGTGCACGACGAACGGCTTGAAGCTCAGGTCGGACTCCAGGATTTCCGCGATGCCGGCTGCCCGGTGGATCTGGATGGCTTCGTTCGTGAATCCCGCGCGCGCCAGCACATCGGCGATCTCCCAGTCAAAGGGGGTCAGCCGCCTGGCGAGCGTTTCCGCGGCGAGTCGCCGCAGTGCCGCGTCGTCGCCGCGCAACCTCATCACTTCGAGCGTCGAGCCCGCCCGCTCGTAATAGCGTAGCGCCTGCGCATCGTCGCCCAGCGTCTCCCATGCCTCGCCTGACAAGCCGTCCAGCTCCTTGCCGAACTCGGTACTGTCGGGAAACCTCGTGCGCGCCTGCGTGGCGCAGGCCAGGGTTTCGTCCGGCGCACCGAGGTACGACCAGGAATCGCAAGCCGACCGCACCGCGGCCGGGTCATCCGGGAACAGGCTCAGCATGCGATCGACGACGGCCCGCAGCTCATCTCCGCGGCCGAGGATCCAGGCACTGACGACCGCGAGCTCGTGATTCGCGCGGTCCATCGGATCGAGATCGCGGGCCCGCATCACGAGTCGATGCCGCTCATCGACCCGACCGTGCGCGATCGCCGACTGCCCCAGCAACAGCGTCGCGCGGGCGTGGCTGGGATCGAGCTCGACGGCGCGACGGAAGGCCGCCTCTGCACCGGGTCGAAACGTGTACTTCAGCAACCGGCCCTTGGCGACATACGCCTCGGCGTTCTTTGGATCGAGCTCGAGCGCGCGCTCGATGTCGGGCATCACCTCGCGGTCGAACGCGGCGACTTGCTCGGCATTGCTCGCCTCGTTGATCCGGTTCATCGCCTGGTTCAGAAGCGCCTGGGCGAGGCTCGCATGCGCCTGCGCGAATTTCGGGTCGGTGGCGATGGCGGACCGCAAGAGATCGATGGCCTGCGCCAGGCCGGTCATCCCATCGGCGTTGTCGCCGGCGGACATCGAATTCTCTGCTTCGCGCCCCTTCTGCAGGCCGAGCAGGTAGAGATCGTAGGCGACCGGGTCCTCGGTCGGCGGGGCCGGCGCGGCCTGACCGGATGCTGCAAATCGTGGCAGCACCTCGGCGACGACGGCGTTCGCGATCTCGCGCTGCACGGCGAGCAGGTCGTTGTCCGGGCGGTCGTAGCGCTCGGCCCACATCACCTTGCCGTCGCGCCCGTCGATGAGCTGCACCGAGACCTGCAGGCGCCCGCCGCCGCGACCCACCGTGCCCTCGAGCAGCGCAGCCACGGCGAGCTTCCCGGCGATGGAAACGGCATCGAGCGACTGGTCCTGGAACGCGATCGACGAGGAGCGCGCGGTCACCCGCAGGCTCTGCATGCGGGAGAACTGGTTGCGCAGCTCGTCGCTCAAGCCCTCGCTGACATGCTGATCGCCATACGCGCCAGTGTTCGCGAACGGCAGCACCGCCAGGCTCGAGGACTCGATGCCGCGGCGCGGGCGTGCCGATTCGCCAAGCCAGCCAGCGTCCCGCATGAGGAAAAATCCGACGATCGCACCGAGCACGCTGATGACCGCGATGTCGACATGGCGCCGCCAGCCGTGCACGACCGGCCGTACCGCGCCGTCCGCGGCCGCATCGCGCGTGACCGCGCCGTCGCCGAGCTCGAGGAACCAGGCGAGCGCAATCGCGATCGGGAAGCCCAGGAGTGCCACGACGAGCGGGGCGCGCTGCACCCACGCCGGGAGGTTCCAGGGCTCGAGCACGACATCGGCGATCTGCAGCGCGAGCCACGCGATGACGGCGTAACTTGCAGCGACCCGCAGCACCCCGCGCTCGCGCAATCGGGCGATCAGGCCGGATCGCATCTAGGAGGGCTGTCCGAGCGGCACGCGCGGACTATAAACGCCGCGCCATGCGCAAGGCGAATTCACCTTGGCGTGCGGGCACGGGCGCACGCCGGCCGGATTGGCCTTCTATTGCAGCCGTCGAGTCCGTATCGTTGTTGGCTCCGCATTACGCCAGCATGGGAGGCAGAGCAATGAGCCTGATGTCCGAGTTCAAGGCATTCGCGATGAAGGGCAACGTCGTCGACATGGCGGTCGGCATCATCATCGGCGCGGCGTTCGGCAAGATCGTGAGCTCCTTCGTGGCCGACGTCGTGATGCCGCTGCTCGGCATGGCGATCGGCCAGGTCAATTTCAATCAGCTGGCGGTTACGCTCGGCACCAACGCCGCCGGCGAACCGGTACTGCTCAAGTACGGCGTGTTCCTGCAGAACGTGTTTGACTTCCTGATCGTCGCCGCCGCGATCTTCCTGGCCATACGGGCGATGAACAAGCTCCGGACCTCGGCGCCGGCCGCCGCGCCGGCGCCCCCGGCCGACGTCGCGTTACTCACCGAGATACGCGATCTGCTGAAGAATCGGTGACCGAGACAGAGGATCTCTTCAGGAGAGCCCGGCAAAGGCGTCGCGCGTCAGGTTCTCCGGTTCAGCCGTCGTGCAGACAACGTCGTCCTCGATGCGGATACCGCCCCAGGGCTTGAGCCGCTCGACCGCGTCCCAGCGGATGTGCCGGCCGGTCGGGCCGGCACGCGCCGCCTCCAGCAGCAGATCGATGAAGTAGACCCCCGGCTCGACCGTGACGACGAAGCCCGGCTCGAGCCGCCGCGTAAGCCGAAGATAGGGGTGACCGTCGGGTTTCGGAACCTCGCGTCCCGTCACGTCCGCGGCGAAGCCCGCAACGTCGTGCACCTGCAGCCCGAGCAGGTGACCGACGCCGTGCGGGAAAAAGACGCCGCTGACGCCGTCCGCAACGGCGGCGTCCGCGCTGCAGCTGATCACGCCCGCCTCGCGCAGCAGCTCCGCGATCATGCCGTGAGCCTCGAGATGCACTTCGCGATAGTCGTGACCAGGGCGGATCGAGGCACAGAGCCGCCGCTGCAGCGCATCCATTCCCTCGATCAGGGCCGAGAACTCCGGGTCGCCGCCCGAATAGGTGCGCGTTATGTCGGATGCGTAGCCGCGGTACTGCGCTCCGGCATCAATGAGGAAGGAGCGTCGCGGCACGTCGCGGCGGCGGTCGAGGTGATGGTTGTGGAGGATGGCTGCGCCCTCGTTGAAGGCGATGATGTTCTGATAGGGCAGCTCCGCCTCGGTGAGCCCGCTCGCCTCGCAGTAGGCGCCGTGAACTTCGAACTCGGACGCGCCGGTGAAGAACGCATCCCGGGCCGCAAGGTGTGCACGTGCGCCCAACCGCGACGCGTTGCGCATGCATTCGAGCTCGTAAGGCGTCTTCACGGCCCGCCAGTAATGCAGGTGCGCCAGGAGTGCCGGCGGATTGCAGGCCGCGAAGCCCCAGTCGGCGAATTCCGAATGCCATTCACCCAGGAACACCGTGCGCGGCGCGCGACCGAGCGCCGCGGTCAGTACTGCGCGCGCCTCGCCGGGCTCGCGGATGGTCTGCACGTCGAATTCGGCCAGCCAGTCGGCCGAGGGCAGCTGCGGCGGCCGGTGCCAGTAGTCGGCCGGTTGGTGGAAACAGAGGACCGGGCGACGCCCGGGGACGTGGCAGATGAAGCTGTCCGGTGCGTCGGTGAGCGGCGCCCAGAGCTTGAAGTGCGGATTGACCTTGAACGGCCAGCCGGCGTCGTCGAGAAAATGATTCGGCGGGCGACCCGAGAAGATCACGACAGCGTCGAATCCGCAGGCTGCCAGCGCGTCGTCCGTGCGGGCGGCGATCGTGGCAAGGTGGGCCGGAAAGGCCCGGTCGATGTCGGTGGCGGTCATCATGGCCTGCCTGGTGGAGCTGAATGCCGCCATCCTGCCCGAGGCCCGCATTCTGATCACCTGTATCCGACGGTGTCCGGCGGCTACGGGTCCGGCTTGTCGCTATTAACAGACAGAAGACTCGCATCGCCCTCTGGACACCGACCTAAAATGCCAACCGCGCAGGGGGTACGCACCGCATGATGCGGGCGCCTCGCCTGCTGTTCGATCAAACATCCAAACTCATCTACTCGGGGTACATTCTGATGAACGCCAAGATCGCTCTTGCCGCTGCCCTTGCTGCCCTGGCCATCGCGGGCTGCGCCAAGAAGGAACCTGTTGAGGCTGCGCAGGACGCTGCCGCCGATGCCGCTGCTGCGGCCGGTGAGGCCGTCGACGCCGCCGGTGATGCCGCTGCTGCCGCCGGCGATGCCGCGGTGGACGCCAGCAGCGAAGCAGTGGACGCCACGGGTGATGCCGCTGCGGACGCCGCCACGGCGACCGGTGAGGCCGCCGAGGAGGCCGGTGAGGCCGCCCAGGACGCGACGAACTAAAGAGTCGCGCTCAGCGTAAGCTGACAAGGAAGGGCGGGCCCCGGGCTGGGGCCCGCCCGACCCTCAAACGAACCAGCCCGGGGTCGCCGGCCCCGCACACCGGCACACGAGCACGGATGCCCCGTGTCTGTCACTCTCAGAGACGCCCGCAGCTCCCCTGAGGATCGCGAATGGATTCGCGCGGTCTACCGCGACTACCTGTCCGAGCTGTCGGTTTCCAAGTCCGGCCTCTTTCCCGCGCTCGGCGAGTGGGAGGCGCGCGAAAGCGAATTTCTCCAGGGCTGGTTTGCCGATCACCTGAGTCACCCTTTCGTGATTCTCAATCATGGCGCGCGCGTCGGCTTCGCCCTGGTCACGCGCCCGGTCAGCGGCATCCCTCACCGCCTGTCAGAGTTTTTCATCGTGGCCGCGGCCCGGCGCCTCGGCATCGGCAGTAGCGCCGCCACGCTGCTCATGACTCGTTTCGCCGGCGAGTGGGAAATCGTCGAAGACGAGCAGAACCGCCCTGCGCTCTCCTTCTGGCGTGGCGTGATCGCCTCACTCACCGAAGGTCGGTATCGCGAGACGCGTTCCGGTGGCGAGGTGCGCCACACCTTTCGGATCGCCGGACGGCCAACCCCGCACGCCGCCGGCTGAGGTGCCGGGTCGCAGTTTCGCAGTTATTCATACAACTACAGACAACTCGCAGGAGCTTCGCAAGAATAACTGCGAAACTGCGACCCGGCACCGACGAGCACCCGTCGCAGATAGCGTCCGGTGTGCGACTGCGGGGCGCGCGCCACGTCTTCGGGGGTGCCCGCCGCGACCAGCCGCCCGCCCCCCGCACCGCCTTCAGGCCCCAGATCGATCACCCAGTCGGCGGTCTTGATGACGTCGAGGTTGTGCTCGATCACGACGATGGTGTTTCCCTCGTCGCGCAGGCGCAGCAGCACGGCGAGCAGGTGCTCGATGTCGCGGAAGTGCAGGCCCGTGGTCGGCTCGTCGAGCAGATACAGCGTGCGCCCCGTGGCGCGCTTCGCGAGCTCGCGCGCGAGTTTGACGCGTTGTGCCTCTCCGCCCGACAGCGTCGTCGCGTTCTGCCCGAGCCGCAGGTACGCGAGCCCGACGTCGTTCAGCGTGTCGAGCCGCGACTTGAGCGCGGGGACGTTGCGGAAGAACGCGAGAGCGTCCTCCACGGTCATCTCCAGTACTTCGTGGATGTTGCGTCCCTTGTAGCGGATCTCCAGCGTCTCGCGGTTGTAGCGCATGCCGCGGCAGGCGTCGCAGGTCACGTACGCGTCGGGCAGAAAATGCATCTCGACGCGGATGACGCCGTCGCCCTCGCAGGCCTCGCAGCGGCCGCCGCGCACGTTGAAGCTGAATCGGCCGGGGTCGTACCCCCGCGCCCGCGATTCCGGCACTTCGGCGTAGAGCTCGCGGATCGGACCGAAGAGGCCGGTGTAGGTGGCGGGATTCGATCGCGGCGTGCGTCCGATCGGGCTCTGGTCGATGTCGATCACGCGGTCGATCTGCTCGAGACCCTCGACTGTGCGGCAGGGCGCCGCCTCGCCCGCCGACTCCGCCATCGCCGCGGCCGCGTGGCGAAAAAGCGTGTCGACCACGAGCGTGGACTTGCCCGAGCCGGAAACACCCGTCACGCAGGTCATGAGCCCGAGCGGAATCTCCGTGGTGATCGACTGCAGGTTGTTCCCGGTGGCCTCCACGATCCTGAGCGCGCGTCCGGGCTGCGCCGGCGTGCGAACCACGGGCACGGCGATGCTGCGCCGGCCGCTCAGGTATTGACCAGTCAGCGACTCCGGCGCGTCCGCGATCTCTCCGGGCGTGCCGGTCGCCACGACCTCGCCGCCGTGCACCCCGGCGCCGGGACCCAGGTCGACGACGTAGTCGGCCTGCCGGATCGCGTCCTCGTCGTGCTCGACCACGAGCACCGTGTTGCCGAGGTCGCGCAAGCGCGTGAGCGTGTCGAGCAGCCGCTGGTTGTCGCGCTGGTGCAGGCCGATCGATGGCTCGTCGAGGATGTACATCACCCCCACCAGTCCGGATCCGATCTGGCTCGCGAGCCGGATGCGCTGCGCCTCGCCCCCCGACAGCGTTTCCGCGCTGCGATCCAGCGCCAGGTAGTCGAGACCGACGTCGCTCAGGAAGGTGAGCCGGTCAGAGATCTCCCGCACCAGCCGCTGCGCGATCTCGCCGCGCCAGCCCTCGATCCTGAGGTCGGCGAAGAGGCGCCGCGCGTCCGCAATGGGGAGCGCCGCGATGTCGGGCAGGGCGTGGCCGGCGACGAACACGTTGCGCGCGGCAAGGTTCAAGCGGCTGCCGCGGCAGTCGACACAGGCGCGCGTACCGCGGTATCGCGCGAGTTCTTCGCGAACAGTCGCCGATTCGGTCTCGCGATAGCGCCGCTCGAGATTCGGCAGGATCCCTTCCCAGGCATGGGTGCGGCGCGTCGTGCGTCCGCGGGCGTCGAAATAGCGGAACTCGACCCGCTCCTCGCCGCTGCCCCAGAGCAGCACGTGCTGCACGGCCTCCGGCAGCTCGCTCCACGGCGTCTCGATATCGAAACGGAAATGGCGCGACAGTGACTGGATCAGCTGGAAGTAATAGGCGTTGCGGCGGTCCCAGCCGCGCACCGCGCCGCCGGCCAGCGACAGGCCGGGGTTGACGACGACGCGGGCCGGATCGAAGAACTCCTGCACGCCGAGCCCCCCGCAGGTCCCACAGGCGCCGGCGGGGTTATTGAACGAGAAGAGGCGCGGCTCGAGGCCCGGGAGACTGTAGCCGCAGACCGTGCATGCGAAGCGGTTGGAGAACACGAGCGGCGCGTGATCCTGCTCGTCGGCGAAGGCGACCCGCGCGACGCCCTGCGCGAGTGCGAGTGCCGTCTCGAAGGACTCGGCGAGGCGTTGCGCCGCATCCCGCCGCACGCGCAGCCGGTCGACCACGACGTCGATGCTGTGCCGGCGGCGCGCATCGAGCCCGGGCGGCGACTCGAGCTCGACCAGGCGGCCATCGATGAGCGCGCGCACGAACCCCTGGGCCCGGAGCTGCTCGAGCGTCTCGACGTGCTCTCCTTTGCGGTCCTGGACCACCGGCGCGAGGAGCAGCACGCTCGATCCCTCGGGCAGGGCGAGCACCTGGTCGACCATCTGGCTCACGGTCTGCGCGGTGAGCTCCTGGCCGTGCTCCGGGCAACGCGGTACGCCCGCCCTCGCGTAGAGCACACGCAGGTAGTCGTAGATCTCGGTCACCGTCCCGACCGTGGAACGCGGGTTGTGCGAAGTCGCCTTCTGCTCGATCGCGATGGCTGGCGAGAGTCCCTCGATATGATCGACGTCGGGCTTTTCCATCACCGACAGGAACTGCCTCGCATACGCCGAGAGCGACTCGACATAACGGCGCTGCCCCTCGGCATAGATGGTGTCGAAGGCGAGTGAGGACTTGCCCGAGCCCGAGAGACCCGTGATGACGATCAGCCGGTCGCGCGGCAGGTCGAGGTCGATGCTCTTCAGGTTGTGCGTCCGCGCACCGCGGATGCGGATGACGTCCATGACGGGTCCGGTCGGGGCCGCTCGTGGCCAAACGGTCACTATACGCAGCGCGGCGCCGGCGGGGCAAAGCAGGGGGGCCTCGGTTGCGGGAGGGCGACGCGTGCTGCACGCCGACTGCATCCGGACCCGCGCCCGGTACGTAGAAATAGGCATGGCGGCCGGTCGGTCGCCGCCGTTCTGCTGCTCCGGGCGAAGGGGGTAAACTGACTGACTGGCGCCACACGAGACCTCAGGTTCCTCGAATGGCAGAAGCGGCAACACGCCCGGTCGAGCAGCGGGACACTTCGCTCGATCGCCTGGTCGTCGGACGTCGCGGCCGGTGATCGCGGCGCG
Organism: uncultured Gammaproteobacteria bacterium; assembly: GCA_963756755.1. Classification (GTDB taxonomy): domain Bacteria; phylum Pseudomonadota; class Gammaproteobacteria; order Steroidobacterales; family Steroidobacteraceae; genus DATJKD01. The sequence continues at coordinate 21,599 of CAVWOW010000015.1, forward strand.
TTCGAGGCGCTCTACCGCGCGACCTCGGCGCGGTTGTACGGGGTCTGCGTGCGCGTGCTCTCCGATCGCACAGAAGCCGAGGACGTGCTGCAGGACGCCTTTGTCACGGTCTGGAACCGGGCGGGGCAATACGATCCCGATCGCGCCGGCGCGATTGCCTGGCTGTCGACGATCGTGCGCAACAAGGCGATCGATCGATTGCGATCCCGGCCGCCGGTTTCGCGCGCACCGCTCGAGCTCATCGAGCAGATCGCCGATCCGGGCGAGGCGCCCGATCGCGATGCGGAGATCGCCACGGATCGCAGCCGGCTCGACCGGTGCCTCGAGCAGCTCGACGAGCGGCGGCGCAGCCTCATCCGAATCGCCTTCTTCGACGGTGCGACGTACGACGAACTCGCGGCGCGCATCGGCGCACCGCTCGGCTCGGTGAAGAGCTGGATCCGGCGCGGACTGATGCAGCTCAAGGCCTGCCTCGAAACATGAACACTCCCGACCCAGTCTCCGACGACCCGTTCGGCTCCGAGCCGCCTGGCCCGGATCTTGAAGCCGCCGAGTACGCGCTGGGCGTCCAGGACGCGGAGCAGCGCCGACGCTCACAGGCACGCATCCGTGCCGATGCCGCGTTCGCCGCGCAGGTCGCGGCGTGGGAAGACCGGCTCGCTGGGCTCTTCGCCAGCGTCTCGCCCGTGACCGCACCGCCGCATGTCTGGCCCGGAATTCGCCGGCGCCTGGGCTGGCCGGCGGTCGAGCGTGCGCGTGGCGGTCTCTGGCAGAGCGTCGGATTCTGGCGCGCGGCGGCCGCGGCAGGGATCGTCGCGACGACGGCGCTTGCGGTCCTGAACACCGTCCGGGAAGCGCCGGCACCTGTTCCGTTGCCTGTGCCGGCACCCACGGTGCCCATCGCGCGCGCGGTCACGACAATCACCCTCGACGACGGCTCGCCGGCCTACCTGGCGACGCTCGATCCGGCGCGGGGCGCAATCGAGCTCGTCGCCGTTCCCACGGCGCCCGACGCCGAGGGGCGCGTGCCTGAACTGTGGCTGATCCCGGCCGGTGAGGCGCCACGCTCGCTGGGTGTCGTAACTACCGACAAGGCGCAGACGGTCGACGTGCCGGCCGACCTGCGCCGCGCGATGACGGCGGGCTCGGTGCTGGCCATCTCGCTCGAGCCCGTCGGCGGCGCGCCGCAGGGCGTGCCCACAGGCCCGATCATCGCCAAGGGCAGCATCGTGAGCATCTGAGGCCGCGATTCACCGGTTTCTGGTGCAAGCGGCAGATTATTCGCTTACCCGGCGCCCCGCGCCGTACCGTAAAATCGTGCTCCCAATCAGGCGGACATTCCCATGGCACGCGGCATCAACAAAGTCATCCTCGTCGGCAACCTCGGGCAGGACCCGGAAACCCGCTACATGCCGAGCGGCAAAGCGGTCACCAACCTTCGGCTTGCGACCACCGACGGCTGGAAGGACAAGCAGACGGGCGAGCAGCGCGAGCAGACCGAGTGGCACAGCATCGTCATGTACGACCGGCTGGCCGAGATCGCCGCGGAGTACCTGCGCAAAGGCTCGCAGATCTATGTCGAAGGGCGCCTGAAGACGCGCAAGTGGCAGGACAAGGAGGGCAAGGACCGCTACACGACCGAGATCATCGCAGCCGAGATGCAGATGCTCGGCAGTCGCGGTGGCGAGCGCACCGGAGCCGAACCGCGCGGCGAGCCGCGTGCCGCGTCGGCGCCGGAGCGCCAGGCACAGCCGGCCTCGGCCGGGGAGTTCGACGACGACATCCCGTTCTAGGATTCGAGAGCAAGACCCGGGGTGCCGGGCTCGCCGACCGTCCCCAGAATGCCACGCATACCCGGCAGAACCTGAGGAACGGCCATGAACACGACAGAACGCAAAGCAGAACAGGCCCGCCGCGTCGTCACGGATCCGCGCTGGGCCACCGTGATCGCGCGCGACGCGACGGCGGATGGGCGTTTCGTTTACTCGGTCCGCACGACCGGCGTCTATTGCCGGCCGTCCTGCGCGGCGCGTCGCGCCCGCCCGCAAAACGTGCAGTTTTACGCGACGGGCGAGGACGCCGAACGGGCTGGGTTCCGTCCCTGCCGGCGTTGTCGCCCGGATCAACCGAGCCTCATCGAGCGTCACGCGGCCCAGGTTACCCGTGCCTGCCGCACCATCGAGTCGGCCGAGCGCATCCCGTCGCTGGCCTCGCTCGCAGCCGACGCCGGCATGAGCGCCTGGCACTTCCATCGTGTGTTCAAGTCGATCACCGGAGTCACACCGCGTGCTTATGCGCAGGCACGGCTCGCAGACCGAACACGCCGTGAGCTTAGCCGCGCGGGCTCCGTGACGGATGCGCTCTACGAGGCGGGTTACAACTCGAGCGGGCGGTTCTACGCGAACTCCGACTCGCGGCTCGGTATGACACCGTCGACCTACCGCGCCGGCGGTGCCGCGACACGCATCCGGTTCGCCGTGGGCGAATGCTCGCTCGGTGCCATCCTGGTCGCGGCGAGCGAGCGGGGGATCTGCGCGATCCTGCTCGGCGACGATCCCGATCAGCTCGCGCGACGGCTGCAGGACGAGTTCCCAAAAGCCGAGCTGATCGGCGGCGACGCTGCGTTCGAGCGTCTCGTCGCGCGCGTCGTGGGCTTCGTCGAAGCGCCCGCGCTCGGGCTCGATCTCCCGCTCGACGTTCGGGGCACCGCATTCCAGCAGCGCGTGTGGCAGGCGCTCCGCGAGCTTCCCGCCGGTACGACAGCAAGCTATGCAGACGTCGCAAGAAGCATCGGCGCACCGCGCGCGGTGCGTGCCGTGGCTCGGGCCTGCGCTCAAAACACGCTGGCGGTGGCGATTCCCTGCCACCGCGTGGTGCGCAGCGACGGCCGATTGTCGGGCTACCGATGGGGGGTGGAGCGCAAGGCTGCGCTGCTCGCCACCGAGGCGGCGGCGGCGGGCGGGGTCTCGCCGGCCGCGCGAGCAGCCGCACGGCGAACGGCGTAACTAGCGGAATTTATTAGGGATAAAGCACCCGCACGGCCCAGGCGGCCGTGCGGTCGGTCATGGCTGACCGCTCCCAGGAGCGGACAAGTCCGGCCGCCAGCGTCTACGATACGCGTTCGGGCGATCGCCACGAGTCCGGCGGTCGCCTCCTTAAACCATTGATCCAGAAGCGAATCCACGGATGCCTCGCGTCTATTTGAAGACCCTCGGCTGCCAGATGAACGAGTACGACTCCGCCCGCCTGGTGGACGTGCTTCGAGAGGCCGCCGGTTATCAACCAACGGAGCTCGCCGAGGAGGCCGACCTGCTTCTACTCAACACCTGCTCGGTGCGCGAGAAGGCCGAGGAGAAGGTGTACTCGCAGCTTGGTCGCTGGCGTGAACTGAAGGAGCGCAGGCCCGGCGTGATCATCGGCGTGGGGGGCTGCGTCGCAAGCCAGGAGGGCGATGGAATCACCGAGCGCGCGCCGTTCGTCGACCTGGTGTTCGGACCGCAGACGCTGCACCGCGTACCGGCGATGATCGACGAGCTGCGGACGCACGGCCGACCGGTCGTCGACGTGAGCTTTCCCGAGATCGAGAAATTCGACCGGCTGCCGGAGCCGACGGCGCACGGTGCGACCGCGTACGTCTCGGTGATGGAAGGTTGCAGCAAGTACTGCAGCTTCTGTGTCGTGCCGTATACGCGCGGTGAGGAAGTCAGCCGGCCTCTCGAGCAGGTGCTCGAGGAGCTGCGTCGACTTGCCGCGCAGGGCGTGAGCGAGGTGACGCTGCTGGGGCAGAACGTCAACGCCTACCGCGGGACGATGACCGGCGGCGGTCATGCCGACCTGGCGGCGCTCATCTATTTCGTGGCGGAGGTGCCCGGATTCGAGCGCATCCGCTTCACCACCTCGCACCCGGTCGAGTTCCGCGACAGCCTGATCGAGGCCTTCCGCGACATCCCGAAGCTCGCGAACTACCTGCACCTGCCCGTGCAGAGCGGGTCGGATCGGGTGCTTGCGCTCATGAAGCGCGGGCACACCGTGCTCGAGTACAAGCAGAAGCTGCGCCGCCTGCGCGAAGTGCGGCCCGACATCAGCCTGTCGAGCGACTTCATCGTGGGTTACCCGGGCGAGACGGAACGCGATTTCCAGGCGACGCTCGACCTGATCGCGGACGTCGGTTTCGACCAGGCTTTCAGCTTCATCTACAGCCGTCGCCCGGGGACGCCCGCGGCCGCGCTGCCCGACGACGTGACGCACCAGGAGAAGCAGCAGCGTCTCACGCGCCTGCAGGCGCTCGTCGCCGAGCAGTCCGCACGCTATGCGCGAGCCATGGTCGGGAGCGTGCAGCGCGTCCTGGTCGAGCGGCCCGCGCGCAGGGACGCGCGGCAGCTCGCCGGGCGCACGAGCAGCAACCGCTGGGTCAATTTCGACGGACCGGCGGCGCTGATCGACCGGTATGTCGACTTGGAGATCACCGAGGCTAGACCTAACTCACTGCGCGGCCGGCTTGCGCAGCCGGTGCGGAGCGTTGCTTGAACGACCCTCCGGAACAACGCGAGATCTCACTCGCAGAAGCGAACAACGAGCGCCTCGCGAACTTCGCGGGACCGATGGAGCAGAACCTGCGCCACGTGGAGGAACGCCTCGGCGTCGACGTGCGCCGGCGCGGCCACCGTCTGCAGCTGTCCGGCCCGTCGGGTCCGCTCGAGCGCGCCGAGGCTGTGCTGCGCCGCATGTTCGAGCTTTCCGCCAGCGAGGCGATGACGCCCGAACGCGTGCATCTCAGCGTGCAGGAGCTGGGGTTCCCTCGCTCGGAGGAGGCAACGTCGGGCGAGAGTGCGGCGGAGCGTCCGGTCGGCGATGTCGAGGTGCACACGCAGCGCGGAGCGATCCGGGGGCGCGGTCCGAACCAGCGTCGCTATCTCGAGCAGATCAGTGCCGCCGACCTGACCTTCGGTATCGGCCCGGCGGGTACCGGCAAGACCTATCTCGCCGTCGCGAGCGCGGTCGAGGCGCTGCAGACCGCGAAGAGTGCGTCGCATCGTGCTCGTGCGCCCGGCCGTCGAGGCGGGCGAGCGGCTCGGTTTCCTGCCGGGCGACATGGCGCAGAAGGTCGACCCGTATCTCAGGCCGATGTACGACGCGCTCTACGAGATGCTGGGCTTCGATCGTGTCGCGCGCGCGATCGAGCGCCAGGTCATCGAGGTGGCGCCGCTCGCGTTCATGCGAGGTCGCTCTCTCAACGATTCCTTCATCATCCTGGACGAGGCGCAGAACACCACCGTCGAGCAGATGAAGATGTTCCTGACGCGCATCGGGTTCGGCTCGACGACGGTCGTGACCGGAGACATCACGCAGATCGACCTGCCACGACAGCAGCGCTCCGGTCTCAAGCATGTCATCGAGGTATTGCGCGACGTGGAGGGCGTGGCGTTCACTTTCTTCAGTGCACGCGACGTCGTGCGCCACCCGCTTGTACAGCGCATCGTGCTCGCCTACGAACGCGACTCCGACGGCGCGCCGGAGGAGATCATGAGCGCCGCGGCCGTGCCTGCGTCTGCGCTGCGCGTCGAGACCCAGTTCGCAGTGCGCGGTCAGGGCGTCCCCGATCCCGCGACGCTCAAGCGCTGGGCCCGCGCCGCCTACGCGTCGGCCGCGCCGCCACCGGAGGGTGTCGCGGATCGGCGCCGGATCTGCATCCGCGTCGTGGGTGCGGCGGAGAGCCGGCGGCTGAACCTGCGCTTCCGAGGCAAGGATGCACCCACCAACGTGCTGTCGTTCCCCGCCTCGCCGCAGGAGCGGCTCACCGACGGTGCACTGGGCGACCTCGCGATCTGCGCGCAGGTCGTGGCCCGGGAGGCTCGCTCGCAGGGCAAGTCCCCCGCCGCGCACTGGGCGCACATGGTGGTCCACGGCGTGCTGCACCTGCTTGGCCACGATCACCGGCACGACCGTGAGGCGCGGCGCATGGAGCGGGCCGAAGTGGCAATCCTGCGGGCTTTCGGGTATCAGAATCCTTACCTCAGGGTGGTGGCCTCCCGCGCATGAACGACGATCGACCTGCCGGCCAGGGCAGCTGGCTGCGGCGCCTGGTGGAATCGCTGTCCGGAGAGCCTCGAGACCTCGAACAGCTCTCGGACGTGCTCGCCGATGCCAAGGACCGCGGGCTGATCGAGGCCGACGTGCTGTCGATGATGGAAGGCGTGCTGCAGGTCTCGGCCATCCAGGTGCGCGACGTGATGGTGCCGCGCGCGCAGATGGTCGTCGTGCAGCGCGAGGACCCGCCCGAGAAGATTCTGCCCGTGGTCATCGAATCGGGGCACTCGCGTTTTCCGGTCGTCGGCGAGGATCGCGACGAAGTCGTCGGGATCCTGCTGGCCAAGGATCTGCTGCGCCATTTCGCCGAGGATTCCAATGCCGCCTTCGACATCCGCGAATGTCTGCGTCCGGCGGTGTTTATCCCGGAGAGCAAGCGGCTGAACGTACTGCTGAAGGAGTTCCGCAACAGCCACAACCACATGGCGATCGTCGTCGACGAGTACGGCGGCGTGTCCGGCCTGCTCACCATCGAGGACGTGCTCGAGCAGATCGTCGGTGACATCGGCGACGAGTACGACGTCGACGAAGTGGAGGGCATACGCAAGGAAGCCGAGCGGACCTTCGCCGTGCCCGCCCTGACGCGGATCGATGAGTTCAACGACGTCTTCGAGACGCGCTTCTCCGACGAGGACGCGGACACGATCGGCGGGCTGGTGCTGCACGAGCTCGGACGGATGCCGCGCCGCGGCGAGGCGATCGAGCTCGGCGGGCTCGAGCTCAAGGTGCTGCGCGCCGACCGGAGGCGCATCGAGACGCTGCGGGTCACGACGCCGCGCGACATCGAGCTGAAGCGGGCCGAGTGAACGGCGCCAGCCGAAGCGCAGCGCAGGCGGCGATCCTTCCTCGCCGTCTGACGGACGTCCTCGGGTACTTCGAGCGCCGCGGGCGGTGGGTCGCGCTCGCTCGCCGGGCTCGCGCTGGCTGCGGCGTTCGCCCCGCTGGGCCTCGTGGCTCTGAGTGTCGTGTGCCCGGCGATCCTCTTCCTGCTGTGGCACGACGCCGCGCCGCGCGAAGCCGCGTGGCGGGGCTTCCTGTTCACCGGCGGGACCTTCCTCGCGGGCACCTACTGGCTCTACCACAGCGTCCACGAGATCGGCCACGCGCCGCTGCCGGTGGCGATCTTCCTGATGCTGGGGCTGGTCGCGATCATGGGCACGTACCACGCCACGATGGGCTGGCTTGACGGCGCGGTACGCGCCCGCCGGCGGAATCGCACGCTGGATGCTGCTCCTGCCCGCGGGCTGGGTGCTCGTCGAGTGGCTGCGGGGCTGGCTGCTCTCGGGATTTCCCTGGCTGTCGCTCGGCTACGCGCATCTCGACACGCCGCTCCGTGGCTACGCGCCGGTCGTGGGTGTATACGGCGTCGGGCTCGCGGCCGCGATCACGGCGGGCGCGGTCGTCACATTCATCCTCGGCACACGGGTGTCGCGCGCGATTGCGGTCGCGGCGGTGGTGGCGATCTGGGCGGGCGGCGCGTGGCTCGCGCGCGTCGAGTGGACCGAGCCGAGCGGCCGGGAGCTCTCGGTCGCGCTCGTGCAGGGCGCGGTCCCTCAGACGATGAAATGGGAGGCCGGGCAGCGCGAGCGGACGGAGCGGCTGTACCTCGGGCTCTCGCGGCCGCACTTCGGCGTCGATCTGGTCGTCTGGCCGGAGGCCTCGATCCCGGCGCTCGCGGAGGATCTCGGTGAGTTCCTCGCTGCCGTGCGCGCCGAGGCGGCCGCGAGCGGCACGGCGCTCATCATGGGGCTGCTGCACCGCGACCCGGCGACCGACGCCTACTACAACGCCATGGTCGCGTGGAGCCCGCTCGAGCCGCAGGCAGAGCAGTGGTACGCGAAGCGCCGGCTGGTGCCCTTCGGAGAATTCTTCCCGGTGCCGCCGACCGTCCGCTCCTGGCTCAAGCTGATGAGCCTGCCGTATTCGGATTTCGAACCGGGTTCGGACCAGCAGGCCGCACTCGTCGTGGCAGGCGAGCGGCTCGCGCCCACGATCTGCTACGAGGATGCCTACGCGGCCGACCAGCGCCGCCTGGTTCGCCAGTCGACGCTGCTCGTGAACGTGAGCAACGACGCCTGGTTCGGCGATACGACCGCGCCGCACCAGCACCTCGACATCAGCCGGATGCGCGCGATCGAGGCCGCACGGCCGACCCTGCGCGCGACCAACAACGGCATCACCGCGCTGATCGGCCACGACGGGCGCGTCCAGGCGACGCTGCCGCAGTTCGAGCCCGGCGTGCTGAGCGGCCGCGTGACGCCGCGCGCGGGGCCTGACGCCTTATCTCCGGTTCGGCAACGCGCCCGTGCTCGATCGCTGATGCTGGCGGGAATCGTCGTCGGGCCGTGGTCCGCGCGGCGCAGCGGGACGCGGGCGTGACGGAGCGGAGGCCGGAGCTCACGCGGGAGGGTGAGCGCTACGCGTCGCCGGCGCGGGATCTCGACTATCTGCCCGGCGATCCACCGGCGCCCGGCCGGGCGCGGCGGATCGCGGAGGGGCTGTGGTGGCTGCGGATGCCGCTGCCCATGGAGCTCAACCACATCAATCTGTGGCTCCTCGAGGAGGGCGATGCCTGCACGATCGTCGACACCGGTCTTGCGGCCGACGCCTGTCGCGAGGCGTGGGTGTCGCTCGAGCAGGAGGCGATCGCCGGCCGCCGGGTCGAGCGCGTCTTCATCACCCACGATCATCCGGACCACATGGGCCTCTCGCGCTGGCTCGCCGAGCGGCACGGCGCGTCGATCTGGATGTCGCAGTGGGCGCACGAGTCGTCCTCGGAATTCCTGCGCATGGAGCCCGCGGAGGTGGACCGGCGTCTGCGCGAGTTCCTGCGGGGCCATGGTGTGGACGTCAGCGACGGCTCCGGCCCGCCACGCGACCACCGCACGAGCTTCGGCGGAGCCCCGCCGCTCGATCACGCCCCCGCCGATGGCGAGGTGCTCGTCGCGGGCGGCGCGTCCTGGCGAGATCATCGAGACCGGGGGGCACTGCCGCGGTCACCTCTGCCTCCATGACGCCGATCGGCGGATCCTCGTGAGCGGCGACCAGGTCCTGCCGTCGATCTCGCCCAACGTCAGCGTGCTTCCCTCCGCGCCCGACGCGGATCCGCTGCGGACGTTTCTCGAGTCGCTCGCGCGGCTCGAAGCCTGCGAACCGGGAACGCTCGTGCTTCCCTCGCATGGCCGGCCGTTCCGGGCGCTGCACCGGCGCATCGCCGACCTGCGCAGACCATCACTTCGAGCAACTCGACAAGCTCGAGGGGTTCTGCAGCGAGCCCCGCAGCGCCCAGGACGCCGTGCCGGTGATGTTCGGTCGCGTGCTGCGCGGCTTTCATCGCGTGCTCGCGCTGGGAGAAGCGCTCGCGCACCTGCACTATCTCGCGAGCGAAGGGCGCGTCGCGCGCGTCGCCGGCGCGGACGGCATCGCGCGTTTCGTGCGGGCCTGAGCACGCGACGCCCACGCGCGCGGGCCGCCCGCGGCTGTGGCGCAGGCGACGGCACGGGCGTATGCTCGGCCCGACATCGATGAGGAACGGAGGTTCGCCATGCCGTTCTCGAAACTCGAGCATCTGCTCGACGCCAACCAGATCCGATACACCAAGATCAGCCACTCGCCGGCGTACACGGCGCAGGAAGTCGCCGCCGCGGCACACGTGCCAGGCCGCGAGCTCGCCAAGACGGTCATCGTCGACATCGACGGCAAGCTCGCAATGGTCGTTCAGACGGCGTCGTCGAAAGTGCCGCTGGGGCGGGTGCGGGCCGTCGCCGGGGCACGCGACGTGCACCTGGTGAGCGAGATCGAGTTCAGGGATCGCTTTCCCGACTGCGAGCCGGGCGCGATGCCGCCGTTCGGCAATCTCTATGGGATGGAGGTCTTCGTCCTCGAGGACCTGACCGAGGACGAGGAGATCGCCTTCAACGCCGGCACGCATACCGAGCTGATCCGGCTCAAGTACCGCGATTTCGCGAACCTGGTGCATCCGACGATCGTGTAGCCGCGCGGGCACGTCAGGCGCGCTCGGTGGTGCAGGGTGGGCGCCTCCGCTATCCTTGCCAGCCCGTTCAAGCCAGCCTGACCGGACATGCAGGACCGTTACGATCCGGCCGTCGTCGAGCCGGAGGCCCAGCGTTACTGGGACGAACACCGGAGCTTCGAGGTCCGCGAGGATCCCGGCCGGCCGAAGTATTACTGCCTGTGCATGTTCCCGTACCCGAGCGGCCGCCTGCACATGGGGCACGTGCGCAACTACACCATCGGCGACGTGCTGACGCGCTACATGCGCATGCAGGGCTGCAACGTGCTGCAGCCGATGGGCTGGGACGCCTTCGGGCTTCCGGCCGAGAACGCGGCGATGGCGAACGGCGTGCCGCCCGCGAAGTGGACGCACGACAACATCGCCTACATGAAGCGGCAGATGAAGCCGCTCGGGTTCGGAATCGACTGGACCCGCGAGCTCGCTACCTGCCGGCCCGAGTACTACCGCTGGAACCAGTGGCTCTTTCTGCGGATGCTCGAGCGCGGCATCGCGTATCGCCGCACCGGCGTCGTCAATTGGGACCCGGTCGACCAGACCGTGCTCGCGAACGAGCAGGTCATCGACGGGCGCGGCTGGCGCACGGGCGCGCTGGTCGAGAAGCGCGAAATCCCGATGTATTACCTGCGCATCACCGACTACGCGGAGGACCTGCTCGCTTCGCTCGACGAGCTGCCAGGCTGGCCGGAGCGCGTCAAGCTCATGCAGTCGAACTGGATCGGGCGCTCCGAGGGGCTCGAGCTCGAGTTCGAAGTGGAGGGAGGCAGCGAGACGCTCCGCGTCTACACGACGCGCCCCGACACCCTGTACGGCGTCACCTACATGGCGGTCGCCGCCGAGCACCCGCTCGCGCAGCGGATGGGCGAACGTGATGCGGACCTGCGCGCGTTCATCGCCGAGTGCCAGCACATGGCGGTCACCGAGGCCGCGCTCGAGACGATGGAGAAGCGCGGCAAGCCGCTCGGCGTCAACGCGCTCCATCCGCTCACCGGCGAGCGCATCCCGATCTGGGTCGCGAACTTCGTGCTGATGGGTTACGGCACCGGCGCGGTGATGGCAGTGCCCGCACACGATCAGCGCGACTGGGAGTTCGCGCGCCGCTACGGCCTGCGCATCCACCAGGTGATCCAACCTGCGGACGGCCGCCTGGTCGACCTCGATGCGGGCGCCTTCGTCGAGCACGGCACGCTCATCAACTCCGGGCCGTTCGACGGGCTCGATTTCGACGAGGCCTTCGATGCGATCTCGAAGTCCTTCGAGGCCACTGGCCGGGGCCAGCGCCGGGTCAACTGGCGGCTGCGCGACTGGGGCATCTCGCGGCAGCGTTACTGGGGCTGCCCGATCCCGCTGATCCACTGCGACGGCTGCGGCGACGTGCCGGTGCCCCTCGAGGACCTGCCCGTCGTTGCTGCCCGGAGAACCTGGTGCCCGACGGCAGCGGCAATCCGCTCGCGAAGCTCAAGGAGTTCGTCGACTGTCGCTGTCCGCGCTGCGGGAAGGCCGCGCGGCGCGAAACGGACACCATGGACACCTTCGTCGATTCGTCCTGGTACTACTTCCGCTACACGAGCCCGGGCAACGACCGGGCGATGGTCGACGCGCGCGCCGGCTACTGGATGGCGGTCGACCAGTACATCGGCGGCATCGAGCACGCGATCCTGCACCTGCTCTATTCGCGGTTCTGGACCCGGGTGATGCGCGATCTCGGCCTGACGACGCACAAGGAGCCGTTCACCAACCTGCTCACCCAGGGCATGGTCCTGAACGAAATCTACTTCCGGAAGCCTGCCACAGGCCGCATCACCTACTACAACCCGGCGGACGTCGAAGTGCGCACCGACGCGCGCGGCGCGCGGGTGGGCGCCCGGCTTCGCGCCGACGGCAAGCCCGTCGAATTCGGCGGTCTCGGCACGATGTCGAAATCGAAGAACAACGGCGTCGATCCGGACGCGCTGGTCGCGAAGTACGGCGCGGACACCGCCAGGCTCTTCATGATGTTCGCCTCGCCGCCCGAGCAGACCCTCGAATGGTCCGACGAGGGCGTGGAAGGGGCCTTCCGCTTCATGAAACGGTTGTGGAAGGCGGTGCACGTGCACATGAGCGGCGGTCGGGCGCCCGCCGCTCGAGCAGGCCTCGCTCGATGCCGCGAGCCGCGACATCCGCCGGCAGGTCCACGCGACGCTCGCCAAGGTCACCGTCGACATCGGCCGCCGGCGCCACTTCAATACCGCGATCGCGGCGGTCATGGAGCTCCTGAATTCGCTCGCACGATTCGACGACCGCTCGCCGCAGGGCCGCGCCGTGATGCAGGAAGCCCTCGAAGTCGTCGTGCTGATGCTCTCACCGGTCGTGCCGCATGCGGCTCACGCGCTGTGGCAGGCACTCGGCCATGCGCGGGCCGCGGTGGACGAACCCTGGCCGGTCGTTGACGAAGCGGCGCTCGTCCGCGAAACCATCGAGGTCGTCGTGCAGGTCAACGGCAAGCTGCGCGGCCGCGTGGCCGTCGCCGCCGAGGCCGACGAGGCGCCGTGCGTGCGGCGGCGCTCGCCGACGCGAACGTGCAGCGCTTCCTCGAAGGTCGGCCGGTGCGCAAGTTCATCTACGTCCGCGGCAAGCTCGCCAATGTCGTCGTCTGAGCTTGTTCGTGGCCTTTCGTGGCCCCTGGTGGCCATTCTCCTTTCCTCCTGCGGCTTCCACCTGCAGGGAGCGGTGGACCTCCCGGTCGAGGTCCGCCGCGTCTACGTCGTCACCGCCGACGAATTGACGCCCTTTGCGGTGGAGCTGCGCGAGGCTCTGACGCGCAACGGTGCGACCCTCGCGCCGGCGGCCGGTGCGGCCGACGCGATCGTGCGCGTGCGCAACGACCGCACCGGGCGGCGCGTGCTGTCCGTGTCGTCGCGCAATACGCCCGTGGAATTCGAGGTGTTCTACGTCGTGGCCTACTCGATCGACCGCGGGCAGGAGGAGGTCGTACCCAGCCAGACGCTCGAGCTCACGCGCAGCTTCAGCTTCGACGAAGCGGATCTGCTCGCCAAGGACCGCGAGGAGGACATCCTGCGCGAGGCGATGGCGCGCGATCTCGCCGGGCTGGTCGTGCGGCGACTCGGCTCGCTCTGAGCGTCCGGGCCCTGGCGACTACGCGGGATTCGCCGTGAGCTGCAGCGCCCGCCCCTCGCCGTCGACGCTCGTGAGCGCGATCGGCCGCCGCCAGATCTTGACCAGGTAGTCGAGCACCTTCGCGCTCCGCTCGTGATCGAGACCGCGACCGTCGGTCGTGTGGTCGTGCACGAGCTCGAGCGTGCCGTCGACGCGCAGCCGATCGACAGCGACCGTCGGCGCGCCGAAACTGAACTTCGGCCGAAGCAATGCCTCGTGCAGGGCGTCGAGATCGAACTCCTGCACCTGCAGGGTTCCGCGCGCCGGGCCCTTGTACCGGAAGAGTTCGAGCTCGGCCGCGGCTTCGCTCGTCAGGTGGCCGCGGATGAAGGCGAAGTCGTCGTTCTGCTGCATCACGCGGCGTGCGTACTCGACGCCGTGCTCCTTGATGATGCGCTCCCAGAGCGAGAAGCCGAGGTGATACGGATTGATCTCGAGCGATGCGCGCTCGCCCTTGCCCGTCGGGCGCACGACGTCCGAGTGACACTTGATCGCGTCGACATAGTCCTCCGAGGGAAGGAACTCGGCCTCGCGCAGCAGCCGTGCATGCCAGTACGAGGCCCAGCCCTCGTTCATGATCTGGCAGGCGAACACCGGGTAGAAATAGAACGACTCCGCGCGCACCGCGAGGAAGATGTCGCGCTCCCACGGCTCGAGCTCCGGCGCGTACTGCGCGATGAACCAGAGCAGGTCGCGTTCGGGATGCGGCGGTGTCTGCGGCCGCGGCGCCGGTGCCAGGCTCGCCGGCGTCGGTGCGAGGTCGGGCCCGAGCGTGCGGAAGCGCCGGATGAATGTGTCGTCGTCCGCGGGCACGGCCTTCGTTCCCTCGTCCGGGTAGCGCGGCCGGTTGAGCAGCGGCGTCGACGTTGACGTGCTGCTCGAGTGCGAGCGCCGCATCGAGCACGGCCTCGACCCGCTCCGCGCCATGCGTTTCGATCGCCTCGCCGATCTGCCGCGCGTGCGTCGCCGCCTGCTCGACGATCTGCTGGCCCACCTGGTCGGCGCTGCGCCGGAACAGCATGTTGCAGGCCGAGAAGTCGGCATGGCCGAGCACATGCGCCGCGACCAGTACGTTCTCCGCGTCGCTGTTGTTGCGTGCGAGGTAGGCGCGCCCGGGGTTGCCGGGGAACACGACCTCGAACAGGCGCGAGAGCCCCATCCGGTGCTGCACCAGCCGGTAGATGTAGCGCACGCCGAACGACCAGTGCGGCATGCGGACCGGCAGCCCGTAGATGGCGATCTCCATCATCATGCTGTCCGGCACGGCCTCGAACTCGACCGGGTGATACTCGAGCCCCGCGCTGCGGGCAAGCGCCTCGATCCGTGCGAGATAGCTGCGCCAGCCTTCGCTCATCGCGGCAGCCTCACGCGGCCTTCTCCTGGCCGAAGAAATGGCGCACGGCGCCCCACACGTCGTCCGTCTTCGCGGCCCGATAGGCCGCGGTGCCGATGTCCATCGGCGGCGAGCTGCAGGAAGAGTCGCCCGACGTCGCTCGATGGGCCCGCCGTCGCCGCTCGACCCGACCTCGAGGAAGCCGCAGTAGCGAAGGTCGGGGAGCAGTCCCGCGAGCGCTGTGTCCGTCGCCGCGCGGTCGCTTGGCGAGTTCTCCCCGTCGGAGGCGTAGAAGAGGTACAGGTTGTACTGCGAGGGATTGAACCGGGCGTCGATGATCTCCCGCGACATCGTGAGCGCGGTGGACATGAACGTTCCTCCCGACCCGGTGACCTTGAAGAACTCCTCCTCGGCGAATTCCCAGGCTTCCGTGGTGTGCGCGACGAACACCACCTCGAGATGCCGGTACTGCCGGCGCAGGCCCTGCACGGCCCAGAAGAAGAACGTCTTCGCGAGCTTGCGGTGTTCCTCGCCCATGCTGGCCGAGACGTCGAGCACCAGGAAGACCACGGCCTGGGTCGCGGGCTGCTCGCGCTTCGCGAGCTGGCGATAACGCAGGTCCTCGTCGGTGAAGGTCGGCGAATCCTGCTTGCCCGCCTGCGCGCTTCAGCGATTCCTTGAGCGAGCGTCGACGGTCGAGCCGCGAGCGCGCGCCGCGGCGGTCCCAGCCTTCGCGCGTCCAGTCGTCGTCGCGCGCCTGGCCGGCTCGATTCTCGAGGTTCGGCAGCTGCATCTCCTCCCACAGCCAGTCGACGATGTCGTCGACCTGGAACTCGAGGGTGTACTGGATGCCGCCGTCCTCGTCGCCGCCGCTGCCGCGGCCGCCGCCCTGCGCGGGATCCGCGCCCGTGTCGATGCGGTCGCCGGGCCGTGCGGTGCCCTGGCCGACGCCTTCGACCTGGTCCGGCGAACGCAGCCGGAATCGGTAGTGCTCGAGCATCCGCACCGGCACGCGCACCGTCGAGCGGCCGCTGGTCAGCACGTCGGCGCCGGCGACCACCTGCGGCAGGTGGGCGCGAACGGCGTCGCGGACCTTCTCGTTGTGGCGCAGCCAGTCGCGCGCGCCGCGCGAGAACAGGTCGTACCAGGCACCTCAGACGGTTGCCGCTGACCTCATCAGTCATCGCTCGTTCCTGCCGGGTGCCGCGACCCGGCCAATGGTCACCCGCCGCGTCACTCCTGCGCGAGCAAGAGTGGTCACGTAACTGAGCGCCTCCCTGGCACTGTGCTCGTCGTAGCCGTACTCGTCGATCATGCGCTCCTGGACCGCGGAAATCTTCCGCTGCGCCTCGTCGTCGGGACGCGCCGCCGAGGTGACCAGCCGCAGCACGTCGCGCCGCTCCTCGAACAGGTACTGCTCGATCGCCTCGCTCAAGCCGCGCATGGCTCTTGAGCGTGAACTTCTCGCCGGCCTTGTAGGCGACCATGGCCTTGCGGACGATTTCCTGCCGGAACGTCAGCTTGCCGGAGTCCGAGACCTTGATCTTGTCCTCGACCGAGCGCAGGAACCGCTCGTCGGGCGGACGCGACTCGCCGGTGATCGGGTCCTTGACCTCGCGCTGGTCGAGGGCAGCCTCCACCTCGTCCAGGTACTTGTCGAGCAGCTCCTGCGCCTCGTCCTCGAACGAGGCGAAGAGCGCGCGGTGCACGTCCTCCTTGACCCAGCGGTTGTAGAACTCCTTGCGCGCGACCACGAGGTGGTCGATCCAGGCCTTCTTGAGCTTGGCGTCCATGCGCGCATCGCTCTCGATCGCGTCCTTGAGAGCGAGCAGGACTTCCATGCTCGTAAGGCTGCGCGTGTCGCTGCGCGTGATCGCGTTCGACACGGCGTTGATGACGAAGCGCGGGCTGACGCCCGTCAAACCCTCGTCCGGCGCCTCGAGCCGCAGACGCTCGACTTCCGTCGAGGTAAAGCCCTCGACACTCTCGCCCGCGAAGATCCGCGCCTTCTTGCCGAGGTCGAGACCTTCGCGCTCGGATTTGACAAGCCGCGTCATCACCGCGAAGACCGCGGCGACGCGCAGCGCGTGCGGATCGAGGTGCACGTCGCGGAACGCCGGCGCCGAAGACACCAGCTTGTGGTAGATGCGCCCTTCCTCGACGTACGACAGCGTGTAGGGCACGCGCACGATCACCATGCGGTCGAGCAGCGCCTCGTTTTCCTTTTCCTGCAGGAACTTGTTGAATTCCGCCAGGTTGGTGTGCGCCAGGATCGTCTCGTCCAGATGGATGAGCGGAAAGCGCGAAACCTTGACGTTCTTTTCCTGGGTGAGCGTGAGCAGGAGATAGAGGAACTCGCGCTTGACCTTCAGGATCTCGATCATCTCGAGCACGCCGCGGCTCGCGGCATACACGGCGCCCGACCACGACCACGCGCGCGGGTCGCCCTCGTCGCCGAAATGCGCGACCTTCGACAGGTCCACCGAACCCACGAGGTCCGCGATGTCGGCAGTGGACGGATCGTGCGGCGCGTAGGTGCCTACGCCGACCCGTGAGGCCTCCGAGAGGAAGATCCGCTCGACCGGCATGCGCAGAAAATCGCCCTCGAACTCGCGCTCGAGCCGGTCGCGTGCCCAGGGGCTCGGCTCGCCGCGCAGCTCGACTCCGAACTGCTCGCGGAACTGCGCCCGCAGCGTGGTCGGCACGATGTTGAGCGGCGACTCGTGCAGCGGCGAGCCGGCCAGCGCGTAGACCGCGCCTTCGTCGGTGTGGCTGTACTCTTCGATCCCGCGCTTCAGGAGAATCGCCATCGTCGACTTGCCGCCCGACGGCGGGCCGAGCAGCAGCAGCAGGCGTCGGCCGACGTCGGAGCCGGCAGCCGCGCCCTTGAAGTAGTCGACGACGCGCGCGAGCGGGGCGTCGATGCCGAAGAGCTCGCGCTGGAAGAGGGCGCTTGGGCCGCTGGTGGCGTCCGGGCTGCTGCTGCCCGTGCCAGCAGAGCATGTCCCACAGGTATTCGTGGCTCGTGCGCGCTAGCTTGCGCGGTGAAGCGGGGAGGATGTCTCGCAGAAACTCCTCGAGGGTGCCGGCCCAGTGCTTGGCTTTATGCTGGCGGCTGTACGCGCCGAGCGACTCCACGAAACTCGCGGCGTCCCCGGCCTGACCCTTGATGCCATACCCACTCATCGATGACTCCTCCCCAAGGCCTAAATGCTGGTGCTCGATCTCCTTCGCCACGTGTTCGACGTGCGCCCTCAGCATACGCGCGCGCGAGCGGCAAGATGTGACATAAGTCCCGACCTCGTCAATCCGTTGGACTACGCGATCGCAACCGCGTTCCGTGTCCGTTTTCGTCCGACACGCCCGCGGACAGACCTCGCCCCGGAAATACGGCTCAGTACGCCAGGATTACGGATTCGTAATCTGGCTCTGAGCCGAATGGCCGATGATCTATCGGCGCGCGAAGCGGCTGGTGGCGGACACGAGCTCGTGGGTGATGCCGGGTTCGAGCGCCGAATGCCCGGCGTCCGCGACGAGTCGAAAGTCGGCCTCGGGCCAGGCGCGATGCAGGTCCCACGCCGTCTGCATGGGGCAGACGACGTCGTATCGCCCCTGGATGATGACCGCGGGGATGTGGCGGATGCGGCGGACGTCGCGCAGCAACTGGTCCTCCCGCCGCAGAAATCCCTTGTTGACGAAGTAATGGCACTCGATCCGTGCGACCGCGGTCGCGAACCCGGCATTGCCCCACTTGCGGATCTGCGTCTCGTCGGTGCGCAGGAAGCTCGTGGCGGCCTCCCAGACCGACCACGCCCGCGCGGCCTCGAGCTGGCGGGCGCGGTTGCGTCCGGTCAACCGGCGATGAAATGCCTGCAGCAGGTCGCCGCGCTCACGCGGTGGGATGGGCGCGACGTATTGCTCCCACCGGTCGGCGAACAACGCGCTGGCCCCGCCCTGGTAGAACCAGTCGATTTCCCACTTGCGCAGCATGAAGATCCCGCGCAGCACCAGCTCGGACACCGCCGACGGGTGCGTCTGCGAGTACGCGAGCGCGAGCGTGGAGCCCCAGGAGCCGCCGAAGACCAGCCAGCGCTCTACGCCTAAGTGCCTGCGGAGCTGCTCCATGTCGGCGACGAGGTGCCAGGTCGTGTTGTCGACCAGGCTCGCATGCGGACGGCTGCGGCCGCAGCCCCGCTGGTCGAACACGACGATCCGGTAGCGCTTCGGGTCGAAGAACCGGCGCGAGACTTCGTTCGCGCCGGCGCCCGGGCCGCCGTGCACGAACACGGCCGGCTTGCCGCGCGGGTTGCCGCACTCCTCGTAGTAGATCTCGTGGAGCGGCGACACGCGCAGCCACCCGCGCCGATACGGCCTCAGGGCGGGATAGAGTCCGCGGCGGCGCTTGGCGCTCGCGGTGTGCGATTTGCGAGCCATGTCGCGAGTTTAGCCGATGACTGCGCGCCGGCCGACGAGCAGTCAACGCGATGCGACGGACCGCTCCTCGGATGGTGGAACCGTCGCAACCAAGGCGGCATAATCGCCGGCAGATGGACCGATTCGACTGCCACCCCTGAACACGGCTGACCCACGGCCGTGAGGATCGCTCAGGAGAGCCTGGCCGGCGCACTGGCACGCGGCCTGCGCAGCGCCTATCTCGTTACCGGTGCCGAGCCGCTGTTGATCGGCGAGGCCTGCGACCTGATCCGGCAGGCCGCCCGCAAGGCGGGCTACGCCGATCGCGAGATTCATTTCCTCGAGCGCGGGTTTGACTGGAACCGGCTGATGACGGGCGCGGCCAACCTGTCGCTCTTCGGTGAGCGCCGCCTGATCGAGCTCAGGCTCGCCGGCTCGCTCGACGCGGCCGCCTCGCGCTCGCTCATCGAGCTGGCGGAGCAGCCGCCGGCGGATACGCTCGTCCTGGTGAGCGGCGAGCTCGAGCGCAAGGCTCTGCAGGCCGCCTGGGTACAGGGCTTCGAGCGCGCGGCCGTCCTGGTCATGACCCGGCCGGTCGGCCGCGAGGAACTGCCGGGCTGGATCGCATCGCGACTGGCCGATCGCGGCGTGACGCTCGATGCGCCCGCGTCGCGGCTGCTCGCCGAGCGCGTCGAGGGCAACCTGCTCGCCGCACAGCAGGAGATCGAGCGGATCGTGCTCGCCATGCCCGGCGGGACGCTCGACGAAGCCGCCGTCGCTGCGCTGGTCGGTGACAGCGCGCGCTACGACGTCTTCGAGCTCGCGACGGCGGCGTTTGCGGGCGAGGCCGTGCGGGCGCTCAGGATCCTGGCGGGGCTGCGTGCCGAGGGCGAGGAGCCGCCGCTGCTGCTCTGGGCGCTGCTCGCGGATCTGCGCGCGCTGTCGCGCGTGGCGCAGCGACTCACGCACACACGATCGATCGACGAGGCGTTCCGGGCGGAGCGGGTCTGGCCGAGCCGGCAATCGGCGCTGCGGGCTGCGTTGCCGCGCCTGTCACGGCCGGCGATCGATTCACTCATTCTCGCCGCGGCGCGCGCCGACCGCATGGCGAAGGGCGCCCTCGCCGGCGATCCGTGGCTCGCGCTCGAGGCGCTCGTGGCGCGCATTGCAGGAGTACGCCTGGCCGCATGATGCCGATCGGGATCTTCGGCGGCACCTTCGACCCGATCCACTTCGGGCACATGCGTACGGCGTTCGAGATGCTGCAGGCGCTGCGCCTCGCCGAGGTGCGCCTCATTCCAGCCGGCAATCCGCCGCTTCGGGATTCGCCGCTCGCCGACGCGGCGCTCAGGCTCGCGATGGTGCGCGCGGCGATCGAAGGTCAGCCCGGCTTCGTGGTCGACGACCGCGAAGTGCGCCGGGAGGGCCCGTCCTACACGGTGCTCACGCTCGCCGAACTGCGCCGGGAGCACCCCGACCGTTCGCTTGTGCCTCATCGTGGGCATGGACGCGTTCCTGGGCCTGCCCAAGTGGCATCAATGGCGCGAGATTCTGCAGCTCGCGCACGTGGTCGTCGCGCACCGGCCCGGCTGGCGCGCGCCGACCAGCGGGCCGCTGGGCGAGCTGATGGTCGACCGCGGCACCGGGCGCATCAACGACCTGCACGAGAGCGCCGCCGGCCGGATCTTCATCCATCCCGTGACGCAGCTCGAGATCGCGTCCACGGACCTGCGCAACATCATCGCGTCGGGTCGCGACCCGAGGTACCTCATGCCCGACGCGGTCCGCGACATCATCCGCGAAACCGGGTGCTATTCCCGCAACTCAACGAGGTGAGCATGGCAGTCAAGCGCACAAAGTCGACAGGCACGATTCGTTCAACGGCCAAGGGTCCGCGCCAGTCCAAGGCGCGCGCCCGCGAAGAAGGCGGCCCGCTCCGGACCCGGATCGAGGTTGCGGGACGTCGTGCTCGCGGCGCTCGAGGACATGAAGGCCATCGACATCGCTGCGCTCGACGTGCGCGGACTCACCGATATCACCGACACGATGATCGTGGCGAGCGGTACATCCGACCGCCACGTGCGATCGATCGCCGATCGCGTCGTGCAGCGCTGCAAGGAAGCCGGTTTCCGGCCCTTCGGCATGGAAGGCGAACGCGACGGCGAATGGGTGCTGCTCGACCTGAACGACGTCGTCCTTCACGTCATGCTGCCGCGGGTGCGGGTTTTCTACGCGCTGGAGAAGCTCTGGTCGGCAGGCGCCGCCGCCGCCTGAGACCGGCCGCATGCTGCTCCACGTTGTCGCGGCGGGCACGCGCATGCCCGGCTGGGTGAACGCGGGGTACCGTGACTACGCCGACCGGCTGCAGGGAGCCGACTACCGCATGACGTTGACCGAGGTCGCGCTCGGGCAGGCGCAGCGACCGCGACGTCGCGCGCGCCGTGGCCATCGAGGGCGAGCGCATCCTGGCGGCCGCCGGCCGGGTGCCTGCGTCGTCGCGCTGCAGGTAAACGGCGAGTCCTGGAGCACGGCGCGGCTCGCGCGCTGGCTCGACGAGCGCTCGCGTGAAGGCGACCCGCTTGCTTTCTGCATCGGCGGTCCGGACGGGCTCGCGGCTTCGGTTGACGCCCGGGCGCGGCTTCGCTGGTCGCTGTCGCCCCTGACCCTGCCGCACGGGCTCGCGCGCGTCGTCGCCGCCGAGGCGCTATACCGGGCGGTGAGCCTGATCAAGGGCTTGCCCTATCATCGGGCCTGATGCGCGGGCCAGTACGCGAGCCCGGAGCGCCGGACTCGTCGGCCCACACAGCGGGCCGGTATCCTGCACGGATGCCCAAGCCCTTGATCTTTCTGGCCTCAGCGTCCCCGAGGCGCAGCGCGCTGCTGCGACAGATCGGCGTCGATCACGAGATCCGGCCGGTCGAGATCGATGAGACCCGGCGGCCGCGCGAGTCAGCGACCGCTTACGTCGCGCGGCTCGCCGAGGCCAAGGCACGGACGCTCTGGGACGGCCTCCCGGCTGCCGAGCGGCGCCCGGTTCTGGGCGCGGACACCACGGTGACACTCGACGGCGAGATCTTCGGCAAGCCGGACGATGCTGCCAGCGCGCGGGAGATGCTCACGCGGCTGTCCGGCCGCACGCACGAGGTCCACACCGCGGTCGCGCTGGTGTGCACTGTCGGCGTCGAGCTGCGTTTGAGTTCGAGTACGGTGCGGTTTCGCAGGCTCACGGACGCGGAGCTCGCGTGGTACTGCGCGAGCGGGGAGCCCGTGGACAAGGCCGGCGGCTACGCGATCCAGGGGCGGGCGGCGGTGTTCGTCAGCCACCTGGCCGGGAGCTACTCGGGCGTGATGGGTCTGCCGCTGTGCGAGACCTGGGAGCTGCTGGCCCCGGTCCTCGCGGCACCGGACGGATCCGCGCCGTGAGCACGGAGATCGTGCTCAACGTGAGCCCGCGCGAGACCCGCGCCGCGCTGCTGGAGAACGGCGTGCTGCAGGAGCTGTTCGTCGAGCGCGCGAGCCGGCGCGGCCTGACGGGCAATCTCTACAAGGGACGTGTGTCGAGGGTGTTACCGGGCATGCAGGCGGCGTTCATCGATATCGGCCTCGAGCGCACGGCGTTTCTGCACGCCTCGGACATCGTCCAGCCCGACGACGCGGAGAACGGCGGCGCCGCGGCGCGCACCGACAACATCCGCGAGCTGGTGAGCGAGGGTGCGGACATCCTGGTGCAGGTGCTCAAGGATCCGCTCGGCACCAAGGGCGCGCGGCTCACGACCTTCGTAACTATCCCGTCCCGTTACCTGGTTTTCATGCCCTTCGGACAGGGCATCGGCGTGTCGGCCCGCATCGAGAACGAGACCGAGCGGCAGCGCCTGCGCGAGGCCGTACAGTCCTTCGTCGTCGACGGCGAAACCGGTGGTTACATCGTGCGCACCGCCGCGGAGGGCGCGACGCCCGAATCGCTTGCGCGCGGACATGCTGTTTCTGCGACGCCTCTGGGAGGTGCTCGGCGCGAGGGCGCATTCGGCGCGCGCCGGCACGCTGGTGCACGAGGATCTCGCGTTGCCGCTGCGCCTGATGCGCGACCTCGTGGGCGAAGGCGTCGACCGCGTGCTGGTCGATCACGAGCCCACCTGCGTGCGCATGCGCGAGTTTGCGACGACGTTCATGCCGGCGCTGGGCGCCCGCGTCGAAAGCTACACCGGCAACCGGCCGATCTTCGACCTGCACGCGGTCGAGGAGGAGATCCAGCGCTCGCTCGACCGCAAGGTTGCGCTCAAGTCCGGCGGCTACCTGATCATCGACCAGACCGAGGCGCTGACGACGATCGACGTCAACACGGGTGCGTACGTCGGGCACCGCAACCTCGAGGAGACGATCTATCGCACCAACCTCGAGGCCGCCGTCGCCATTGCGCGCCAGCTTCGGCTGCGCAACCTCGGCGGCATCGTGATCATCGACTTCATCGACATGCAGGAGGAGGAGCACCGGCGGCAGGTGCTCCAGGCGCTCGAGAAGGCGCTCGCGGCCGACCACGCCCGCACGCACGTGTCGGCGGTGTCGCCGCTGGGCCTGGTCGAGATGACCCGCAAGCGCACGCGCGAGAGTCTCGAGCACCAGCTCTGCGCGCCCTGCGCGGCCTGCGAGGGGCGCGGCTACGTCAAGACCGCGGAGACCGTGTGCTACGAGATCTTCCGTGAGATCCTGCGTCAGAGCGGCCAGTTCGACTTTCAGGAGCTGCTCGTGCTCGCGCACCAGGACGTCATCGAACGCCTGCTCGACGAGGAGTCGGCGGCGCTGGGCGAGCTCGAGGTCGTGACCGGCAAGCCGATCCGGCTGCAGACCGAGGCGCTCTACCTGATCGACCAGTACGACGTGGTCCTGATGTGAACGCGGACGCGCACGCCGCCCGAACGGTCGCCGAAGGCAGCGCCGCCACGCTGGCTGCGCCGCCTCGGCATCGCGATTGCCGGCCTGCTGGTCGCGGTCGCGCTGCTCCTGCTGCTGCTGCGGGTCGTGCTCGCGGGAATGCCCTCGCGAGCCGATCGCGTCAAGGCCTGGGTGGAGCGGCAGACGCAACTTCGTCTCGAGTTCTCGAGGCTGGACGCGCGGCTGCGCTGGTACGGCCCGGAGCTCGTGCTCCAGGACCTGCGCCTCCTCGACCGCGACAGCCGCCAGCCGATGCTCGCGATGCGCGAAGGCAGCGTGGCGCTGGATCTGTGGAACGTGCTGCGCGCCGGCGAGTTCGTCGCCGGACGCGTGAGCTTCGTCGGGCCGGCCGTCACCGTGCTGCGCCTCGAGGACGGCAGCTTTCGCCTGCTCGGGCTCGACGAGCGGCCGGCCGATCGACCGCCATTCGACTTCGACCGGCTGCCCGCCGGCCATGTGCAGATCGCCGATGCCACGGTGCAGGTTCGCGACCTCAAGGCACGTTCCGCGCCCTGGACCCTGCGTGACGTCGACGTGGTGCTGCGCCGTGACCGGGACCGCGTCGTCACACGCGGCTCTGCTCGGCTTCCCGAGTCGCTCGGGACGCGGGTCGGCTTCGAGGCCGAGCTCCTCGGCACGCTTGCTGCGCCCCGGGACCTGGCCGGGCGCGTCGACTTCGAGGCGGAACGGATCGAGCTTGCGGGGCTCACCGGATTCCTGCCGCCCGAGCTCGCGACGCCCTTCGCCGGCACCGGCCGCGTGAACGCCAGGGTCGCGTTCGGGGATCGCCGGCTCACCGAGCTGCGTCTCGACCTGCGAGCTGCGCGGACTCGCGCTCCGCATGCCCGCGCGCATCGCGCCGACGGTCGATTTTCTCGAGCTCACGCCGCCGCATCGCCTGCCGGGCGGCTCGCCGCTCAGCGTGCCCGTCGTCGACCAGCGCTGGCGGCAGCAACCGGTGACGCTGCCGGCCACGGTGAGCTACGACCTGCTCGCCGGCCAACTGGAGTTACGACGCCTCCAGGACGGCTGGGCCTTTGAGCTGCGCGACCTGCGCGCGGTGCAGCAGCCCCGCCGCGCCGGACCACCCGCCCGCTTGAGCGGGGAGTTCCACGGGCGGCCGGTGAGTCGTCACTCGCTCGTACTCAACGCACAGGCAACTGCGACTCGATGAGCTTTGGCCGCTGGCGGTTGCGCTCGCGCCGCGCTCTGCGGACCGCTGGCTCGGGCTCGCGCCGCAGGGCGAGATCCGCACCCTCGCGCTTTCGCTCAACCGGCCGCGGGCGGGAGCAACACCGGAATTCAGCGTCGATGCGGACGTCGCAGACCTCGGTGTCGCCGCAAGCGGTGCGTCGCCGGGGCTGCGCGGACTGACGGCGACGGTGTCGGGTAGCCATGAGCATGGGCGGATCGCGCTGCGCTCGCCCACGCTCGAGTTCGAGTGGCCCTCGATGTTCGTAGCAGCGCCCGGGCCCTGTCGCGCTGACGGGTGATCTGTCCTGGCGTCGCGAGGGTGCGAGCTGGATCGTCGGCGGTGAGAAGGTCTCACTCGAGCACCCGCAGGCGCGTGCAAAGGGCGCATTCGAATTCCGCTACCCGGGAGGTGCGCGATCCCCGGTGCTGCGGGCGGACGCCACGCTCGAGCGCGTTGATGCGGCCCTCGTGCGCGCGATGTTGCCCTATGGCCGGCTGAAACCGCGGTCGATCGCGCTGGCTCAAGCCTGCGTTCGTGCAGGGCACGGCGGTCGATGGCATCGTGCAGTCGACGGGCCGCTGCGCGAGTTTCCATTCCGCAACGGCGGCGGCGAGTTTCGCATCGCCTTCGACGTGCGCGACGTCACGCTCGATTACGCCGGCGGCTTCACGCCTCTCAGCCAGCGGTGCAGGACAAGGTGGTCATCGAGAACGGCGGCTTGCGCGCGGAGCTCGGGTCGGGGCGCGTCGGCGGGCTCGCGCTCGAGCGAGGCGCGGTCACGATCGCCGACCTGAAGGCTCCCGTGGTCGACGTCGACGCTGCGGGCAGCGGCGACCTCGGAGACGCGCTCGGCCTGCTGCAGGGGAGCCCGCTCGGCCCGGTCATCGGCCGGCAGTTCATGCAGCTCGCCGGACGTGGCGACACCGAGTTCGGCGTCAAGCTGCACCTGCCGACGCGCGAGATGGAGAGCCGCGATCACGAGGTGCGCGTGCGCCTCGAGCAGGCCAGCGTTTCGTTGCCGCTGCTGCGCGTTCCCGCGCAGGACGTCAGCGGCGAGCTGATCGTGCGCCGACGGGAGATCGTCTCCGAAGGACTGCGAGGGACGTTTCTCGGCGGGCCATTTACGCTGGCAGTGACATCCGGCGCGGCGGGCGCGCCGGAATTCGATAGCGTGAGCCTGCAGGGCGGCGGGCGCGCGAGCGGCACGTTGCTGCCGGCGTTCATCGGCCTTCCCGCGGGCATCCGCATGTCGGGCGGCGCGGACTGGACGCTGGGGCTGAACGCGAGACGGCAAGGCAAGGGAGAGCCATGGTCGACGCGGCTCGCCGTTCGAGCGATCTGCGCGGGCTCGCGATCGATGCGCCGCCGCCGTTCGCCAAGAGGCGAGGAGGACGCGCGGCCCACGGCCCTGACGCTCGATTCGCGCCGCGGACGGCGGCACCGACGTCGATGTGCGCTCGGGCGCCGCGCGCGCGCGCCTGGCGTTTCGGGACCGGGGCGGGAAGCTGGAGTTCGAGCGAGGCGCGCTGCGATTCGACGACGGGGCGCTGGCCCTGCCCGCGAGTCCCGGTCTGCAGATCGACGGCGACTGGCCGGATTTCGATCTGGCGCAGTGGCTGGCGATCGGTGGAGATGAGCCCGCGCGACGGGCGCTGTCGGACTGGCTGGGGCCGGTCAACGTCCGTCTCGCGCGGGCGCGGCTGTTTGGCTACGAGCTGCGCGACGTGTCCGCGCAGCTCGCGGCGCTGGACCGGCAGCTGGCAGGTGGACCTGGCCGGGCCGTACGCCACGGGCCGGGTCACGGTGCCGTTCGACCTCAAGGGCGGCGCGCCGGTGCGTGCTCGACATGCAGCGGCTGCAGCTCGAATCCGGCGCCACGGCCGAGCCGCGGGCGGGCGGTCGCGCAGCCGACCCGCGCCGCATCCCGCCGCTGTCCGTGTCCGCCGCCGAGTTCATCTGGCAGGGGCGCCGGCTCGGCCAACTCGAGGCCGAGATCGTCCGCGAGGCGCTCGGTCTGCGGCTGCGCAAGCTCACGGCGACGTCGCCCGCGCTCGAGATCGCGGGCACCGGCCGATGGATCGTCGAAGGCAGCGGTTCGCGCAGCGAACTCGACATCGCGGCCACGAGCACCGACCTGGCAACGGCGGCGGCCGCGCTCGGGTATCGCGACGCGATTGAGGCCGGTCGCGCTCAGATCACCGCGCGCCTGACGTGGCCGGGTGGCCCGACGGCCGATGCGGTGCGAAAGATGGACGGCCGCGTCCGGGTCGAGCTCGACGACGGACAGCTGCGCAACGTCGAACCCGGCGCCACCGGACGTGTCCTCGGTCTCATGAGCGTCATCGAGCTGCCACGACGGCTTGCGCTCGATTTCCGCGACGTGACCGACGAAGGCCTCGCGTTCGATTCCGTGCGCGGCGACTTCGAGCTCCGCAAGGGAAATGCCTACACGCAGAACCTGCTGCTCACCGGCGCCGCGGTCGATATCGGTGTGGCGGGCCGCACCGGGCTCGCAAGCCAGGACTATGACCAGACGGTGATCGTGAGCGGCAATCCCGGCGGGCCGCTGACTGTCGCGGGCGCCCTCGCGGCCGGCCCGGTGGTGGGCGCTGGCGTACTGGTGCTGTCGCAACTGTTCAAAGGTCAGTTGAAGGGGCTGACGCGCGCCTACTACCGCGTCACGGGCCCCTGGTCCGCACCGGTCGTGGAACGCATCTCCGCGCCGGCGGAAGCGAGCGTCGCGACCGAGGCAGCTGCTGCGGCGGTGATCGAGCGATGACAGTCGTCGCCGCAATCCAGATGACCACCGGGGCGGATGTCGCGCGCAACCTCGCCGACGCCTGGCGGCTGCTGCGCGAGGCGCGTACAGGCGGCGCAGAAGTCGCCGCCCTGCCCGAGAACTTCGCGCTTATGGGGCACACCGAGCAAGAGAAGCTGGCCATCGCCGAGGCGCCGGGCGACGGCCCGATCCAGAACTTCCTTGCGCAGGCCGCACGTGAATTCCGGATGTGGCTGGTTGCGGGAACTCTGCCGCTGGCGACGGCGCAGGCCTCGCACGTCGCCGCCGCCTGCCTGGTCGTCGATGCCGCCGGCCGAACCGTGGCGCGATACGACAAGATCCACCTCTTCGACGTCAGCATTCCGGGCCGCGAGGAGCGCTACCTGGAGTCCGGGACAGTGCAACGCGGTAGCGAACCCGTGTGCGTCGATACGCCTGCCGGCCGGCTCGGTCTCGCAGTGTGCTACGACGTGCGGTTTCCCGAGCTCTTCCGGGAACTCGGCCGCGCAGGCGCAGACTGGTTCTGCCTGCCGTCGGCCTTTACCGCCCCGACGGGTCGGGCGCACTGGGAGGTCCTGTTGCGGGCGCGGGCCATCGAAAACCTGGCCGGAATGGTCGCGCCGGCACAGTCCGGGTTTCACGAGAACGGCCGGGAAACCTATGGGGACACCATGATCGTAGACTGCTGGGGACGTGTGCAGAGCCGGCTGCCGCGTGGCACCGGAGTCGTATTCGGGCAGATCGACCTCGTACGCCAGCGCGAGGTCAGGCAGAATTTCCCCGTCCTGAGCCACCGACGACCCGTCTGAGTGAGACCATGAGCCATCCCATCCCGCCGGCGATGTTTGCGCCGACCCTCGGCGTCCCCGCCCCCGGGGCGCATGCCGATCCGATCCATGCCGCACGGAGCGCGATCCTGGCGCCGGCGGCGCTCGACGAGGACCGGGTCGCCAGCATCCTGGGCGAGGTGATGGGTCACGCCGTTGATTACGCCGACGTGTACTTCCAGGCGGTGCGCGAGGAGTCGTGGTCACTCGAGGACGGCATCGTCAAGGACGGCGCGCACAGCATCGATCGCGGCGTCGGCGTGCGCGCGCTCGCCGGCGAGCGTACCGGGTTCGCGTATTCGGACGAAGTCGTGCTGCCGGCGCTGCTCGAATCGGCGCGTGCTGCACGCGCGATCGCGCGAAGCGGCGCGACCGGCGACCTGCAGGCCTGGCACGCTCGCGGCGGACGCGAGCTGTACCTTCCCATCGACCCGATCGACACGCTCGACGACAAGGACAAGGTGCGCCTGCTCGAGGAGATCGACCGCGAGGCCCGCGCGCTCGATGGACGCATCACGCAGGTGATGGCGAGCCTCTCGGCCTCGCACGAGACGATCATGGTGCTCGCGAGCGACGGCACGCTCGCGGCTGACATCCGCCCGCTCGTGCGTCTCAACGTGTCCGTGATCATCGAGCACGAGGGTCGCCGGGAACAGGGTTACGCGGGCGGGGGCGGCCGTTTCGCGTACACCGAATTCCGTTCCGGCGAGCGCTGGCGCGCACTCGTGCGCGAGGCCGTCCGCACGGCCCAGGTCAACCTCGAGGCCGTGCCGGCCCCGGCCGGCACGATGACCGTCGTGCTCGGGCCCGGCTGGCCTGGCGTGCTCCTGCACGAGGCGGTGGGTCACGGGCTCGAGGGTGACTTCAACCGCAAGGGTACGTCGGCATTCAGCGGCCGGATCGGGCAGCAGGTGGCGGCGTCGCAGTGCACCGTCGTCGACGACGGCACGCTGCCGAGCCGTCGTGGCTCGCTCAATATCGACGACGAGGGCACGCCGACGCAGTACACGACGCTGATCGAGAACGGTGTGCTGAAGGGCTACCTGCAGGACAAGTTGAACGCGCGCCTGACGGGTGTCTCGCCGACGGGCAACGGCCGTCGCGAATCCTTCGCGCACCTGACGCTGCCGCGGATGACGAACACCTACATGCTGCCCGGTCCGCATGCGCCCGAGGAGATCGTGGGTTCGGTCGCCAAGGGCCTGTACTGCCGACATTTCGGCGGCGGGCAGGTCGACATCACCTCGGGCAAGTTCGTGTTCTCCGCGAGCGAGGCCTACCTGATCGAGAACGGTCGCATCACGCGCCCGGTCAAGGGGGCGACGTTGATCGGCAACGGCCCGGACGTGATGACCCGCATCTCGATGGTGGGCGACGACCTGCGGCTCGACGACGGCGTGGGCACTTGCGGCAAGGAGGGCCAGGACGTGCCGGTCGGCGTGGGCCAGCCGACCCTGCGTGTCGACGGTCTGACGGTCGGCGGCACCGGCTGAAGCGGCCGTTCATGCGGCCGATGTGGATCCCGAATGCGCTCTACGAGGCCTTGCCGCTCGTGTACATCGCGGCCGGCGTGCTGCAGCTCCTGTGTGCCTTCCTCATCGATACCGGGCCGCGCGCGCTCCTGCTGGTACTCGGCGCCGTATGCCTGATCGCCGGCCTCGTGGTGTTTATGCGCCGGCGCGACTATCGCGCGACACAAGCCGAGTATCAGCGTCCGCCGCTTGAATAGTGCAGAAAAATGGCTCGGAGCCAATTTCCGGCATGCCCGAAGAGATAAATTGGCTCCGAGCCATTTTTGTCCGAATTATTCGGAGAGGTCGTGCCCGTCGATGCGCTGGTAGATCAGCTCGTGGACGCCGATCTTGACGACGTCGCCCTCGATCAGTTTCGAGCGACGAATGCGGCGACCGCGAACGAAGATGCCGTTCGTGCTGTTCAGGTCCTCGATCGAGCTGCCGTCGCGCGTGGTGACGATCTGCGCGTGGTGGCGGCTGACGAACTTGCTGTCGATCTGCAGGTCGTTGTCGGTAGTGCGACCGATCACGAACCGCCCGGGCGCGAGCAGCGACTCGGTGATCACGGAGCCCTGCAGCGCAAGGGTCAGCCGGCCGACGGGAGGCTGCATGTGCGTAGCCGTGTCGTCCTCGATCGCGCGCTGCGCCATCGACGTCGCCGGGGATTCGACCCACTGCAGCTCGCCGATCGCCGCCTGCAGGTCTTCGAGCGCGACGCTGGTGTGGTCCTGGGCGAAAGCCGCGAGCATCGCCGTGTCGCACAGCGTGTTGATCAACCGCGGGATGCCGCTCGAGTAGAGGTAGATGACGGGGTAGGTTTCCGGGGCGAAGATCTGCCGCGCGCCGGACCCGGCGACCCGCAACCGATGCTCGATGTAGCGAACGGTGTCGTCCTGCGACAGCGCCGAGAGGTGAAAGCGCAGGCGGACGCGCTGGCGCAACTGCATCAGCTCCGGTGAGTCGATCTTGGCGTTGAGCTCGGGCTGGCCCGCGAGGATGATGCGCAGCACCTTCTCCTTGGTCGTCTCGACGCCGGAGAGCAGCCGCACCTCCTCGAGCACCTTGTTGCTCAGGTTCTGTGCCTCGTCGACGATCAGCAGCACCTTTCGGGCGTTCGCGTACTGCTCGATCAGGAACCCGTTCAGGGTCGCGATGAGCTCCGCCTTCTTCATCTTGAACGGGCTGAATCCGAATTGCGCGAGGACCGATTGCAGGAACTCGATCGGTGTTACCTGCGTCTGGTTGAGTTGCGCGACGACGACGTCCCTGTCGAGCTCCTTGAGAAAGGTCTCGATGAGCGTCGTCTTGCCCGAGCCGATCTCCCCCGTGATGATCACGAACCCGTCGGTGAACCAGATGGTCGACTCCATGTACGCCTTGGCACGGGAGTGGACGGGGCTCGGGTAAAGAAACGCCGGGTCCGGGCTCAGCCGGAACGGTAACTCCTTGAGTTGGAAGTGTTCGAGGTACATCCGTGACTCCCGGGCGCAACTATAAGGGTCCGGCGCGCCGCCGCAAAAAACAGCCGCTGTCCCTCGCCCAGGAGGGTGACGGAGAGCACGTCCGATCAGGGCCGCAGGCGTCGCTCGACCTGTCGCAGGAGGCGGTCGCGCTCCCGGGCGGTGCGGGCCACGACCGAGCAGTGACCAAGCTTCCGTCCCGGCCGGGGGGCCTTGCCGTAGTCATGCAGGTGCACGCCTGGCAGACCCAGGAGCGCCGCCCGATCTGGCAGGGCCCCGATGAGATTGACCATCGCCGCGTAGCCTATGGGCCGGGTATCACCCAGGGGCCAGCCGAGGATCGCCCGCAGGTGGTTTTCGAACTGGGAGGTCGTTGCGCCTTCGATCGTCCAGTGGCCGGAGTTGTGGACGCGGGGCGCCATTTCGTTCGCGATCAGGCGGCCGCGGTCGACGAAGAACTCGACCGTCAGCACCCCCGCATAGCCGAAGTGATCGAACAGCCGACGCATATGCCGCTCCGCCATCCGCTGCAGGGTCGCATGTCGCAGAGGCGCGCGCGTCGTGCGCAGGATGCCGTCGCGGTGGACGTTCTCCGCGAGCGGGTAGGCCCGCGTCTCGCCGCGCGTGCTGCGCACGCCCACGATCGACACCTCGCGATCGAAGCGCACGAATCCCTCTAGGATCAGCGGGACGCCTGCGAGCGCCGCGAACGCTGGCGCAAGATCGGCGCTGCGGTGCAGGTAGCGCTGCCCGCGCCCGTCGTAACCCAGCCGTCGCGTCTTGAGCACGGCCGGCAGGCCGATCGCCGCTGCCGCCGCCTCGAGCTCGGCGAGCGTCTCGACAACCCGGAATGCCGGGGTGGGGATGCCGAGCCTGCCGAAGAGCTCCTTCTCGTAGAGGCGGTCCTGAGATACACGCAGCGCCTCGACCGGCGGGTGACAGGGCACCGTCGGCGGAATCTGCGCGAGCGCCGTGACCGGGACGTTCTCGAACTCGTAGGTGACGACGTCGCAGTCGGCGGCGAGGCGCGCGATGCAGGCCGGATCGTCGAAGGCGCCGGTGACAACGGGCGCAACCTGGCCGCCGGGGGAATCTGCGCTTGCGTCGAGGAAGCGGAAGCCGAGCGCGAAAGGGTAGCCGGCCAGCGCCAGCATGCGCCCGAGCTGGCCGGCTCCGATGACCCCGACCTTCATGCGCCCGCGGGCTTGCGCGGATCCGGTGTGGCGAGCACCTGCTCGGTCTGGGCGGCGCGATAGGCGTCGAGCGCCGCCCGCACCTCCATGTGCGCGTTGGCGAGGATCGCGGCCGCGAGGAGCGCCGCATTGACGGCGCCAGCTGCGCCGATCGCGAGCGTGCCGACCGGCACGCCCGCGGGCATCTGCACGATCGACAGCAGCGAGTCGAGGCCGCTCAGCGTCTTCGATTGCACCGGCACGCCGAGCACCGGCAACGAGGTCTTTGACGCCGTTATGCCGGGCAGGTGCGCGGCGCCGCCGGCTCCCGCGATGATCACCTCGAGCCCGCGGTCGCGCGCGGTCGCGGCGTAATCGAAAAGCAGGTCAGGAGTGCGATGCGCGGATACGACGCGGACTTCGAACGGAACACCAAGGCGATCGAGCGTGTCGGCCGCGGACTTGAGAGTTTCCCAGTCCGAGGTCGAACCCATGATGATGCCGACCAGTGGCTTCACCGCGGCATTGTACCCAAAGGCCGCATCACGACACAGCGCCGCGCGCGGCTGCGGTCGTCACCTATGTCGCTGCACCGTCTGCGGTTGAGATGTCAAAGTGCATGACGTCCTCACGCTTTCCGAGTTTCGTATAGAGGGCGATCGCCGGTTCATCGCCAGGATCGGCCTGCACGAAAATGACGTACGCGCCGCGCTGCTTCGCGATTCTCTTCAGTTCCAGGATCAGTGCGGTGGCGATTCCCCGGCGCCTGTGCGCTTCGGCGACCGCCAGATCGTAGAGGTAGATCTCGCTCCTTTCCTGCTCGAACTTCCGCAGTTGATACGCGGCGATGCCACCGACGACCTTGTCGCCCTGCAACGCTGCGATCGCTATGAAGTGATCGCTGGCGAGCAGGCGACCGAGATAGGCCTTGCCGGGTCTGGCTGCGCCATAGGTATCCGGTTCTCCGAAAGCCTCGCCGAAGGTCGTCAACATGCCTTGCATGCGAGCAACGTCGTCGCGTCCAAGTGCACGTATCGTGTAAGGGACGGGATGGGACGTGTTCAACTCGACACCGCTCAGTCCGGCGCGGCGGCAGTAGCAAAGATCTCGCGCAGGCGGCGGAACAGCCTGCGTGCGGCGGTCGGTGCGTGCGGCGCGTCGCGCTCGGCGCGCGCCTGCCGGACCAGCGAGTGCAGCTCCTCGACAGGCGCCTGCGGGTGTACCGCCTGCAGCTCGGACCACGCGTCCGGGTCGTCCGCGAGCAGCCGGTCGCGCCACTGCTCGATATGGCGCTCACGCTGGATGCGCGCGCGGTCGGATTCGAGGCGTTGCGCGAGCGCTGCGCGGATCGGCTCCGCATCGACCTGGCGCATCAGCTTGCCGATGTACTGCCGCTGCCGCACGGCGGCTCCGCGGCTCGTGAGCCCGCGCGCGGCGACGATGGCGTCGTGGAGCGTTTCGGGTAGCTCGAACGCATCGAGCTCCCCCGGCGGCAGCTCGATGAGCGCTTCGCCGAGCGCCTGCAGGTCGAGCGCGGCGCGCTTGCGTGCGCTCTTGCTGGGAGGCTCGGCAGGATCCTCATCGGAGGGTCGCACGCGCGGGATGCTAGCACGCAGGGCCCGCGGCCCGGGCGCTGCTAGAATGCGCCCTGCATCTCTCCGGACCCGGACGCATGAACGACCCGCAAATCGCCGCGCCGCCTGCTCGTGGCGCGGATCTGCTCGCGCTGGTCGACATCGCGTTGCGCGAGGCGAAGGCCCGCGGGGCCGACCAGGCTGAGGCTGCAGTCAGCCTGGACGTGGGACTCTCGGTGTCGGTGCGACTGGGCGAGGTCGAGACCGTCGAGTACCAGCGCGATCGCGGCATGGGGGTGACGGTGTACTTCGGCACGCGCAAGGGCGCGGCGAGCACGGCCGATCTGACCGAGGATGCGTTGCGCGAGACGGTGGCCAAGGCCTGCAGCATCGCGCGGTTCACCGCCCAGGACCCCTGCGCGGGACTCGCCGATCCCGATACGCTGGCAAGCGAGATTCCCGACCTCGACCTGTCGCATCCCTGGGCGCTCGACCCCGAGGCGGCGGTCGAGCTCGCGCGCACCTGCGAATCGGCGGCGATGGCCGTCGACAAGCGAATCACCAACTCCGACGGCGCCGGCGTCAGCAGTCACGCCGGCGTGCGCGCCTACGGCAACACGCATGGCTTCATGGCCGCGTATCCGGGCTCCCTGCACGGCATCAGCTGCGCCGTGATCGGCGTCGACGGGGCGGAGATGCAGCGCGACTACTGGTACAGCAGCACGCGCGACTGGCGCGAGCTCGAGCCGGCGGAGTCGATCGGCCGCCGCAGCGGCGAGCGCGCCGTCGCACGCCTGGGTGCGCGCAAGCTCGCGACCACCCGTGCTCCCGTGCTCTATTCTCCCGAGGTCGCGCGCGGGCTGATCGGACATTTCACGGGCGCGATCCGCGGCGGCAGCCAGTACCGCCGCGCGTCCTTCCTGCTCGACGCGGCCGGGCAGCAGGTCTTTCCCGACTGGTTCACGCTGCACGAGCGTCCGCACCTGCCGAAGGCGCTCGGCAGCGCGCCCTTCGACAACGAGGGTGTCGCGACGCGCGATCGCGACCTCGTCACCGGCGGCGTGCTCGCGGGTTACGTGTTGAGCACGTACTCCGCGCGCAAGCTCGGGCTGCGCACGACCGGCAACGCCGGCGGCACGCACAACCTGATCGTGGGCGGGCGCGGCCGCGATTTCGAGGGCATGCTCGCGCTGCTCGATCGCGGCCTGCTCGTTACCGAGCTGATGGGGCAGGGCGTCAACGGCGTGACCGGCGATTACTCGCGCGGTGCCGCGGGGTTCTGGGTCGAGGGTGGCCGAATCGCCTACCCCGTCCACGAGATCACGATCGCGGGCAACCTCAAGGACCTGTATCGACGCATCGTCGACGTCGGCAATGACTTCGACCTCCGGGGCGGCACGCGTACGGGCTCGATCCTGATCGAAGAGATGACGATCGCGGGGGACTGAGACGCGTATGCCAGGCGCTACCGACGAATCGGACGTGAGGGCGGTCGAGGCCGAGATCAGCTACGTCGCCCCGGGCTCGTCGATCAATCGGCGGTTCGTGGCGCCGGGCGTCGAGCGCAACACCGGCCGGTATGAGACGCACCGCGTGCCGATACGCGACGGGCGCGCCATCAAGGCCGAATTCAGCCTGGACGTGCAGGGCTTCGTCCTCGCCGAGCGTCGCAGCACGGTGACGGACTTCTTCGACAAGGATCAGGTCGAGCGGAACTATCCTGGCGAGGTCGAGGAGGCGGTGCGGGACCTGACGGGCGCGACCCGGGTTGTCCTCATGAGCTGGATGATCCGCACGGCGGGTGATCTCCCCCCACGTCGGCAGACGGTCGGTTACACGCACAAGGGCGGTGTGCAGCCGCCTGCAGGCGAAGCGCACGTGGATTTCACACCGACCTGTGCCGAGCGGATCGCTCGGGAGCTTTACGAGAAAGCCGCTCCCACAGGGCAAGGCTACTCGCGCTTCATTGCCTCGAGCCTTTGGCGCACCTTCTCAGAGCCTCCGCAGGACTGGCCGCTGGCCTTGTGCGATGCCCGCAGCGTCGGTGCCGAAGAAGGAGTTCCCAACTCGCTTCATGTCGTCGACCAGATCCCGGATGAGGACACGATGGTCGGCGAGCTCGCGGAGGAGCCGCGCATCGCGGCCGCGATCTTCCGATACAACGCCGCTCACCGCTGGTGGTACTTCTCCAACATGACGCGCGACGAGGTCGTGCTTCTCAAGTTCCACGACAGCGACCGTAATCGCGCCCTGCGGACGCCGCACACGGCCTTTCGCGACGTGAGCTTTCCGGACGCGAAGCCACGGAGCAGCATCGAGTTCCGGAGCTTCGCTTTCTTCGAGTAAGCGCGCCACAGCGCCAACCCTCACCGGCGGGTCTCCAGCGATCCGTGTGTTCAGCCGGCGTACGCGCGCCGCACGGTGGCGATGTCGATCTTCTTCATCTGGAACATGGCCTGCGCGGCCCGCGTCGCCTTCGCCGCGTCCTTATCGGTCATCATGTCGATCAGCTCCGTCGGCACCACCTGCCAGGAGACCCCGAACTTGTCCTTCAGCCATCCGCAGGGCTGCTCCTGTCCGCCGGCCGTGAGCTTGTTCCAGTAGTGGTCCACTTCCTCCTGATTGTCACAGTAGATCTGCAGGGAAATGGCCTCGGTGAACTTGAAGATCGGGCCGCCGTTCAGCGCCGTAAACGGCAGACCGTCTAGCTCGAAGGCGACGGTCATCACCGAGCCTGGCGGCTTGCGGTGATGTTCCTTGCCTGCCTCGCCGTAGCGGGCGATCTGCGTGATCTTCGAGTTCTTGAAGATGCCGGTATAGAGCTTCACGGCGTCTTCGGCCTGGTCGTCGAACCACAGGCATGGACTGATTCTCTGTGACACTCTCATGCGCTCCTCCTCAGTAGTCAGGCGGCCGCGGGCAGGTGCCCGAGACGCTCCATACCCCATAGTCGCGCGGGCGTTGACAAAATCGACATGGCTCCGGCCGAGAGGTTGCCGGGCCCGGAACCGGTCCCAGACCGCCGGACTACAGTCCGAGACCGTAGACGTAGAACGCCGTATCTCGCACCCATCCCTCGGACTCGTACAGGCGTTGGGCGGGTCCGTTGTCCGTGGCGGTGGAGAGCTCGAGCGCGCCGGCGCCCACCGCGCGGCCGTAGTCCGCTGCCGCCCTGAGGAGTAGACGCGCGGCGCCCGAACGCCGCGCCGACGGCGTCACGAACAGGTCGTACAGGACGAATGTGCGAGCCAGGGTGAGCGATGAGAACAGGGGGTAGAGCTGTGTGAACCCGACGGCCGCACCCTCATCGTCGTGTGCGATGAAGATCACCGACTGCTGGTGCTTGAAGCGCTCGCGCAGGAACTCACGCGCCGCCGTCCTGTCCGTGGGCCGCTTGTAGAACTGCCGGTAGGCGTCGAAGAGCGGTACGAGCGTGTCGAGGTCGCCGATGCCCGCCTGCCTGACCTTGGCCATTCCTGACTCCTGCGGCCTCAGCAGGGCCGGCGAAGAGTTATACACTTTGCCTTATGTCTGCCCCCCAATTCCACCCGGCCGTCCAGGCCTGGTTCGACGCGAGCTTTCGCGGTGCCACGGTGGCCCAGGCCGCAGCGTGGCCGGCCATCGCGCGCGGCGGCAACGCGCTCATCGCCGCGCCCACAGGCTCGGGTAAGACGCTGGCAGCGTTCCTGTCTGCGATCGATACCCTGGTCCAGAAAGGCGTCGCAGGGCGGCTTGAGGACGCGACGCGCGTCGTGTACGTATCGCCGCTCAAGGCGCTGTCCAACGACATCCAGCGCAACCTCGAGCAGCCGCTCGCCGGCATCGGCGCCCAGCTCACGCGCCTCGGCATGCCGGCGTTCGAGATTCGCGCGCAGGTGCGCACCGGCGACACATCGCAGGCCGAGCGCGCGGCGATGCGCCGGCTCGCGCCCCACATCCTCGTGACGACGCCCGAATCGCTTTACCTGCTGCTCACGAGCGAATCCGGACGCCGCATGCTGTCGAGCGCGCGGACCGTGATCGTCGACGAGATCCACGCGGTCGCCGGCACTAAGCGCGGCGCGCACCTGGCCTTGTCGCTCGAGCGGCTGGACGCGCTGGCACCGCAGCCGATGCAGCGCATCGGGCTGTCGGCCACGCAGAGGCCCATCGAGGAGATCGCGCGCTTCCTGACCGGCGCGCGACCCGGGGCCGCCTGCGAGATCGTCGACAGCGGTCACGTCCGCGAACGCGATCTCGCACTCGTGATGCCGGGCGCCCCGCTCGAGGCCGTGATGTCGGGCGAAGTCTGGGCCACGGTCTACGACCAGCTGGCAGCGCTCGTCGCGCAGCACCACACGACGCTCGTCTTCGCGAATACGCGACGCATGGTGGAACGGGTCACCCGCCATCTCGCGGAACGCATCGGAGAGGAGAACGTGCGCGGCCCATCATGGCAGCCTCGCGAAGGAGCAACGGTTCGACGCCGAGCAACGGCTCAAGGCCGGCAGGCTCAAGGCGATGGTTGCCACTGCCTCACTCGAGCTCGGCATCGACATCGGCGACGTCGAGCTCGTCTGCCAGCTGGGCTCTCCGCGATCGATCTCCGTCTTCCTGCAGCGCGTCGGCCGCGCCAACCATTCCGTCGGCGGCGTCCCGAAGGGTCGGTTGTTCCCGTCGAGCCGGGACGAGCTGGTCGAATCGGTTGCGCTGCTCGACGCGGTACGGCGTGGCGAGCTCGATCGGCTGAGCATTCCGTCGCACCCGCTCGACGTGCTCTCGCAGCAGATCGTCGCCGAGGTGTCGGCGCGCGAGTACGGGGAGGACGAGCTGTATGCGCTCGTGACGCGTGCGTGGCCGTACCGGCACCTCGACCGCAGGGACTTCGACGCCGTGGTGCGGATCCTCGCCGACGGCTTCAGCACGCGGCGAGGGCGACGCAGTGCCTACCTCCACCGCGACGCCGTGAATCACCGCCTTCGCGCACGGCGCGGCGCACGGCTGACCGCGATCACCTGCGGTGGCGCCATCCCGGACAACGCCGACTACCAGGTCATCCTCGAGCCGGCGGGCACCTTCGTCGGCACGCTGAACGAGGACTTCGCGGTCGAGAGCCTGCAGGGCGACATCTTCCAGCTCGGCAACGCGTCGTATCGCATCCTGCGCGTGGAAGCGGGACGCGTGCGCGTCGAGGACGCCAGGGGGCAGCCGCCCAGCATTCCGTTCTGGCTGGGCGAGGCGCCCGCGCGAACACCCGAGCTGTCTGCGGCCGTGTCCCGCGTCCGGGAAACCGTCGGGTCGCTGTTGACCGACGTCAACGGCGACACCGTCGCCCAGGCGGTGGACGAGGCCATGCAGCGTTTCCGGATCGACCGGATCGCGGCGCTGCAGCTCGTCGAGTACCTGGCCGCCGCCAAGGCTGTACTGGGCCGCCTGCCGACGACCGACACGCTGGTCTTCGAGCGATTCTTCGACGAATCGGGCGGCATGCAGCTCGTCATCCATGCGCCGCTCGGCGCGCGGATCAATCGTGCCTTCGGACTCGCGCTGCGCAAGCGCTTCTGCCGCGCATTCAACTTCGAGCTGCAGGCGGCGGCCACCGAGGACGCGATCGTGTTGTCGCTCGGCGAGACGCACAGCTTCGAGCTCGAGAGCGTCGCGCGCTTCCTCAACAGCGCGACCGTCGAAGACGTGCTCGTGCAGGCCGTCCTCGATGCGCCGCTTTTCACTACCCGGTGGCGGTGGAACGCGAGCATTTCGCTCGCCATCCGGCGCAGCATGGGCGGCAAGCGAACACCCGCTCCGCTGCAGCGCATGGCGGCCGAGGACTTGATCGCCGTCGTATTTCCGCAGCAGCTCGCCTGCGCGGAGAATCTCACCGGCGAGCGCGAGATTCCGGATCACCCCCTGGTCAAGCAGACGCTGGCCGACTGCCTGCACGAAGCCATGGACGTCGACGGGCTCACGGCCCTGCTGCGCTCGATCGAAAGCGGGGATACACGCGTGCTTGCGCGCGACCTGCCGGCGCCTTCGCCGCTCGCCGCAGAGATCCTGACCGCGCGGCCCTATGCCTATCTCGACGACGCACCGCTCGAGGAACGGCGTACTCAGGCCGTCGCCTCGCGTCGCTGGCTCGAACCGGAGGCCGCGGCCGAGATGGGCCAGCTCGACCCCGCCGCGATCGCAGCCGTGCGCGAGGAGGCCTGGCCGGTCGCAGACCAGCCGGACGAACTGCACGACGCGCTGGCCTCGCTCGGTCTGTTGACCGCGGAGGAGGGCGTGCGCTGCGGCTGGGCGCCGCTGCTCGAAGAGCTCATCGCCGCGCGCCGCGCAACGCGGCTCACGACCCGCGGGCGTGCGTTCTGGGCCGCCGCGGAGCTGCTGCCGATACTGACGACGATTTATTCGGAGTTCCGACTCGATCCGCAGATCGACCCAGCCCCCGAATCGGCGCGCGCGTATGCAAGCGACGAGGCGCTCGTCGAGCTGTTGCGTCTGCGGCTGCAGGGCCTGGGCCCGGTGACGGTCGCCACCATGGCGGCCTCGCTCGGTCTTCCGGGCGCCGATGTCGGTGCGGCGATGACCGCGCTCGAGTCGGAAGGTTTCGTGCTGCAGGGCCGCTTCACGCCGCAGGCCTCGGAATCCGTGGCGTCCGCGAACGATGCCGACGTCGAATGGTGCGAGCGCCGCCTCCTCGCGCGCATTCACCGCTACACGATCCGTACGCTTCGTGCCGAGATCGAGCCTGTCTCCGCCGCAGACTTCATGCGGTTTCTGCTCGACTGGCAGGGTGTCACCCGCGATCCGCGTCCGGAGGGGATCGAGTCGCTCGCGGCGGCGATCGGCCAGCTCGAGGGCTACGAGATCCCCGCGGCGGCCTGGGAATCGGACGTACTCCCCGCGCGTATGCACGAGTACGACCCCAACTGGCTCGACACGCTCTGCCAGTCGGGACGCGCGCTCTGGGTGCGGCTCACCCCGGCCAGGGGCTTGACCGCAGCACCTGTGCGTTCCACGCCGGTGGCGCTGTTGACGCGCAGGAACTGGTCGCTGTGGCAGTCGCTCACCGAGCAGCCGCGCGACGACCTTCAGCTCTCCCACCCGGCGCAGGCGCTGGTCGAGCATCTCAGGAGCCACGGAGCCTCGTTCTTCGACGACATCGTGGCTGGAACGGGACTGCTGCGGGCGCAAGCCGAAGCGGCACTCGCAGAGGTGGTCGCGGCCGGACTCGTCAACGCCGACAGCTACAGCGGTCTGCGCGCGCTTCTGATCCCCTCCGATCGCAAGCGTCGTCTCGCGGCACGGCGGCGACGGATTGCACTCTTCGGACTTGAGGACGCCGGACGCTGGAGCCTCGTACGCAGGGGCACCCCCGCCTCGACTTCGGAATCCGTCGAGCAGGTCGCCGAAATCCTGTTGCGTCGCTATGGCGTCGTCTTCCGTCGAGTCCTCGAGCGCGAGGCCGGGTGGCTGCCGCCATGGCACGCGCTTCTGCGCGTCTATCGCCGGAGCGAGGCGCAGGGCAGGATCCGGGGCGGGCGGTTCGTGGCGGGCATGAGTGGCGAGCAGTACGCCCTGCCGGAGGCGGTCACGGCACTTCGTGCCGTACGCCGGCGCGAGCGCAGCGGGGACCTGGTCGGTCTATCCGCGGCAGATCCGCTCAATCTGACTGGCATCGTGACCGCAGGGCCGCGCGTCCCTGCGCTCGCGGGCAATCGCGTTCTGTTCCGGGATGGCATTCCGGTTGCGGTTCATGCCGGAGGGCAATCCGAGTTCCTCGTTCCGATGGAGCCCGGCGCAGAATGGGCGGCGCGACAGGCACTGCTTCGGAAGCGGCTCCTGCCGTGGCACGCCCGGGCCCGGGCGGTCTGACGGGGCGTTCAGATCCGTCGATAAAGAAGCACCGTGCTGTGCAGCTGCCCATCCGGTGTGCGCGCGTAGTCCGGGATCTCACCCGCCCGGAGCCATCCCGTCCGCTCGTATAGCGTGAGCGCCGGCCTGTCGGGCTCGGTATCGAGGTAAAGGAGTGACCGCCCAGCGAGTCGTGCTTCGCGCTCGACGGCGGCCATGAGTGCGTGACCGATGCCCTGGCGGCGCCAGCGCGTGTGCACGAGGAGCTTCTGCACCTCGGCCCGGTGCACACCGTTCGGTTTCGTGCAGAGCCGAAGCTGCACGCTGCCGACGACGAGGCCCTCGCGACGGGTAACCAGCAGGATGCTTGACTGCGCGGCGACGTCGCCAATTACCTCCCGCCAGTAGCCCTCAGCGACATCCGCGGCGAGCGGTCGCAGAAAGCCGACCGATGCCCCGTCGTCGACGGAATCCTGCAACAGGGCGATCAGCTGCGACAGAAGCGATTGGGCGTCGTCGGCAGTCACGCGTTCGATATCGTTCATAGGCGCGATATGCCGACTTCTCAAGCGGACAGGAGGTTCCAGGTCGCGGTTCCGAGCAGGGCGATGACCATCACGACGCCGAAGGTGAATATCCTGCGTCTCAGCGGGAGGTAGTTCGAGCCCGTATGCACGAAGAGGTGCGCAGCGCGCCTGAGGACGAACAGCCAGGCAACCAGCTGGGAAAACGTGCCTCCGGCCAGGCATCGTCGTGCAGGGCTCGACGGGCTTCGTTGACCAGCCCCGCCCGGGCCGCCCGGGTCTTTGCACGGATCAGCAGCACGTACGCGTACACGGCGACGAGGACCTGCAGCAGCACCGGAAGGAACATCAGGTCCCGTTTCATTGCAATGCCCGCTCAGCCGCCGCCATCCCAGGTCGTCGCTTCCTTGTCGAATGTCGACGACTGCACGCGGACGACGCAGAAGCGTTGTCCCGTGGGAGCCTCCATGACCCACCATGTCCTGATCTTTTCGATGCGCCTCGCGCCAAGAGCCTCGAGGCGACGCACCTCGGCCTCGATGTCGTCCGATTCGATGTCGAGGTGAACGCGGCTCTGGTGCGTTACCGACTGCACTTCGATGTGCAGGCGTCCGCCCGGATCCTTGAGCTCGATGTACTTGTCGGCCTGACCGGGAAGATCGCGAACCTCCATTCCGAGCGCGCCACCCCAGAA
Organism: uncultured Gammaproteobacteria bacterium; assembly: GCA_963756755.1. Taxonomy (GTDB): domain Bacteria; phylum Pseudomonadota; class Gammaproteobacteria; order Steroidobacterales; family Steroidobacteraceae; genus DATJKD01. The sequence goes on from CAVWOW010000015.1 coordinate 65,119, forward strand.
GGTCGCCGCGGCCTGGAGATCGCTCGTGTTGCAGTCGATGATGAAACCCGCAAGCCTGCTCTTGTGCATGACGACCTCCTTTCCTGTCGCTCTATGCTTAAGGTGGCGGGCGGGCCGTTCCATTGCAACTGTTATAGATCCGGGGCATAGCGGCGGAGCATTTCCTCCTGCGTCTCCGCCGGTGCCGCGAGCCCGGCGTGGTCCTTGACGATCTGGCCCATGGTCGGGAGGACAGAGCGCTCGACCTGTGCGGTCGGATCCCAGAGGCGGGACCGCATGAGCGCCTTGGCACAGTGGATGAACGCCTCCCGTACCGTCACCCTCACGACCAGTTTCGGCGCACGATGCCCGTCGGTGCAACGTGTGATGTCCGGCGCATCGGCGGAAAGGACGGCGGCCCCGTTGACCCGCAGCGTTTCGTCGACGCCCGGGATCAAGAAGATCAGCCCCACCTGACTATGGGAAAGGATGTTCTGCAGCGAGTCGAGCTTGTTGTTGCCGGGGGAATCCGGAATCAGGAGCGCACCGTCATCGGAGACCTTGACGAAGCCGGGGGATCCGCCACGCGGTGACGCGTCGAGAGCGCCCGCGTTGTTCGAGGTCGCGATGACCAGGAACGGCGACAGCTCGATGAACCTCCGGCAGTGGGAGTCGAGCGCGGACAGCACTCGCCTGGCCGCGCGCTCTCCCGGGGGTGTGTAGAGAGTGCGGAGCTGTTCGACGGTCGTGATGATCAACGTGGCGCCTCCTGCTGGTTCACCAACCGGCCGTGATCGGCCCGACTAGAAGGACACGCAAACTGGGCCCCTTGTACGCAGGACCGCCTCCTGCTGGAAGCGTCGCTTGTACTCGCTTGCTATTTCCCCAACTTTCCGTTGGCTCGCTTCGTCGCCCCCATGGATCAGATTGAGGATATGAGACGCTTCCTCGACGACTTGTCCATCTGCGCCGCGCCACTGCCCTGAGGCCTCCCAAGCGGTAAGTCCTTCGGGAAAGCGGGGGGTCACCGTCTCCTCGAGGAACTGGTTCCACTCGGCCACCTCGACGACACCGCCCTGCCTTGCGGTTCCAAGGTAGAGCGTTTCGCTGACCAGACGCCTCTCGTCGGGGCGACACTCGATGCTTTCGGATACCGCACATCCCACCATCCCGACCGCGGCCAGCAAGAAAACCGTATTGCGCGAGGCAAGCACGGGGGAATGAATCCTCAGCCGAAGAGCCGCTGCAGGCCGGCGCTGGCTTCGACGCCGTAGAACACGGCGCCCACCGGCACACGACCGTCCACTGCAGAAATTACTGCCGCCAGGCCGGCACCCCCGAAGCCTCCGCACAGCTCGATGAGCTCCGCCCCATCGGCGACGAGCCGACGCGCCGCGTCCGATGCCTGTGCGAGGCTGGGTATTCCGACACAGATCAGCGTACCAATCGTGTCGACGCGTGATTCTGCCGAGGGGTCGTCGAGCGTATAGATGAAGCCCCATTTCATCGTTCACCCTCCAGCCGTGGTCTCAACGCAGCTCCCGACGGACGACCAGCTTGAGGCCGGACCACACATCGGTGATCGCACAGACCTTGATGTCGACAAAGCCGAGCGGAAGCGCCACTTCCCGAACCGTGTCTTCGGTTACGTCGGTCGCAACCCTGGCAGATTTCTTGGGCCACGATACCCAGACCGCCGCGTCAGGCCTGAGCCTGCGACGAAGCACGCGCAGCTGTCTGAGAAGCTCGGCCTTCTGCACGACGAAGACGTGAGCGATGTCCACGGTGTGGTCGGGGCGACTCTCGAACACGACATCCCTTGGCAGTGGCTCGACGAGCTGTGCATATTCGTCCGGTGCGCCGAGCAGCAGGACGCGAGACGCCTCCTTGATGCCGAGCTTTCTGGCGAGCGGCGTCCCTGAGTATCCGGCCGGCTTGTCAGAGCGCCGTTTCAATGATCCGTTCGCTCCTCGACGAATACCGCCAGCTTGTCGAGCGGCATCTGCGAACCGGTCTCGTTGTGGCTGGCGGGATGCAGGGCGGCAGATTATCGTGTACCGCGAGCACGCTCGTACCGGAACCCACATCGGTCAGCGTGAACGTGACGTTCATCTCGCCGCGCCTGGCGCATCCGGCGTCAACAGATCCCGCAGCGTTCTTTCCCCCAGCGCGTCCCGCATCGCCTGCTCCATCGCGTCTGACGCCACATTCGCGGCCGCGACCGCCCGAAGTTGTGGAGAGCGTGGATTCGGCACCTCGTACCGGATGGCGTCGAGAATCGCGCTCAGGCGGATTGCCGACAGGTCGCGCCCGGGCGCGACCGAATCGTCCTCGGCCGTCAGCACGAGGCCCTGCGCCTCGAGTATCGAGAGCACGCCGTTCAACACGTTGGCCGGCACCATCAGCCGCTCGGCCAGTCCGTTGACCGTCCAGCGCGCTCCGCCAGCCAGGAACCGTTCGCCCAGCAGGCACATGACAGACATCGCGAGCCGCTCCCTGAGCGCGCCGGTGACGGGGATTTCCTCGTGGCCGGCGCGCAGGTGCTCGGGGTGCTGAAGGTAGAACGAGAGCTGCGCGCCGAGCAGCAGGATGAGCCAGCTCAGGTACAGCCACAGCAGGAACAGCAGCACGACCGCAAAGCCGGCGTAGATCGCCATCGTCTTCGTCGAGTAGACGACCACGCGGGTAAACATCGCGCCGACCATCGTCCACAGCGTCCCTGCTGATACGGCGCCGATCAGCGCCGGGACGAACCGGACGCGGGTGTTCGGCATGTAGACGTACACGAACAGAAACAATCCCATGGTGAGCACGTAGGGCGCCAGGCGGAGTCGTCCGACGTCTCCCGTCGCAAGACCCTCGAGCCGCGCGATCGCCTCGCTTCCCTCGATCGACGCAAGCATCACCAACACGAGCACCGCCACCAGGGGCCCGATGAGCATGACCACCAGGTATTCGGTGACGCGACGCCCGAGACTGCGTGGCCGGTCGACCTCCCACACGAAGTTGAGTGCCTCCTCGACCTTCTTGATCATGGTCACGACGGAGTAGATCAGGAAGACGACGCCGATCGTGCCGAGCAGGGTCCCTTGCAGGTTCTGGACGAAGCCCATGATCCGCTCGGTCACTGCGGAGGCATTGTCACCCAGCGGCCGCAGGAACTCGTACAGCACGGGCTCGAGTTCCCGGTCGAAGCCGAAGGCCTTGAGCATCACGAACGCCAGCGCCATGATCGGTACGATCGCGAACAGCGTCGAGTAAACGAGACTCATGGCGCGCAGGCCGAGGCCGCCCTGGGCGAGATCCCGCAGCAGCGCATACACGTAACGCAGCGGCGCAGCCAGCCATTTCAGCGGGCGACCGCCAACCGCTTCCGGCAGGTCGAAAACCCAATGCTCGAACTTGCGCTGCAGCGTGGAAAGCATTGACTGTGTGCGGCCTCGCCGATGCAAGCCTTGCACGCGCCCCGCGGTGGGGCAAGCCTCGCGCCCGGGCGCAGCGCCTTGCTGGATTAGCCGCATGCCGGCGCCGCGACGTCCTACCCGAGCCGCATCGTCTGCCTGACGGAGGAGACGACCGAGACGCTGTACCTGCTCGGCGAGGAACGGCGCATCGTCGGCATCTCCGGCTTCACGGTGCGCCCGCCGCGGGCACGCAAGGAGAAGCCGCGTGTTTCGGCGTTCACGAGCGCCAAGATCGACAAGATCCTGGCCCTCGAGCCCGATCTCGTGCTCGGGTTCTCGGATCTTCAGGCGGAAATCGCAGCCGAGCTCGTACGGCAGGGCGTCGAGGTACACGTCTTCAATCAGCGCAGCATCGAGGAGATCCTGCGGGTCATCCGCACGCTGGGCGGGATGATCGGCTGCGAGGCGAAGGCCGATGCGCTCGCTACGGAGCTCGATTCCGGACTCGATGCGATCCGGTCGGCTGCCGAGCGATTGCCGCGTCGTCCGCGGGTGTACTTCGAGGAATGGGACGAGCCGCAGATCTCCTGCATCCGCTGGGTGTCAGAGCTGATCGGCGTGGCGGGCGGCGACGACGTCTGCCCGGAGCTTGCGCGGCAGGGGCTCGGCCGCGACCGCATCATCGCCGATCCGCTCGAGGTGCCGCGGCGAGCGCCGGAGCTGATCTTCGGGTCCTGGTGCGGAAAGAAATTCAATCCGCGCGCCGTGGCCGCGCGCCCGGGCTGGGCGGACGTCCCTGCGGTGCGCGACGGTGAGCTCCACGAGGTGAAGTCTTCGATCATCCTGCAGCCCGGTCCCGCGGCGCTCACCGATGGGGTGCGCGAACTGCACCGGGTCATCGCCGCATGGGCGGAGAAGAAGTAATAGGAACTGCTATTGCACTTCGTCTGTCAGCCGCCGCAGCGCCTCCTGGTATTTCTCGCTGGTGCGGCGGATGACGTCGGGCGGCAGCTTGGGTGCGGGTGGGCGCTTGTCCCAGTCGAGCGATTCGAGGTAATCCCGCACGAACTGCTTATCGAAGGAGGGCGGGCTGGTTCCGGGCTCGTACGTATCGACCGGCCAGAACCGTGACGAGTCGGGCGTCAGGGCCTCGTCGATCAAGGTCAGTGTCCCCGCCTCGTCGACGCCGAACTCGAACTTCGTGTCTGCGATGATGATGCCGCGCGCAAGCGCGCGCTCGGCGGCGTAGCCATAGAGCGCGATCGCCGTGTCGCGCACCTGAGCGGCGCGGTCCCGGCCGATCAACGCTTCGACGTGCTCGAAACCCACGTTCTCGTCGTGCTCCCCGCGCTCGGCCTTGGTCGACGGAGTAAAGATCGGCTGCGGCAGGCGATCGGCAAGCCTGAGCCCGGCTGGTAGCGCGATACCGCAGATCTCGCCCGTGCTCTGGTAGTCCTTCCAGCCCGAGCCGATGAGATAGCCGCGCACGACCGCCTCGACCGGCAGCGCGGTCAGCCTGCGCACGACCATGCTGCGGTCCGCGAGGAGCATGCGCTCGGTGGCGTCGGGCACCACGCGCGCGAGCGGAACGTCCGCAAGATGGTTCGGCACGATGTGCCGCGTCCGCGCGAACCAGTAGTTCGAGATCTGCGTCAGCACGCGGCCCTTGCCCGGGATCGGATCTGGCAGCACGACGTCGAAGGCGCTCAGGCGGTCGGTGGTGACGATCAGCATGTACTGCTGGTCGATCGCGTAGATGTCGCGCACCTTGCCCTGGTGCAGCCGGGCGAGCCCTGCGACCTGCGACTCGTGCATCGGCGGGGAAGGCTGACTGGCGGCGGACATGCGGTTTTCCGTGTGTGCGGCGTGGCGTGCGCTGGGGCTGCTGCTACCATACGCCGCCTAAGAAAGCGCTCGATGTTGCAGGCGCCCCCAGCGACGGTCAAGGAATCCATGGGTTGGTACGGCAAGCTGTTCGGCGCGCTGATCGGCGCGATCGTGGGTCGTGGCTGGCTGGGAGCTCTGATCGGCTTCCTGATCGGTCACCAGCTCGACCGCCAGGCTGCGGCGGGGCGGCTCGGCGGCACCGATCCGCACGTCCTGAGCGCGGCTTTCTTTCGCGCGACGTTCCAGGTCATGGGGCAAGTCGCAAAGTCCGACGGCCGGGTCTCCGAACAGGAGATCGAGGCTGCGCGCGCGACGATGCGGCGGTTCTCGTTGGGCGACGCCGACGTCCGGCGCGCGATCGCCTTCTTCACCGAGGGCAAGCGCAGCGACTTCGCGCTGCGGGAGACGCTCGAGGAATTGCGCCGCTTGATCGGGCGTCGTGGCGACCTGCGGCGGATGTTCCTGCAGATTCAGCTCGAAGCGGCGTTGCAGGGCAACGGCCTCACCCCGGCCGCCCGGCCGGTATTTCACGAGATCTGCCAGGCACTCGGCGTCTCGGCGCTCGAGTTCGCGTCTCTGGAGGCGATGCTGCGGATGCGCGCGGCAGGCCGGCGCCGCTGCCGAGGGGCAGTCGCCGGGTGCCGCGGCGGCGCGCATCGCCGATGCGTATCGCGTGCTCGGTGTCGCATCCGCTGCCAGCGATGCGGAGCTGACTCGCGCCTACCGGCGACTCATGAGCCGCAACCACCCAGACAAGCTGGTGGCGAACGGACTTCCGGAATCGATGGTCGCCGCCGCGCACGAGCGGACCAAGCAGGTCCTCGCGGCGTACGAGCTGCTGAAGCGCCATCGCGGGATGAAGTAGCCGCGGCCTGCTACAGTGCCCTTCACCGTCGCGGGAGGCGCGATGCTCGAGCCCTGGATTGCCCCTTCGATCCTGTCAGCGGACTTCGCCCGGCTGGGAGAAGAAGTCCGCGACGTCCTGGCGGCGGGCGCGGACCTCGTGCACTTCGACGTGATGGACAACCACTATGTGCCGAACCTCACGGTCGGCCCGCTGGTATGCGCGGCGCTGCGCAAGGCCGGCGTCACGGCGCCCATCGACGTGCACCTGATGGTGCAGCCCGTCGATCGGATCGTGCCGGATTTCGCGAAGGCGGGCGCCAGCTGGATCAGTTTTCATCCGGAGGCCACCGAGCACGTCGACCGGACCATCGGGCTCATCCGCGAGCAGGGCTGCCGGCCGGGGCTGGTTCTGAATCCGGCGACACCTTTGAACTGGCTCGATCACGTCCTCGACAAGATCGATCTCGTCCTGCTGATGTCGGTGAACCCGGGCTTCGGCGGGCAGTCGTTCATCCCTGGCGTACTGCCCAAGATCCGGCGCGTGCGTGAGCTCATCGATCGGAGCGGCCGGGAAATACGCCTCGAAGTCGACGGTGGTATCAAGGTCGACAACATCGGGAGCATCGCCGAGGCCGGGGCCGACACGTTCGTGGCGGGCTCGGCGATCTTCGGCACGTCCGACTACGGCTCGACGATTCAGGCCATGCGCAGCCGGATCAGGAATTGATCTAGGAGGTGCCGGGTCGCAGTTTCGCAGTTATTTCTGACCGAATGCCTGAAGGTCAGGCGGTCGGCAGAACAACTGCGAAACTGCGACCCGGCACCTCCCTTCAGTCCTCGTCCTCGTCGTCTTCTTCTTCTTCGTCCGCGGTGGTGGCCTTGTGCGCGCGCAGTGCGATCGGCGCAGGGGCGCCGGCGGCGCCCGCCATCAGCGCGGCCTTGCCCTTGAGCTTCGGGCGCACGCCGTAGACCACCATCGTCTTGCCGCGGGCGGTGAGCAGGCCCTGTTCCTCGAGCACCTTGAGCACGCGTCCGGCCATCTCGCGCGAGCAGCCGACGAGCCGTGACAACTCCTGCCGGCTGACCTTGATCTGCGTGCCCTCGGGGTGCGTCATAGCGTCCGGCTCGTTGCACAGGTCCATGATCGCGTGGGCGACGCGGCCGGTGACGTCGACGAAGGCGAGGTCACCGAGCTTGCGGTTGGTGCGGTCGAGGCGGCTCGCGAGCTGGGTCGCGAGCTCGAACAGCAGCGTCGGGCTCTCGGCCGCGATCTGCCGGAAGCGCGGGTAGGTCATCTCCGCGAGCTCGCACTGCGAGCGCGTGCGCACCCAGGCGCTGCGCTGAGGCTGGTCGTTGAAGAGGCCCATCTCGCCGAAGAACTGGCCCTTGTTCAGATAGGCCAGCACCATCTCGTTGCCTTCCTCATCCTCGATGAGGACCTCCACCGAGCCCTTGATGACGTAGTACAGGACGTCCGGTACGTCGCCCGCGTGGATGAGCACGGTCTTGGACGGCACCGTGCGGATGCGGCAATAACTCAGGAACCGATTGATCGCAGGAATGTCGCTCAGTGGTCTGCCAGCGGTCTCCATGCTCCCCGTCCCGTGTTTATGTAAAAAGTTCCGCGGATTTAATACAAGTGCCGCGCAGGCCGCAAGCACTCAGATCCGATACGCGGTCCGTGTCATCACACGCGCAGTGTGCCGCATCAGGCGGCGAATCGCCTCGGGCAATTCGCGCGCGCCCGAATCGCGGGCCGCAGCGCCGTGCCGCGCCTCATCGTCGCGCATGCGTTCGACGACTACGCGCGAGCGCAGGTCGCTCGCCGGCAGCTCGCGCAGGTGCGACTGCAGGTGCTCGACGACCTGCCGCTCGGTCTCGGCGACGAAGCCCAGGCTCAACCGGTCACCCGCGAGCCCGGCGAGTGCGCCGATCATATAGGAGCCTGCGTACCAAGCCGGCGCGAGGAGGCTGGTACGGCCTTCGAGCTCCCGCACCCGCTGCTCGCACCACGCCAGGTGATCGGTTTCCTCCCGGGCCGCGCCTTCGAGCGCCTCCCGGACCGTGGGGTCACGGGCGGTGAGGGCCTGGCCGTGGTACAGCGCCTGGGCGGCGATCTCCCCGGCGTGGTTGACCCGCATCAGGCCGGCGGCGTGGCGCCGGGCGGCCGGATCGGCCAGCTCGTCGGGGACGGCCGCGGCAGGATAGGGGCGGCTGGCCACATTGGAGGCCGCTACGGTCCGCAGGACCTGGTCGACCTCCTGGATCAGGCGGTCCGCCAGCGTCGATGCGCGGGAAAGTCCGGGCATGGACACATCTTATATTAGGCCGCAGGGCGGGGCGCCTTCGCCCGCTCGCGGGGGTGCCTTGCGCTTTGCAATGCCCGGGCCCGTGAAGTAAAATTCGCGGCTCTTTGCACGGCGCCCCGGCAAGCGCCGCCCGCTCCCGCGGGCGCAGCCCGGGGATGCTCCCTGGGTCCGGGCCGGGGTTTTGGAGCCTTCGTTATGAGCACAGTTTTTGCGCGCCCCGAGCGCGTGAGGCGCGACTGGTATGTCGTGGACGCGAACGGCAAGACGCTCGGTCGCCTCGCCACGCAGGTCGCGATGCGTCTCCGCGGCAAGCACAAGGCCGAGTACACGCCGCACGTGGACACGGGCGACCACATCATCGTGCTGAATGCCGAGAAAGTCCGTGTCACCGGCGACAAGCTGCGCGACAAGATCTACTACTGGCACACCGGCGCCATCGGCGGCATCAAGAGCAAGTCTCTCGAGAAACTCATGGCGGAGCACCCCGAGCGCGCCATCGAGTTCGCCGTGAAGGGGATGTTGCCGAAGAACCCGCTCGGGCGGCAGATGTACCGCAAGCTGCACGTCTTCAAGGGCGACAAGCATCCGCATGCTGCCCAGCAGCCGAAGCCGCTCGCGCTCTGACCCCACGACGCCAGTCATCCAGGATCCAACGATGCCCGCGAACACCAACTACGGCACCGGCCGCCGCAAGACCTCCACCGCCCGCGTTCACCTGCGGCCAGGCAAGGGCGTCATCCGTATCAATGACCGGACGATCGACGAGTTTTTCGGACGCGAGACCGCGCGGATGATCGTCCGTCAGCCGCTCGAGGCGGTGCAGATGATCGATCGCTTCGACGTCGACGTGAACGTCGACGGCGGCGGCATCACGGGCCAGGCCGGCGCGATCCGCCATGGCCTCACGCGCGCGCTGATCGACTACGACGAGGCGTTCCGTAAGCCGCTGCGCACGGCCGGCTTCGTCACGCGCGACGCGCGCGAGGTCGAGCGCAAGAAGGTCGGCTTCCGCAAGGCCCGTCGCGGTACCCAGTTCTCCAAGCGCTGATTAGACTACGGCGCATCACCCACCTTTGGGGGATCGTCTAGCGGTAGGACAACGGACTCTGACTCCGTTTACCTAGGTTCGAATCCTAGTCCCCCAGCCAACCCCGGAAGCCCCGCCCTCGTGCGGGGCTTTTTTTCTCGCAATTCGCCTACATCGTAAACGTATTGCCAATAAGAATGATTCGCATTAGCATGCGGAAAAACCCAGCGACCAGGGATTCCTGCCATGTCTGCTTCTTCAATCCCCGCGCCGACAGGGCACTCGGCACGCACGCTGATCGCAGCAGCCGTGAGCGTCGCACTCGGCACCTCAGCGGTCTCGCTCAGGGCATCTGCACAAGAACAAGCAGAAGAGTCAGCAGGGCAGACGCAGGCGGCCTCGACTCTCCCCAAGATCTCAGTCGAGGCCGAGGCTCCGCCGGGGTATCGCGTTGAGGAGTCCTCACTGTCGAAGTTCGCGGCGCCGCTGCTCGACACGCCTCAGACCATCACGATCATCCCGCATACCCTGATCCAGGCACGCAACGCGACAACGCTCCGCGATGCGCTTCGCAACACCTCGGGGATCACCTTCCAGGCCGGCGAGGGCGGCGGCGGTCTGCCCGGAGACCAGAACTTCTCCATGCGTGGTTTCAACTCGCGCAGCTCTCTGTTCGCGGACGGCATCCGTGATCCGGGCAGCTACGCGCGCGACACCTTTTTCATCGAGCAGGTCGAGATCGCCAAGGGCCCGGCCGCGGTGCTGGGCGGCCGCGGTGCGACCGGCGGGTTGGTCAACCAGGTCACAAAGACGCCGCACGGCGATTCCAGCAGTGACTTCGACGTCTCCGCCGGCACGGACGAGTACGTGCGCGCCACTGTCGACCTCAACCAGCCGTTTGGCGAGAGCCTGGCAGGCCGGCTGAACCTGATGTACGACGACGGCCAGGTTCCCGGCCGCGACGTGGTCGAGACTTCGCGCTGGGGAGTCGCGCCGTCGCTCGCCTGGGACGTCGGCGCCGATACGCGCTTGACGCTCTCGTACCTCCACATCGAGCAGGACAACGTGCCCGACTACGGTCTGCCGTGGAACACGCCGGCCGGTAACGACACCGGGCTCGGTCTCGACTTCAGCAACTTCTATGGGCTCATCGACTACGACTTCGAGGATATCGACACGGACTCGGTCACCGGGCGCCTCACCCACGACTTCACCGACGACATCCGCGTCGAGGCGACGGCGCGCTGGCTCGACACACTGCGCGACTCGGCGATCACCGCGCCGCGTCCGCCCAATCGACAGCTTCAACAGCGACGGCAGGGCAACGAGATGCTCGCGCTGCAGACCAACGTCCTCGCCGACCTCGACTGGGGCCGCATCGGCCACAGGCTGATCACCGGCGTCGAAATCACGCGTGAGGACACCGACAACCGCAACCAGTCGCAATCCACCAACCAGCCGCCGATCCTCGACGTGACGAACCCCGATCCGAGTGAGCGACCGCTGGGGCCGATGCCGGAGAACGTCGGTAATCCCGGGCCCAGCGAAGCGCGGGTCGATACGCTCGCGCTCTACGCCTTCGACAACATCGCGCTCTCCGAGCGCTGGGAGGTCAACGGCGGGGTGCGCTGGGAGACCTTCGACGTCGACTACCAGCTCCTCGATCTGACGACCGGCGCACTCACCAGCCTGACGAACGATGACGACGAGGTGAGCTGGCAGGCGGGCGTCGTCTACAAGCCACAGCCGAGCATGAGCCTGTACGCGGCGGTCGGTACCTCGTTCGAGCCGGCATTTGACGCCGCGGCGACGGGCGTCGCCCTGAGCGAGCTGCCGACACAGGCCACCAACCCCAATCTCGACCCGGAGGAGAGCCGCAACTACGAGGTGGGCGCGAAGTGGCAGACGGACGATGCGCGTCTGGGACTCACGGCGGCCGTGTTCCGCACCGAGAAATTCAATGCGCGCACGCGCACCACGACCGACGATGCGTTCACGTTGGACGGCGAGCAGGAGGTTACCGGCGTCGAGCTCAGCATGAGCGGCGACATCACCGAGCGCTGGTCCGCATTTGCGGGCTACGTGTACATGGACAGCGAGTTCGAGGAATCCGCGAACCCAGTGGAGCAGGGCCACGCGCTCGTGTTCACGCCCGAGAACTCGTTCAATTTCTGGACGACCTACACGCTGCCGATGGGGCTCGAGCTGGGCGTGGGCGGGCAGTTCATGGACTCGGTGTTCCGCAACACCACCAGCACAACCGAGGTGCCGAGCTACTGGCTCTTCGACGCGATGGCCACGTATCCCATCAACGACAGGATTACGCTGCAGTTCAACGCCTCGAACCTCGCCGACGAGGAGTACGTCGATCGCGTCGGCGGCGGGCATTTCGTGCCGGGTCCGGGGCGCCGGTTGTCGCTTACCGCCCGGTTCGGGTTCTGAGGGTCCGGGAGATCGCGCGAGGCGGGTCAGGGCGAATCCATCATGCTGCTACGAATTCCCTCGGTGCTCACGACCGAGGAGCTTGCCCATTCCCGGCGCACCCTCGCCGCGGCTACGTGGGTCGACGGTTCGGTGACCGCCGGCCACCAGTCAGTGCGTGTCAAGGAAAACGAGCAGCTCCCGGAGGATTCGGCGGCTGCGCGTGAGCTCGGGGCAGCTGGTCGTATCCGCGCTGGAGCGCAACACGCTCTTCATCTCCGGCGCACTGCCGCTCAAGGTGTTTCCGCCGCTCTTCAATCGCTATCGCGCCGGTCAGGCGTTCGGACTGCACGTCGACAACGCGGTGCGACAGGTTCGCGGCACGCCACACCGCGTGCGCACGGATCTCTCCGCGACGCTGTTCCTTGCGCCACCCGACGAATACGACGGCGGCGAGCTCCTCATCCAGGACACGTACGGAGCGCACAGCGTCAAGCTGCCCGCCGGCGACCTGATCCTCTATCCGTCGTCCAGCCTGCACAAGGTGCAGCCCGTGACGCGCGGAGAACGGATCGCGTCGTTCTTCTGGATACAGAGCATGGTCCGCGACGACGCAGACCGTGCACTGCTCTACGACCTCGACACGGCGATCCAGCGGCTGGGCGCCACGACACCCGATCATCCGGCGGTCGTACAGCTCACGGGTGTCTATCACAACCTCCTTCGCCGCTGGTCGGAGCTCTGAGCGGTGTTGCGCAACGTCTTGTTCCAGGTCCACTGGTTCGTCGGTATCACGGTAGGCGTCATTCTCGCGGTGGTCGGAGCCACGGGCGCCATGCTGTCGTTCGAGCCCGAAATCCTGCACGCGCTCAATCGGGACGTGCGGGTCGCAACCGGTGCAGGGAAGCCGATGCTCACGCCGCCGGAGCTGCTGGCGCGCCTGCACGAGGCCGAACCCGGCCGGCGCGTGAGCTCGCTTGCGGTATGGAGTGACCCGGACGCGTGCGCCACGAGTCACGTTTGCCGCCGCCGAGCCATCGGTTCGCTACCTCGCCGAACGGCGCACGACCGGCGCAGGGCGGTCCGCCATCCCGAGGTGAAGTGAGATTCCTCGACCCGCAATCGGGACGCGTGGCGCAATCCGCAGGCAACCGCGGCGAAGTGTTCTTCCGCACGACGCGTTCGCTGCACCGCTGGCTGACGCTCGATCGCATGGCGAAGCGTGACCTCGGCCGGCAGATCGTCGGGGCATCGACGATGCTGCTGGTGTTCCTGGCGGCGAGCGGTCTTTACCTGCGCTGGCCGCGCGGGAGGGTGCGCCACTGGCGGGCCTGGCTGACGTTCAACCCGCGGTTCAAGGGCCGCGCGTTCCTCTGGCATCTGCATTCGATCACCGGCACCTGGGTGTTGCTGCTCTACCTCGTCATGGCGCTCACAGGGCTGTACTGGTCGTACGAGTGGTACAAGGACGGCCTGTACGCGATCACCGGCGCCGAGCCACAGCGTCCGCGCGGCGAGGGTGGCGGCGCAGCAGCGGAGCCGGCCGTCCGCGAGGTCCTGGGACCGTGCGGCGCTCGAGGCTGCCTGGTCAGGATTCATTCGCGAGGTGGGTGAGGGACGATACGAGATGGCGAGCGTCGAGTTGCCGCCGGCGGATGCGTCGCCGACCCTGTCGATCCGCTACCTCGATACCGAGCGCACGTCACGAGCGCGCGTACAACACGGTCGAGGTGGATACGGCGAGCGGCGCGGTCGTGAGTCACAAGCGATACGCCGACAAGGCGGCGGGTGAGCGCTTCATGGCCAGCATCTTCCCGCTGCACTCCGGCCGCTATTTCGGGCTCGTCGGCGTCGTGCTCTTCATGGTCGCGAGCCTCGGGATGCCGCTCTTCGCGGTCACCGGGTGGATGCTCTATCTCGCCCGCCGACGAATGAAGAAAGCTGGGACAGACTCATATTCCAGGTCAGGCCGGTCTGGACGGGGCGCTGCAGACCTCGCGCCGCACTGATGGAGAGACCGGGGGATGCCTAGGACGGATGGCAGGAGAACGGCTGGCCAGACCTCTGCCGCCCGCGCGGCGACGACTTCGAGTGTCGCTAGGCGGCCGAGGGCGACAACGACGTCGACGAGCTCGATCCAGTGGCGCACGGGAACGGATGAGGCGCCTGCGAGGTGCGCGAGGCACCCGACATTCGCTGAGGCGATCGCCGACGGTGCACCCTCGAGAAGTGCGTCGAGCTTGCGTCCACGCAACTCTGTGGCGAGCCGGCGCTGAAAGATCGAATAGGTGCCAGCCGATCCGCAGCAGAGCGTGGCGCCCTCGACCGGCGTCAGCCGGTAGCCCGCCGCGGCGAGCAGCGCCTCGATCCGACCGCCGACTCGCTGGCCGTGCTGCAGCGTGCAGGGGGACTGAAACGCGATCGCAGGTGCAGGCGCAGGCCGCGGGACCAGCTGCTCGAGCGCTGCGGGCTCGATCACCTCGCAGAGATCGCGCGTCGCAGCCGAGATGCGGTTCGCCAGGTCCGGCATGCGACGGATCGGATCGCAGCAGGTGCGCGTAGTCCTTGACCATCATCACCGCAACCGCTCGCCGTGCTGACGATGGCTTCGCAACCCGACTCGAGCGCCGAGTGGCAGGCGCGGACTGCGCGGCGCGCTGCCGCGAGTGCCTGCGTTTCGTCGCCCAGGTGATGCGCGAGGGCGCCGCAGCAGCCCGCGTCCGGCACGCGCACCAGCGAGATGCCGATCCGATCGAGCACGCGGGCCGCGGCGGCGTTGATCCCCGGCGCGATCGAAAGCTGCACGCAACCGTCGAGCACGGCCATGCGCCGCGCATGCCGCACGGCCGGCCATTCGCCCGTGACCGTCGCCTGCGGTATCGCGGCGGCCAGGCGGCGGGGCAGTGTGGGACGAAGTCGCGCGGCCCAGCCCGAGCAGCGCGGCGAACAGTTGCTGGTGTCGTCAGGATCCGCACCAGCAGTCGCCGGGCCAGCCGTTCGGTCACCGGTCGAGCCCCGGACTCCTCGACGATCTCCCGCCCGATGTCGAGCAGGCGGCCGTACTCCATCCCCGACGGGCACGCCGGTTCACAGGCTCGGCAGGTCAGGCAACGATCGAGGTGGGGTCGCGCTGCGCTCGCCGAACCACCTTCGACCAGTTGCTTGATGAGGTAGATCCGGCCACGCGGGCCGTCGCGCTCGTCTCCGAGGACGCGGTAGGTCGGACAGGCCTCGAGGCAGAATCCGCAGTGCACGCATTTCCTGATGAGCTCGCGCGCTTCCCGTCCGCGGTCGGTGTTTGCATGGGCGCCTCGAAGCTCGGTGTACATGCGCGCTATCCAGGCTTGAGCGTCTAGAGACCGGCGTACATGCGGCCGGGGTTCAGGATTCCCACCGGGTCGAAGGCCTGCTTGAGCCTGCGATGCAGCTCGAGCACCGTAGGACGCGAGCGGCGCGAATACTTCCTCGTTCCGCGTCGCGCCGCGAAAGAGCGTGGCCGAGCCGCCGGCCGCTGCCGCGACCGCGCGCAGGTCAGTGGCTCCATCATCGCGGCACCACCATTGACCCCCGTGCCATTCGATGAGCGTCGTGTCCGCGGCTACGGGCAGCCTGCCCCCGGTGGGAAGCTGCAGGCGCCACAGGCGCGCCGGGCTCGCGAAGAACTCGTGCGTCTGGTCACGCAGGCTCGCCCAGAACGCCGCGGCATCGGTGTGCGGCTCGCCGCCCAGCTGGCGGCGCACCTGATCCACGGTCTCGGCGGCGCCCTCGAACCGCGCGTAGAGGCAACCGCCGACCCAGCCCGACGCGGTCATCGGCAGCGATGTCCCCGACCAGGTCTCGAGCTGCTCGAGCGCGCTCGCGGCATCAGCTTCCTGGGCGAGCGTGATCGTCGCAAGCGGCATGGGGAGCACCCGGAGCGACAGCTCGAGCAGCACGCCCAGGATGCCGAGCGACCCGGCCATCAGACGCGACACGTCGAAGCCCGCGACATTCTTCATGACCTCGCCGCCGAACCGCAGGTGTCGGCCGTCGCCGCTCAGGAGACGCACGCCGAGCACGTGATCGCGCACCGCGCCGGTACGTGGGCGGGAGGGACCGGCGAGACCGGCGGCCACAGCGCCGCCGATCGTGGCGCCGACGGCGTAGCGCGGCGGGTCGAACGCAAGAGACTGTCCTCGCTCGGCCAGGAGCGCCTCGATGTCCGAGAGCCGCGTGCCGCAACGGGCGGTGAGGACGAGCTCGGCGGGGTCATAGTTGACGACGCCGGCGTGATCGCGCACGTCGAGCGGCTCTGCCTCGACGGGTCGGCCGTAAAAGCGCTTGGTATCACCGCCCGCCACCCGCAGCGGCGCGCGGCGCGAGCATCGCATCGCGCAGCCGGTTGGCGATGTCGGAGGTGAGGTCGCGGCCGGTCATGGCAGATCAGAATCGTGGCAAGTCGGGGAAGGGCAGGCGCCCGCCCTGAACGCGGAGCGCGCCGTAGTCCGCGCAACGCGCCAGCGTCGGCACGGCCTTGCCAGGGTTGAGCAGACCGCGCGGATCGAAGGCGTGCTTCACGGCATGGAACGCGAGCAGCTCGGCCGCCCCGAACTGGGAACACATCGGCCCGAGCTTCTCGACTCCGACGCCATGCTCGCCCGTCACAGTGCCGCCCGCGGCGATACAGAGCTCGAGGATCTCGGCGCCCAGGCGCTCGGCACGCTCGATGTCACCCGGGCGGCCGGCGTCGAACATGATCAGCGGGTGCAGGTTGCCGTCGCCGGCGTGGAACACATTTGCTACGGGAAGTCCGTGCGCGACCGACAGCTCGCTGATCCCCGCGAGCACCGCGGGCAGGTGCCGGCGCGGAATCGTGCCGTCCATGCAGTAGTAGTCCGGAGCGAGCCGTCCGACGGCGGGAAAGGCGGCCTTGCGACCTGACCAGAAGCGGGCTCGCTCCGCCGCATCGCGCGCGAATCGCACCTCGCTCGCGCCGGCCGCAGCCAGGATCGCCTCGACCCGGCTCACGTCAATCGCCACGTCGGCGGGAAGGCCGTCGAGCTCGCAAAGCAGCAGGGCGGCGGCTTCGCGCGGATACCCGCAGTTCGCGAACTCCTCCACTGCGCGGATCGCCGGACCGTCCATCATCTCGAGCCCGGCGGGCACGACGCCGCCCGCGATGATGCGGGCGACCGCGGTCGCGCAATGCTCGACCTCGCTGAACGCGGCCATCAGCAACTCGGTCGCGCCCGGTCGTGGGAGCAGTCTCACCGTCGCCTCGACAACGACGCCGAGCATCCCTTCGGAGCCGCAGAGCAGCGTGAGCAGTGGCAGGCCGGGCGCCTCGCCCGCGGTGCTGCCCACCGTCACAAGCTCGCCCTCGACCGTGACGTACCGCACCTCGAGCAGGTTCTGAAAGGTCATGCCGTACTTGAGGCAATGCACGCCGCCGGAGTTCTCGGCGATGTTGCCGCCGATCGAGCAGACGAGCTGCGAGGACGGGTCCGGCGCGTAATGGAGTCCATGTGGCGCCGCGGCCCGGCTGATCGCAAGATTGGGCACACCCGGCTGGACACGCGCCGTGCGCCGGCGCGCATCGACGTCGAGGACGCGGTTCAGCCGGCTGAGCACGAGCAGACAGCCGTCCGCCACCGGCAGTGCGCCACCTGACAGTCCGGTGCCTGCCCCACGCGCGACCACGGGCACGCCGTAGCGATGCGCGATGCGGAGAGCGGCCTGGACGCCTGCCGTGTCCCGCGGCAGAAGGACGGCGTCGGGCACCCGCCGGTAGATCGTAAGCGCGTCGCATTCGAACGCGACGCAGGCCTCCGGTCCGACGAGGACCTCTTCCTCGGTCAGGTCGTGGCGCAGCGCACGGATGAAGTCGGGGTCAAGCGGCACGCGTCAACGTTACGACGCCGTCGGTGGTTCCCACCAGTAGCACGTCAGCGGGCCGCCGCGCGAAGAGACCAACGCTCACCACGCCCGCGATCTGGTTGATCTCAGTCTCGAGGGCCGCCGGGTCGGTGATCTGGAGGCCGCGGACGTCGAGGATGTGATTGCCGTTGTCGGTCACCATGCCTTCGCGGAGTGCAGGCTGGCCGCCGAGCCGCAGCAGCTGCCGGGCGACGTGACCGCGTGCCATGGGGATGACCTCGACGGGCACCGGGAATCGGCCGAGCCGATCGACCAGCTTCTGTTCGTCGATGATGCATGCGAACCGGCGCGAAGCCGCCGCGACGATCTTCTCGCGGGTCAACGCGCCACCGCCGCCCTTGATCAGCGCGAAATCCCGGGTCGCCTCGTCGGCGCCATCGACGTAGAGCGGCAACTCGCCGGTGGCGTTGAGGTCCAGGACAGGAATGTCGTGGGCCCGGAGCCGCTGCGTGCTCGCCTCCGAGCTCGACACGGCCCCGGCGATGCGCCCGCGCAGGCTCGCCAGGCCCTCGATGAAGAAATTGACCGTCGATCCCGTCCCCACGCCGATCACCGTCCCGTCGGCGACGAGTTCGAGCGCCGCCTCGGCGGCACGCTGCTTGCGGATGTCCTGGTTCATGTTGCGACCCCCGGAAACAACTGTGCCCGCTTTCGCGGGCACAGTCTTCGTTTCGGAGGAGGTGGCGATCTTTCCTTTCGGTGAGGTCGCCACCTCTGGTTCCGATGCCGTCCTACTTCTTCTTCGCGGCCTTTTTCTTGCCAGCCTTCTTCTTGGACGACTTCTTTGCCTTAGCTGCCATATGGATCTCCATGTCGGGTTAGTCCGGGCGCAGTATTTACAGAATTCAATATTCAATTGCAAGAGGCACGTCACGGATCTCCGCGCTGCCTCTCATCGATGCGCGCGCGTCGGGAGTCGCCTGTCGGATGAGCGATGCGCCGTCCGCACTGGAAATCAAGACACTTCCTCACGCGAGCGTGAGAATGAACTTCCACTCCCGGTCACTCACGGGCGTCACGGAGAGCCGATTGCCTCGCCGCAGTATCACCAGGTCCTTGAGGGTCCGATGCGCATGTTTGCGCAAGGTTTCGAGCGTGATCGGCGGGTCGATGCGCCGCTCGAGGCGGATGTCGACGCTGTACCAGCGTGGCTCATCCGGATCGCTGTCAGGATCGTAATAGGGATGCTTCGGGTCCAGCGCGGCCGCTTCCGGATAACCCGCGCGGACTACGCGAACGACGCCCGCGATGCCCGGCACATCGCAGCTCGAGTGATAGAGAAAGCCGAGGTCACCCTTCGCCATCTCGTCTCGCAGCATGTTGCGTGCCTGGTAGTTGCGCACGCCGTCCCAGGCCGTGGTCGCGTTCTTCGCGCGCGCGAGGTGGTCGACGCCGAAGGTCGACGGTTCGGTCTTGAAGAGCCAGTACTTCACCTTGTGCTCCTAGTGTGCCTCTCGCCTCCGCGTGTCGGACGAAGCACACCGCGTTCCGTCACGACCAGGTCGAGCGGGACGTCCCAGGACGCCGCCGCAATCGGACCGGTCTCCTGACAGGCGAAGGCGACGCCGACGATGCGCGGCCGTGGCCAGGCGCGATCCGCGGCGAGCCGGCGGCGCAGCGCCAGGTCATAGTAGCCCGCGCCCATGCCGAGCCGATTGCCGTGCCGATCGAATCCCACCAGCGGAGTGAGCACCGCGTCCAGCTGCAGAAGCGGAACGCCGTGCAGGCAATCCGGCGCGGGCTCGTCGATCCCGTACCAGTTCGTGCGGAGTGATTCTTCAGTCCCGAGCGGCAGAAAGCGCATCGTGCGGCGCCGCTGGCTCGTGATGCGCGGTGCATAGAGCCGCGCGCCGCTGCGTCGTGCCGCGCGTATGAGTGCGGCGAGGTCGACTTCTCCGTCCCGGGCGAGATAGACCGCGATCCTCCGTCCGCGGGCGGCGAATCCCAGGCGGCGGAGCGTCGCAGTGATGCGTCGCTCGGCGGTGCGCCGCTCCTCCGCGGACACTGCGCGTCGCAGGCGCCGAAGGCGCCGCCTTTCATCGGTCAGTTTCGGGGAGCGCTGCGCCATGCGGAGCCGCGTGGGAAGAAGGGGAGGCGCCACCCACCTGTGCCGTCACGAACCATTGCTCTCGACATGGAGCAACATTCGGGGAAGGCTGCGGCACTTAAGGCTTTCCGCTCGAGGCGGACCTGCACAATGCTGCCGACGAGCCTGACTCCCCTGGGTATTTACTTACGGTCGAGAGGTAACCCGGACCGTGTCGAACACCGCAGGCGGCGCCAAATCGACGGGACGCGACTGCGTCCCTCACAATTCCAGCTGCTTTCCTTTCTCGAGGGCCGTCTCCACCCGCTCGCGCATGCCGCGGAGCCGTGCCCCGAGGTCGCCGTCGATCGAGCCGCCATTGTGGCGCATCTTGATCAACTCGTTGGCGATGTTGAGCGCCGAGATCACCGCGATACGGTCGAGTCCGACCACCTTGCCGGTGTCGCGCACTTCGCGCATCTTGGCGTCGAGATATTCGGCGGAGTCGAGCAGGTCGGAGCGCTCTTCCGCAGGGCAGGCCACCTGGTACTCGCGGTCGAGCACGCGGACGCTGACCCGCGTGATGCGCTCGTCAGTCACGTGCTGTGCTCCATGGCCTTGAGGCGGCCGATCATGGCCTCGACCCGGCCGCGCACCTGCTCGTTCTTCTGCAGCAGGTTTGCCCGCTCGGAGATCAGGTTGTCCTGGCGGTGGCGCAGCGCGCGGTTCTCCTCCTTGAGCTGCAGTACGGCGGTGACAAGCTCGTCGAGCCGGCGCTCCAGGCGGCGGAGCTCGGTATCGACGGGGGACTTTGCGGCAGTGTCGTTCATATGCGGAGAACTATAGGGCCGCCCCGGCGGGGAAGCAATTGACGCGCCGGCTGCGGGTTTGCGGGGCCGAAGACGGGCATGGAATGCTACGATAAGTCCAATGACATCCTCGCTGGTCTTCAACGAAGTCGCCCAGGCACTTGCGGCCGGCGGCTCGTCTGTCCACGCCGCCGAAGCGCACGGTTGTCTGTGCGGTGCGCTGTGCGTCCGCGGCGGTTTCGCGTACGGCGACTGGCTCGACGAGATACTGCCGGACACAGTCACGCTGCCCGATCGCGAGGGCCCACTCGCGGATCTCTTCGAACAGAGCGCCGCCGTGCTCGCGGCGCCCGACATGGAGTTCGATCCGCTGCTGCCCGAGGACGACGCCCCGCTCGAGGAGCGCGTCGATGCGCTCTCCGCCTGGTGTCAGGGGTTCCTCTACGGCTTCGGCTCCGCACGCGCGAGCGGTCGGCCGGCGCCGGCCGGGGAGGTGGCGGAGGTCCTGGCGGATTTCGCCGAGATCTCCCGCGGCGGTTCGGTGGCGACGGATGCGATGGAAATCGAGGAAGACGCCTACGTGGAGCTCGTGGAATTCCTCCGGGTGGGTGTCCAGCTCGTCTACGACGAGTTGCGCGCGGAACGGCGGCTGGCCTCCGGCCCCGCCACGCGTCACTGAGCACGCCAGTGGCCGTTCGAATGGACGAGTTCGCCCGCCGGCGGCGCCAGCTCATGCGGATGATGGGCAAGGGCGGCATCGCGATACTGCCCACCGCGATGGAGAAGCAGCGCAACAACGACGTGCACTACTTCTTCCGCCCCGACAGCGACTTCCATTACCTCACCGGCTTCAACGAGCCCGACTCGGTTGCCGTACTCGTGCCGGGGCGCCCACAGGCGGAGTACATCCTCTTCGTGCGCGACCGCGACCCGGCCAGGGAAACCTGGGATGGCAAGCGGGCGGGGCCCGACGGTGCGACGCGTGACTACGGCGCGGACGATGCGTTTCCAATCGGCGACATCGACGACATCCTGCCCGGGCTGATCGAGAACTGCGGCCGCGTCTACTACACCATGGGGCTCAACGCCGACTTCGATCATCGCGTCATCGGCTGGGTCAACAGCCTGCGCGGCCAGTCGCGGCTCGGCATCCACACGCCGCAGGAGTTTGTCGCCCTCGATCACCTGCTCCACGACATGCGGCTCTACAAGGGCCGTAACGAGCTCTCGGTGATGCGCCGGGCCGCGCAGATCGCGGTCGGCGCTCACCTCCGCGCCATGCGCGTCGCGCGGCCAGGCGTGTATGAGTACCAGGTCATGGCGGAGATCCTCCACGAGTTCCACCACCACAATGCCGACATCTCCTACCACCCGATCGTGGGCGGCGGGGCGAATGCCTGCACGCTTCACTATCACGCCAATAACGCCCTGCTCGAGGATGGTGACCTGCTGCTGATCGACGCCGGCTGCGAATACCAGTACTACGCCTCCGACATCACGCGGACCTTCCCCGTCAATGGTCGCTTCACCGCCGAGCAGCGCGCCATCTACGAGGTCGTGCTCGACGCGCAGGACGCCGCGATCGCCCGCTGCCGACCGGGCTGTCACTGGAACGAGCCGCACGACGCCGCCGTGCAGTCGATTACCCGCGGCCTGGTCCGCCTGGGCCTCCTCAAGGGGCGCGTGCCGGCGCTCATCAAGGAGGGTGCGTATCGACGCTTCTTCATGCACCGCACCGGGCACTGGCTCGGTATGGACGTGCACGACGTCGGCGACTACAAGGTCGGTGACGAATGGCGCGTGCTCGAGCCCGGCATGTGCCTCACCGTCGAGCCGGGCATCTACATCCCGGCGGGCAGCAAGGGCGTGCCCCGACGCTGGTGGAATATTGGCGTGCGCATCGAGGACGACGTCGCGATCACGACAGGCGGCTGCGAGGTGCTGACCGACGGGCTGCCGCGCACGCCCGACGAGGTCGAGCGGGTCATGCGCGCCGCATGAGCGAGGAGGCGGAAGGCGCGACGACCTGCGACGTCGCCATCTGCGGGGGCGGCATGGTCGGTGCGACGCTGGCGCTCGCCCTTGCGCCGCTGCCGCTGTCAATCGTGCTGATCGAAGCGGTCTCGACCGGCGCGCCCGAAGCGCCCAGTTTCGATGAGCGCACGACCGCACTCGCGAACGGCAGCGTGCGGACCTACCGCGCGCTCGCCGTCTGGCGTGACATGGAACGCGAGGCCACCGCGATCCGCCGCATACACGTGTCCGAGCAGGGACGCTTCGGTGTGGCGCGGATCGATGCCCGGGAGCAGGGGCTCGATGCACTGGGTTATGTCATATCGAATCGGGCCATCGGCGCCGCGTTGTGGCCGGCCCTGGAGGCCCGCGAACGGCTACGCGTGATCGCACCGGCACGGGTCGCCGATACATCGAACGAAGGCGCAACCCGCCGGCTCCTGCTCGAGGGTGCGACGGGGCCGACCACGATCGATGCGCGGCTCGTGATCGCGGCGGACGGCGCGCGGTCGGTGCTGCGCGAGCGGGCGGGGATCGAGGCCGACCACTGGGATTATGCACAGACTGCGATCGCGGCGACGCTGACCACGCAACGCTTCCACGACCACGTCGCCTACGAGCGCTTCACGCCGCACGGGCCGCTCGCGATCCTGCCGCTCGCCGACGGTCGCTGCGGCCTCGTCTGGACTCGGGCGCCCGCTGAGGCGGCCCGCCTCGTCGCGCTTCCGGACGACGCGTTTCTCACCGAGCTCTCGGCTGCCTTCGGGATGCGGCTTGGACGACTGCAGGGCGTCGGCCGGCGCACGACCTACGAGCTCGCACTGACCCGTGCCGAGCGATACACCGCGCCGCGGCTCGCCATCGTCGGCAACGCGGCACAGGGACTGCACCCGATCGCCGGGCAGGGATTCAATCTCGGACTGCGTGACGCAGCGAGCCTGGCGGAAGTGCTGGCCGAGGAGCTCGCAGCCGGCGGCACGGATCCCGGCGCCGACACGATCCTCGATGCGTATGCGGCGTGGCGCGCGGAGGACCGGCGCCGGATCG
This sequence comes from uncultured Gammaproteobacteria bacterium, assembly GCA_963756755.1. Taxonomy (GTDB): domain Bacteria; phylum Pseudomonadota; class Gammaproteobacteria; order Steroidobacterales; family Steroidobacteraceae; genus DATJKD01. The sequence goes on from CAVWOW010000015.1 coordinate 88,803, forward strand.
TGGGGTTCACCGACGGACTGGTGCGCATTTTCGGAACGCCACTCGGCGTCGTGCGTGGCCTGCGCGGCCTCGGGCTCATGGCCTTCGACGCGTTGCCTCCCGCGAAGACCGCGCTCTCGCGCCTGAGCGTAGGCGCGGCGGGCCGCGTCCCACGACTCGCGCGCGGCGTGGCGCTGCCGCGGGCGCCGACGTGAGTACGACCCGCCCGGACTTCGACATCGTCGTCGTGGGTGGCGGCATGGTGGGGCCGTGCTTCGCGGCACTCGCTGCGCGAGATGAACACCTGGGCGGGCTGCGAGTGGCGCTCGTCGAGCCTGCTCCACCGGTGCGACCCAAACCCGACGAGATCGACCTGCGCGTCTCTGCGCTGTCGCGCGCCTCGCAGCGGATCCTCGAGGCGGTGCAGGCCTGGGCGCCGGTCGAGCCCTACGCCTGCGCCTATTCCGGGATGGTGGTGTGGGACGCGGCCAGCCAGTACGACGCGCGCGACGCGCTCCGGTTCTCAGCCGCCGAGACGAGCGAGCCGGATCTCGGCCACATCGTCGAGAACCTGCGCGTGCAGTGGGCGCTCGACGAGTCGCCGCCGCTGCGCCGGCTCACGCGACTGCGCACCGCGCTCGCGGGACTCGAGACCGCCGAGGACGGGGCGCGGCTCACGCTCGCCGACGGGCGGCGACTGCGCGCGGCGCTCGTAGTGGGTGCCGACGGTGGTGCCTCGCCCACCCGCGAGCTCGCGGGCATCGATCGGGAGGGCCAGCCCTACCCGCAGGCGGCGGTGGTCGCGCACCTCGCCACCGAACGGCCGCACACGGATACGGCCTGGCAGCGGTTCCTTCCCGGGGGGCCAATCGCGCTCCTGCCTCTGCGAGACGGCCGCGTCTCGATCGTGTGGACGACGACACCGGACGATGCAGAGTTGCTCACGACGCTGCCCGCGGAGGAATTCTCCGCGCGCGTCGCCGACGCATGCGACCGCGTGCTGGGCGGGATGACCCTCGCGAGCGGTCGCGCCCGGTTTCCGCTCGCGCTCTGGCACGCGCGCGAGTACTGCCGCTCGAGGCTCGCCCTGGTGGGCGACGCCGCGCACACGATCCATCCGCTGGCAGGGCAGGGCGCGAACCTGGGCCTGCTCGACTGCGCCTGCCTGGTCGAGGTGCTGTCCGGCGCACTCGGCGCGGGCGAGGACTGGACCGGTCTGCGGGTGCTGCGACGCTACGAGCGCTGGCGTCGCAGCGAGAATGCGCTGATGATGGGTGTCGTCGACGGACTCAGTCGACTGTTCGCTGCCGGGAACCCGGCGGTGTCCTCGCTGCGGAGACTTGGGATGAGCGTCGTTGCGCAGCAATCCTTCCTGCGCCGCGCGCTGATCGAGCGCGCCCTCGGTGTGCGCGGCGACGTCCCACGCCTCGTGCGCGGCGCGGCATGAGCCGCACCGACCCCCCCTTCACGCAGTCACCGCCGCGGCTCGGCAACCAGTACCGCGACGACGCGCTGCTCGTCTCGTGGCTGCACCGGATGTTGCCACTCGCGCGTCTGCGCGACTTCGAGGCGGAGATCGACGAGCTCGGAGCCGTCGTGGGTGGGCCGCTCTACCGCCTGCAACTCGCCGATCGCCTGCAGGAGCCGCGCCTCACGCAATGGAACGCGTGGGGAGAACGCATCGACACCGTCGAGTTGACACCGCTGTGGCGGGAGGCCGAACGCCTGGCGCTCGAATACGGGCTGGTCGCTACGGCCTACGAGCGGCGGCACGGGTCCCTGTCGCGGATCGAGCAGTTTGCCAAGGTGTATCTCTTCCATCCGTCGTCGGACGTCTACACCTGCCCGCTCGCGATGACCGATGGCGCGGCCCGAACTCTCCTGCACGGCGGAAATGCGCGGCTCACCGAGCGCGCCGTGCCCCGGCTCACCTCGCGCGACCCTGCGCGGTTCTGGACCAGCGGGCAGTGGATGACGGAGACCACCGGCGGCTCGGACGTCGGTCGCTCGCAGACGCGCGCCATACCGGACGGCGAGCGTTGGCGGCTCTTTGGCCGCAAGTGGTTTACCTCGGCCGTTACCTCGCAGATGGCGCTGACCCTTGCCCGTCCGGAGGGCAATCCGCCCGGCGGCAAGGGGCTGGCGATGTTCTACCTCGAGGTCCGCGACGAGGCCGGCGCGCTCAACGGCCTGCGCGTCGACCGTCTCAAGGACAAGCTCGGGACCCGCAAGGTGCCGACGGCGGAGCTCACGCTCGAGGGCACCGTGGCCGAGCTGGTCGGCGAGCGCGGCAACGGCACGCGCGCGATCGAGCCGATGCTCGCGGTGACGCGCATGTGGAACAGCGTATGCGCCGTCGCCTTCATGCGCCGCGGAATCGCGCTCGCGCGCGCTTACGCGGCCGAACGGCGAGCCTTCGGTCAGCCGCTGCGCGACCTGCCGCTGCACGCCGACACGCTGGCCATGGTCGAGGCCGAGACCTGGGGCGCGTTCCTCATGACCTTCCTGCTCGTCGAGCTCGCCGGCCGGCAGGACTGCGGCGAGCTCGATGCGCAGCAGGAGGCACTGCTGCGGATCCTCACGCCGCTGACGAAGCTCGTTACCGGCAAGCAGTGCGTCGCGGCGGTGAGTGAGGTTCTCGAGAGCTTCGGCGGCGCAGGCTATGTCGAGGACACGGGGTTGGCGCAGCTCATGCGCGATGCGCAGGTGCTGCCGATCTGGGAGGGCACGACGAACGTGCTTTCGCTCGACGTGCTGCTGAGATCGGGGTTCGCGACGGGGCTCGCGGCGCTGCTCGGGTGTGCGTCAGCCGCCGCGCGCGCGGCGACCGACTTGCAGCTCGCCGCCGCGGCCCGACAGGCCGTCGCCGCACTCGAGCGGGCGGCGCTGTGGATGGAGGCCGGGCAGGACACCGAGGTGCTGCAGGCTGGCGCGCGACGGCTTGCAATGACGTTGGCCCGTGCGCTGCAGCTCGCGCTCTTGTGCGAGCACGCCCAATGGATGCTGGACAACGAGCGCGATCCCCGCGGGCGCGCCGCCGCGTTGCGCTACGCCCGGCTGCCGGTCGACCTGCTGCACGAGGTCGACATCGACCTCGACCGCGAGCTGCTTAAGTAGGTGCCGGGTCGCAGATTCGCAGTTATTTGGGAAGTTGGAACGGCCCCAACTTCCAGACGCAAATAACTGCGAACCTGCGACCCGGCACCTCAGAGGGCGTCGATCTTTGCGGCGCAGATAAAGTCGTTGTCCGACAGCCCGCCGATAGAGTGGGTCGAGAACCGCACTCGACAGTAGTTGTAGCCGAGCTCGAGGTCCGGGTGGTGGTCCTCGCCGTTGGCGATCCACGCCACCGCGTTGGCAAAAGCCATGGTGCGGTAGAAGTCCTCGAAGCGGAATGCTCGCTTGAGCGCCTTGCCGTCCTCGACGATCGACCAGTTCGGATCGAGTTCGCCGAGCAGGCGCTTCGCCGCGGTGGGATCGAGCACCGGCGTGCCGGCCGCGCACGCTGCGCATTCGCGTTCAGTTAGCCTGGTCATACCGATCTCTCCCCGGCGACGCCCCCGTAGGTGCGCGCGACGTAGTCCTCGACAAGCTGCTGGAAGTCCTCGGCGATCCGTTCGCCCTTGAGCGTCGGACCCTTCTCGCCGTCGATGTAGACCGGTGCCACCGGCCGCTCCCCCGTGCCCGGCAGACTGATGCCGATGTTGGCGTGCTTGCTCTCCCCCGGTCCGTTGACCACGCAGCCCATCACCGCCACCGTCATCTCCTCCACGCCCGGGTAGCGCTTGCGCCACTCCGGCATGCGGTGGCGCAGGTGTCCCTGGATCTTCTGCGCCAGCTCCTGGAAGTAGCTCGAGGTCGTCCGCCCGCAACCGGGACAGGCGACCACCATCGGCGTGAACGAACGCAGCCCCATCGTCTGCAGCATCTCCTGCGCGACGATCACCTCCTGGGTCCGGTCGCCGCCGGGGTCCGGGGTAAGCGAGACGCGGATCGTGTCACCGATGCCCTCCTGCAGCAGTACAGCCATCGCCGCAGTCGAGGCGACGATGCCCTTCGAACCCATGCCTGCCTCGGTGAGCCCGAGATGCAGCGGAAAGTCGCAGCGCGCCGCCAGGTTCCGGTAGACCGCGATCAGGTCCTGCACGCCGCTCACCTTGCAGGAGATGACGATGCGATCGTGCGCGAGCCCGAGCTCCTCCGCGCGGCGCGCGCTTTCGAGCGCCGAGACGACCAGCGCCTCGCGAACGACATCATTCGCGTCGGCCGGGTCCGCACGGCGCGAGTTCTCGTCCATCATCCGCGTGAGCAGGTCCTGGTCGAGACTGCCCCAGTTAACGCCGATGCGCACAGGCTTGCCGTGACGGCAGGCGATCTCGATCATTTCCGCGAACTGTGGATCGCGCTTGCTGCCGCGACCGACGTTTCCCGGGTTGATGCGGTATTTCGCCAGCGCTTCCGCGCAGCCGGGGTGCTCGCGCAACAGCTTGTGGCCGTTGAAGTGGAAGTCACCCACGATCGGCACCGTGACTCCCTGCTGCGCCAGGCGTTCGACGATCGCGGGCACGGCCGACGCGGCCTCATCGGTGTTGACCGTTACGCGCACCAGCTCGGACCCGGCCTGCGCGAGCGCCCGGACCTGGCGTGCCGTCGACTCGACGTCGGCCGTGTCCGTGTTGGTCATGGACTGCACGACTATGGGGTGATCGCCCCCCACGGCGACGGCGCCCACGCCGACGGTCACGCTGCGGCGGCGCCGCAGGCTGCTCACCGCTGGCCGGCCCCTGCGGCGGGTGTGCTGCCCTGGGCCACCTGCTGCTGCCACTGCGCGACGTTGCGATCCAGTACGTCGAGCGGTACGGCGCCGCTGCCGAGCACGACGTCGTGGAAGGCGCGGATATCGAATTTCCCGCCCAGGTCCTTTTCCGCCCGGGCGCGCAGCTCCTTGATCCTGAGCTCGCCGATCTTGTAGGCGAGCGCCTGGCCCGGCCACGCGATGTAGCGGTCGATCTCGTTGACGATGTCGAGCTCGGTCTTTGCGGCGTTGGCCTTGAAGAAGTCGATGGCCTGCTGCCGCGTCCAGCCCTTGTGGTGCATACCCGTGTCGACGACCAGGCGCACCGCGCGCCACATCTCGTAGGTGAGTTGGCCGAACTTGTCGTAGGGGTCGGCGTAGAGCCCCATTTCCTCACCGAGGCTCTCGCTGTAAAGACCCCAGCCCTCGGTGAATGCGGTCAGCTCGTAGTCGCGGCGGAACATCGGCAGCTCGCCCAGTTCCTGCGCCAGCGCGATCTGCAGGTGATGGCCCGGCACGGCTTCGTGGACGGACAGCACCGGGATCTCGTAGATTGGTCGCTCCTCGGGCTTGTACAGGTTCACGTAGTAATAGCCGGCCCGTCGCCCGTCGATCGACGGCGGCTGGTAATAGGCCGTCGTGTTGTCGGGCGCCGTGTTGTCCGGAATCGGCCGCACGCCGTAGGGCATGCGAGGCAGGCGCCCGAAGTACTGCGTGAGCAGCGGGTCGATCTTCTTCGACATCGCCAGATAGTGCTGCAGCAGCTGCTTCGGATCCGTGTAGCGGAAGCGCGGATCGGTGCGGAGATAGTGCATGAACTCCTCGAGGCTGCCCTCGAAGCCGACCTTGTCGACGATCTTCTGCATCTCCCCGCGGATACGCGCCACCTCGCGCAGGCCGATGTCGTGGATCTGGTCGGCGCTCAGATCGGTGGTCGTGAACCAGCGTATGCGCTCCCGGTACCACTGTTCGCCGCCCGGCAGGTCGCGGATGCCGACCGTCTCGCGGGACGCCGGCAGGTACTCCTTGCGGAAAAACTCGTCGAAGCGGCGGTACGCCGGCACGATCGTCGTCCCGATCGTCTGGACCGCAGCTGCGCGAAGCCGCGCCTGGTCGGCGGCCGGTATCGAGTCGGGCATCGTCCTGAACGGGGCATAGAACGGGCTCGCCGTGGGGTCGTCGACGATCTGTGTGGCGATCTGCGCAGGCACGCGTTCCATGATCACGCGGGGCTGGACGATTTTTTTCGCGATGCCGGTGCGCATCAGCTCGATGTTCCGGTCCATGAAGCCGTCGAACTGGCCGAGGCGCGCGAGCCAGTTCTCGTAATCCTTGACGGTTGCGAACGGCAGCAGCTGGGTGACCTGGTCGAGGTTCTGCACGCCGTCCATGTGATTGAGCGGCAGGTACTGCGTGCCCCACTCGTAGCCGGCGATCGCGTCGGCGTACATGCGCTGGAAGAGCTCGCGGTTGAGCTGATCGCCGGGCGAGAGGCTCGCGGCCGGAATCGCGGTCACGTCGGCAAGCAGCTTGCGGTCGGCGGCATTCGACTTCTCGAGGGCGGCCGCCGACAGGTCGGGCAAGCGATCGTCATAGCGCGCATCGCCCAGGTAGGACGCAAAGAGCGGGTCTTCCCGCAGCCTGCGCTCCCAGCCGGCGTCAAACAGCCCGTGCAGGGACTCGGCGTCGGTTTCGGCGGCCGCGGCGCCCGGGGCGATCGCGCCGGCGGCGGCGGCGGCGAGCGCAAGCGCAGACAGGGTCGCAAGACGCATGATCGAATCACTCCACAGGATGGCCGGGGCGTGGATGTTGGGTCGGGCCGCGCCGAATGACAAGGGAGACGCGTACCGGTAACATCCCGCCACCCATCGCAAGGTCCGTCCGGAGAGAGGCTGGAAACGGCCCGCCGAAGGCGCAAACGCCCGGAAACGCTCAGGCACACGTACGGCGGCGCCTGATGGGCTCTGGAGAGCGGCCTCGCAGGAGGCCCACCGAAGGGGTGCGGCGCCGTCACGCACGGCGCCCGATCTCTCAGGTCAACGGACAGAGGGGCGGTGGGTCGTGAGGCTCGCCGCCTCTTTTCGTCTGTAGGGATCGATTGAATGGCCTTGCGCACACCGCTCTACGACACGCATGTCGCCGCCGGCGCCCGCATGGTGGATTTCGGCGGCTGGGACATGCCGGTCGTCTACGGATCGCAGATCGAGGAACACCATGCCGTGCGTCGCGACGCCGGCATGTTCGACGTCTCGCACATGTGCGTCGTGGACCTGCGCGGCGATCGGGTTCGTGAATACCTCCGCGGGCTGCTCGCCAACGACGTCGCCAAGCTCACCCGCCCGGGCAAGGCGCTCTACTCGTGCATGCTGCGCGAATCCGGTGGCGTGATAGACGACCTCATCGTCTATTACATGGACGAGCGATGGTTCCGCATGGTCGTCAACGCCGGCACACGGGACAAGGATCTCGAGTGGGTGAGCGCTCACGCCGCCCCGTACGAGGTCGCGGTCGAGCCGCGCGCCGATCTCGCGATGATCGCTGTCCAGGGACCCAACGCCCGGTCGAAGGCCGCGGGTGTGCTCGATCCAGCCCTTGCGGCACGCGCGCTCGAGCTCGACGCATTCTTCGGCGTGGACGCCGGTGCGTGGTTCGTCGCGCGCACCGGCTATACCGGCGAGGACGGTTGGGAGATCATGCTGCCAGCGGCCGAGGCGCCGACGTTCTGGCAGCGGCTCAAGGGGGCCGGCGTCGCCCAATGCGGGCTCGGCGCACGCGATACGCTGCGCCTCGAGGCCGGCATGAACCTCTACGGCAATGACATGGACGAGACGACTTCGCCGCTCGAGTCGGGGCTCGCCTGGACGATCGCCTGGGAACCTCAGGACCGCGACTTCATCGGCCGCGGCGCGCTCGCCGCGCAGCAGGCGGCCGGCGTACCGCGCAAGCTGGCGGGGCTGCTGCTCGAGGGTCGCGGCGTGCTGCGCTCGCACCAGAAGGTCATCGTCCCTTCGGTCGGCGAGGGCGAGGTCACCAGCGGCAGCTTTTCGCCGACGCTGGAGCGCTCGATCGGGCTCGCGCGGGTTCCTGCGCAGACCACCGATCGCTGCGAGGTCGAGATCCGCGGACGTCTGCTGGCCGCGGCAGTCGTCCGGCCGCCATTCGTGCGCAATGGCAAGATCGCCATCCCTCTTTGAGTCCCAAGCGGAGGACGTCATGAGCAAGGTCCCGGCGGAACTGAAGTTCCTCAAGTCTCACGAGTGGGCGCGGCTCGAATCCGACGGCACCGTTACGGTCGGTATCTCCGATCACGCGCAACAGGCGCTCGGCGACCTCGTATTCGTCGAGGTACCCGAGCCCGGACGCAGGGTCATGGCGGGTGAAGCCTGCGCCGTCGTCGAATCCGTCAAGGCGGCCTCCGATGTCTACAGCCCCGTGAGCGGCGAGATCGTGGCCGGCAATGCCGACCTCGGCGGGCAGCCCGAGCTCATCAATCGCGACCCGTACGGCGGCGGCTGGATCATGCGAGTGCGCCCCGAAGACAAGTCACAGTTCGCGGCGATGCTCGATGCGAAGGCATACGAAGCGGCGCTTGCGGCGGAAACGCACTAGGGCCTGTTCACACTATCGCAGTGCTTCGACGACGAGGACGAAGCACAGGAATGCCATGAACATGACGTCGAGCTTGTCGAAGCGACTGAAGATGCGCCGGAAGCCCTTGAGTCGGCGAAACAGTCGCTCGATTTCGTTGCGACGCTTGTACCAGGCTTTGCTGTACCGCCACGGCTCAAGTCGGGTGGAGACGGGCGGCACGACCGGAGTGAAGCCGAGCTCGAGCGCCAACTGGCGCGTCTCGTCACCTTGGTACGCTCGGTCCATGATCAATCGACAGCGGCGCGGCAGGCCCCACAGCGTTTGCATCAACTCGCGGCCAGCGGGCGCATCGTGCGCCTGCCCGGGCGAGAGCGAGAACGTCAGGGCCGTTCGAGCATCCGCGGCAACCATATGAATTTTGGTGCTCCATCCGCCTCGCGACTTGCCGATGGCTTGTGGTCCGTTTTTTTTAGTGCGCCAGTGCCGTCGGGATGCACCTTGATGATGGTGCTGTCGAGGCTGACCGCTTCGATGCGCACGCGGATCAGCTGCTGATGCTGCAGTTCCTCGAACAACCGATCGAGCACCCCAGCCTTCGCCCAGCGGTTCATGCGCGTGTAGATCGTGTGCCAGTTGCCGAAGCGCTTCGGCAGTCCGCGCCACTTGCAGCCGTGCTCGGCCACGTAGAGGATCGCATTGATGACCTGCAGATTGCTGAGCGACACGTTGCCACGTTGCACCGGCAGGAATGGTTCGATGCGAGCGAACTGAGCAGCGGTGATTTCCATGCCGCATAGATTATCACGTAGTGTTAACAGGCCCTAGTCGGCACGCAGGTACGCCCCATGCCTTTCATTCCGCACACCCCGGACGATGTGCGCGAGATGCTCGCCACCATCGGCGTGCCCGACCTCGAGAGCCTGTTCGACGAGATTCCGCGCGAGATGCGCGCCGGCGTGCTCGAGTACGTACCGGCGGGCCTCACCGAGATGGAGGTTGGCCGGCTGATGGAGGGTCGCGCCGCGCTCGACGCCCGCCGGCTCAACTTCATCGGCGCGGGCGCGTACGAGCACCACGTCCCGGCGGCAATCTGGGCCATCGTGACCCGCGGCGAGTTCTATAGTGCCTACACGCCGTACCAGGCCGAGGCGAGCCAGGGGACGCTGCAGCTGCTGTACGAGTTCCAGTCGATGATGACCGCCCTGACCGGGATGCAGGTGAGCAACGCCTCGCTCTACGACGGCGCATCCGCGGTCGCCGAAGCCTGCCTGATGGCGGTGCGCGCCAACCGTCGGTCGAAGTCCGCGCGAGTCCTCGTGCCCGCGAACCTGAACCCGACCTATCGGGCGGTGCTCGCGGCGATCGCGGGCAACCAGAACCTGAAAATCGACCTGCTGCCCTACGACGCGCGAGGCGGGCACCTCGCGGCGTCGTCCCTCGATCAGTACCGCGGCGAGGACGTCACCGCGCTCGTGATCCAGCAACCGAACTTCTTCGGCACGCTCGAGGACGTCGATGCGCTCACCGACCTTGCGCACGCTGCCGGCATGCTCGTGATCGCGGTCGTCAACCCGACCTCGCTCGCGGTGCTGAAGCCGCCGGGCGAGTGGGGCGCCAAGGGTGTCGACATCGTCTGCGGCGAAGGCCAGCCTCTGGGCGTGCCTCTGTCCTCGGGCGGGCCGTACTTCGGCTTCATGACGACGCGCATGGAGCACGTGCGGCAGATGCCCGGACGGATTGTCGGTCGCACGGTCGACATCGACGGCAAGCCGGGTTACACGCTGACCCTGCAGGCGCGTGAACAGCACATCCGTCGCAGCAAGGCGACGTCCAACATCTGCACCAACCAGGGGCTGCTCGTGACGGCGGGAACAATCTACCTCGCGTTGCTCGGCGCGCAGGGTCTCGCCCGCGTCGCCGCCGCCTGCATGGAGCGCACGGCCCAGCTTGTTGCGGCGCTGACGCGCATCCGCGGCGTGCGCGAGGCCTTCGACCGGTCGCGGTTCCACGAAGCGGTGCTCGAGCTCGATCGTCCGGTGGCGCCGGTGCTCGAAGCGCTCGCTGCGCGCGGCATCGTCGGCGGCCACGACTTGGCCCGGCACTTCCCGGCGCTCGGCCATGCGCTGCTCGTCTGCGCGACCGAGACGCGCACGACGGCCGACATCGAGACGTTCGCCCGCGCCATGGGCGAAGTGCTCGCGAACGCCGCCGCCGCCTGAGCCCCGGAGCCCGGACATGAGCGAGAAGCTGATCTTCGAACAGTCGGCGCCCGGTCGCAGCGCCACCGCCCAGTACCCGCCGACCGGTGCTGCAGCGACCGTGCCCGAGGCGCTCAGGCGTCGTACGCCGCCCGGGTTGCCCGAGGTGTCGGAGCTGCAGGTCGTGCGTCATTACACGCGCCTTTCACAGCTCAACTTCTCGATCGACACGCACTTCTACCCGCTCGGCTCCTGCACGATGAAGTACAACCCGAGGGCCTGCAATCAGTACGCCATGCTTCCGGAGTTCCTCGGTCGGCACCCGCTCGCCCCCGAGTCGACGGGGCAGGGCCTGATGCAGTGCCTGTGGGAGCTGCAGGCGATGCTCCAGGACGTCACCGGCATGCGCGGCGTGTCGCTCACGCCGATGGCGGGCGCGCAGGGCGAGTTCGCCGGCGTGGCGATGATCCGCGCCTACCACCGCGCTCGAGGCGACGAGGCGCGCGCCGAGATCATCGTGCCCGATGCGGCGCACGGCACGAACCCGGCCACGGCGACGATGTGCGGCTGCACGGTGCGCGAGATCGCATCGCTCGCGAACGGCGACATCGACCTCGAGGCGCTGCGCGCCGCGGTCGGTCCGCAGACCGCGGGCATCATGCTGACCAACCCCTCGACGCTCGGCGTGTTCGAGCGCCGTATCCGCGAGGTGGCGGACATCGTCCACAAGGCCGGCGGGCTGCTGTACTACGACGGGGCGAACCTGAACGCGATCCTGGGCAAGGTGCGACCGGGGGACATGGGGTTCGATGTCATCCACATGAACCTCCACAAGACGTTCTCGACCCCACACGGCGGCGGCGGGCCGGGCTCGGGCGCGGTCGGCGTGAGCGAGCGCCTCCTGCCGTACCTGCCCGTCCCCATCGTCGGCCGCGAAGGCAATCGCTTCCGCTGGCTCGACGAACGCGACCTGCCGCAGACGATCGGGCGGCTGTCGGCGTTCACTGGCAATACCGGCGTCCTGCTGCGCGCCTACGTCTACATGCGGATGCTCGGCCGCGAGGGGATGCATCGCGTCTCCGAGTTCGCAGCGCTCAATTCGAACTACCTGCTGGTGCGGCTCGCAAAGGCGGGCTTCGAGCCGGCCTACCCCGGCAGGCGCGCGAGTCACGAATTCATCCTGACGCTGCGGCGCGAGGCGCGCGACTTCGGCACGACCGCGATGGATTTCGCGAAGCGCCTGCTCGACTACGGCTACCACGCGCCAACGACCTACTTTCCGCTGCTGGTGCCGGAATGCCTGCTGGTCGAGCCCACCGAGACCGAGGCCCGCGCCGACCTCGACGGTTTCGTCGATGCGATGACCGCGATCCGGGAGGAAGCGCAGACCGAGCCCGGGAAGCTCAAGGCTGCTCCGCATACGCTGCCCGTGCGTCGGCTCGACGACGTGCGCGCGGCCCGTCAGCTCGACCTCGCCTGGAAGACGGCATGATCCGCAGCAGCGGGCGGCCGCAGGGTCTGAAGCGCATCTGGCTTGCAACCGGCCACTCGTTGCGCGGTCTCACGCTCGCCTACCGCAGCGAAGCCGCATTCCGCCAGGAAGTGTGGCTGGCGGCCGTGCTGCTGCCACTCGCCTGCTGGCTGGGTCGCAGCGCGGTCGAACGCGTGCTGCTCGCGGGCAGCGTCCTGTTGCTGCTCGTCGTCGAGCTGCTCAATACCGCCATCGAGGTGGTTGTCGATCGCATCGGGCTCGAGCGCCACGCGCTCTCGGGCTTCGCAAAGGATGCAGGTTCGGCCGCGGTGATGCTGATGTTGCTGCTGGTCGCGCTCACCTGGGCCCTGATACTGTTCATATAAATGCGATGACGGGTGCCGGGTCGCAGTTTCGCAGTTATTGCCAGCACGACTGAAACAACTGCGAAACTGCGATCGGTACCAGCCCCAATAACTGCGAAACTGCGACCCGGCACCATGTCCCCTTTTACACTCATCTGCGGCTCGCTCGCTTACGACACGGTGATGGTGTTTCCGGGCCGGTTCCGGGAGCACATCCTGCCGGACAGCATCCACATGCTGAACGTGTCGTTTCTCGTGCCGAGCATGAAACGCAATTTCGGTGGCTGCTCGGGAAACATCGCCTACAACCTGCGCCTGCTCGGCGGCGAAGGCGCGCCGATGGCGACCGTCGGCACGGACTTCGGGGTCTACGCGCGGTGGCTCGCCGACTGCGGTGTCCGCACCGATCACGTGCTTACGATCGACGGTGAGTTCACCGCGCAGGCCTTTATCACCACCGATCTCGACGCCAACCAGATCAACGCCTTTCACCCGGGAGCGATGGACCATTCCCACCGCAACCGCGTGCCGGCGGACGCGGGCGTCACGCTCGGCGTGATCGCCCCGGACGGGCGCGAGGGCATGCTCGCGCACTCGATGCAGTTCGCCGAGGCCGGGATTCCGGTGCTGTTCGATCCCGGGCAGCAGCTGCCTCGCTTCGACCGGGCGGAGCTGCTGGGGTTCGTCGAACGATCGCGATGGATCGCGGTCAATGACTACGAGGCGCAGCTGCTGCGCGACCGGACTGGGGAAGAAGTGAGCCACGATCGCGAAAAAAGTGCAAGCGCTCATCATCACGCGGGGTGCGCAGGGCAGCGTGATCCTGGCGGGCGGCCGCGAGATCGCGATTCCCGCGGCCCGCGCCGACTCCGTCGTCGATCCGACGGGGTGCGGCGACGCGTATCGCGCGGGGCTGATCCACGGGCTCATGCAGGGGCTCGACTGGGAGACCACCGGCCGCATCGCCTCGCTGCTGGGCGCGATCAAGATCGCACACGCCGGCACGCAGAACCATCGCGTGACACCCGGCGAGTTTGCGGACCGCTTCCGCGCTGCCTTCGGTCGCGCGCTCTGATGCGGGGTGCCCTGCTCAGCGCGGCCCTCGCGCTCGTTTTCGTGCCGCCGTCCCAGGCGGATGAGACCCACGCCTGGGACCAGACCCTGTCGAGGATCGCGCCGGCGGTCGTGACCATCGAGATCGACCAGACGCGCGCCTTTGATACCGAGTGGAACCAGTCTAGCCAGGCGACGGGGTTCGTGGTGGACGCCGAACGCGGGCTGATCTTGACCAATCGTCACGTAGTCACACCCGGTCCGGTGGTGGCGATGGCGGTATTCCAGAACCGCGAGGAAGTCGAGCTGCAGCCCGTGTACCGCGACCCGGTGCACGACTTCGGCGTCTACCGCTACGACCCCGCGAAGCTGCGCTATATCGTGCCGCCGGCGCTACCCCTCTATCCCGAAGGCGCGCGCATCGGCACCGAGATCCGCGTCGTCGGCAACGACGCCGGCGAGCAGCTCTCCATCCTCGCGGGGACGCTCGCGCGCCTCGATCGCGAGGCCCCGGATTACGGCATCGCGAAGTACAACGACTTCAACACCTTCTACATCCAGGCTGCCTCGGGGACTTCGGGCGGGTCCTCGGGCTCCCCGGTGATCGACATTCGCGGCCGTGTGGTTGCGCTGAACGCCGGCGGCAGCAGTGGCGCGGCCTCGAGCTTCTACCTGCCGCTCGCGCGCGTGCAGCGCGCCCTCGAACGCATCCAGGCGGGCGAGCCGATCACGCGCGGGACGCTGCAGACGCTGTTCCGCTATACGCCCTACGACGAGCTCGCGCGGCTCGGCCTTCTACCTGCGACGGAGGCAGAGGCGCGCCGCGCTGCAGCGGGCCTCACTGGCATGCTGGTCGTGAGCGAGGTGCAGCCGGGGTCGGCGGCGGAGGGAGCGCTGCAGCCCGGCGACATCCTGGTTCGCATCGACGGCAAGCTGGTCACGACCTTCGAGCCGCTCGCCGAAGTCCTCGATGCGTCGGTCGGTAACACGGTCACCCTCGAAGTGCAGCGGGGCGGCACCGTGCTCGAGAAGACCGTGCAGGTCGAGGATCTGCACGCCATCACACCGGCCGCCTACCTCGAGTTCGGCGATTCGGTCGTGCATGCGCTCTCCTACCAGATGGCACGCCACTTCAACGCGCCGGCGCAGGGTGTCTTTGTCGCCAATCCGGGCTATGCGCTCGGCTCGGCTGGCGTGCCGCGCGGCGCGGTCATCACCAGCATCGCCGGGCAGCCGGTGACCGGTCTGGCCGACTTCACCAAGGTCGTGGCATCGCTGCCCGACGGGGGTAACGCGGCCCTGCGCTACACGACGCTCGACGATCCAAAGGGCACGCAGACCCGCGTCGTGCGCATGGATCGCCGCTGGTTTCCGGCGCGCGAGTGCCGGCGCGACGACGCCACGGGCTACTGGCCTTGCACCGATCTCCCTGCACCGCCGCCCGCAGCGGCCGAGGCGCCCGCTCGCACGTCCTTCGCCGCGACCGGCTCACCGGTGGCCGACGCGCTCGCCGGGTCCCTGGTGCTGGTGAACTTCGACATGCCGTTCTCCGTCGCGGGGATCACCGAGCGCAACTACCACGGCACCGGCCTGATCGTGGATACGGCGCGCGGGCTGGTGGTGGTCGACCGCAACACCGTGCCGGTGGCCGTCGGCGACGTGAAGATTGTCTTCGCCGGGTCGGTGGAGCTGCCGGGCCGGGTCGAGTACGTGCATCCGTTGCACAACCTCTCGGTGGTCTCCTTCGATCCGAAGCTGCTTAACGGCACGCCTATCCGCGCGGCACGTCTCGATGCGCGGGAGCTCCGGCCCGGCGAGTCGGTGACCGTCGTCGGGCTCGGCGGCGATTCGAGGCTGCGATCGCTCGCGACCTCGGTCGCCTCGATCGAGCCTGTGGCCTTCCCCCTGTCGCGGACGCTGCAGTTCCGCGATGCGAATCTCGAGGTGGTGAGCCTGGTCAATCCGCCGACCGACTTCGACGGCGTCGTTGCCGGTCCGGGCGGCGTGGTGCGCGCGCTGTGGTCGAGCTTCTCGGCCGAGAACAACCGCGAGCTCGTGCAGTTGAGCCGCGGCATCCCG
Organism: uncultured Gammaproteobacteria bacterium; assembly: GCA_963756755.1. Lineage (GTDB taxonomy): Bacteria > Pseudomonadota > Gammaproteobacteria > Steroidobacterales > Steroidobacteraceae > DATJKD01. The sequence goes on from CAVWOW010000015.1 coordinate 104,334, forward strand.
GCGGAGCTCGTGGCGGAAGCGCTGGCGGCCGTACGGAGCGCCGATCCGCTGTATTCGCTCGAGGCGGAGTTCTCCGTCGTGCCGCTCGCCTCCGCGCGGCAGCTCGGTGTGCCGGAAGCATGGCTGCGTCGCATGGAGGCGCACAGCCCCGCACGCCGCCAGATCCTGAGCGTCGCGCGGGTCGTCGCCGGGTCGCCGGCGGAAGGCGTGCTGCGCGAGGGCGACCTGCTCCTCGCGATCGACGGCCAGCCCGTCAACCGCTTTCGCGAGGTGGAGCGCGCATCGCAGGCGCCGCAGCTCAAGCTCACCGTCGTGCGCGACGGCAGCGAGCTGACGCTTCCGCTCACCACGGCCGCGCTGCGCGGCAGCGACATCGACCGGTTGCTCGTCTGGGCGGGCGCGGTGCTGCACCAGCCGCACCGCGCCATGGCCCAGCAGCGCGGCATACCGCCCGAACGGCGTGTTCGTCGCGTACTTCTCCTACGGCTCGCCGGCGACCCGTTACCAGCTCTTCGCCGGCCGCCGTATCGTCGAGGTCGAGGGCCGGCCGACGCCCGATCTCGACGCATTCATCGACGCCGTGCGGGGACGACCGGACAGGGCGGCGCTGCGGCTGCGCACGATCACCTGGAACGGCTCGACCGAGGTGATCACGCTCAAGCTCGACAAGCACTATTGGCCGACCTATGAACTGGTTCGCAGCCCGGCCGGTTGGGAGCGCCGCGAACTCGATTGAGGCTATCATTCAGGGATGGTCACGGCCCGGCTTCCCCAGAACGAGATCGATTTCGCGGTGCTCGCGCTGCGCGAGGGCGACGTGATCGCCTTTCCCACCGAGACCGTATACGGCCTCGGCGCGGACGCGCAGAACCTCCAGGCGATCCACCGGATCTTCGAGTTGAAGGGGCGGCCCGCCACGCACCCGCTCATCGTGCACATCGAGCATCCCCGCGCACTCGACCGCTGGGCGCTCGCCGTGCCGGCGCATGCCCACGAGCTCGCGGAGCAGTTCTGGCCGGGTCCGCTGACGCTGGTGCTGCGCCGCGCGCCCGCGGTCGATCCGGCGATCACCGGCGGGCAGGACACGATCGCCATCCGGGTGCCCGGCCACTCGGTCGCTCAGCAGCTGCTGCGCGCCTTCGGGAGTGGTATCGCGGCCCCCTCGGCCAACCGTTACGGGCACGTCAGCCCGACGCGGGCGGAGCACGTGCAGGAGGAATTCGGCGACGACGTCCCGAATCGTGCTCGACGGCGGCGACTGCAAGCTGGGGCTCGAATCAACGATCGTCTCCTGCGTCGAGGACACGCCGCGCGTCCTGCGGCCGGGATCGATCACGATTTCCCAGCTGCGAGTCGTCGTGCCCACCATCCGGGGCGGCGCCGATTCGGGCTCGCCGCGCGTGCCTGGCAGCGACGTAAAGCACTACGCGCCGCGCACGCCCATGAGCATCGTCACCAGCAAGACGCTCGAGGAAGTCGTCGCGCAGTCGACGGTCGATCACGAGCGAGTCGCGGTACTGGCGATGCGGCCGCCGCGGCTCGCCAACAAGTTCATGACCTGGATCAACGCCGGTCGCCGCGCTGACCTCTATGCGCGCGACCTGTACGTCAACCTTCGCACGCTGGACAAGTCCGGCGCACGCGAGATCCTGGTGGAGGAAATCCCGAGCGGCGAGCTCTGGGACGCGGTGCGCGACCGGCTGCGCCGGGCCGCCTCTGCCGAGAACGTCGTCGCCGTGGACCCGGACATCGCCGCGTTACGCGCCGACATGGGTGAGGACACCGGATACCCATGAGCGGCCCCGGCGGCTCGGCGCGACCGCCGATGGCCGCGTCGGCTGCCCGCATCCGCAGTCTCGTCGCGCGGCACGGCACGCCGCTCCTGATCGTCGACTGCGAGGTCGTGCGCCGGCAGTATCTCGCGCTCAAGCGCGCGCTGCCCGGCGTCGACCTGTACTACGCACTGAAGCCGCTGCCGCTCGCGGCGGTCGTCGCGGAGCTGCGCGATCTCGGCGCGTATTTCGACGTCGGGACCAGTGGAGAAGTGCGACTCCTTCGCGCGCAGGGCGTGGCCGCTGATCGATGCATGCACACGCATCCGATCAAGAGCCCGGCTGAGATCGCCGCGGCGCTGCGCTTCGGGATACGCCGGTTCGTCGTCGACAACCCGGACGAGCTGCGCAAGTTCACCCGTCATCGAAAGCGCGTGGAGCTGCTGCTGCGGGTGTCGTTCCGCAACCCCGCCGCGGTGGTCGATCTGTCGCGGAAGTTCGGCTGCGAGCCGGCCGCCGTGCCGTCGCTGCTCGTGATGGCGGCGGACCTGGGGCTCACCGTGCGGGGGCTGTCGTTTCACGTCGGCTCCCAGGTGGCGGACCCGGGAAAATACGTCGAGGCGATCGCCGCCTGCCGCGACCTGATGGCGGACGCCGCCGCGCGAGGCTCAAGGGACTCGATTGCCTCGACATCGGCGGCGGATTCCCGGTCCCCTACCGTCGGGACCCGCTCCCCATCGGAAAGTTCTGCCAGCCGATCCGCCGGGCGCTCGCGCACCTGCCGCGCACCACGCGTGTGATCGCCGAGCCCGGGCGGTTCATCGCCGCACCGGCAGGTACCGGCGTCGCCGCAGTGACGGGTCGGGCGCAACGCGAAGGACGCTGGTGGTATTACCTCGACGATGGCCTCTACGGCTCGTACAGCGGCCAGCTCTACGACCATGCGCATTACCCGCTCGAGACCCTGGGCGGTCTCGGGCCACGTCACCCGTCGGTGCTCGCCGGCCCGACCTGTGACAGCATCGACGTGATCCGCGAGGACATCCCGTTGCCCGAGCTCCAGATCGGCGATCTCGTCGTAGGAAGGATGATGGGCGCGTACACGGCGGCATCGGCCAGCGACTTCAATTTCATCCCGCGGGCTCGCCTCGTCGCGATCGGGCGCGCGGGCGCCGATGCGGATTGAGCTGCTCGATCATCTCGAAGGCGCGCGGGCCGCGCGCGGCACGGCCGTCATCATCGACGTGTTCCGCGCCTGCACGACGCTCGCCTGCGCCGTCGAGGGTGGGGCGGCGAGGGTGATTCCCGTCGATCACGTGGCGGAGGCGCGCGAGCTTCGCGCGCAGGTGCCCGGCGCGCTGCTCACGGGCGAGCGTCACGCGCGCCCGCTGGCGGGCTTCGATGCCGGAAATTCCCCCACCGAGCTGGCTGCGCTTTCCCTGCATGGCAGGGCACTCGTCCACACGACGCACGCCGGCACGCGCGGCCTCGTATGTGCCACGGGCGCAAGCGAAGTCCTCACGGGTGCCTTCGTCAACCTGAGCGCGGTCGCAGACTACATCGCGGCGCGACGACCGGAGCAGATCTCGCTCGTGCGCATGGGTCACGAGGCGCGCGAGCGCTGCCTCGAGGACGACCTATGCGCGGATTGCCTCGTCGACCTGCTCGAGGGTCGCGACCCCCGGCTGCAGCGGGTTCGCGGGCTGCTTCGCGATGCGCCGGCGGCGCAGAAGTTCTTCGACGCGACCTGCGATTACGCGCCGGAAGCGGACTTCGACGCCTGCACGGACGTCGATCGCTACGGTTTCGTGCTGCGTCTGCGGCGAGCTCCCGGCCGCCCTGCCGAACTCGAGCGCGTTGACCCGCCGTGGCCCGCCGGGACTGACATGGATCCTGCAAGCCCCGGCGCGGCAGGCGGAATCGCGATCGCTGGGAGTGCCTCTCGAGTTCGTGCTCTTCGGCCTGACGCTCCTGGGCGTGGCGGTGCTTCACCGCCACTCGCTGCAGGTGGCACTCGCCGGGCTCGCAGGCATCGTCATCTACAAGCTCTTGTCGACGGGCTTCGACGACGTGCCGGGTGTCGCGGGCCTGGCGCATCACCTTCGCCTCGAGTGGGTCGTGCTCGCGAACCTGTTCGGCCTGCTCATGGGCTTCGCGTTGCTGTCCCGGCACTTCGAGGAGAGCGGGGTGCCGCGCCGGCTGCCGGACTTCCTGCCCGACGACTGGCGCGGTTGCTTCGTGCTGCTCGTCATGGTCTTCGTCCTGTCGAGCTTCCTCGACAACATCGCGGCGGCGCTGATCGGCGGCGCTGTGGCACGTACGGTGTTCGGCGGCAAGGTGCACGTGGGATACATCGCGGCGCTGGTCGCAGCTTCCAATGCCGGCGGATCGGGCAGCGTGATCGGTGACACGACCACGACCATGATGTGGATCGACGGCGTGAGCCCGATGGACGTTTTTCATGCGTACGTCGCGGCCGGCGTCGCGCTGGTGGTGTTCGGCATTCCGGCGGCGCGGCAGCAGCAGCGCTACGCGCCGATTGCGCGCCAGGCGGTCGCGGGCACACCGATCGACGGCGCCCGGCTGGCCGTCGTCGCCTTCGTGCTGATCGTCGCAGTCGTCGTCAATGTGACGGTCAATGTCCTTCACCCTGAGCTCGCCGACCGCTGGCCGTTCCTTGGCGCTGCGGTCTGGGTGGCGCTCGCTGTCGCGGTGCCGCTGCGGCAGCCGGACTGGTCGGTGCTCCCGTCGACGTTGCGCGGCACGATCTTCCTGCTGGCGCTGGTGCTCTCCGCGTCGATGATGCCGGTCGAGCACCTGCCCGCACCCTCGTGGCTGACGACGCTCGGGCTCGGATTCGTGTCTGCGGTATTCGACAACATCCCGCTCACCAAGCTCGCACTCACGCAGGGCGGTTACGATTGGGGCATGCTCGCGTATGCGGTCGGATTCGGTGGATCGATGATCTGGTTCGGCTCCTCGGCCGGGGTGGCGATCACGAACCTGTTTCCGGAGGGCCGATCGGTCGCCGCCTGGCTCAGGGCCGGCTGGCACGTCGCGCTCGCCTACGTGATCGGATTCGCCGCGCTCCTCCTCACGCTGGGATGGCAGCCGCATGGCCACTGAGCGCGGCTCGATCCGCAAGATCGTGTTCGACGTGGGCAATGTGCTGCTGCCGCTCGACTACGGACCGTTCCTCGCCTTCCTGTCCGAGTCCGGGGTTGATCTCTCGGACATGCCGTCATGGCTCGCACGCATCGGTCTCGAGGCGCACGAGCGCGGCGAGATCGATGGCGAGGCGTTTCTCGAGCGACTGGCCGGCACCGCAGGCCGTCCCCTCGACCCGGTGCGACTCACGCGCGAGCTGGCTCGACATGTTCGACGTGGCACCGGAGATGTTCGAGCTCGCGAAGGGACTGATGTCGGACTATCGCGTGTTTCTGCTCTCGAATATCGGCGATCTGCACTGGAACTACCTCGACGGACGCTACGGACTCGGTGGACTCGTGCACGGAGCCTTGGCGTCATTCCGAGCGGGCGTGGTCAAGCCCAGCGCGGCGATTTTCCGCGAGGCGGAGCGACGGTTCGACCTCACGCCCGTCCATACCGTGTTCATCGACGACCTGAGCGCCAACGTCCTCGGGGCCGAGGCCTGCGGCTGGCACGGGATCCATCATCGCGATCCGGCAACGACGCGCGCGGCGCTGCATCGCCTCGACGTCCGTCTGCCGGCGATGATCGCAGGAGATCCGACCGAATGACCGCGATCCATCGACGCGTCGCTGCCTGCCGCGCGGGCGCCGATCCGACGCAGGTCGCGCGTCTGCGTTCCGGCTGGGTAGTGATGGGCGACCCGCAGGTTCTCGCGGGTTATTGCCTGCTGCTGCCCGACCCGGTGGTGCCGGACCTGAATGCGCTGCCGACCGCGGGTCAGGCCGATTTTCTTTCCGACATGGCGCGCCTGGGCGATGCGCTTGCCGACCTCACCGGCGCGGTGCGCATCAACTACGCGATCTTCGGCAACGTCGAGCCCGCCCTGCATGCGCACGTGTTTCCGCGGCGGGCCACTGAGCCCGAGGAACTGCGCGCGGCGCATCCGTGGGCCTGGGACTGGTCGCGCGCCGCCGCCTTCGACCGCGACCGCGACGGACCGCTGCAGCAGGCGCTCCGCACGCGGCTCGCGGCGTCGGCGGAGGAGGGCCGCGCGGAGGACGTCGCAGGCGCCCTGCACCACGTCGACCTGACGGCGTCCGACATCGCCCGTTCGACCGCGTTCTATGCCGACGTGCTGCCGCTGCTGGGATTCACGCGGGTCGCCGATGCGGACGAGGGCCCGATGTGGCGCGGCGTGCGCTTCGAGCTGGGTCTGCAGGCGGCCACTGGCGCAGGCCGCGGCCGACCGCACGACCGCTACTCGCCGGGTCTGCACCACCTGGCGTTCGCCGCGCCCTCCCGCGCGGCGGTCGATGCCCTCCATGCACGGCTCGTCGCGCTGGGCGTCACCGTGCTCGATCCGCCGGCGTCCTACGAGCGCTACGCCCCGGGATACTACGCCGTGTTTTTCGCCGATCCGGACGGCATCAAGCTCGAGTACGTTTTTACAAAAGCGGATCCGTGAGGGCGGTCGAGTATCTGGACGAACGCGGCGGTCGAGGACTGGAAATCTCCGTCAGGCCCGCTAGTCTCCACACATGGACCGTGTCACGTATCCGCGGCTGCGCCTGATCCTGGTCGCCTGCCTGGCGCTCGCCGCCGGCAGCGCCGGGGCCGAGGTCTACCGCTACAAGGACAAGAACGGCCATTGGGTGTACGCCGACCGGCAGCCGGACGAGGCCCGCGCAGTCGAGCCCGTCCAGGTCAAGATCAGCGGCGCCGCGCCGCGGATCGCCGTCGAGCCGCGCTCGACACCGGAAGGGATCTCGATCGTCGCAGTCAACGAATGCCGCTGCAGCGTCGAGTTCGGGCTGCGCGTGGGCAACGTCGGTGACAGCCAGACCGTGCAAGCCACGGTGGCGCCGCGCTCGGAGCAGCTTCTGATCTCATTGCCGGCGCCGGTGGGGAAGGGGGAGATTCCCTTCGACTTCGGCTACGTGATCGGCGTGCCGGGCGCCGAGCATGCACCAAAGCGTCCATACCATGCGCCGTTCGCAAATGCGCGCTCGTTCATGGTGAGCCAGGCGCCGCCGGACAGGTTTACGCACATCGACCCGGCCAGCCGCTACGCGATCGATTTCGCGATGCCCGAGGGCAGCGCCGTGCATGCGGCGCGCGAGGGGCTCGTCATCAATGTCGCCCACAAGTTCTACCGCGGTGGGCTCGCCCCGTCCAGCCAGGACGAGGCGAACTTCGTCCAGATCCTGCACGACGACGGCACGAACGCCATCTACGCGCACCTGCAGATGGATTCGATTCGCGTGCGGCCCGGCCAGCGCGTCGCTCGGGGCGAGTACATCGCCAACTCCGGCAACACGGGCTTCACGAGCGGTCCGCACCTGCACTTCGTCGTGCTGCGCAACGCCGGGATGCGCAGTGTCTCCGTGCCCGTGACCTTCGCGGGACCCGGCAACGCCGTGGTCGCGGCGCGCACCGGCTCGGCGCTCGCCAGCCTACTGAACAACCAACTCCGGGCTAGAATCGCGCCCGTTGCCGCAATCGGCCCGGAGGCGCAGTGCGTTTCGAGAACAGAGTCGCGATCGTCACCGGGTCTGCCGGCGGAATCGGCGAGGCCTACGTGCGCGCGCTCGCGCGCGAGGGCGCGGCCGTCGTCGTGGCGGACATCGACGCCAGGCGCGGAAGCGTGGTTGCGGCCGACATCGCGGCGCAGGGTGGCCGCTCGCTTTTCGTCGCGACCGACGTGAGCTCGGTCGAAGCGGCGGACGCGGCTGCGGAGGCGGCGATGCGCGCCTTCGGCCGCATCGATTTTCTGGTCAACAACGCCGCGCTCTTTGCCGGGATGCGGCTCGATCCGCTCGTCTCGGTCGACCTCGCCTATTACCGGCGCTTCATGGACATCAACATGAACGGCGCGCTCGTGATGACGCGTGCGGTCCTTCCGCACATGCAGCGGCAGGGCGGGGCGATCGTCAACCAGACGTCCACCGCCGCGCATATGGCCTACGGCATGTACAGCGTGGCGAAATACGCCTTGAACGGCCTGACCTTCGCGCTCGCACGCGAGCTCGGTCCGCTCGGCATCCGCATCAACGGCATCGCACCCGGGCCGACCGACACGCCGGCGCTGCACGGCAACGCGACCGACGCGCAGCTCGCTGCGATCCTCGCCACGATGCCGATCGCGCGCCTGGGGCAGCCCGAGGACCTGGTGGGAGCCGTGCTCTTCCTGCTCTCGGACGAGGCGCGCTGGGTCACCGGCCACGTGCTGAACGTGGACGGCGGACAGTGGATGCGAACCTGAGCGTCGCCGTGCACGATCGTCCCTGCTCGCCTCTGCTCATCGACGGTCGGCTCCGGCCGGCGAGCGGCGACCGGCGCTACGACAACATCGGTCCGGCGAGCGGTGCGCCCATCGGGCAGGCGGCCGACGCCACTGCCGCCGACATGGACGCGGCGATCGCGGCCGCGCGACGGGCCTTCGACGAGGGCGACTGGTCGCGCGACCGGGCGCTGCGCGTGCATTGCCTCACCCAGCTCCGCGACGAGCTGCGGTCGCGCGCGGACGCGGCGCGCCGAGCGATCGCGGGCGAGACCGGTGCGCCGCTCGGGCTCACCTATGGCTACCAGCTCGACCTCCCGATCCGGTTCATGGACTGGACGATCGCGCTTGCACGCGATCATGTCCTCGAGCGGGACCTCGGCGTCACGCATGCGATGGGCATGCCGACTCGCCGGCTCGTGTGGAAGGAAGCGGCCGGCGTCGTGGGCGCCATCACGCCCTGGAACGCGCCGGTGCAGATCAATCTCGCGAAGTGCGTGGCGGCGCTCGGCGCCGGTTGCACCGTGATCCTCAAGGCTGCCGCCGGAGACGCCGTGGTCTGCGGCCCTGATCGGCGAGGCGGCCGCCGCCACCGATCTTCCGGCGGGGGTGCTCAACGTGATCACAGGCGCCGACAAGGTGGGTCTCGGTGCGCAGCTCGTCGAGGATCCGCGGGTGGACGTGATTTCCTTCACCGGCTCGACGGCCACCGGACGTCGCATCATGGCCGCGGCGGCTGCGGGCGTGAAGCGCGTCTTCCTCGAGCTCGGCGGCAAGTCCGCCAACATCCTGCTCGACGACGCGAACTTCGGCCAGGCGCTCTACGGCGGGCTCGCCGTCTGCTACCACGCCGGGCAGGGCTGCAGCATTCCGACGCGGATGCTCGTGCCGCGCGCGCGGCTCGACGAGGCGGTCGCCACGCTCAAGACGATCTTCGAGAGCCTGCCCTACGGCGATCCGGACAGCCGCGAGCAGATCCTGGGCCCGGTCATTTCTCAGGCTCAGCGCGAGCGCGTGCTCGAGTACATCGACATCGGTCGCCGCGAGGGCGCGCGGCTCGTCACCGGAGGCGGGATTCCGCCACGGTTGCCGCGCGGCTACTACCTCGAGCCCACGCTCTTCGACGGCGTCGACAACCGCATGCGCATCGCGCAGGAGGAGATATTCGGCCCGGTGCTCGCGGTGATCGCGCACGACGGCGACGATGACGCCGTGCGGATCGCCAACGACTCGATCTACGGCCTTGCCGGCGCCGTCCATTCGGCCGATCAGGAGCGGGCGCTCTCGGTCGCGCGGCGGCTTCGCGCGGGCACGATCAACATCAATCAGGGCAACGCGTTCGATGCGGACGCGCCCTTCGGCGGATACCGGCAGAGCGGCATCGGACGCGAGATGGGCGTGGAGGGTTTCGAGGAGTATCTGCAGACCAAGACAGTGGGCCTGCCGGCATGAGCACGCCGCTCGCGGGCAAGGTCGTGATCGTCACGGGCGGGTCACGCAACATCGGGCTCGCGGCCGCCGCGGGACTCGTGCGACGGGGCGCACGAGTCGCGCTTTTCGGCCGCGACGACGGCGGCGCTCGCGGCGGCGCGCGCGCAGCTCGGCCAGGCGGCGACGCCGTTCGCCGTCGATGTGGCCGACCGTGACGCGCTCTGCGCCGCGATCGACCGCGTGCAGCGCGAGCTCGGGCGCATCGACGGGCTGGTCAACAACGCCGGGGTTTCCTTTGCGGGTCGAATCGAGCAGCTCCGTCCGGAGGACGTCACGCAGCAGGTCGCCGTCAACCTGCTCGCGCCCGTGTACGCCTGCCAGGCGGTGATCCCCCATCTCCGGGCGCAGGGCGGCGGACGGATCGTGAACGTGTCCTCGGCGACCGTGCACGAGGAAATGGCCTTCGCTCACCTGTCGATCTACTCGGCGACCAAGGCTGCGCTCGAGCAGTTCTCGAAGGAGCTGCGCGCGGAGCTTCGAGGCGACAACATCGCGGTCACGACCTTCGTGCCCGGCAACACGCGGACCGGCTTCGGCGGAGGCTGGGATCCTCAGGCGGCCGGCGAGGCCTACGCCGCGTGGCTCGAGCACGGCACGTACTGGGCGGGGATGATGTCGCCCGAGCCGGTGGGCGAGGCGATCGCGCACTGTTTCGACTTCGCGCCGGACATCTCCCTCGATCTGGTGCTCATGCGTCCCGTGGGCAGGCATCCCAAGGTCATGGAGAAGGACCTGTGAGTGCCGTGCCGGCGAGGCCGCGGGCGCTGCGCACGAGGCGCCGCTCTACGATCCCTTCGACTACGCGCATCACGACGACCCGTATCCTGCCTACCGCCGCCTGCGCGACGAGGCGCCGGCTTACCTCAACGAGCGCTATGGGTTCTGGGCGCTGTCGAGATATGCCGACTGTTTCGCCGCGGCCCGCAACTACCGGGTCTACTCGAGCGCGCAGGGCACGACGCTCGAGCCGCTCAAGGGACAGCTGCCCCTGCTGATCAACAGTGACCCGCCGGATGCACTCGCGGCTGCGACACCTGGCGGACCGGCTCTTCACGCGATCCGCGGTCGCCCCGCTCGAGGAGGCGATCCGCAGGCTCGCGCGCGAGCTGCTCGCTCCGCACCTGCGGGCGGGACGGATCGACATCATCGCCGACTTTGCGGCGCGACTGCCGATGGCCGTGCTGTGCCGGCTGCTCGGCGTGCCCAAGCGCGACGAGGACATGCTCCGCGGCTGGACGGACACCGTCGTCCATCGCGACGAGGGCGTGTTCGAGATGCCCGAGGCGGGCCTGCAGGCGACGCTGCGGATCTTCGCCTACTACGAGGACGACCTGCGCCGGCGCGCCGGACTCCCTCCGCAGGCGGACCTGATCGCGAGCTTCGTCGAGGCCGAGGCGACGGGCAGGCTGAGCCACGAGGAGCTGCTCGGGTATATCTGTATCTGCTGTCGATCGCCGGTAACGAGACGACCACCAAGCTGATCGGCAACATCGTTTGCCAGTTGCACCGCCATCCCGAAGAGCGGCGGCTGGTGCTCGAGGACCGGACACTCGCCGCCCAGGTGGTCGAGGAGACGATGCGCTTCGACGGTCCCACGCAGATGATGGCGCGCACGACGACGGAGGACGTTACGCTCCACGGCCGGACGATCCCGGCCGGCTCCAAGGTCGCGCTGCTCTTCATCTCGGCGAATCGCGACGAGCGCAAGTTCGAGCGCGCCGAGGTCTTCGACATCCGCCGCAACGCGCGCGATCACCTGGGCTTCGGGGCGGCGCCCACGCCTGCCTCGGCGCGCCGCTCGCACGGCTCGAGGCACGCGTCGCCCTGGAGGAGATCCTTGCGGCGGCGCCTGATTTCGCGGTCGACGAGGCCGGCCTCGAGCGCATGCACTCGCCGCAGGTGCGCGGCTACACGCGCGTGCCGGTCCGCTTCACGCCGAAGCGGGCCGAGAACCGCGTGGGGCCGGATGCGAATCCCGCGATCCTGCGGCTGAACATGAGCGGGCACGCCGCCGACGGCCGGGCGGAGGCCGACCGCTACGCCGCCGCCCTGGAGCATGGCGGCCTATGCGGATGCCCAGCGGCTTCGCGGTGATCAACGTGGAGGAGCATCACGACGCGGCGATCGGCTGGCTGCCCTCGCCGTTGATCATGGCGGCGCTCATCGTGTCGCCGCACCGACGCGGGCCGACGTGCGGGCCAGCGCCCTGCTCGGGCCGCTGTACGATCCGATCCGACTCGCCGAGGACATCGCGATCCTCGACCTCGCGAGCCGGGGACGGTTCAGCTTCGTGCTCGGGCAGGGATACCGGCCGGAGGAATATCACGCGCTCGACCGGAGCTGGGCCGATCGTGGCGCGCGCACCGAGCTTCGTTATCGAGACGCTGCTCGCGGCCTGGCGGGGCGACCCGATCGAGTACCGCGGCCGGATCGTCCACGTCTCGCCGCGACCGTACACCGTACCGCACCCGCGGTTCTACGTCGGAGGGATGAGCGCCGCGGCGGTCAAGCGGGCCGCGCGATTCGGGTTGCCGTATTTCCCGGCGCAGCCCTCGACCGAGCTCGAGGCGCTGTACCTGAGCGAGCTCGCCCGCCTCGGCAACGCGGGCTTCATCGAGCGCCACGACGACCTGTCGCTGCTCATCATCGATGACGGATCCGGACAGCGCATGGGAGGAGCTCGGACCCTGCCTGCTTCGCGAGACAGGCGGAGTACGCACGCTGGACGCGCGCCGGGGTCGCGCGCCGGTACGAATCGGTGGCGGATTCGGTCGCCTCACTGCGCGCGCAGAAGGTCTACGAGATCATCACGCCGGAGGCCTGCCTGCGCACGCGCCGCCGAACGGGGCGAGTACCGGCCGATTCTCCATCCACTGGCGGGCGGGATTCCGGTCGAGCGTGCCTGGAGGAGCCTGCGGCTCTTCGTCGAGCGCGTGCTCGGGCCGTCCAAGGCGTAGAGAGGTGCCCGGCACCTTAGTCCGCGTCCTTGAGCACTGGCGCAACTGCGGTGCGCAGCTTCGCGGCGCGCGGGTAGCCTACGTATTGCGCGAGCGTGATCACGATCTCCTCGAGCTGCGCGTGCGAGAGCTCGCCGTTCGCAATTGCCGCGCGCGCCTGCAGCGCGAACAGCTCGGCGTCGCCCAGCGCGGCGATGATGCCCATGATCAGGAGCCGCCGGTCGCGGATCTGGAGCGCACCGCGCGTCCAGACCTCGGCGAAGAGCTGATCGAGCATCAGCGCCAGGAAATCGTCGCGCTGTGTGGGCGGCGGCAGCGGCACGATGTCGCCGTACACCTCGCGGAACATCCGTTCGCCGCGCGCGCGGCGGTCGTCTTCGTGCATCGTCGCTCCCTCAGTCGTCCGTGGAATCTCCCTGGAACACTCCGGGCATCAGCGGTCGCGCCGCGGCGGTGCCCGGCAGCTCGACACCTACGTCGCGCGCGATCTCGAGCGCGACCGCGAGGTCTTTGGCGCCGAGCTCTCCCATCCGCTCCTGGAATTCGCGATAAGCCTGCTCGCCGAGCGACGCAGGCCCCGTTGTGCGGAACTCGAGGAAGAGGCGCATCGTGTCAGTGAGGTTGCCGTTCTCGGTCATCACTTCGCGGAGCAGCGCAGCGTCGAGACCGGCGGCGCGGGCGAGACGGTCGGATTCGTGCGTCGCGACGAGGGAGAGCATCGTAACCAGGTTGTTCGCGGCCTTGAGGACCATGCCGGCGCCGACCGGTCCCGCATGCACGATTCGGCGGCAGCACGCTGCGAGCACGGGTCGGGCGGCCGCAAGATCGGCGGCGGCGCCGCCCACCATCGCGCAGAGCTCGCCAGTCGCGGCCAGGTGCGCGCCGCCGGTGACCGCGGCATCGAGCACTCGTCCGCCGCGGAGCGCGAGGGTCTCGGCCAGGTCGCGGACCGTCTGCGGCCGCACCGTGCTGTGCACGAGCACCGTCGTGCCGGGCCCGATCGAATCGCTCAGGCTGTTTTCGCCGTAGGCGACGGCGAGCAGCTCGACGTCGTCGCGCACGCAGACGCAGATCACGTCTGACGAACGAGCGAGATCCGCGCAGGACGTCGTGGGCCGCGCCGCCGTGCCCTCGAACGGGTGCAGAGCCTCGGCGTGGTTGTCATGGACGGTGAGCTCGAATTCCGGTCGCAGCAGTCGCCGTGCCATCGGCGCGCCGATGTTGCCGAGCCCGATGAAGCCGACTCTCATTTCGGCCCGGCCTCGCCGACCCGCAGTTCCGCGAGGAGCGCGGGCAGGGTCGAAACCGGTGCCGCGCACTGCATTCCACGGCACACATACGCCGATAATCGGCTCCGAGCCGATTTTCTCGGCGAGAGGGCGAGCGCGGGGGAGGCCCGTGGCATCGGCGGGGATGCCGAGCACGAGCCGGCGGGGGTCGTAGACGCCGTCGAGCTCGGCCTGCCAGGTACGCAGCTCGTCGGTGTCGCCGCGCAGCACGACCGCAACGGGCGGAGCGGTCAGCTCGTCGAGCGCCATGGCGAGCGTCGTGTGACCGTGGGGGTACTTCTCGAACGCCGCCCACGCCGCGCGAAGCGTGCGCTCGGCCGCCGCGAGATAGCGCGGCTCGGCGAGCAGGAACCCGAGCCGCACGAGCAGTCGCGCCGCTACGCCGTTGCCTGCGGGCGTGGCGTCGTCGCCGAAGGTCTTGGGTCGGAGGATCAGCTGCTCGTGATCGTCCGACGTGAAGAAGAAGCCGCCGGCCTCGCGATCCTCGAAATGCCGCAGCATCGCCTCGGTGAGCTCGATGGCCCAGGCAAGGTGCGGCGCGTGCCAGCGCGCCTGCACGAGCTCGAGCAGTCCCCAGGCGAGCGAGGCGTGATCGTCGAGATACGCCGGGAACCGCGACCGGCCGTCCTTGTGCACGGCGAGCAGCCGGCCCTGGTACCAGCAGTGCTCGTGCAGGAAATCCGCGGCGCGCGCCGCGGCGTCGGCGAGCTCGGGGCGCCCGAGGCTGCGGGCGGCGGCGGCGAGGCCGGCAATCGCGAGCCCGTTCCAGCTCGTCAGGATCTTCTCGTCGCGCCCCGGCCACACGCGCCGGTTGCGCACGGCGAGCAGCCGCGCACGCGCCTGGTCGACGAGATGCGCCGCGGCGTCCTCGTCGATCCCGAGACCTTCGGCCACCTGCGCCATCGACTTGAAGCAGTGCAGATGCCACTTCCCCTCGAAGTTCGCCGGCCGGTCGAGGCCGAAGCGCGCCGCGAATGCGTCGAACTCCGATCCGGGGAAGCAGGCCCCGCACCTCCTCGCGATCCCAGGCGTAGAACCGGCCTTCGTGTCCCTCCGAATCAGCATCCAGGGTCGCGTAGAAGCCGCCGCCCGGCTGCTCCATGTCGCGGCAGAGCCAGTCGGCGGTCTCTCCTGTCACGCGGAGGAAGAGCGGATCCGCGGTCGCGAGCGCCGCCTGCGCCGCGACCGCCAGCAGCTGTCCGTTGTCGTACAGCATCTTCTCGAAGTGCGGAATCATCCAGTAGGGATCGACCGAATAGCGGCAGAACCCGCCTCCGAGCTGGTCGTAGATTCCGCCCTCGGCCATGCGGGTCAGGGTGAGCGTCGCCATGTAGAGGGCCTGGAGGTCGGGATCATCGTCGCGGGCCGATGCGCGCCAGCTCCGCAGCAGGAACTCGAGGTTCATCGGGTGCGGGAACTTGGGCGCCTGGCCGAAGCCGCCGAACTGGCCGTCGAATTCCCGGGTCAGGTGCTCCCGCGCGCTCGCGAGTGGCGCGCGATCGAGCGCCGAGCCGTCCGGCGCGGGCGCCGGCAGAAGCTCGCCGAACACCTGGATCAGCGCCTCGCCTTGCCGCTCGATGTCCGCCCCGTGGTTTCGGTAGTACTCGGCGACGCGCTGCAGCACGTCGGTGAACGCGGGCATCCCGTGCCGCGGCTCCGGTGGAAAATAGGTACCGCCGAAGAACGGCCGCTGGTCGCGCGGCGAGAGGAACATCGTGAGCGGCCAGCCGCCGCCGCGCTGGGTGAGCATCTGGTGCGCGGTCTGGTAGATGCGATCGAGGTCGGGGCGCTCCTCGCGATCGACCTTGACGTTGACGAAGAGCTCGTTCATGACCGCGGCACTGGCCGGGTCCTCGAAGGATTCGTGCGCCATCACGTGGCACCAGTGGCAGGCGGAGTAGCCGATCGAGAGCAGGATCGGCTTGTCCTCGCGGCGCGCCCGCTCGAGAGCCTCCGGCCCCCACGCGTGCCAGTCGACCGGATTCCCGGCGTGCTGCAGCAGGTACGGGCTGGTCTCGTCCGCGAGCCGGTTGCGCTGCGTCCGTGTCGGCCGGGTGTGCATCGTGCGGGGCCGGGCTGGGCTACAATGCGGGCACTATAACGGATGAGCGCCCGACCGATGTCTGACGCCGTCGCTGCGCCGGCGGAGGGCGCCTCGCTCCCCGAACTGCGACTGAAGCACCGCGAGGACCGCCGGATCTCCGCGGGTCACCTCTGGATCTTCAGCAACGAGGTGGATACCGAGCGCACGCCGCTCGCGCGCTTCGCAAGCGGGGCGCTCTGCCGTGTCGTGGGCGATCGCGACCGCTTCCTGGGCTATGCCTACGTCAACCCGCATGCGCTCATCTGCGCCCGCATCCTGGGCCGCGACCCCAGGCACCCGCCCGGCAAGCCGCTCTTCGTGCATCGGCTGCAGGTAGCGCTCGCGCTCCGTGAGCGCCTCCACGCGACGCCCTGGTACCGGCTGGCTTACGGCGAGTCCGACGGACTGCCGGGCGTGGTGATCGACCGATACGGCGACGTCGTTGTCGGACAGATCGGCACCGCGGGCATGGAGGCACGCAAGCACGAGCTACTCGAGGCCATCGAGCAGGTGATCGCTCCGGGCGCCGTGATCTGGAAGAACGACAGTGGCGTCCGCGAGCTCGAGGGACTGCCGGCCTATGTCGAGACCGCGCTCGGCGAGCCCCCCGAGCACGCGTGGCTCGAGGAGAACGGCGTGCGGTTCAAGCTGCCGCTGGGCCGCGGCCAGAAAACCGGCTGGTTCTACGACCAGGCGTCGAACCGCCGGGCCATGCTGCCGTACGCGACGGGCGCGCGGGTGCTCGACGTGTTCGCCTACCTGGGGGCCTGGGGTCTCGCGGCCGCCCGCGCGGGAGCCCGCGAGGTCGTCTGCGTCGACTCCTCGGCCTCGGCGCTCGCGCTGCTCGAGGAGTCCGCAGGCGCAAACGGCCTCGCCGTGCGCACGCTTCGCGACGACGCTTTCGATGCGCTCGCGACGCTGCGCGAGGCGGGGGAGAAGTTCGATCTGGTCATCGTCGATCCGCCGGCCTTCATCAAGCGCAAGCGCGACCTGCCGAAGGGGCTTGCGGCCTACCGCAAGCTGAACCAGATGGCGATGCAGCTCCTCGCGCGCGACGCGATCCTCGTGACCTGCTCCTGCTCGCATCACCTGCCGGTCGATGAACTGATCGCGGCGGTGCAGCAGTCCGCGCGGCACCTGTCGCGCTTCGCGCAGATCGTCAGCGGTGGGCGGCCACTCGCCCGATCACCCGATCCACCCGGCGATCCCGGAGACGCGCTATCTCAAGGCCCTGACCTGCCGGGTCGTGCACGACTGAGCCGCCCCGTACGGCCGATCCGAGGAGCCGGACATGCCCGACCCGATCGTCATCAAGTTCTACTCGCCGGTGAACGAGTCCAGCATCGGCCAGCTGCTCAAGGCGGTCGACCAGAAGCTCGCCGCCGGCATCGAGCAGTTCACGATTCTGATCTCGACGTCCGGCGGTTCGGTATTCCACGGGCTCACGGCCTGCAACTACCTCAAGGGCATCCCGGCCGAGGTCACGACCCACAACATCGGCAGCGTCGATTCGATCGGTGTCGCGCTCTACTGCGCCGGAAGGCGGCGGCTGTGCGTGCCGCAGGCGCGGTTCCTGATGCATCCGGTGAGCATGAACTTCCGCGAAGGCGCGAGCTACGAGGAGCCGAAGCTGCTCGAGCTCGTGAAGAGCCTGCGCGTCGACATGGACAATTGCGCGAGCGTCGTAGCTGCGAACTCGAACCGCACCAAGAAGCAGGTGCTGCGCGCGATGCTCGCGCGCACGACGCTCGATCCCGAGGCCGCCCTCGAGTGGGGTCTCGCGCACGAAATCCGCCAGCAGCTCTTCGACGATGGCAGCGAAGTGATTTCGATCCAGGCCGGCGGCTGAGACCGCGCGCCGGTTAAGATAGCGGCCGATGTTCGTCTATCAAAACTTCGATCCGGTCGCGATCGCGATCGGTCCCGTCAAGGTCCGCTGGTACGGGCTCATGTACCTGGTCGGGTTCCTGGCCGGCTGGTGGATCGCGCGACGCCGCGCTGGGCGCCCGGGCTCGACCTGGACCGCTGCGCAGGTCGACGACTTGATCTTCCACTGCGCGATCGGCGTGATCGTCGGCGGGCGGCTGGGCTGGACGCTGATCTACGGGACGGAGCGCCTGCTCGCCGACCCGTTGAGCATCCTGCGGATCTGGGAAGGCGGGATGTCCTTCCACGGCGGGCTCGTCGGCGTGCTGATTGCCGTTGCGCTCTTTGCACGCAGCCGTGGCAAGCGCATTGCCGATGTCTTCGACTTCACCGCGCCGCTGCCCGCCATCGGCTTCGGCGCCGGTCGCGTTGGCAACTTCATCAACGGCGAGCTGTGGGGGAAGGAAACCGACGTGCCCTGGGCCTTCGTCGTGGACGGGGTCGCGAGGCATCCATCGCAGCTCTACGAGGCGCTGCTCGAGGGTCTGGTGCTGTTCGTGATCATCTGGTGGTACACGGACCGGCCGCGTCCGCGGCTCGCGCCGTCCGGGCTCTTCCTGCTCTGCTACGGCGTGTTCCGTTTCGCGGTGGAGTTCGTGCGTATCCCGGACGAGAACCGCGGCTACCTGGCGTTCGGCTGGGTCACGACCGGACAGCTGCTCTCGCTGCCGATGATCGTGATCGGTATCTGGATGCTGGTCGTGGCGTACCGGCGCAACGAGCCCTCCGGCAACTACGTCTGAGCCATGCAGCCCTACCTCGACCTGCTGCGTCTCGTGCTCGAGCACGGTGCACCGAAGACCGACCGGACCGGGACCGGCACGCGTGCCGTGTTCGGGCACCAGATGCGCTTCGACCTTCGGTCCGGCTTCCCGCTCGTGACCACCAAGAAGCTGCACGTCAGATCGATCGTGCACGAGCTGCTGTGGTTCCTGCGCGGCGAGACCAACGTCGCGTACCTGCGCGAGCACGGCGTCACGATCTGGGACGAGTGGGCGGACGCCGACGGTGAGCTTGGTCCGGTATACGGCGTGCAATGGCGGCACTGGCGCGCCGCCGACGGCCGCACCATCGACCAGATTGCCGCCGCGGTCGAGCTCCTGCGGCGCGACCCGCATTCGCGACGCATCGTCGTCAGTGCCTGGAACGTGGGTGAGCTCGACCGGATGGCGCTCACCCCGTGCCACGCGCTCTTCCAGTTCTTCGTCGCCGACGGACGCCTGTCCTGCCAGCTCTACCAGCGCAGCGCGGATCTCTTTCTCGGCGTGCCATTCAACGTCGCCTCGTATGCGCTGCTCACGCACATGATGGCGGAGCAGACCGGCCTCGAGGTCGGAGAATTCGTCTGGACCGGCGGTGACTGCCACCTGTACTCGAACCACCTCGAGCAGGCGCGACTGCAGCTTACGCGCAGCCCGCTGCCGCCGCCGCGCCTCGTGATCCACCGGCGCCCGCCGTCCATCTTCGACTACCGGTTCGAGGACTTCGCGTTCGCGGGCTACGAGGCGCACCCCGCCATCAAGGCGCCGATCGCGGTATGAGAAAGCCCGGCAAGACGACGCGCAGGCGCAAGGGCGGACCGAAGACTCCGCCGAACCATCATGCTCACATGCGCGCGGCGGCGCGCCGCGTCGCGGCGGCGCGACCCGACCTGCCGTTCGAAGTGCGCCGCTCGCGCATCCACGGCCGCGGCGTGTACGCGACGAGACTCATCCCGATCGGTTCGCGCGTGGTCGAGTACCTGGGCGAGCGGATCTCGCACGAGGAGGCCGACGCGCGCTACGAGGGCAAGGGCGACGACGACGGTCACACGTTCCTCTTCGTGGTTGACGATGACATCTGCATCGATGCAGGCGTAGACGGGAACGAGGCGCGGTACATCAATCATTCCTGCGACGCCAATTGCGAGACGATCATCGAGGACCGGCGCGTCTTCATCGATGCGATCCGCGACATCAGGCCGGGTGAGGAGCTGGGCTACGACTACCAGCTCACGTGGGAAAGCACCGACGATCCGGCGGAGCTCGCGCTCTACGCCTGTCGCTGCGGCGCGGCCGCCTGCCGCGGCACGATGCTCGACCCCGTGCCGCTCGACCGCAAGCGCAAGCGCAGGGCCTTGCCGCGGCGCAAGCGCTGACCGGCGCCGGGACGTCGTCGCACATGACCAGCATCGCGATCGTCGTCGCGGCCGACGAGCAGGGCGGCATCGGGCTCGAAGGCCGGCTGCCCTGGCACCTTCCGGCCGATCTCAGGCGATTCAAGTCACTGACGATGGGCAAGCCGATCATCATGGGGCGTCGGACCTGGGATTCGATCGGCCGGCCGCTGCCCGGGCGGCACAGCATCGTCGTGAGCCGGAACCGCTCGCTCGAAATCGCGGGGGCGACAGTCGTGCATTCCCTCGAGGACGCGCTGCGCGCCGCGGGCGAGGCGGCCGAGGCCTGCGTGATCGGCGGCGCCGCGCTCTTTGAAGCAGCGCTGCCGGTGGCGCGGGTGATCGAGCTCACCGAGGTGCACGCGCGCGTGACGGCGGACACCTTCTTTCCGGCGTTCGACGCGGACCAGTGGCGCGAGACGTATCGCGAGCGGCATCCCGCGGATGCGGCTCATGCCTGGCCGTTCAGCTTCGTGACGCTCGAGCGCGTGGCCGATCGGCCGGCCGGCGCGGGCGCTGCCGGGCGGACACCGAGCGGATGACGAGGCGGCGGCGCGCTGCCGGATCGATCGGGGTCTTCGCGCGCGCGAGCGCGGCACGGATCAGTGCGGCCACTTCGGGGTCATCGATGTCGGCGGCTTGGGCGAGCACCAGGCTCCGTACGCGCGAGCCTGTGCCGCGCAGGCGTCGAGCGGCGTCGGGCAGGCCGGCGCCCTGCAGGAAGAAAAGCGTCACCCAGCGCGGGTAGAGCGCGAGCGACAGGATCGCCTCGGAGGGCCGCTCACCGGGCCCGAAGCCGATCACCAGCGCGTTGTAGTTGTCGTAGACGAGTTCCGTCGCGCCCGGCACGCGCCTGCGGAGTCTCGCCAGCGCCGAGCGGGCCAGTGCGGCGATCGGCCGGTCGTAACGAGCCATGAACCCCGCGAGCTGTCGTTGCGCAGCAGCGGTCATCGCGAAGGCCGGGTGCGGCGCCAGACGGCCCAGCCGTAGATGGCGGCGTTCAGCACGAGCACGAACGTGCCGAGCACGATCTGGTGATGGCGGTCGAGCCCGTCGGGATAGATGAGCGCGGTAATGTAACGCTCGATGAATCCGCCGCTGTAGGTGGCCTCGCCACCGCGCGCCCGCAGGCCGATTTCGAGCGGCGTCAACGGGCAGATGCGCCCGGTAAACTCGATCCATGCGCCCCAGGCGACCGCGGGCAGATGCAGCCACGCGACCCACGACCGGTGCAGCACCAGGATGCCGCCGAGCACCACGAAGGCGATGAACGCGAGGTGGACGATCAGGACCGCATCCGCGAGCAGTCGGTAGCCCATGGCGTGCCTCGAATCTCCCATCCCGGCCGGTGTCACTGCTAGCATAGGCCGGCGCCAGTGTCCGGGGCAGGGCCGCTCCATGTAACTGCAGGGAGCGTCGCAGACGTTCGCGTGGAGCAGAGAGATGGCCGTGACTGTCGAGAGCGCCCTGCGCGCCGCGCCGGATGAGCCCGTAGCAACGAGGGAAGGCGGGTACCCGCCTGCGGGCCAGGCCTGGTACTGCGTGTTCGCGCTCGCGCTCGCGGTGATGATCAATTTCCTCGACCGCGGCATCCTCACGCTGCTGGTCGAGCCCATCAAGCGAGACCTACAGCTGACCGACGTGCAGATGAGCCTGATCATGGGCTTCGCCTTCACGTTCTTCTACGCGGTGCTGGGTCTGCCCGTCGCGCGTCTCGTCGACCGCAAGAGCCGCAAGCTCATCATGACGGCCGGCATCACGATCTGGAGCGTGATGACCATGCTGTGCGGAATGGCCACCAATTTCTGGCACCTGTTTTTCGCGCGCATGGGTCTCGGCGTCGGCGAGACGACCAGCGGTCCTTCGGCCTATTCGCTGCTGTCCGACTATTTCCCGCCGCACCGGCTGCCGCGCGCGATCTCGTTCATGCAGATCGGCTTCGTACTCGGTACCGGGCTGTCGCTGATCCTCGGCGCCTGGATCATCGATTTCGTCGCCGCCCACCCCGACATGAGCCTGCCCGTCGTCGGACAGCTTCGAGGCTGGCAGATGGTGCTGATGCTGGTCGGGCTGCCCGGGCTGGTCGTTGCCGCGATCATGGCGAGCGTTCGGGAACCGCCGCGGATGGGCGGCGCGCAGACCAGGCCCACGCCGATCGCGGAGATCTTCAAGTTCCTCCTGCGCCACAAGCTCGTCTTTCTGCCGATCTTCGTCGGCATGGGGTCTGCGCTCGGCACAGATGTTCGGGACGCAGATGTGGGGGCCGGCGTTCTACGGTCGGACCTACGGCTGGTCGCCTTCCGAGGTTGGCTATGTCGCAGGCTTGAGCGTCTTCATCGCGATGCCGGCGGGCATCGCGCTCGGCGGGTGGCTCGCCGAGCGTTACTGGAAGAGGGGCGTGCACGACGGCAACATCCGGGTCGTCGTCCTGAGCACGTTGATCTCGGTGCCGTTCGGTATCGCCGGGCCGCTCATGCCTAACGCCTGGCTCGCGGTCGCCTGCCTCCTCCTCGCCTCGCTGACCTCGATCATGGCCGCGGCGCCGGAGAATGCTGCCATCCAGACCGTGACCCCCAACCGTCTGCGCGGCCAGATGACCTTCCTGTTCCTCTTCATCATGAACGTGATCGGTATGGGGCTCGGGCCCGTGATCGTCGGCGCGCTGAGCCAGCATGTCTTCGGCGAGGAGCAGATCCGGTACGCGCTCGCTGCGGTCGGCGCCTTGATGGGCATTCCGGCCATCTACGTGTTCTGGCGCGGCATGAGGCCCTACGGCCAGGCGATCGCGACCGGGAAACCACTCAACTAGACCGCAGGAGGATCGAGAGGTCATGCCCGACGGAAAAGAATTCGCCGCGCTCAGCCGGCGCAGTCGACGAGCTCGAGCGTGAGCTCGGGATCCAGCAGGACATCCACGCCGTGCGCAGGCTGCAATACGCCTACGGATACTTCATCGACAAGTCGCAGTATGAAGAGGTCGTCGACCTTTTCTCCGACGAGGGCGAGGTGTGGTTTCTCGGCGGTATCTACCGGGGCAAGGCCGGAATCCGGCGGCTCTATATCGAGCGGTTCCGTAACAACTTCACCGAGGGCCACAACGGTCCGCGCTATGGCTGGCTGCTCGATCACCTGCAGATCCAGATGATCGTCGACGTGGCGCCGGACCGCCGGACCGCCAGCGTGCGCGGCCGCTCCCTGATGCAGGCGGGGCTGCACGAGACCGCGAGCGGTCGGCAGCGCGCCTGGTGGGAAGGCGGGATCTACGAGAACCGCTACGTGCGCGAGAACGGCGTGTGGAAGATCCTCCGGCTCGGTTACTACCCGCACTGGCACGGCAGCTTCCAGGAAGGCTGGGCCAGGACGCCGATCGACTTCGTTCCGATGGCGAGCGTCACTTATCCCGAGGACCCGCTGGGCCCCGATGCGCTGATGGATCCGATGCCGCGGCTCTGGCCGGCGACCGACATCGTACCCTTCCATTACACGCATCCCGTGACCGGCAAGCCGATCGAGATCGACAACCGCCGCGCGCGCGAGGGCTACAAGGACGGGTGATCCCGTCGCGGTCGCAGACCGGCGTTACGACGGCGGCTGGCGCTCGCGCGCCGCCTTGAACCGCGCGAGGCTCGCCGCGGGCCATTCCTGCTTCGGATCGTAGAACTCAGGCACGGCACGGGCGCCCGCCGGCAGGACGACCCACGGCTGCTTGGTCGACGTGTAGATGTGGATGTCGGGAGTCAAGCGGTCCGGATTCTCGAGCGTCCCGATCCGCACGAAGCGGATGGCGTCGCCACCGCCCGGGTAGTTGCTCCAGAGCGCGACGTAGCACGTCGGGCAACGGCTGATCTTCTGTCCCCGACCGCTGTGCGACGGCGTGTGGACGACGAGCGGTGAGCCTTGCAGCACCTCGACGTGCTCGGCCTCGACCATGGCATTCAGCACGAAGGCCGATCCGGTCTCACGCTGGCACCAGCGGCAATGACAGCAATGCACGAACAGAGGCGGCGCCGTCATTCGATAGCGCACACCACGGCAGTCGCAATGCCCCGGCAACGGCTCGAATTCCTCGATGCTCATGCCCGTCCCTCCGATCGGGAATAAGTGTCGAACTGCGAGCGCGATCGGCAGCCCGACCAGTATCGCGTGGGACACGAACCCCTGGGCGAGCCTCGAAGGCGTGTACTTGAACTCGAACGGTACGGCCGACAGCGGCACGACGACGAAATTCATGACGAGGTACACGCCGACGCCGAAGGCGAGCCCACAGATGACCGCCCGGTCGCGGAACCACGGCCATCGGCGGCTCGCCGTCAGGTAGAGCGCAGCGGCGGCGAAGAGTATTCCGAAGTGGGCGAGAAAGCCGAGCGCCGCCGCGGGCAACCCGCCCTCGAACGCGCGGTTTCCCAGCAGTCCGCTGGCCACCGATTGCAGAACGCGCGTCGGCGAAACTCCCGACTGTGCGGACATGATGAAGGCGTAGATGATGTCGAAGGTCGCCGCGAGGCCGCCGCCGACCAGCACGCCCTTGTGTGCCGGTTTCATGGTTCCAGTCGCTCCGTCAGGCCCGCGCAGGACCGCGGTAGAGATACGCGACGATGACGCCCAGGACGAGCACCACTATCCCGTCCAGGACGATCTGCATGACTACCATGTCGCCCGGTATCGGCTGGACGACGTAGTAAATCGTGCGGATCGGCACGAACGCCAGCAGCGCGATCGCGAGTCCGTAGCGCAGGCCCTGGCCCAGCCAGGGCTTGTTCTCCCGACCACGCGCGTAGATCCAGACGAAGGCGCCCGCAAGGATCACGTGCGCAGAACAGCATCAGCGGGAAGAGCCGCTGGGCGTCTGCCTCCGGACGGAAGAGGTTCGGCAACCGGGAATACTCGTCGTGCAGCAGCATACCGTGCACCAGGAAGCTGCCGGCCATCCAGGCCACGAAGAGCACCAGCCAGGCGATGAAGAATTTCCGGTTCATGTCGCACCCCCGTGTTCTTGGCATCACCGAGCCAGGCTGCTGCGGCCATCGACGCCCGTCGGGGCCGTGTAGACGATCCGGCCGCCGCGGATCGTATAGCGAACCTTTGCGAACGCGGTCACGTCGGCCGACGGATCGGCCTCGAGCACCACGAGGTCCGCGTCGAGACCGGCAGCCACCCGCCCGCGGCGCGCCGTCTCGCCGAATCGGTCGGCCGGTGCCGTCGTGAGGGAGGCCAGGATTGCGCGCCAGTCGAGGCCCGCGCCGGCCATAAGCGCGAACTCGTCCGACGTGTCGTAGTCGGTGAGGAAGCCGACATCGGTGCCGAACAGGATCTGCCCGCCGGCCCGGGCATAAGTGCCGACTTCCGCCTGGATGTACTTCGTGAAGCTCTGGCCGCCGAAGAGCTTGAGCGTCGGGATCATCGCCATGTCGATGGCTTTCATACGCGCGACATGCGACTCGTTCCAGCCGCGATCGTCGTCGAGCGCGTGCGCGAGCACGTCGACGCGCGCCTCGAGCGCGGGCTCCAGTCCGGCGACGTTCGAGGCATGCGCGAAGACGAGCTTTCCGCGCCGGTGTGCCTCGTCGGCCGCCGCGCGCGCGACAGCCGGCGTCCATCGGCAGCACCTTGCCGCGCTCGACCCAGGACCCGGTAAAGAGCTTGAGGGCGTCGGCGCCGGCCTCGATCTGCTGCGCGGTGATCGCCGCCGCCTCGGCGCCCGTCTGCGGCGTATTGAGGAGCGGGAGCACCTCGGGCGGCAGCGATTCGCGCAGGTAGTAGGGGATGCCCTGCGTGCGGATAGATCGGCGTGCCGACCGTGTAGATGCGCGGGCCGCGCACCTCGCCCGATTCGATCCGTGTCCGCAATGCGAGCGTGTTGGCGAGCAGCGAGCCGGTGTCGACGACGGTAGTGACGCCCCAGCGCAGCAGCATGTCCTCGAGCTGCGCCGAGAGCTGCGCGGCGGGCAGCGTCGCGGCGCCTTCCCACTTCGGTTCGGTGAAATGGACGTGGCTGTTCTGGAAGCCCGCGACGACGACGAGTCCCTGGCAGTCGACTCGCTTCGCGTCCTCCGGGACAGGGAGCTTCCCGGTCGGGCCCGCGGCGACGATCTTTCCGTTGCGGATCAGCACGACGCCGCGCGCAATGGGGGCCTCGGCGGGCGAGGGATAGATCGTGGCGTCCGTCAGCGCGAGCATCGTGTCGTCCGGCGACACCGCCTCGACGCGCGACGTGACCGCCACGAGCGCAAGCAGCACCGCTGCAAGCCGGGGTATCCCGCCGCTCACGCGCCGACCCCGTCGAAGAACTCGACGACACCCGTGTCGAGCGAGTATTCGGCGCCAACGACGCAAAGCCCCCCGGTCTGGATCAGCTGCTCGAGGACCTCCGAGCCATGCCGAAGCTGGTTGGCCGACATCCGGATGTTCGCCCGCACCGCCTGGTGCACCAGCGCATCGCGATCGCGGGCGAGCGAGGTGCCGAGCAGCGGCTCGACCGACGGTCGGATGCGGTCGACGATCGACTGGAGGTTGCGGGACTGCTCCTCGGAGCGTCGTCCCAGCTCGTCCACGGTTGCCAGTATTGCGCCGCAGTTCGTGTGGCCGAGCACCACGACCAGGCGCGTCTCGAAGCGGGCTGCTGCAAATTCCACACTGCCGATCTGGGACGGGGCGACGATGTTGCCCGCGACGCGGATGACGAACAGGTCGCCGAGCCCCTGGTCGAAGACGATCTCGGCCGGCACACGCGAATCGGAACACCCGAGGATGATCGCGAACGGCTCCTGTCCCGCCGCCAGCTCCGGCGGCGGGCGCGGCCCACCGCGGACTCCTGGCCGCGGACCTCGGCGACGAAACGACGGTTGCCTTCGCGCAGCCGCTGCAGTGCTTCGTGTGCCGGGATCATCGCTTGCGCGGCGGGATGTCGCGGATCGCCGCTGCAAACCGCGCGTGGGCATCGGCATCCACGGGCCGGTGGCGCACCCGCGTCCCGGCGGGGTCCTTGCCCAGGTAGTTGTCGTCTTTCCAGTTGTTGGCCGGGCGAACCGGGCGTGGCTCGAACCCGCCGCCGCAGTTGGGGCACACGTTGCCGAGCACGCCGTCGACGCAGGCGGCGCAGAACGTGCACTCGTAGCTGCAGATACGCGCCTCCGGCGGAATCGGCTGGCAGCGTCTTGTTGCAGTTCTCACAGCGTGGGTCGCAGCTCCAGCATGGCGAGCATTTCCCGTCAGGGCCCGGCTCTCCCGGCCGGTGTCGACGATGTGCACCGAAAGGTCGAACTGTATTCCGCCGTTCGCCTCCGACACCCAGGCCCGAAGCGCGTCCGCGGACGCGGCGAGCACGCGGTCGATCGTTTCTTCGGTGAGCACAATTCCGACCATGGGCAGCCAGCCACGCAGATCCGCCTCGAGCACGACCCGGATGCTGGGGAATCGCGCCGTGCCGCGGTGCGTGGTGATGTTGGCCGGGCCTGCGCCGGCGTCTGCAAACAGGTTCGCAAGCGACGGCGCGGTCGCCGAGCACGAAGGGCGCGGATAGCGCATCCGCGGCCGGCTTGGTCGGCCACACGGGCGAGCAAGTCGACTTCCGCCGCGTAGGCCGGATTCTTCTCGAGCGTATCCCACACGGCGACCACCAGGCGACCGCCCGGGGCGAGCACGCGCAGCATCTCGCGCAGCGCCCGCATCCGGTCGGAAAAGAACATCAGGCCGAACTGGCTGACGACTGCGTCGAAGCTGCCGTCCGGAAAGGGCAGGGATTCGGCCACGCCCTGCTGCCAATCGATTCCCGCGGCGTGCTGCCTGGCCACCGCGAGCATGCCGGGGTTGGGATCGAGCCCGACAACGCGTCCTTGATCACCGACGCGCCGCGACACCTCGCGCGTGAGCACGCCGGTGCCGCAGGCGACATCCAGCACCCGCTGGCCCGACTGTATCCGCGCGCGGTCCGCGACCGTGGACGTCCACTGCTCGAAGAGCGCCGGAACGAAGAGCGCCTCGTAGGCCCGTGCGGCCTCGATCTGTGTCTGCAGGCTTGGATCGTCCATGGTTGCGTTGCCTCGCTGCTCGTGGTCAGCCGGTCGCGAACTGATGATGCGGCGAATCGCCGGGCTCACGCAGCGTCATCGGCGACAGCGCGGCCCGAACCTCCGCATCGGCCCGCTGCATATCGACGTCGGCGACCGAGGAAGCCTGCACGGTCAGCCGTTCCAGGATTCCGGCCTGGATGCGGCCGCGCTCGTACGCGACGGAGTAGGGGATCTCGTGGTGGAACATCACCATCGAGTAGCGCGGGAATGAAGCGGTCCGGGTAACGGCGCTCGAGTTCGAACGACAGCTCCTTTCGCAGCAGGAACTTCGGGTCGCGCACCGTGTCGCGCATCTCGACGTAGTTCTCGAGCGCCATCGCAGCGATCGCGTCGGTGTCGGGCTTGCGCCGCCGCTCGAACTCGTGGAACGCACGGGTCCAGTCGCCGGTCGCCTCGAGCATCCGGTGCAGCTCGGCGCAATCCTCGAAGCAGCAGTTCATGCCCTGCCCGTGAAACGGCACCATCGCATGGGCGGCATCGCCGAGCAGCACGGCCTTGTCCTGCGCGGCCCAGCGGTCGCAGTAGACGGTGCCCATGCGCCCGATCGGATTCTCCAGGAACTCGCGCGCCACCCCTGGCATCAGTCGGAGGGCGTCCGGGAAGTGCCTGCGGAAGAAGGCTTCGACCGCGTCGCGGCCATCGAGGGTCGCGAAGCTCTCCTCGCCGCGCAGCGGCAGGAACAGCGTCACGGTAAAGCTGCCGTCGAGGTTCGGCAGCGCGATCAGCATGAACCCGCCGCGCGGCCAGATGTGCAGCGCGTGCTTCTCGACCTGGTGCGTCGCCGGTGGAGGAGGCGGGCAGCGTGAGCTCCTTGTAGCCGTGCTCGAGCATGTCCTCGGTGACGCGCACGCCGAGCTGCCCCGTCATCGCGCGGCGCACGATCGAGCCCGCGCCATCCGCCGCGATGAGCGGCGCCATTCGAAGGCGCTGCGGGTCGCCGGTCACCTCGTTCAGCATCGTGAGCTCGTCGCGGTCGAAATCGATCGCGCGCGCCGCGTGCAGGAACCGCGGGCTCACGCCGTACACACGCTGTGCATGATCGAGCAGCACGCCGTTGAGTCCGGGCCGTGACACCGAGTAGATGACCTCGTGCGGGCGCTGGCCATAAGGCACGAAGGTCTGCTGTCCGTCGAGGTCGTGCAGCATGCGGCCGCGCATCGGGATCAGGAGCGGCTCCACTTCCTCGAAGACGCCGGCCTCCTTGAGCGCCTCGATGCCGCGCGCGGCCAGCGCGAGGTTGATCGAGCGGCCGGCGTCCATGTCCACCTTGCGCAGGTCGGGCCGGCGCTCGTAGAGCACGACCTTGCGGGCATTGCGCGCCAGGAAGATCGCCATCAGCGCGCCGGAAAGGCCGGCGCCGAGGATCGTGACGTGGGGATTCATGCGGCGAGCTCCGCGCGCAGCGCGTCGGCGAAGCGCCACGCGTCCTCGAAGCTGTTGTAGAACGGCACGGGCGCGACGCGGATGACGTCCGGTTCGCGCCAGTCGGGGACGATCCCGCGGCGGCGCAGGCCGTCGAACACCGCTCGAGCCCGGTCGCGGTAGGCGTGCACGCGCAGCGACAGCGCGGCGCCGCGCGCCTCGGCGTCCGCGGGCGTGACGATCGTGACCTGCTTGCCCAGCATCGAGAGCACCAGCGATTCGAGATATCCGGTCAGCGCCACCGACTTGCGGCGCAGCGCAGGCATGCCCGCCTCGTCGAAGTGCTCGAGCGAGGCCATGAGCGGCGCCATCGCGAGGATCGGCGGGTTACTGAGCTGCCAGCCCTCGGCGCCCTCGATCGCGGCGAATTCCGGACCCATCATGAAACGCGTCGCCTTGTCGTGACCCCACCAGCCGGCAAACCTCGGCAGGTCGGGTCGGTGCGCGTGGCGCGCGTGGACGTACGCGCCACCGACCGCGCCGGGCCCGGCATTGACATACTTGTAATGGCACCACACGGCGAAATCCGCGCCGCTGTCGTGCAGAGCGACCTCCACGTTGCCGATCGAATGCGCGAGGTCGAAGCCGACGAGGCAGCCCTGCGCGTGCCCCGAACGCGTGATCGCCGCGAGGTCGAGCCGCTGACCGGTCAGGTACTGCACGCCGGGCAGCAGGATGGTCGTGATGCGCGCCCCGTCGCGCTCGATGGCCGCGACGATGTCCTCGATGCGCAGCAGCGCCTCGCCGTCACGGGGCGCGAGCTCGATCAGGTCGCGCGCGGGGTCGCCGCCGTGGAAGCGCACCTGCGACTCCGCGGCATGCCGGTCGGAGGGAAATGCGCCGTGCTCGATCAGGAGCGCCCGGCGACCGCCCGAGGGCCGGTAGAAGCTCGCCAGCAGCAGGTGCAGGTTGACCGTGAGCGTGTTCATCGCCACGACTTCCTGCGGGCTCGCGCCGACCAGCCGTCCAAGCGCGGGCGCCGCGCGCTCGTGATACGAGATCCACGGCTTCCGACCGGTGAAGTGTCCCTCGACGGCGAGCGTGCGCCAGTCTTCCATGCACTCGGTGACGTAGCGCTGGGCGAGCCGCGGCTGTGCCCCGAGGGAATGGCCGCACAGGTAAACGAGCGGCGCGCCGTCTCTCGTGCGGCAGATCGAAGCGTTCGCGCCAGCCGCGAAGCGCATCGGCGGCGTCGAGCGCCTGCGCGTGCTCGCGGTCGAGTTTCACGCGCGTACCTCAGAGGCGGCGCGGATCACCGGGCGGCTCGGCGCTGCGTCGCTCGCGAACGGCGCGATCTGCAGCTCGAGCAGATACAGGCCGTCGAGTACCCGGTCCGGCACGTACGCGAGCTCGGTCACGAGCGCATGCGCGCGGGTCGCATCCGCAGCGCGACGGCCACCCGTCGGCAGCCCCCAGTACGCACGATGCGCGACCAGCGCTGTGTCGTCACCGCGATCGAGGCTCGGCAGGTCGACGACGAGGCTCGCGACCTTGCGCGAGACCATCCACTCGATGGCCTCGGGGAGGAAGAAGGGCACGGCCGGCGCGCCCTCATACCGGCGATAGCGCTTGTCCGGATCGTTGGGCACCGTGCGGACGACGAGCGCGGTCCACGGCAGCCCTTCCCAGCGCTCGGCCGCGGACGAAAGCGACGCGCTGGATATCTCCCGCGTGTCGGGCGGCAGGGTGAGCAGGAGCGCGAGCCGCAGGGGCTCGGGCGCATGATCCGCCAGCGTGTGCCCGTCGTCGGTGAGATGCCCGACGCACTCGGTGTGCGTGCCGTGGCAGTGCGGCGCGAGCGTGTGGACGCTGCAGTTACAGCTCGCGCCTCGTCGCACCTCGCCGCTGAAGCTGCCGGCTTCGAGTGGCACGGCGGAAGCCGGCGCGGCGGCGAAAAACCGCGGCTGCGCTCCATGGAAGTCGAGCGGGATCGCAAGGTCGACGCCCGCGGCGGTGCCGCGCCAGAGCCGCCCATCGACCGAGATTTCGATCCAGTCCACGCGATCGCCGCCTGCCGATCACGGGGCCGGCATGACCGAGCCGCAGGCCCGGCAGGTACGCCGCTCCGGGCTCGACCAGAACCGCTCGAAGACCGGTGGTAACTGTGCCTCGATGTCGCTCACGTGCAGGTACTCCTGGTGCAGGAGCGCGTCGCAGCGCTCGCAATACCAGAGGAATCCGTCCTGCTCGGAGGGTTGACGCCGACGCTCGACCACGAGGCCCACGGTGTCGGCCTGGCGCTGCGGGGAATGGGGGACGTGGCCCGGAAGCAACAGAATCTCCCCCTGCCGGATCGGAATGTCGACTCGCCGGCCCGCCTGGATCGTGCGCAGGACCATGTCGCCTTCGAGCTGGTAGAAGAACTCCGCGCCGGGGTCGTCGTGATAGTCCTTGCGTGCATTCGGACCGCCGACCACCATGACGATGAGGTCGCCGTCCTCGAAGACCTGCTTGTTGCCAACCGGTGGCTTGAGCAGATGTCGATGGTCGTCGATCCAGCGCTGGAAATTGAAGGCGGTCAGCGGATGCATCCCGGCCGAACTCCGTGCCGGCGGCCCCGGCTGGTGGCAGTATAAGGGAGTGTCGCGCAGCGCGCTGCGCGGTCCGGCGGGCCGAGGGCCCCTGGAGGTTCGGGATGAAAATCAGGCTTGCCTGCATCGCGGTGCTCGTGGCCGGATCGGCGACCGTTGTCGCGCATGCCGAGGAGCCCTCGATCGCGCCGGTACCGCCCGTTGCCGTTGCAGAGACGCCGCCCACCGGAACGTCGGTCGCATCCCCGATCGGTGCCGCGGAGGCGCCGCCGGCAGGGACCGTCCCGGCGATCTGGGTCGCCCGGGAGGTCTCCTTCACGTACTTCGGGAGCACGTCGCTCTACTACTGCGACGGTCTGCGTACCAAGGTCACTCGCGTGATGAAACAGCTCGGCCTGATGGACGGCTACAAGGTCCGGATCCGTTCCTGCTTCAGCACGGGCGGACCGGAGATTCGATACGGCCCGGCCGGTCCCGAGTTCTATCCGGGCGCGGAATACCTCGCCGCGGGTGGTGATCGAAGCCGTCGTCCCGCAAGAGGTCACTGCGGAACTGCTCGCGGAACTCGACGAGGCGGCGGAGGAGCGCGAGCTCGTGGCGCGGGTGCGCGGCGAGAGCACGGTCGTCGACAACGCCGAGGCACAGTTCGTCGCCAGCCGGCGCCGGGTCACATTCGACGATGCGAACCGTCGCGGTCGTGTCGAGGCCGGCGACTGCGAGCTGATGGAGCAGCTGCGCGACTCCGTGTTCGTGCCGCTCGGTTTCAAGATCGTCGAGGACAACCTGAACTGCGTGCCGAACCGCGTCACACGCGGCAGCGTCAATCTCGAGGTCGAAGTCCTCGAGCCGTGGACGCCGGGACCTGAATCGGAGCAGTCGGCCGATCCAGGCGCTGCGCCGTGAGCGAGCCGCCCCAGACGCAGCCGGTGTCGATCGACAGGACGTCGTTCTCGTCGAGGTAGCCGAGCGCGGACCAGTGTCCGCAGACGATGCGCTGCCCGGTCGTGCGGCGGCCGGGCACGCGAAACCACGGTGTCAGCCCGACCGGCAGTTCGTCGAGTCGTCCCCTTGAAGCCGAGCGCCAGCCGGCCCTCCGCATCGCACACCCGCAGCCGCGTCAGGCAGTTGACCGTGAATCGCAGGCGCGCGGGGCCGTCGAGATCGTCGCGCCAGCGGTCGGGCTCGTTGCCATACATGAGGCGGAAGAATGCCCCGTCGCGCTCGCTGCGCAGCGCCGCCTCGAGCTCGTGCGCGCACTCGATCGCGGTTGCCATGTCCCACTGCGGCGGCAGCCCCGCATGCAGCACCGTGACGCCGAGGGCGGCGTCGTGATGCAGCATCGGACAGGCCTGCAGCCAGTCGAGCAGATGGTCGCGATCGGGCGCATCGAGCACCGGCTCGAGACCGCGATCGGCGCTCTTGAGCGGGGCGGCGCCGCGGGCCACCGCGAGGAGATGCAGATCGTGGTTGCCGAGTACGACGATCGCCGCTTCGCCCAGCGCCGACACCCGTCGCAGCACCGAGAGCGAGTCCGGCCCGCGATTGACCAGGTCTCCGACGAACCACAGCCGGTCGCGCCGCGGATCGAAGTCGATCTTCGCGAGGAGCGCTTCGAGCTCGACGGCGCAACCCTGCACGTCGCCGATGGCGTAGACCGCCACGGGCGGCTCAGTGGAGCATGCCGGGCATGGCGAGCGTGAACGGCGCGATCGGGGCGTCAAAATGCTCGCCGTCGTCGGCCAGCATCCGGTAGCTGCCCTGCATGGCGCCGACGGGCGTCTCGAGGATGGCGCCGCTCGAATAGCGGAATCCCTGTCCGGGCTTCAGGTACGGCTGTTCGCCGACGACGCCCTCACCCTTGACCTCCTGCACCTTGCCGTTCGCGTCGGTGATGATCCAGTGGCGGGTCAGAAGCCGTGCGGGTACCTGGCCTTCGTTGCGGATCGTGATCGTATAGGAGAAGACGAAGCGCCCTTCGGTCGGGTTCGACTGGTCCTCGACGTAGCTCGTGGCGACGTCGACCCGGATGCGATGCGTGACTTCAGCCGTTTCCATGCGATGCGGCCGCGGCGCGGGCGTCCTTCGGGAGTCGGACCGCGAGCACGTCGCAGGGCGCGGCGTGGAGCACCGTGTCCTCCGTGAAATTGAACAGGATGGACACGCCGTGGCGCTCGCGACTTCCGATCACGATGAGGTCGACGCCGCGCTCCTGCGCGATGCGCACCACGTCGGCCTTGATGTTGCCGGTCTGCACGATGCGCTCGCAGTGCTCGAGGTTCAGCCGTTTCGCGAGCTCCGCGATGCGCTGCCGCGCCCGCTCGACCAGCTCACCTTCGATCTGCACAGCCGGGAGCAGGGCCTCGCCCATGGGCTCGACGGGCACGTACTCCACGACGTGCAGCAGGGTGAGCTCGGCTCCGTGGCGCTCCGCCACCCACCTGGCACGCTTGGCGATGCAGTCGCTGTCGTCCGTCAGGTCCACGCAGAGCAGGATCTTCTGGTATTCGCGCATGACCGCCCCGATTGCCCGGATGGCAGGATTATATGGCCGCCGCGCTTTGCGACAACTCGGAGTCGCCCTGTGCCCCGCAGCGCGAGGCGAGCGCGGCGAACTGCGCCGGCGCGAGCGTCTCGGGCCTGGCCCCCGGGTCGATGCCGGCGGCCTCGATCGCCGGCGCCTCGAGGAGTCCGCGCAGGGAATTGCGCAGCGTCTTGCGCCGCTGCGAGAAGGCGGCCGCGACGACGCGCGCGTATGCCGCACGATCGCCGAGCGGAAACGGCGGCTCGGCCAGCGGCTCCAGGGCGAAGAACGTGGACTGCACGCGAGGCGGCGGCGAGAAGGCGCCGGTGCCGATGTCGAACAGCGGCCGGACGCGAACGTGCGGCGCCAGCATGACCGTGAGCCGCCCGTACTCCGGTCGCCCCGGGCGGGCCGCCATTCGAGCCACGACCTCCTTCTGCAGCATGAAATGCATGTCGGCAATGGCGTCGATCTGATCGATGAGCCGGAAGAGCAGCGGCGTCGAGACGTTGTAGGGCAGGTTGCCCGCGAGCCGGAGCTTGGGTCCGGAGCCGCGGAGCGACCGCAGGTCGAACTCGAGGGCATCGGCGAGGTGCACGCGCAGTTCGCCGCGACCCTCGCAGCGCCGCGTGAGTGCCGGCACGACGTCCGGGTCGATCTCGACCACATCGAGTGCGGTGGCCGCTTCGAGCAGCGCGGACGTGATCGCGCCTCGACCGGGCCCGATCTCGACCAGGCGGTCGCCGGGCCGCGGATCGATCGCGCGGACGATCCGCTCGATCGTGCCGGGGTCGTGCAGGAAGTGCTGTCCGTAGCGCTTCTTGGCGCGGCTCAAGGGTCACCGCCTGCGGCGGGACGGCGCTGCACGCCGCGCACCGCCGCGTCTCGCGAGCTCGATCGCGAGCGAAACGGCGGCGAACAGGCTGCCTGGGTCGGAGCGACCACGGCCTGCGATGTCGAGCGCCGTGCCGTGGTCCACCGAGGTGCGCACGATCGGCAACCCGAGCGTGACGTTGACCGCGTGCCCGAAGCTTGCCCGCTTCAGCGTCGGCAGGCCCTGATCGTGATACATCGCGAGCACGGCGTCGTGATCGCCCTGCTGCGCGGGCAGGAACGCGGTATCGGCGGGCACCGGGCCGGTGAGCTTCATGCCCCTCCGGCGCAGGCGGCGCAGCACCGGCGTGATCACGTCGAGCTCTTCCCGCCCGAGATGTCCGGACTCTCCGGCGTGCGGATTGAGGCCGCAGACGAGGATCCGCGGCGCGCGCAGGCCGAAGAGCCGCCGTAGATCATGATCGAGCACGCGCAGGACGGCCTCGAGGCGCCGCGGCGTAAGCGCGCGCGCCACGTCCGTCAGCGGCAGGTGCGTGGTTGCGAGCGCGACGCGCAGGCCACCGCCCGCCAGCAGCATCACCGGTTGCGCGGCGCCGGTCCGCTGCGCGAGGTACTCGGTATGTCCGGAAAACGCGATGCCGGCGTCGTTGAGTAGCCCCTTGTGCACGGGCGCCGTGACCATTGCATCGAACAGGCCGCCGGTACAGCCGTCGACTGCAGCATCGAGGAGGCCGATCACGTACGCCGCGTTGCCCCGGTCGAGGCGGCCGGGGCGCGCGCCTTTCGAGAGTGGCCGGTGCAGCGCTTCGATGCGTCGTCGAGCCGGCACGCCGGGCACGAACGGTGGCACGCCGGCCGCCGATCAGCGCCGAGTCGCCGATCACGACCAGCCGCGCGGGCCAGCGGCGCCGCGCGAGCGCGCGACAGATCTCGGGGCCTATGCCGGCGGGTTCGCCGCTCGTAATGGCGATCGTGGGGACGGGCGCGCGCGCGCTCACATGCGGTATTCGACGAAGGCCTCGTCCCGCAGGCGGCGCAGCCAGAGCTCGGTCTCCTCGTCGGCGCGCGCCTCGCGCATCTGCGCGAAGCAGCGGTTGCGGATCACGTCGTCGGTGGCATCGTAGGTGCGACGGCCGAGGAGCTGAACGATGTGCCAGCCGAACTGCGTCCGGAATGGCTGGCTGATCTCGTTCTCGCTGAGCGCGTCGAGCTGCTGCTCGAACTCGGGCACGAACGTGCCGGGCCCCTGCCAGCCGAGGTCGCCGCCCTGGGCGGCGGACGCCGGTATCGGCGGAGGTCACCGAGGCGATCGCCTCGAAGTCTTCGCCGCCGAGGATCCGCTCGCGGATCTGCGCGAG
Organism: uncultured Gammaproteobacteria bacterium; assembly: GCA_963756755.1. GTDB lineage: Bacteria > Pseudomonadota > Gammaproteobacteria > Steroidobacterales > Steroidobacteraceae > DATJKD01. The sequence goes on from CAVWOW010000015.1 coordinate 141,175, forward strand.
CTTCTGGCGCACGGTCTCGTCGTCCTCGATCTCGTTGGTCTCGAGGAGGATGTGCCGCGCATGAACCTGCGACACGAGCGCCGCCGGTTCGGCGCCACGCACCTCGAGGAGCTTGAAGAGATGCAGACCGCTCGGCGTGCGGATCGGCTCCGTGACCTGCCCGGCCTGCATCGCGGGATGATCTCGGCGACGAAGGACGGCAGCTGCCCTGTGTTGCGCCAGCCGAGCGAGCCGCCCTCGAGCGCCGTGCCGGCGTCGGAGTAGGCGATCGCGAGCTGCGCGAAGTCCTCGCCCGACCGGGCGCGCTCGTACACGCCTTCGGCGCGCGCCGCGCGCTCGGCAACCTGCTCGGACGTCGCCGATTCCGGGACCGCGACCAGGATATGCGCCAGGTTGTATTCCTGCGTCTCGGCCGGGGATCCCTTGCGCTTCACGACGCACTGATCGAGCTCGCGCGGCGACACGTAGATTCGCGAATAGACGTCGCGCTGGCGCAGCGCCGTCATCGTCATTTCCTTGCGCATCTCGTCGCGATAGCCGCGGTAGTCGACGCCCTGCTGCTCGAGCGCTGCGGGCAGGTCGCTGAAGGCGATCTTGTTGCGCTCGGCGACGTCGGTGAGGGCCGTATTGAGCATCTCGTCGGTGATCTGGATGCCGAGCCGCTCGGCGCGCTGCAGCTGCAGCTCCTGCAGGACCAGCCGCTCGAGCACCTGCTGGCGCAGCACATCGCGCGGCGGCGGCTGCTGGCCCTGCTGCTGGATGCGCGAGGAGATGAGCTGTGCCTGCTGATCGAGGTCGCTTTGCAGCACGATCCCGTCGTTGACTACGGCCGCGACGCGATCCAGGAGCACACCGGTCGCGGAGATCTCCTCCGTCCTTGCCGTGGCCGCGGCTGCGAGCAGCGCGAACGTCAACAATCGTATTGGAAACAACGACATATCAGGATTCGGGCTCGTTGGGGACGGCGGAGTATCCACGAATCGTGCTCCGCAGGAAAGCCTCGTTGTCGACTCCGACACTGGACAGTCCCCTGAGTTCCAGCTGCAGCCCTACAGAGGTGTCGGTATCGCCGGTGCGGCTGCTGACGAAGCGCCGCGCCACGAGGCGCAGGGCCCAGCAGCATGAGCCGTACTCGAGACCGAGGAACTGGTCCAGGGTCTGGTCGTCGCGCGTCGAGTAGACCCAGCGTCCGAAGCCGCGCCAGCGCTCGTTGATCGGCCAGGCGGCGGACACGTCGTACTGTTCGATCAGGTCGCGCTGCAGCCGATAGCCGGCGTTGATGACGCGATTGCTCGCCGGCCGGTACTGCAGCGCCACCTCCGACTTGACGACGTTGGTGTCCTCCGGGTCCCAGCGGATGCCGAGTCGCGCGCTCCAGTCCTGAAAGGCCGTCATCTCGAGCTCGCCCACGGCGTCGGAGTTGCCGCGCGAGGACTCCGGTTCATCGGGCAGCCGGACGCGCGGGTTTTCGAAGTAGTAGGCCTGTCCGATCGTCGCGCTGAGGTACTGCCGTCCGCCCGCGGCATCCAGGAGCCGCGTAGTGATGCCTGCCGCGAGCTGGTTCGCATCGCTCAGTCGGTCGGGGCCGACGTAGCGGTTGGTGCGGAAGAGCTGCACCAGGTTGAGGTCCGGCAGCGCGGTGTCGAACACGGGCAGGTCGTCCTGGTCGCGGAATGGCACGTACAGGTACAGCAGCCGCGGCTCGATCGTGTGCAGCCGCTGGCGGTGAGAGCCGACCTCGCGCTCGAAGATGAGCCCGCTGTCGACGCTCAGGATGGGCGCGGTGCGCGATGGAGCGTCGTCGACGCCGGTCGCGACGTCGTCCAGCGAGTACGCGGTGTAGTTGAGCGCCGCGTCCGCCGCCAGGTACGCGCCCGGACGTTCGACTCGCCAGCCGAGCGCCGGCTCGACGTCCGCCCGCAGACCCTGCGGTCCGGTGTCGCGATCGAAATTGATCGCCTCGGCGCGCAGGCTGGCGGACAACCCGCCCGGCAGGTCGCGCCAGCGTCCGTATGCGCCCAGCTGGGGTGCGATCGCGTAGGGCTCGTCGACGTCGGGCAGCTCCTCGTCGATGACCTGGTAGTCCTGCGCGCGGCCGATCAGGCTCCAGTGGCCGGTCTCGTGCCGCAGCTCCGCGCTGCGGTTGAGGAAGGTGACGCTGGTGCCCTCGAAGCCCGAACCGAAGTCCTCGAAATAGGTCGTGTCGCTCACGTTCGCGGCGTCGATATGCAGGCGGGTGCGGCGCCGGAAGCGCGTCGCGTGCCGCAGCTCGACGAAGCTGCGCGACTCGTCGAGCTCGGTATCCTCGTGCAGGTACTCGCCGTTGAGCACGCCGCGGCTCGAGTCGGTCAGGTAGCGGAATTGCGGATCGAGACGCAGGCCGCGGGAGCTGAAGTAACGCGTGACGAGCGTCGCGTCGCGGTTCGGCGCGATGTTCCAGTACCACGGCACCGCGAGCATCGTGCCGTACCTGCCGCTGTTGCCGATGATCGGGAACAGCATGCCGGTCTTGCGCTGGTCGCCGACCGGGAAGGAGATCCAGGGTGCGTAGAGCACCGGCACACCCTTGATGTCGAGCCGCACGTCGCGCCCGGTGCCGATCTGCGTCTTCTGGTTGAGCGAGAGCTCACCCGCCCGCAGCTTCCAGTCCTCGTTGCCGGGCGGGCAGGCCGTGTAGCTCACGTCTCTGAGCTCGAGCTTTCCTTCCTCGTGCATCCGCACTTCGGCCGCCGCTCCGCGCACGGAGCGATCGAGCAGCTCGAACTCGGCGCCGCGGAACTCGGCTGTGCCTTCGCCGGCGAACGAGCCGCCCTCGCTGCGCACCCGGAGCGTCGGATCGAGGAACTCGACCTGCCCGCGCATGCTGACGCTGCGAGATTCGGCGTCGACTTCGGCCTCGTCCGCCGTGAGCAGCCGCTGACCCATGCGGATGCGAACGTTGCCGCGCAGCACCGCGTTGCCGCTTCGCTCCATCTCGCCGGCGTCGCTTGTCGATGCTGATCGCCGGATCATCGGCATCGGCGCCTGCGAGCTCCTCGAGGCGCGGGTCCTGGGCCGTGGGGTTGGGGCACAGCGCCTCCTGGGCGCGCACGGAGGGTGCGGGGCCCGTAATCAGGAGAATCGAGCAGAAAACGAGCAGCCGTCGGCATTCACACGCGTTTCGGGCGGACGGCTTCATCGGCGCGATTATAATTACAGCACCCGCGCCGAACCGACTTTCCGAGGCCACGATTGAAGGACGAACGCCGAGACGATCCGCGGCTCTCCCGGCTGCGCGCCTGGTTGCGGGACGAGCTGGGATTCGGCTCATTCGAGCTGGCGCCTGCATCGGCCGATGCGAGTTTCCGCCGTTATTTCCGGGTCACCCGGTCGGGCGGCAGCCTGATCGTGATGGATGCGCCGCCCGACAAGGAGGATCTCGGACCCTACCTGCGGATCGCCGGGATGCTGGGCGAGATCGGAGTGCACGCGCCGCGCGTGGTCGAGCGCAATACGACCGATGGGTTCCTGCTGCTCACCGACCTGGGGTCGACGACCTACCTGATGGCCCTGGCCGACCGCGGCCGCGCCGATGCGCTTTATGGCGACGCGTTCGACGCCCTGGTGCAGATCCAGGCGCATGGCGCAGGCCACGCCGCGAAGCTTCCGCCCTACGACGCGAAGCTGCTCCGGTTCGAGATGAGTCTTTTTCCCGACTGGCTGCTCGGGCGCCATCTCGGGCTCGCACTCGACGCCGGCGAGGCGGCGATGCTGGCGGGCGCGATGGATCTGCTCACCGAGGCCGCACTCGCGCAACCCCGGGTTTTCGTGCACCGCGACTACCACTCGCGGAACCTCATGGTCTGCCCCGGCGCCAATCCCGGCATCCTCGATTTCCAGGACGCGGTGCATGGCCCGCTGACCTACGATCTGGTGTCGCTGCTGCGTGACTGCTACATCGCGTGGCCCGCCGACCGCGTGCGCGGCTGGATGGCCGCGTACCGCCGACGTGCTGCAGCTCGCGGTCTCGACGTCGGCGCCGACGAGGCTCAGTTCGCGCGCTGGTTCGACCTGATGTGCGTGCAGCGGCATCTCAAGACGAGCGGAATTTTCTGCCGACTCTGGCACCGGGACGGGAAACCGGGATATCTCGACGACATACCGCGCACGCTCGGTTACGTGCGGGAGGCGGCAGGCCGTCATGACGAGCTCTCCGGACTCGTGGCGCTCCTCGATCGACGCGTCCTGCCGCGACTTGCGGAGCAGCGTGCGGGAGCGGCGACGTGAAGGCGATGATCCTCGCCGCGGGTCGCGGCGAGCGGATGCGGCCTCTCACGCTGACCCGCCCGAAACCCCTGCTCGAGGTCGGCGGCCGCGCGCTGATCGAGCACCATCTCGCGTCGCTCGCGGCCGCCGGGTTCACTTCGATCGTGATCAACCTGTCCTGGCTGGGCGCCGAGATCCGTGCGCATCTCGGCGACGGCTCGGTCTTCGGCGTGACCATCGACTACAGCGAGGAGGGGCCCGAGCCGCTCGAGACCGGCGGCGGAATCCTGCGCGCGCTGCCGAAGCTGGGACCGGGGCCGTTCGTCGTGGTCAACGGCGATATCTGGACGGACTACCCGTACTCGGATCTGCGCGGCCGGCTCGGCGCGCGTGACCTCGCGCATCTCGTGCTCGTGCCGAACCCCGATCATCACCCCGACGGGGACTTCCTGCTCTCGGGCGGCCGGGTCGTCGATGACGCCGGTGAACGGCTGACGTTCTCCGGCATCGGCGTGTACCGCGGGGAGCTGTTTGCCGGCCAGGCCGACGGCGCCTTTCGGCTCGCGCCGCTGCTGCGGGCCGCGACGCGCGAGGGCCGCGTGTCAGCCGGGCGCTACGAAGGCGCCTGGTTCGATATCGGCACCCCGGAACGGCTCGAATACGCTCAACCAACGGTACAATTCGCGTCGGCCACTCGAGGCCGCGGGACCAGGGCGAAATGGCTGAATTCAAGGGCATCCCGGTCGTGCCGGGCACGGCGCGGAGCGGCCAGAAGTACCGCACGGCGCAGGGCGTGGTCGCGATCAAGGACGGGGTCAAGGCCGTCGTCCACGGTCACCCGACGCAGGCCGCCCGCAAGCCCGCCTGGCTGCGGGCGCCCATGCCTGCGGGCGCGCGTTTCGACGAGGTGAGGCAGACCGTCCGCCAGCATCGCCTCGCGACCGTCTGCGAGGAAGCGAAGTGCCCCAACATCGGCGAATGCTGGAACGCCGGCACCGCGACCCTGATGCTGATGGGCGAGGTATGCACCCGCGCCTGCCGGTTCTGTGCAGTCGACACCGGGAATCCGCGCGGATGGCTCGACGCGGACGAGCCCGCGAATGCCGCCCGCACCGTCGAGCTCATGGGCCTGCGCTACGTCGTGCTGACCTCGGTCAATCGCGACGACCTGCCGGACGGCGGCGCCGCGCACTTCGCCGCGTGCGTCCGCGAGATCAAGCGCCGCTGTCCGGACACGGCCGTCGAAGCGCTGACACCGGATTTCCAGGGTGCACTCGCCGACGTCGAGACGGTGGTCGACAGCGGGCTCGAGGTGTTCGCCCAGAACGTCGAGACCGTCCGCCGCCTGACACACCCGGTCCGCGACCCGCGCGCAGGCTATTCGCAGACGCTCGCCGTCCTCGCGCATGCCAAGCGTCATCGTCCGGGCGTTCTCACGAAGACCAGCCTGATGCTGGGTCTCGGCGAACGCGAGTCCGAGGTGCTCACGACGATGGACGAGCTGCGCGACATCGGCGTCGACCTGCTCACGCTGGGACAGTACCTGCGTCCGACGCTGAACCACCTGCCCGTCGAGCGCTACGTCACGCCGGCGGAGTTCGACGTGCTGCGCGACGCCGCGCTCGCACGCGGCTTTCTCGAGTGCGTAGCCGGGCCGCTGGTGCGCTCGAGCTATCGCGCTGAACGGGCACTGGCCGGCAACAACGCCGGCCTCGGCAGCGGCGGTCTCGCGCGGAGGTGAGCGCCGCGACTTCGCGGCCGGCGCCGATCCTTCGCTGGCTCGGTCGTGCCGACTACGAGCCGACCTGGCGCGCGATGCAGCGGCACGTCGATGCGAGCGGGCCGTTCACGCCGGACGAGCTCTGGTTTCTCGAGCATCCGCCCGTCTTCACGATGGGGATGAACGCCCGCGCCGAGCACCTGCTCGCGCCGGGCGATATTCCCGTGGTCAACATCGACCGGGGCGGGCAGGTGACCTATCACGGTCCCGGACAGCTGGTCGTGTATCCGTTACTCGACCTGACGCGGCTCGGCATCGGCGTCCGCGCGCTGGTCGTGGCGCTCGAGCGCGCGATCGCGGCAACGGTCGCCGGCTGGGGCATCACGGCCGCCGGACGCCGCGACGCGCCCGGCGTGTACGTCGAGGGGCGCAAGCTCGCGAGCATCGGGTTGCGTATCCGTCGCAGGCCATTCCTATCACGGGCTCGCGCTCAACGTCGCGATGGACCTCGAGCCTTTCAGCCGCATCAATCCCTGCGGCTATGCGGGTCTCGAAATGACCCAGCTCGCCGATCTCGGCGGGCCCTCGGACCTGCGCACCGTCGCTGCGGCGCTGGCGCCGCGGCTGCTTGCCGAGCTCGGGCTCGACGCTCAGAGCGCGACCAGCACTCGCTGGCAGGACGTCAGGTCGCGGTAGACGGCGTCGAGCTGCTCGCGGCTCTCGGCCCGGACCGTGACGGTGATGCCGAGGTACCGGCCTGCGCTGCTCGGCCGCTCCTCGATCCGCTCCGCGTCGATCTCGCCGAAGTGCTGCGACACGATGCCGAGCACGAGGCTGCGGAAGTCCGCGTCGGCCTTGCCCATGACCTTGATCGGGAAATCGGTCGGAAACCGCAGCAGCGTGGTGTCGTTCATGATGGCCGGTAGATGGGGACGGAATCCGCCGGCTGCAAGCGCCGGAGGCCGCCGCTACAGCGCCGGTTGCGAGGCCAGCGCGTCGAGGTGATTCTGCAGCGCGGCGTAGGTCCGCTTCCAGTGCGGCCCGGGCCGGCCGCCGCCCACTGGGCGACCGTCGAGCCGCGTGACCGGTAACACGCCGCGGCCCGCCGAGGCGATCCAGATCTCGTCCGCGCGGAGGAGCTCCGCCTGCGGGACGGGACGGATCTCGTGCACGAGCCCGCGCGCGAGCTCGAGCACGGCTTCGCGCGTCGTTCCCGGCAGGATGCGCGGATCGTTCGGCGGCGTGAGCAGGCGCTCGCCCAGCACGACGAACACGGTGCTGGACGACTCCCTCGGTCAGCCAGCCCTCGCGAACCAAGATCGCTTCCGTCGCGCCGTCGTCGCCGGCCTCCTGCCGCAGCAGCACGTTGGCGAGCAGCGCGATCGACTTGATGTCGCAACGCGTCCAGCGGATGTCCTCGCGCGTCACCGCCGCGGTGCCCTGCCCGAGCAGCTCGGCCGAGGGCGAGGGGTATTCGGTCGGTGAATCCGAACACCGTCGGTGAGACGCCGGCCGGGATCGCATGATTGCGCCCTGCCTCCGCGCCGCGGGTGACCTGAAGGTAGACGAGCTGCTCGGGTCCCACCGGCGCGCGAGACGAGCTCGCGCACGATGCTCGCCCATTCCTCGTGCGAATGAGGATTGGCGAGCCGGATAGCGCCGAGGCTGCGCGCCAGGCGGTCAAGGTGCGCGCGTAGCAGGAACGGCCGGCCGCGATGCACCGGCACGACCTCGTAGACGCCGTCCGCGAACAGGAACCCGCGATCGAAGGGCGAGATGCGCGCCGTTGCGAGCGGCAGAAACTCGCCGTTGAGATACCCCGTTGGAAACGGCTCCGCCATCTCAGTCGAACCAGAGCTTCACGGTGTCGATTCCGCGCCGGAAGACTCCGCCGCGTTCGACATCCTGTACCGCGTAGAGATCGTGCGCAGCGATCGTCGACCCCTCGACGACGATGCGCGCCTTCCCGAGCGCGGTCTGCGCCGAGAGCGGCGCGATCAGGTGCTCGGGCAGCTCGAACTCGGCCTTGACGCTGCCCATGCGTCCGCGCTGGCCGGTCACGTAGAGGTCGCGCTTCAGCGTAAGCGCAACCTCGGGGTCCGACCCCTTCCAGACGCGCACCGAGGTGAGCGGCTGGCCGGCCGCGAAGATCCGCTTGGTCTCGAAGAAGTTGTATCCGTAGTTGAGCAGCGCGGCATTCGCGTCCTCGCGTGCACGCATCGAGTCCGTGCCCATCACCGCGGAGACGAGCCGCATGTCGCCGCGCTTGGCGGACACGACGAGGCAGTAGCCCGCCGACTTCGTATGGCCGGTCTTGACGCCGTCCACGGACGGGTCGCGCCAGAGCAGCCCGTTGCGGTTCTGCTGCGTGATGCCGTTCCAGGTGAATTCCTTCTGCGAGTACCAGCGGTAGTACTCGGGGAAGTCCCGGATCAGCGCGCTGGCGAGCATCGCGGCATCGCGGGCCGTGATGTATTGCTCCGGGTTCGGCATGCCCGCGGCATCCGTGAAATGGGTCCCTGTCAGTCCGAGCTGCTTCGCGAAGGCGTTCATCATCTGCACGAAGGTGGGCTCCGTCCCGGCGACGTGCTCGGCGAGCGCGAGCGTGGCGTCGTTGCCGGACTGCACGATCATGCCCTGCAGGAGGTTCTCGACCGAGATCTGCTTGCCGACCTCGATGTACATCGCCGAGCCGCCCAGCTTCGGCGACGCCTGCCGCCAGGCGTTCTCGCTCACCGTAACCTGATCGTCGAGCTTGATGCGCCCCTCCTTGAGCGCATGGAACACGACGTACGCCGTCATCAGCTTGGTGAGGCTGGCGGGTTCCTGCCGCGAGTCGGGCTCGAGCGCGGCGAGCACGCGCCCGCTGTCGTGGTCGATCACGATGAAGCTGCGGGCCTTGAGCTCGGGTGGTGGCGGGATCGGGACCGGTGCGCCGGTGGCTTCCGTGGCGGCGGCTGCCGCTGACGGCGCTGTCGCCGGGTCGTCGGAGCCGGAACAACCGGCGGTGGCGCCGGCGAGCGCGAGCAGCGTCGCGCAGGTGAGGATCGCTTGGAGTCTCATGAACACCTTTGAGGATCGTGGGATCGAGAAATCATTGCGGCACGGGCACCGGGTCCGGCGGCGGGTCCGGCTGCGGAGTCGGCTGCGGGTCGGCTGCGGCTGCGGCGCGGGCGCCGAGGCCAACGCCTCGGCGAGGTCGTTCACCGCGCTCGCGTAGAGGGCGCTGCGGTTGTAACGGGTAATCGCGTGGAAGTTCGCGAAGCCCACCCGGTACTCCGGGCCCCCGCTGCCCGCGAGCTGGATCAGGACCGCGCGCGCATCGCCCGGCAGCCCGGTGTCGAAGCGGACCCCGCGCTCGCGCAGCGACGCGACCGTCTCTCCGAGATCGAGCTTCGTCAGCTCGAGACCGTCGAGCCGAGCCTCGCTCACGTCGGCCTCGACCATCACGGGCTCACCGGTGCGCCAGCCGTGGCGCTTGAGGTAGTTGCCGACGCTCGCAAATACGTCATTCCAGTCGCGCCACAGATCGCGATGCCCGTCCCCGCCGCCATCGACCGCGTAACTGCGAAAACTGGTCGGCATGAACTGCGGGATGCCCATCGCACCGGCGTAGGAGCCGAGCGGGGCCAGCGGGTCGAGCGATTCCTCGCGCGCCATGAGGAGGAACTGCTCGAGCTCGCCGCGGAAATAGCGTGCTCCGCGCCGGATAGTCGAATGCGAGCGTGCCGAGCGCGTCGATCACGCGGTGAGACCCTGTGATCTCGCCGTAGAAGGTTTCCACACCGGTGATGGCGAGCAGCACCGAGCAGGGGACGCCACTCGCCTGCGAGGCGGCTTCGAGCGCGGCCGACTGCTCGCGGCCGCACGTCGCCGCCGCGCTGGATGCGCCGCTCTGTGATGAACCTCGCCCGGTATTCGTGCCAGGGCATCGTCTTCTCGGCCGGACGCGACATCGCCTCGATGATGGCCGGGCGCGATTCGGCCTGTTCGAGGACGGTGCCGAGGGCGTCCCGCTCGAATCCGTGCCGATCGACCATCTCGGCGATGAAGCCGGCCACGTCCGCGCGCTCCCCATCGAACGCGTGCGCCGTGCTCGCCGCCACCGCCGCCGGGACGGCGAGCAGCGCGAAAGGAGCTAGACGCGGCCGGGCAGGCCGCAGCGGAGCGGCGAGTCACGTGGATACCAGCTTTCGGCGGGAATGGATGGACATGAGGATACCGAAGCCCGCCATGAGGGTCACCATCGACGTGCCGCCGTAGCTCACGAGCGGCAGCGGCACACCCACCACGGGCAACAGGCCCGCGACCATCCCGCTGTTGACGAACACGTAGACACAGAAGGTCAGCGTGAGGCTGCCGGCGATCAGACGCGAGAACGTGTCCTGTGCCTGCGCGGCGATGTAGAGCCCGCGCGCGATGACGAAGAGGTAGAGGATCAGCAGCACCAGCAGACCCACCAGACCCCATTCCTCGCCGACCACGGCGAAGATGAAATCGGTCGAGCGCTCGGGCAGGAACTCGAGCTGCGCCTGGCTGCCGTTCATGTATCCCTTGCCGAACAACCCGCCCGAGCCGATCGCGATCTGGGACTGGATCGTGTGATAGCCCGCGCCCAGCGGGTCGTTCTGCGGATTCAGGAACGTGAGCACGCGCTGTCGCTGGTAGTCGTGCAGGAAGTGCCAGACGACGGGTACCGCGCCGACGAGCAGGGCGCCGAGCCCGATCATGTAGCGCGCCTGCAGGCCCGCGAGCAGCACGACCAGCGCGCCGCCCGTCGCGACGAGCAGGGCGGTGCCGAGATCGGGCTGCTCGGCGATCAGGAGCGTCGGCACGAGGATGGCCGCGGCAAGGACGCAGAGCGACACGAAGTCCGGCGGCAGCGGACGTTCGTTGCAGGTACCACGCACAGGCGAGCGGCACCGCGATCTTCATGATCTCCGACGGCTGGAAACGCACGACCCCGAGGTCGAGCCAGCGCTGCGCTCCCATCGCGATGTCGCCCTTGAGCGCCACCGCGACGAGCAGCAGCACGCCGATCGTGAACAGGAACGGCGCGATGAGGCGCAGCACCCGCGGCGGGACCTGCGCGACGGCCACGATGACACCGATCCCGATGCCGACGCGCGCGGCCTGGCGCAGGAACACCCCGAGGTCCTCACCCGCGGCGCTGAAGAGCACGATCAGGCCCGCCACGCACACCGCCGCCACCGCGAGCAGCAGCGGCCCGTCGAGGTGCAGCACCTCGAGCAGCCGCCCGGTGAAGGTGAGCGTCCGCTGTGCGCGGCTCGAGTATCCGGGCCCCGCGATATCGGTTCTCATTCCTCGCTCCCCGCGGCCGGCGCCGCGACGGCCGCCGCTTCGGACTTCGCGGCGGCCTCCGGCGGCAGCAGGAAGGCATCGAACACCGCGCGCGCGATCGGCGCCGCGGTGCCGCTGCCGCTGCGTCCGTTTTCGACCAGGACCGCCACCGCGAGTTTCGGCGCCTCCGCCGGGGCAAAGGCGACGAAGAGGGCGTGGTCGCGCAGCCGCTCCTCGACTTCGGACTCCTTGTATTGCTCGTGCTGGCCGACACTGAACACCTGCGCGGTGCCGGTCTTGCCGGCGATCTTGTACGGCGCCCCGGCCTGGCTGCGCCGCGCCGTGCCGGTCGGGTCATTGGTCACCCCGACCATACCGCCGATGATCAGGTCCCAGTGCGCAGGGTCCTTGAGATCGATCGTGGAGATGGATTCCGGCGGCAGCTCGCGGGCCTCGCCGGTGCGCGCGTCGCGGATCCGCTTGACGAGCCGCGGAGCGAAGCGCTGGCCACGGGTCGCGATCGTGGCGGCCATCTGGGCGAGCTGCAGCGGTGTCGCCAGCATGAAGCCCTGGCCGATGCCCGCGATGACGGTTTCGCCCGGGAACCACGTCTGGAGCTCCCGTCGCTTGAAGGCCTGCTTCTTCCATGCCTTCGACGGTACGAGACCCGAGCGCTCGCCGGCGATGTCGATTCCGGTTTCGCCGCCGAGTCCGAACTTCACCAGGAAGTCGTGCATCCGGTCGATCCCGAGCTTGTCGGCGACGCCGTAGAAATAGGTGTCGCACGATTCCGCGATCGCCTTGTGCATGTTGACCGTGCCGTGACCGCCTTTCTTCCAGTCGCGATAGCGGTGGCTCGAGCCGGGAAGCTGGAACACGCCGCGGCAGGTCCGCGTGTCGTCCGGGTCCGCGGTGCCGTACTCGAGCGCGGCAAGCGCGACCAGCGGCTTGATCGTGGAGCCGGGCGGGTAGACGCCGCGCAATGCGCGGTCGTAGAGCGGCTTGTCGATGTCGTTCTGAAGCGCCGAGTACTCGCTCACGCTCAATCCGCGCGCAAAGCCGTTTGGATCGAACGTGGGCGTGCTGACGAATGCGATCACGTCGCCGTTGTTGGGATCGATGGCGACAACGGCGCCCCGCTTGCCCGCGAGCGCCTGTTCCGCGGCGCGCTGCACGCGCATGTCGAGCGCGAGGATCAGGTCGTTGCCGGCCATCGGCTCCTGCCGCAGGAGCTCGGCGGCCGACACACCGACGCGCTCGACCAGCCGGCCCTGGGCGTTGACGAGCAGCTGCTGGTGTCCCGTGTCCCCGTGCAGCTCTTCCTCGTAGGCGCGCTCGATGCCGAGTTTTCCGATCAGCGTCGTGCCGGCGTACTTCGCCACATCGATTCGACGTCTGGTCCGCCTCGCTGATCGCGCCAACGTAGCCGATCGCGTGCACGGCGCTGCCGATGCCCGGGTAGAAGCGTGTCAGGCGCGGACGCACCTCGACGCCCGGAAGGTCGGGACGGTGCACGGCGAAGCGCGCCAGCTCCTCCTCGCTCATCTGCAAGCGGATCGGCACGACGTCGAAACTGCGCCGCGCATCGATCGCCTGGCGCAGGCCGTCGACGTCCGCCGCGGCCAGAAGCCCGAGATCGGCGAGCCGCGTCAGGGTCGCGTCGAGATCGGGGGTCTGCTCGCGGATGATCTCGAGCTGGTAGGCCGGCCGGTTGAGCGCGATGGCCTCGCCGTTGCGGTCGTAGATCAGGCCGCGCGCCGGGGGCACCGGGTCGATGCGGATGCGATTGCCCTGCGAAAGCTCGCTGAAATGGTCGAATCGCAGTACCTGCAGGTAGAAGAGCCTCACTACCAGCGCCACGGCGCAGAACGTCACGATCAGCGTCATGGCGATGAGCCGCCGCCCGAACAGCCGCTGCTCGGCCCGCTGGTCCTTCAGGCGTACGGAGCGTGACACGGGTGATCCGCTGCCCGCGCCGGTCAGCGCGACCGGCGCGAAAACGTGTCGCCGGCCGCGACGATCAACGGCCAGATCAACGCGCCGGAGAGGATCGGCAGCCAGCGGTTCGCGCCGGTGTAGTCGTGGCCGGTGAGACCGTCGGTCCAGAACACGATGAAGTGGTACAGGCCGAGCAGCAGGGCCACGGCGCCGGCCTGGTGCAGCAGCGGGAACATGCGGATGCGCAGCTGCAGCTTGTGCGTGAGGAAGGCGACGACCAGGAACGCGAGCGCGTGCTGGCCGAGCACCAGGCCGCGCAGCGCGTCGAGGATCAACCCGGCGAGCCACGCGTAGCCGAGGCCCGCGAGCCGCGGGCTCGTGAGGATCCAGTAGATGACGGCGAGCAGCGCGAGGTCGGGTCGGGCGGCGTCCAGCCAGCCGGGCAGCGGCACGATCGCAAACACCAGGCCGGCCGCGACGGACAGCCAGTACAGGATCCGGCGTGAGAGTGAGTCCGCCCTCATTGGGCGGCCTCGGGTGCCTCGGCGGCGGCTGGGGCCGGCTCGTCTGCAGGCGTCGCGGGCACCGGAGGGCGGAACCAGACCAGCAGCACCTCCCTTGCACGATCGAGGTGCGCAGTGGGGCGTGCCTCGACCTTTGCGAAGGTCGCAGTGGCCGCGTGCTCGACCCGGGTGACCTCGGCGACCGGGTAACCGGGCGGGAACACGCCGCCCATGCCGGTCGACAGCAGAAGGTCTCCCGCACGCAGATCCGACTCGACCGTCACGAAGGGCAGCGAAAGCTTGTCCGGGTCGCCGGTGCCGACGGCGATCGTGCGTACGCCGCTGCGATTGGACTGCACCGGGATCGCGTGCTCGGCGTCGCTCAGCAGGATCGCCTCGGAGGTGTGGGGGTTGACGCGGAACACCTGGCCGACGATGCCCTCGGAATCCAGGATCGCCTGGCCCTTGAACACGCCGTCGGCGGCGCCCTTGTCGAGCAGGATGCGGTGGCGATAGGGGTCGAGGTCGACGTTGAGGAGAGACGCGACGACCACGCGGTCGGCGACTCCCGCGGAGTTCTCACGCATGTCGCGCAGCCGCCGGTTCTCGTCCTCCAGCGCCGCGAAACGCTGCAGCTGCAGATTCGCGAGTCGCAGCCGCGCGGTGAGCTCGAGATTCTCCTCGCGCAGGCTCTCCCGGTCGGCGAGCGACTGCCCGACCCAGTCCCAGGCGCGGAACGGCAGGTCGACCACCGCCTGCACGGGGAACGTGACCATCGCGAGCCAGTTGCGGACGCGCGTGAGCTGTCCGTAGCGGTGGTCGGCCACCATCAGCGCGATCGAGAGGATCGAGAGCGCAATGAAGGCCGCACCCAGCGGCGGCCCTCGGCCGATGATCGGGCGGAAGTCGTGGCTCAGCTCGACCACGGCCTCATTCGAGGCCGAACAGGCCCGGGCCGTGCTCGTCGATCAGCTCCAGCATCTTGCCGCCGCCCCGCGCCACACAGGTGAGCGGATCCTCGGCGACCACGACCGGCAGGCCGGTCTCCTCCATGAGCAGCTTGTCGATGTCGCGCAGCAGCGCGCTGCCGCCCGTGAGCACGATGCCGCGCTCGGCGACGTCGGAGCCGAGCTCGGGTGGCGTCTGCTCGAGCGCCGCCTTGACCGCGCCCACGATGCCCTGCAGCGGCTCCTGCAGCGCCTCGAGGATCTCGTTCGAATTGAGCGTGAAGCTGCGCGGCACGCCCTCGGACAGGTTGCGGCCCTTGACCGAGATCTCGCGCACCTGCTGGCCCGGATAGGCCGAGCCGATCTCGATCTTGATGCGCTCGGCGGTCGCGTCGCCGATCAGGATGCCGTAGTTGCGGCGCACGTAGTTGATGATCGCCTCGTCGAACCGGTCGCCGCCGATGCGCACCGAGGCGGCATAGACGATGCCGTTCAAGGAGATGACGGCGACCTCGGAGGTGCCGCCGCCGACGTCGAGCACCATCGAGCCGCGCGCCTCGTGCACGGGCATGCCGGCACCGATCGCCGCGGCCATCGGCTCCTCGATCAGGCGCACCCAGCGTGCCCCGGCGCCTTCCGCGGACTCCTGGATGGCCCGGCGTTCCACCTGGGTGGACCCGTACGGCACGCACACCAGCACGCGCGGACTCGGTCGCACCATCCGGTTGCCGTGCACCTTCTCGATGAAGTACTGCAGCATCTTCTCGGTGACCGTAAAGTCGGCGATGACGCCGTCCTTCATCGGCCGGATGGCCGTGATGTTGCCCGGCGTGCGCCCGAGCATGTTCTTGGCCTCGGTGCCCACCGCCTCGATCTTCTTGCCGCCGCGTGAGGGTTCCTCGCGGATGGCGACCACGGACGGCTCGTTGAGCACGATCCCCTTCCCGCGCACATAGATCAACGTGTTGGCCGTGCCAAGGTCGATCGAAAGATCGTTCGAAAAGTAACCCCGGAGTTTTCTTAGCATCGGCGAGAAGGAGACAGCGGGCGCGCGGGCTGCGGCGAGTCGGGCGGCAATTTAACCAACGAGAGGACATTAAACAAGGCGACTGGTATCATCTTTTGCTGCGTTTCTTGCCGCATTTCGCGTTTTCACGATGTCGCTCACGCGCGCGCAGGTCGAAGGAATCGCCCGACTCGCCCGCCTCCGGATCGCGGATGCGGAGATGCCGACGTATGTCGATCGCCTGTCGCGGATCATCGAGTTCGTCGAGCAGCTTTCCGCGGCGAAAACCGACGACGTGGAGCCGATGGCGCATCCCCTGGCCGGTCAGGTGCAGCGCCTGCGGCCCGACGAGGTCCGGGAGACGGACCAGCACGAGAAGTACCAGCGCAACGCACCGAGCGTCGCGGCGGGGCTGTATCTCGTGCCCAAGGTCATCGAGTAGTGCACACCCTGACCGTCGGCGAGATCGCGGCCGGTCTCGCGGCGGGCCGCTTTTCGAGCGTCGAGATCACGCGCCACTTCCTCGAGCGGATCGAGCGGCTGGGGCCGCCGCTCAACGCCTTTGTCACCGTCACGGCCGAGCGGGCGCTCGAGGATGCGCGAGCGGCCGATGCGATGCGCGCGCGGGGCGAAGCGGGGCCGCTCACCGGCGTGCCGATCGCCCACAAGGACATCTTCTGCACCGACGGGATCCTGACGACCTGCGGGTCGCGGATGCTCGCCAACTTCGTCGCCCCCTATGACGCAACCGTCGTCGAGCGGTGGCGCCGGGCCGGGACGGTCCTGCTCGGCAAGACCAACATGGACGAGTTCGCGATGGGCTCGTCGAACGAGACGAGCTTCTTCGGACCGGTGCGCAATCCGTGGGACCCGGCGCGCGTGCCGGGAGGATCCTCGGGTGGGTCGGCGGCAGCGGTCACCGCGGGGCTCGCCCCTGCTGCGAGCGGCACCGACACCGGCGGATCGATCCGCCAGCCCGCTGCGCTCACCAATCTGACCGGCCTCAAGCCCACCTACGGTCGCGTGTCGCGCTACGGGATGATCGCCTTCGCCTCGAGCCTCGACCAGGCCGGCGTGCTCGACCCGCTCGGCCGAGGACGCCGCCCTGCTGCTCGTCTGCGATGGCGGGATTCGATGAGCGCGATTCGACCTGCGTGGATGCGCCCGTGCCGGACTACCGCGGCGCGCTCGCGACACCGGTCAAGGGCCTGCGGATCGGCGTGCTGCGCGAGTTCTTCGACCAGGGCCTCGACGCGGGCGTCGGCCGCCTGGTTCGCGCCGCGATCGCGGCGCTCGAGGAGCAGGGCGCCTCGGTGCGCGAGGTCAGCCTGCCCCACCTGCCGCTTTCCGTGCCGACCTACTACGTCGTCGCGCCGGCGGAGTGCTCGTCGAACCTGTCGCGCTTCGACGGCGCGCGCTTCGGCCATCGCTGCGAGAGCCCGCGCGACCTGCTCGACATGTACGAGCGCTCGCGCGGCGAGGGCTTCGGTGACGAGGTCAAGCGCCGCATCATGACCGGGACGTACGTGCTGTCGGCGGGCTACTACGACGCCTACTACCTCAAGGCGCAGAAGGTGCGGCAGCTCATCGCGGCCGATTTCGCCCACGCCTTCGCCGACGTCGACGTGGTGATCGGGCCGACGACGCCGACCGCCGCGTTCGAGATCGGCGCCAAGACCAGCGATCCGATCACGATGTACCTGAACGACATCTACACGATCGGCGCGAACCTCGCCGGACTGCCGGCAGTGTCGATCCCCTGCGGCTTCGTCCGCGAGGGCGATCGGGACCTTCCCGCGGGCATGCAGCTCATCGGCCCGCACTTCGCCGAGGCCCGCCTGCTCGGCGTCGCGCACCAGTACCAGGCGCATGACCTCCTGGCACCGCCGGATGCCGCCGGGCTACGGAGTAACGCGCCATGGAGTGGGAAACCGTCATCGGCCTCGAGATCCACGCCCAGCTCGCGACGCGGAGCAAGATCTTCTCGGTCGTCGTCGACCGCCTACGGCGCCGCGCCCAACACCCAGGCGAATCTCGTCGACCTGGGCTACCCGGGCGTCCTGCCGGTGCTGAACGGCGAGGCCGTGCGCATGGCGGTGCGCTTCGGTCTCGCGACCGGGTGCCACGGTCCGGCGGCGCTCGGTCTTCGCGCGCAAGAACTACTTCTATCCGGACCTGCCGAAGGGCTACCAGATCAGCCAGTACGAGCTGCCGGTCGTCGAGGACGGGCTCGCTCGACATCGTGCTCGAGGACGGCAGCCGGCAAGACGATCGGCATCACGCGCGCGCACCTCGAGGAGGACGCCGGCAAGTCGCTGCACGAGGACTTCCACGGTCTCTCCGGCATCGATCTCAACCGCGCCGGAACGCCGCTGCTCGAGATCGTCTCCGAGCCCGACCTGCGGTCGGCGAAGGAAGCCGTCGCGTACATGAAGAAGGTGCACACGCTCGTGCGCTACCTCGGCATCTGCGACGGCAACATGCAGGAAGGCTCCTTCCGCTGCGACGCGAACGTCTCGGTGCGGCCGCAGGGCCAGGCGACGCTCGGCACGCGCGCCGAGATCAAGAACCTGAACTCCTTCCGCTTCGTCGAGCGCGCAATCAACCACGAGGTCGCGCGCCAGGTCGGAGTTGCTCGAACGCGGCGGCAACGTCGTGCAGGAGACGCGCCTGTACGATCCGGACCGCAACGAGACGCGCGCGATGCGCTCGAAGGAGGAAGCGAACGACTATCGCTACTTCCCCGATCCGGACCTGCTGCCGCTCGTGATCGACGACGCGCTGATCGAGCAGGTCCGCGCCTCGCTCCCGGAGCTGCCCGGACGAGAAGGCCGCGCGGTTCTGCCGCGACTTCGAGCTCTCCGCCTACGACGCGGGCGTGCTGACCGCGAGCCGCGAGCTGGCGGCGTACTTCGAGACCGTCGTCGAGAAGCTCGGAGGCCAGCCCAAGCTCGCGGCCAACTGGGTGATGGGCGAGCTCTCCGGCGCGCTCAACCGCGACAACCTCGAAGTCGAGCAGAGCCGGGTGTCGGCCCCGGCGCTCGCGGGGCTGCTTGCGCGTATCGGCGACGAGACGATCTCGGGCAAGCTCGCCAAGGACGTCTTCGAGGCGATGTGGGCCGAGGGCCGCAGGCGCAGACGAGATCATCGACGCGCGCGGGCTCAGGCAGATCACCGACAGCGGCGGCGATCGAGCAGGCGATCGACGCCATCATGGCCGCGAATCCGAAGCAGCTCGCGGAATACCGCGGCGGCAAGGACAAGCTGTTCGGTTTCTTCGTCGGCCAGGTGATGAAGGCGACGCAGGGCAAGGCGAATCCCGGCGCCAGCTGAACGAGCTCCTGAAGACGAAGCTCGGCCGGCGGCTGACCGTGCATCGGCCCATCGGCGCGCGATGGCGTGACGCGCAGCGTGCACGGAATGACCGAGGGCGGCATCATGACCACGATCCGCGAGGACGACTTCATCCAGAGCGTCGCCGACGCGCTGCAGTACATCTCGTACTACCACCCGCTCGACTACATCGAGCATCTCGGCCGCGCCTACGAGCGCGAGCAGTCACCCGCGGCGAAGGACGCGATCGCGCAGATCCTGACCAATTCGCGCATGTGCGCCGAGGGCCGCCGCCCGATCTGCCAGGACACGGGCATCGTCAACGTGTTCGTGAAGGTCGGCATGGACGTGCCGCTCGGGACACGCGCCGGAGCCTCGCCGAGCTCGTCGACGAGGGCGTGCGCGGCGCCTACGCGCATCCGGACAACCCGCTGCGGGCGTCGGTGGTCGACGATCCGCTCTTCGCGCGCCGCAATACGCGCGACAACACGCCCGCCGTGCTGCACGTCGAGCTGGTGCCCGGGCGACACGGTCGACGTCACGGTCGCGGCCAAGGGCGGCGGCTCGGAGAACAAGTCGAAGTTCGTGATGCTGAACCCGAGCGACTCGATCGTCGACTGGGTGCTGCAAGACCGTGCCGACGATGGGCGCGGGCTGGTGCCCGCCCGGGATGCTCGGGATCGGCGTCGGCGGCACCGCCGAGAAGGCCATGCTGCTCGCGAAGGAAGCGCTGATGGACCCGATCGACATGCACGAGCTGCTCGAGCGCGGCCCGCGCGACCGGCTGGAGGAGCTGCGCATCGAGCTCTTCGAGAAGGTCAACGCGCTCGGGATCGGCGCGCAGGGTCTCGGCGGGCTCACGACGGTGCTCGACGTCAAGATCAGGAGCTACCCGACCCACGCGGCCTCGAAGCCCGTCGCAATGATCCCGAACTGCGCGGCGACCCGGCACGCGCATTTCGTGCTCGACGGCTCGGGGCCGGTCGCGCTCGAGCCGCCGCCGCTCGAGGCACTGGCCCAAGGTCACCTGGCGCGCCAGGCGCCGCGTCGCGCCGCGTCGATCTCGATGCGCTGACGCGCGAAGAGGTCGCGAGCTGGAAGCCCGGCGAGACCCTGCTGCTCAACGGCCGCATGCTCACGGGCCGCGATGCGGCGCACAAGCGCATCGCCGATCTCTTCGACGTCGCGCGGCGAGCGCTGCCCGAGGGCGTCGATTTCCGCAACCGCGTGATCTACTACGTCGGGCCGGTGGATCCCGGTGCGCGACGAGGTCGTCGGTCCCGCCGGGCCGACCACGGCGACGCGCATGGACAAGTTCACGGACCTGATGCTCGAGCGCACGGGGCTGCTCGCGATGGTCGGCAAGGCCGAGCGCGGTCCGGCCGCGATCGAGTCGATCCGCAGACACGGCGCCGCGTACCTGATGGCCGTGGGCGGCGCGGCCTACCTCGTCGTCCAAGGCGATCCGCGCGGCGCGGGTCGTGGCATTCTCCGACCTCGGCATGGAAGCGATCTACGAGTTCGAGGTCAAGGACATGCCCGTGACCGTCGCGGTCGATGCGCGCGGCGAGTCGGTGCACCAGACGGGCCTGCGCAGACTGGGCTCGCGAGATCCGCACGCTCGGCATCCCGGTGCGCGTGGCGTGACGCAGCGACGTCGGACAACGAGGACAGCCTGCGGCGCTTCGTCTTCGAGCGCTATCCGTTCCGCGGCCAGCTCGTGCACCTGGGCCCGCCGTGGCGGGCGATGATGGAGCACCACGACTATCCGGCGCGCGTTCGCGACAGCCTGGGCGAGGCCGTGGCCGCCGCCGTGCTGCTGTCGGCGACGCTCAAGTACCAGGGGCTGCTCAGCCTGCAGCTGCGCGGCGACGGGCCGATGCACCTGATGCTGGTCGAATGCAGCGACGGGCTCGCGGTGCGCGCCGTCGCGCGGTTCCGCGATCCACCCGACACGCGCGACCTGCGCGTTGCTGTCCGGAGGCGGGACGCTGACGGTGACTCTCGAAAACGACGACGCGGCGCAATCGCTACCAGGGGATCGTGCCGCTCGCGGGTGAGCGCATGAGCGAATGCCTGCGGGAGTACTTCGAAAACTCAGAGCAGCTGCCGACGCGCCTCTGGCTGCGAGCCGACGGCGCAGGCGCGAGCGGCCTGCTGCTGCAGCGCCTGCCGGTCACCTCGCGCCCGCGCGCGGTGAGCGAATCGGGCGCGGCGCAATGCCGGAGGACGAGATCGAGGACGCATGGCGGCGCGTGCAGCTCGTCGCGGCCACCGTCACCGATCAGGAGCTCGCGGCGCTCGCCGACCGCGACCTGCTGCGTCGGCTCTTCGCCGAGGACGACGTGCGCATGTTCGAATCGGCGCCGGTGTTCTTCCGCTGCCGCTGTTCACGCGAGCGCGTCACGACGATGCTGAAGGCGCTCGGGCAGGCGGAGATCGCCGGGCTGCTCGCCGAGCGCGGACTGGTCGAGGTGCGCTGCGAGTTCTGCAGCCGTGCGTACCAGTTCGACGCCGTGGACGTCGACGCCCTATTCCTGGCGGGATCCTTCCACGCGCCGCGTGGCGGACCGGCTCACTGAACATGGCATCGACATCGCGACGGGTCGCTGCGCGCCGGCGGTGTCGCGCTACCGGGTTTCGGAGCATGCCGCGCACCCTGGGTGGGACGTCGCGATCGAAGAGCGCGGGCCGGTCATCCTCGAGGTGAACTCGGACTACTACCACAACCACCTGCAGCTCGACGGCGGTTCCGTCGCTGTCGGACTGTTGCGGGAGACCGGACGGCTGCAGCGTTAGCGCGGGTCGATGGCCGCCCGAACGGATGGGCGATTCAGCCTCCTCTGTTCAGAAATTCCTAATAGCTTGCCGCCGCTCGGCCGCGGTTCGGCTCAGTGTCGGCTCGCCGGCGCCCGACCCGGCTGGCTCCTGGGCCGGTACCACGATCGAGGTCGCTGCCGGGCGGAAGGTGAAGCAGTTCTGGACTGAGCCAAGAATCGGGCCATCCGACTTGCCAAAGTGTAAGGATATCTTTATATACTCATGTCATGAAGCGGCCCTTGGACGCCTACGTCCAGCAACTGCGTGCGGTGGCGGAACCGACTCGGCTGCGCATATTGGGTGTACTGGCCGCGGAGAGTTGTCCGTGTCGGATCTGGCGGCGGTTCTCGGTCAGAGCCAGCCGCGGGTCTCTCGCCATCTCAAGCTGCTGTGCGACGCCGGGTTGCTGCATCGCTCACGGGAGCAACACTGGATCTACTACCGGCTTGCGACGACCGACGAATCCGCGGCATTCATTCACGCGTTGCTGGAGTCGCTGGATCCGGCCGACCCCGCGGTCGCGCTGGATCGCGAGCGCACCACGGCGATACGTGCGCGGCGCGACGCGCCGGAGCCAGCGTCGGCCGCATCCGAGCCGCTTGATGTGCGAGAGGAAGGCGGGGAGCTCGCCGCTGTGCTCAGCGCGGAGCTTGGCGACGCGGCGATCGACTCGATCCTCTATGCGGGGGATGCGCCGGCCGCGATCGTAGAGGGGCTCGCGAGCCGCGCGCACCGCGCGGTCGCGCTCTCGGGATCACGGGATGAGCTTGCGCGGGCGCGTAGCCGTCTGCAGGGCGCGGGTCTGGCGCGCTCCGAGCTGCGCGTTGGCGATCCGCGATCGCTCCCCTTTGCGGCGGGCAGCTTCGACGTCGTGATCGTCGACCGCGAGGACGACCCGGACGGCAAGGCTCTGCGCGAAGCGGCGCGTGTCCTGAAGAGCGGCGGGCGGCTGGTCGTTGTCGAGGACTACGAGCGGCTCGAGGCGGCCGCCGCCGGTGCCAATCCACTCGTGCTCTCCAGGGAGCGCCTGGCACGCGCCGGGCTCGCCTGCACGCGCCTGCGTCCGCTCGATCTCGACCGCGCGCGATTGCTGCTCGCGTTCGCAGCACCTGCCGCGGCGCGCAACGCAGCCGCCTGATACGCCCGCACCACTCGTCATGACACGCACCGCAGAGCTTCGCGAAGCCGGCCTTACCGCAGCGGCGAGCCTGCGCCGGCCGGTGCCGGTCTCGTTCGAGTTCTTTCCACCCGGCGACGCGGCGATGGAACAGACCCTGTGGGCGTCCGTGCAGCGCCTGGCGCCGCTCGCGCCACGCTTCGTGTCGGTTACCTACGGCGCCGACGGCTCGACACGCGAGCGCACCCACAACGTCGTCATGCGTATCCTGCGCGAAACGGACTTGACGCCGGCGCCGCACCTGACCTGCATCGGCGCAACGCGGGACGAGATCCTCGAGATCGCGCGCAACTACTGGGGCGCCGGTGTGCGACACCTCGTCGCGTTGCGCGGCGATCCGCCGGCGGGGCAGGGGCGCTTACCGTCCGCATGCGGGCGGCTTCGACTACGCAGTCGACCTCGTCGGCGGTCTGCGCTCGGTTGGAGATTTCGACATCTCGGTTGCGGCCTATCCAGAGGTGCACCCGGAGGCGCCGGACCCCGCCTTCGACCTGGACAACCTGCGCGCCAAGATCGACGCGGGCGCCACCCGCGCGATCACCCAGTTCTTCTTCGACATCGATGCGTTTCTGCGCTTCCGTGACCGTTGCGTGCAGGGCGGCATCGAGGCACAGATCGTGCCCGGGAATCCTGCCGATCACGCGATTTCCACAGCTGCTCCGGTTCGCCGAGCGCTGCGGCGCCAGCGTGCCCGCCTGGCTCAGCGAGCGCTTCGACGGGCTCGACGATGATGCAGAAACGCGCCGGCTGATCGCGGCGAGCGTCGCCATCGAACAGGTGCGGCGGTTGCAGGAGCACGGCGTCGAGGAGTTCCACTTCTATACGTTGAACCGCGCCGAGCTCACTTACGCGATCTGCCACGCGCTCGGCGTGCGGCCCGGCGCCCGGGCGTCAACGGCGGCGGGCTGAGCATGCTGCGTCCCGAGCGCCTGCGCGAGTTCCGCCGCCTGCTCGACGAGCGAATCCTGCTGCTCGATGGCGCGATGGGCACGGTCATCCAGTCCTACGGGCTCGGGGAGGCGGAGTATCGCGGCGAGCGGTTCCGGGACTCGCCCCGCGACCTGAAAGGCAACAACGACCTGCTGTCGATCACCCGCCCGGAGGTGATCGCCGAAATTCATCGCCGCTATCTCGACGCCGGCGCCGACCTGATCGAGACCAACACCTTCAACGCGAGCGCACCGTCGCAATCGGACTACGGGCTCGAGGCGCTCGTGCGGGAGCTCAACCTGTCATCCGCCCAGATAGCCAGGCGGGCGGCGGACGAGGCGGCGGCCCGGACCGGTCGCACGCGCTTTGTGGCCGGTGCGCTCGGGCCCACGAGCCGCACGGCGTCGCTCTCGCCAAAGGTCAACGACCCCGGATTCCGCAACACGAGCTTCGACGAACTGGCCGCGACCTATGCTGAGGCCACACGCGCGCTCGTCGAAGGCGGCGTGGACATGATCCTGGTCGAGACGATCTTCGATACGCTGAACGCGAAAGCGGCGCTCTTCGCCGTGCGGCAGGTGCTCGACGAGCTGCAGGTGGAGCTTCCGATCCTCGTGTCCGGCACGATTACGGATGCCTCAGGTCGCACGCTCTCCGGACAGACCGTCGAGGCCTTCTGGAACTCGATCCGGCACGTGCGTCCGCTCGTCGTCGGGCTCAACTGCGCGCTCGGCGCGAAGCAGTTGCGGCCCTACGTCGAGGAGCTGGCGCGGATCGCCGACACTTACGTGTGCGCGTATCCGAATGCGGGTCTGCCGAACGCCTTCGGGGAGTACGACGAGGCGGCCTGCGATACCGCGGCACTGCTGCGCGACTTTGCCGAGAGCGGCTTCGTCAACATCGTGGGCGGTTGTTGCGGGACGACGCCCGAGCACATCGCGCACATCCGCGAGAGCGTCGAGGGACTGCCCCCGCGCAAGCCGCCGGCGATCGAGCCGCGCACGCGGTTCGCCGGCCTCGAACCGCTCAACATCGGGCCCGGCAGCCTGTTCGTCAACGTCGGGGAGCGCACCAACGTCACCGGCTCGGCGAAGTTCCGCCGCCTCATCGAAGCGGACGACTACGCCGGCGCGCTCGACGTGGCTCGACAGCAGGTCGCGAACGGCGCACAGATGATCGACGTGAACATGGACGAGGGCATGCTGGATTCGGAAGGCGCGATGGTCCGGTTCCTGAATCTGCTCGCCGCCGAACCCGACGTTGCGCGCGTGCCCGTGATGATCGATTCGTCGAAGTGGGCGGTGATCGAGTCGGGGCTCAAGTGCCTGCAGGGCAAGGGCGTCGTCAATTCGATCAGCCTCAAGGAGGGTGAGGGGCCCTTCCTTGCGCAGGCCCGGCTCGTGCGCGCGTACGGCGCCGCCGTCGTGGTGATGGCCTTCGACGAGTCGGGCCAGGCCGACACCGTCCAGCGCAAGGTTGCGATCTGCGAGCGCAGCTACCGCCTGCTCGTCGACCGGGTCGGCTTCGCGCCCGAGGACATCATCTTCGACCCGAACATCTTCGCGGTGGCGACCGGCATCGAACAGCACGATCGCTATGCGCTCGATTTCATCGAGGCGACGTCGCGGATACGTGCCGCCTGCCCGCACGTCCTCGTGAGTGGCGGAGTGAGCAACGTGTCCTTCTCGTTCCGCGGCAACGACGTGGTCCGCGAGGCGATGCACTCGGTGTTCCTCTACCACGCGATCAAGGCCGGCATGAGCATGGGGATCGTCAACGCCGGGCAGCTCGCGATCGTGGACGAGATCACCCCGGAGCTGCGCGAATGCGTCGAGGACGTGATCCTCGCGCGGCGCACCGATGCCACCGAGCGACTGCTCGAAGTCGCCGCCCATTTTCGAGGCGAAACCGCGGCGCGCCGCGTGGAGGATCAGGCCTGGCGGTCGTGGCCGGTCGAGAAACGACTCGAGCACGCGCTCGTCAAGGGCATCGACGAGTTCATCGTCGAGGATACCGAGGCGGCGCGCGTGGAAACCGGCAAGCCGTTGTCCGTCATCGAGGGGCCCTTGATGGACGGTATGAACGTGGTCGGCGACCTGTTCGGCGCTGGCAAGATGTTCCTGCCGCAGGTGGTGAAATCCGCGCGCGTCATGAAGAAGGCAGTGGCCCACCTGGTGCCGTTCCTCGAGCGCGAACCGGGCGAGGCGGTGCGCTCGAACGGCAAGATCGTGATCGCGACCGTCAAGGGGGACGTGCACGACATCGGCAAGAACATCGTCGGCGTCGTGCTCCAGTGCAACAACTTCGAGGTGATCGATCTCGGCGTGATGGTTCCCGCGGAGCGGATCCTCGAGACCGCGCGGCGCGAGAAGGCCGACATGGTCGGGCTGTCGGGACTGATCACGCCCTCGCTCGACGAGATGGTGCACGTCGCGCGTGAGATGAAGCGGCTGCAGTTCGAGGTCCCACTCCTGATCGGCGGCGCCACGACCTCGCCCGCGCACACCGCGGTCAAGATCGACCCGGAGTACGCGGGGCCTGTGGCATACGTCAAGGACGCGTCGCGCGCAGTCGGTGTCTGCCAGTCGCTTGCGACGCCTGAATCGCGTGCCGAGTTGACCAGCCGTCTGAAGCGCGATCATGCCGAGCGACGTGAGCAGCACCGCGGCCGGAAGATCAAGGCGCCCGCATTCACGCTCGAGCAGGCGCGCGCCAACCGTTTCCGCGGCGACTGGTCGGCCTATCGCCCGCCGATTCCCCGGATGCTGGGCGTGAGGGCGTTTGAGGACGTGCCGCTCGACGGGCTGCTGCGCTACATCGACTGGATGCCGTTCTTCAACGCCTGGGAGTTCGCCGGGCGGTTTCCGGATGTCCTCACCGACCCGGTGGTTGGCGAAGCGACCAGCAACCTGTATGCGGACGCGCGGCGCGTGCTGCGCCAGATGATCGCCGAACGCTGGATCCGGGCGCGTGCCGTGATCGGGTTCTTCCCGGCGAACTCGGTTGATGAAGACATCGAGGTCTACGCCGACGAGTCGCGCCGGGAGGTCGTGCATCGCCTGCACCATCTGCGCCAGCAGAAGACGAAGCCGAACGGCCAGCCGCACTTCGCCTTGTCCGACTTCGTCGCGCCGCGGGACTCGGGTGTCGCCGACTGGATCGGCGGCTTTGCCGTCACCACCGGGCTCGGGATCGAGGACAAGGTCCGCGAGTTCGAGGCCCGGCACGACGACTACGGCTCGATCATGGTCAAGGTGCTCGCCGACCGCCTCGCCGAGGCGCTGGCCGAAGGCATGCACGAG
The DNA here is from genome assembly GCA_963756755.1 of uncultured Gammaproteobacteria bacterium. Classification (GTDB taxonomy): domain Bacteria; phylum Pseudomonadota; class Gammaproteobacteria; order Steroidobacterales; family Steroidobacteraceae; genus DATJKD01. The sequence goes on from CAVWOW010000015.1 coordinate 168,397, forward strand.
CGTGTGCGACGCGAGTTCTGGGGCTACGCACCCGAGGAGCGGCACACGAACGACCAGCTGATCCGCGAGCACTACCGCGGCATCCGTCCGGCGCCGGGGTATCCGGCGTGCCCGGATCACACGGAGAAAGCGGCGCTCTGGCGTCTGCTCGACCCGGAGCGCAACGCCGGGATCGTGCTCACCGAGAACTACGCCATGCATCCCGCCGCTGCAGTGAGCGGCTGGTATTTCTCACACCCGGACTCGAGTTATTTCTCGGTCGGCGCGATCGACCGTGACCAGGTCGCCGACTACGCCCGACGCAAGCGCCTGAGCCTCCCCGAGGCCGAGCGCTGGCTCGCGCCACAGATCGGCTACAGCCAGCCCGCCGACGCCGCCTGAAAATTGGCTCGGAGCCAATTTTCTCCGCGGCCGTCAGGCACCAGACAGACCGAGCTCGCGAAGGAAATCCGCGAAGCGCGGGTCCTTTCGCACGGGGTCGAGCAGCGGGTCGATGCCGGACTGGTTAACGCCGGGATCCCGCACGCGCCGACCGACCTCGAGCCAATGCATGGCCTCGTCGCTCTCACCGCGCTGCGCGTGAATCTGCGCATACTGGTAAGCAGAGCTGTCACCGTTCTTCTTTAGTTCTGCGAACTGGGCGTCCGCGTCGGCGGCGCGGCCGAGCTTCTCGTAGACGATGGCGAGGCAGGTCTGTCGCTGCCATTCGATGGATTCCTGTTCGCAGGTCGCGGCGGCCGACTGCAGCTCGCCGTGCTGAAGTGCCAGCAGCCCCAACAGGGATTGAACGCCGGGACGCCCGGGTGCGACCACGAGTGCCTGGCGAGCGGTCGCGCTCGCCTCGTCGTATCTACGGGCTCGGTAGTAGGTCATCGCCAGGTTCTGGATCCGTCGGGCATAGAGCGGGTCGAGGGACACGGCCCTCCGACTCGCATCCACGGACTCGTCGTGCTTGCCGAGCAGCGAAGCCAGGCTGCCGAGCACGTCGTAGGCGGATGCGTCGCTGGGATTGAGCTGGGCTGCCTTTCGCAGCGACGCTTCCGCGCCTTGCCAGTCCCTGTCTGCGGCCAGCTTGATACGCCCCAGCGCGACATGGCCTTCGGGTGCCTCGGGCGCCAGCTCGAGCGCCCGCTCCGCGGCAGACCTGGCCTGCGGAAAACCTTCGGCGTAGGGCTCATAGCCACTCCTCGTGAGGTCGAGGAGCGCGATGGCACGCGAGGCGTGCGCCAGTGCGAACGATGAGTCGAGCGCAACGGCCTCGTCGAAGGCAGCGAGCGCTGACCGGAGAAACTGCTCCGACTCCCCCTTGTTGAGTTCGTACCTGCCGCGCAGATAGGCCTCGTACGCACGCGCATCCTGTGTGCCACCCGCCTGCACGTGGGACCGCTCGCGGCCGAGCAGCTCGACCTTGAGCGAGTCGACGACCTCGCCCGCGATCTCGCCCTGGACGGCGAAGATGTCCTGGATGGTGCGGTCGTAGGACTCCGACCAGAGGTGGGTGCTGTCGGAGGCACGGATCAGCTGCGCGGTGATCCGCACCCGATCGCCGGACCTGCGGACGCTGCCTTCCAGCACATTGGCGACCTGCAGCTCGCGCGCAATGTCCGATATCTTGGCTCCCTTGCCCTTGTAGGCGAAAGACGAGGTGCGAGCGATCACCTTGAGCTCCGGGACCCTGGCGAGCAGGTTCAGGAGCTCCTCCGTCAAGCCGTCGGAGAAGTATTCGTTGCTGCGGTCCTCGCTCATGTTGACGAACGGTAGAACAGCGATCGACGCTGTGCTTGCGAGCCCGGCGACGGAATCGGCAGGCACGCGCGGCGCGGGCGCAGGGGCGGCGGTCGTTGCGCTATCCGCTGGCGCGCGCCCGTCGCGCAGCACGTCGTAGCCGCCGATTGCGATCGCGACGACGAGCAGTCCGGCGATCAGCAGGTTGATCTTGCGCCCCGTCTCGCGCGTGATCGAGGTGTTGCGCTCGACCTCGTGTTCGCGCTTCAGGCCCTCGGGCGTGAGCTCATAGACCCAGGCGAAGATCAGCGCAAGCGGAAAACCGAGCAGCAGCAGACCGAGCACGAGCCGCAGGCTCCAGCTCGGCACGTCGAGTGCACCGAACAGCAGCTCAGCGACTTGCGCCAGCACCCAGCCTGCAATCAGGTACAGCGCCGCAACGCGGACCACGTTGCGGCGCTGCAGCTCCGAGAGGATCGACATCCCGCCCCCTTGCGCGCGAGTCGCACGCAAGCATAGGGGTGGGCCGGTAACTGTCAATGTGGGCGATGCAGCTCGCAGGTCCCCGGTGGGGCGCGACGGTTTGGCGGCATTGCGCATCTGGATACTGACTGGGAAGCGACATTCCCGAGGTTGCTGCATGCGCACACTGGCTGTGCCCGTCCTGACCTTCGCATTGGTGGCCTGCGCGCCCGCGCCGGTCACCGTCGAATCGTTGGTCGATTCCAACACCGCCGCGCGCGGCGGACGGGCGGCGATCGAGCGGGTCCGGAGCATCGCGATCGACTTCCGACTCACGGAACCGGACTTCACGGTCGATGGCCGGTACGTGGCCGACCGGGACGGGCGCATGCGCGTCGACATCTTCGACGCGGGCACGCGGGTCTACACCGAGGCCTACGACGGGCAGGGCGGCTGGCAGCGCGCGGCTGGCGATGCGCCCGCACAGCCCTCGTCGCCCCAGGGTACGTCGGCGCTGCGGCATGGAATCGAGACACCCTTCAAGCTGTACGGGCTGCACGAGTTCGCAAGCCGGGGACACCGGCTCAAGCTCGGGAGCGGTGCGGTGGTCGCGGGCGTCGAGTACCAGGTTCTCGAGATCCGGTTCGCCGACGGCCAGGAGGCCCGCTACTACGTCAATCCGCGCAGCGGTCTCATCGAGCGCGAGCGCCGGCTGCGAGCCCTGCACGTCGACGTCGATCCACGGCCCGTGTGGATCGAGACCCAGCATCTCGATTACCGGTCGGTGGACGGCGTGATGTATCCCTTCCGTCAGGTCGAGCGCGACGTGGACAGCGGCCGCGTGCTTGCCACGACGGTTGTCGAGTCGATCGAGGTCAATCAGCCCGTCGATCTTGCCAGGTATCGACGGGATTCCATTTGACGGACAGGGCAGTCAGTCGGCGAGTCGGTGCAGCGCCGCGGGGCCGCCGATCGACGCCATCTGCCGCAGTATTTCCTGCTGGCGCCGACGAACGTACACGGATGGTGCATCGACCCGCATCCGGCGCGGGCTCGGGAGCACGGCGGCGAGCAGCGCTGCGTCGGAGCGGGTGAGCTGACCGGCGCCCTTGCGGAAAAAGCGGTGGCTCGCCGCCTCGACGCCCCAGGTGCCGCGGCCGAACTCGGCGATGTTGAGATAGATCTCGAGGATGCGTCGCTTGCTCCAGCTCGCCTCGATCAGGACGGTCAGGCCGGCCTCGAGTCCCTTGCGAAACCAGCTCTGGCCGGGCCAGAGGAACAGGTTCTTCGCGACCTGTTGCGTGATCGTGCTCGCGCCGCGAATGCGTCGGCCCCGCTCCCGGTCCTCGAGCGCGCGGTCGATCTGTCTGAAGTCGAAGCCGTCGTGGCTGCGGAAAGGCCTGATCCTCGGCCGCGATCACGGCGACGGCGGCGTACTTCGAAATGGCATTCAGGTCGCGCCATTCGTGGCGGAACTGGTAGCCCGGCTCCCGGGTCACGATCGCCTCTACCTGGTCGCGGAGCATGAAGGCGCTGGTCGGAGGATCGATCCAGCGCAGTGCGACGACCGATGCGGCCATGGCCGCGAGCCAGCCGACGAACAGAAGCAGCGCACCGCGCAGCAGGCGGTACGCCAGGCCGCGTGGCCGCTTCGCCATGTGAGCCTTTGCGGCGCTTCGCTCAGCCGGACGTATCGACCACGGTCGCGCGGTTTACGACGACCGGCTCTAGCGGCACATCGTCGTGACCCGCCTTGCGGCCGGTCTTGCTCGCCGCGATCTTGTCGATGACCGACATTCCCTCGGTCACCGTGCCGAATACCGCGTAGCCCGCGCCACCCCGGCCCGGGTCGAGAAAGGCGTTGTCGACCAGGTTGACGAAGAACTGCGACGTCGCGCTGTGCGGATCGTTGGTGCGCGCCATGGAGAGCGTCCCGCGGCGGTTCTTTACCCCGTTGTCGGCTTCGTTGCGGATTGGTGCGCGCGTCTTCTTCTGCTGCATGTCCGCGGTGAAGCCGCCGCCCTGGATGACGAACCCCGGGATGACGCGGTGAAAGATCGTGCCGTCGAAGAAGCCGGCCGTGACGTAGTCACGGAAGTTCTGCGCGGATATCGGCGCTTCCTTGTCGAAGAGCTCGATCGTGAAGTCGCCGAGCGTGGTCTCGAATCGGATCATGGTGGCCTGCGCGAAGTGCGGGGGCGGCATAGTGCACGAAAATGGGGACATTCTCCATTTCAATGCCCCCATTTTCCCTCGCTGCAGCGTTCGTTACCGGCGAGATCGCGGAAGGTGACTATCTCGGTGAAGCCGGCGGCGGCGAGCAGACCGCGCACGGCTTCGCCCTGCCGGGCGCCGTGCTCGAGGACAAGCCAGCCCTCGGGGACGAGACGTGCGGGCGCACCGGCAACCACGGATTGCAACGCCTCGAGACCGGTTGGCCCGGCAAAGAGCGCGCGCGCGGGCTCGTGCGTGCGCACCTGCCAGGCAAGCTCGCGATCTGCTTCCGCGACATACGGCGGATTGCAGGCGATCAGCTCGAAGCGCTCGTCGCCGACGGCGGCGTACCAGTCGCCGGTGACGAACCGCGTGTTCGCGAGCCCGAGCCGCCGCGCATTCGCGGCGGCCAGCGTCGTCGCGGCTTCGGACGCGTCCGTGCCGAGCAGCTGGCAGGACGGACGCTCGTACGCGATGGCGAGCGCGATCGCGCCGCTGCCGGTCGCGAGATCCAGGACCCGCCCGTGGCCCCGCTCCGGAAGATGCGCGAGCGCCCGTTCGACCACCAGCTCGGTCTCCGGGCGCGGCACCAGCACGTCGGGCGTCACTGCGAGCGGCAGCGACCAGAACTCCTTCTCGCCCAGGATGTACGCGGCAGGCTCGCCGAGCGCGCGTCGCGTGACGTGCGACTCGTAGCGATCGGTGGCGTCACACTCGAGGACCCGCTCCTCCGGGTGCGCAAGCAGCCACGCACGGCTCCGCCCGAGTGCGGCCGCCAGGAGCAGCTCCGCCTCGCGCCGCGGATCGTCCGCGATGCGCCGCAGCCGTTGCGCGCCTTCGTCGATCAGCGCACGGATCTCGGTCGCCACTGCATCCTCAGTCGAGCTGTGCGAGCTGCGCGGCCTGCCATTCCTGCTGCAGCGGGATGATGATCTCCTCGAGCGCGCCTTCCATGACCGCGGGGAGCTGGTGCAGCGTCAGGTTGATGCGGTGGTCGGTCACGCGCGCCTGCGGGTAATTGTAGGTCCGGATGCGCTCGGAACGGTCGCCGCTGCCGACCTGCAGCTTTCGCTCCTGAGCCTGCTGCGCAGTCTGGCGCTGCTGTTCGGCCTCACGCAGCCGGGCGCGGAGCAGCGACATCGCCCGCGAACGATTCTTGTGCTGCGATCGCTCGTCCTGGCACTCGACCACGATGCCGGTCGGCAGGTGGGTGATGCGGATCGCCGAATCGGTCTTGTTGACGTGCTGCCCGCCCGCGCCCGAGGCGCGAAAGGTGTCGACGCGCAGTTCCGCCGGGTTGAGCTCGACTTCACCCACTTCCTCGAGCTCGGGCAGGATCGCCACGGTGCAGGCGGACGTGTGGATCCGACCCTGCGACTCGGTCGCCGGCACTCGCTGCACCCGGTGGGTGCCGGATTCGAACTTGAGCTGCGAATAGGCGCCCCGCCCGACGATGCGGCTGATGATCTCGCGGTAGCCGCCGTGCTCACCCGGGTTCTCGCTCAGCACCTCGACACGCCAGCCCTGCCGCTCGGCGTAGCGCGAGTACATCCGGAACAGGTCGCCCGCGAAGATCGCAGCCTCGTCGCCGCCGGTGCCCGCGCGCACCTCGAGGAAGATGTTGCTTTCGTCGCGCGGGTCTTTCGGGATCAGCAGCCGCGTGAGCTCCGCCGATTCCACATCGAGTCGCGTCTCGAGCGCGTGGACTTCCTCGAGGGCGAGCTGCCGCATCTCGGCGTCGCCGGCGTCCGCCATTTCGCGCGCCTGCGTCACGTCGGATTCGAGTCGGCGGAATTCGGTGTAACGCGCGGCGACGGGCTCGAGCCGCGCATACTCGACCGACAGGTCGCGGAAACGCGTGCTGCCGCCCGCAAGGTCGGGCTCGGCGAGGAGCGCGCTCACTTCCTCGAACCGCTCGACCGTACGCTCGAGCCGCCGGCGCACCGAATCCTTCATCGGTCCGCATCCGGACGGTAGATCGCGGTGATCGCGTCGACGGCGCCCGTGTCGCCGGACTCGGCGGCCTCGCGCAGGCGCCGGCTCGGCTCATGCATGAGGCGGTTGGTGAGCGTCGTGGCGAGGAACTCGAGCACTTCCGTGGCGGGTTGCCCGTTGGCGAGCATGCGCTGCGCCTGCTCGAGCGTCTGGCGGCGCGCGCGTTCCGCATCGTCGCGCAGCCGGCGGATCGCCGGGCCGGCGTCGCGCGTGCGCTCCGCCTTCTCGAACCGCGTGACCTCCTCGGCGATGAGCGTGTCCGCCGCGACCGCGGCCTGGCGTCGGCCTTCGAGGTTGCCGGCCACGACCGACTGCAGATCGTCGATCGTGAAGAGATAGACGTCCTCGAGCTCGGATACCGCAGCATCGACGTCGCGCGGTACGGCGATGTCGAGCATCAGCATCGGTCGGCGCCGGCGCGCCGCGAGGGCCGCGTCGACCATCGACCGGGTGACGATCGGCGTCGGGCTCGCGGTCGACGCGAGCACGATGTCGGCCTCGGGCAGATGCGCGCCGATGTCCTCGAGTCCGATGGCGAAGGCCTGGAACTCGGCCGCGAGCTCGCGCGCTGCATCGACGTTGCGGTTGGCGATGATCATGCGGCGCAGGCCATCGGCGCGCAGGTGGCGGGCCGCCAGCGCCGCCGTCTCTCCCGCGCCGATCAGGAGCGCAGTCCGGTTGGCCAGGCTCGCGAAGACGGTACGCGTCATCGCCACCGCCGCGGAGGCTACCGATACGGCGTTGACACCGATCTCGGTCTCGGTCCGCACGCGCTTGGCAACCGAGAACGCGGTCTGAAAGAGCCGGTTGAGCACGGGCCCGGTGCTGCCCGTTTCCTGGGCCGTCGCGGTACGCGTCTTTGAGTTGTCCCAGGATCTGGGGCTCGCCCAGCACCAGCGAGTCGAGTCCGGCAGCCACCGAAAACGCATGCGCGACCGCCGATCGCTCGTCGAGCCGATAGAGGCTGTCGTGGATGCCGGTCCCCACGCCGTGATAGCGCTCGAGCCAGCCTCCGAGATCGACCTCGCCGCTCCCGGTGACACAGTAGAGCTCCGTGCGATTGCAGGTCGACACGATCACGGCCTCGCTCACCTGAGGCAGCCCGAGCAACTGGCGCAGCGCATCGGCCAGGCGGGTCGGTTCGAACACTACGCGCTCGCGCACGTCGACCGGGGCAGTGCGGTGATTGATACCGACGACGTGAAGGGGCATCAGGGAGCCGGGCGCGGAAACGCGGGAATTCTGGTGGATGAACCCTGGTAAGACAAGCGCGCCGCGGCGGGCATGCGACGCTTCCGCTATAGTGCACCGGTCATGCCCGGCGCGATCCGAACTGTTTTCTGCATCGTTGCGGCGGCCGCGCTGCTCGGCTGCGCGGCGACGGGCACTGACTCGATCGGCGACCGCGATGCGACCGCGACTCCCGCGCAACTGCAGGCCGACGGCGACGCCGCGCTCGAGCGGCGCGCCTACCCGCTCGCGGCGAACTACTATCGCCGGGCGGCGGAGCGCGCCGACGACGAGCGGGTCGCCGAGCAGGCGACGCAGATCGCTTACGACAACCAGCAGCAGCGCGAGGCGGCCGCCGCGGCCGAGCGCTGGCTGCAGCTCAACCCGACCAGTGAGCAGGCGCGACGCTATGCCGGCGTCGCGGCACTGCAGCTGCACCGGCTGGATGCCGCCGACGAGCATTTCGCCGTGCTGCTCGAGACCGCGTACCTGAGCCCGGCCGCCGGATTCCTGGCGCTCTATCCGGTGATTGCCGACGAGGGCACGCCGGCCGACGTGACCGAGCTCTTCCGACGCCTGGCTGCGCGTCACCCGAAAGTCGCCGAAGGGCAATACGCGCTCGCCGGTGCTGCGCTGCGCTCGGAGAATTTCGCGCTCGCGCTCGAGTCGGCGAGCCGCGCCACTCAGCTCGCGCCGTACTGGGTGCCGGCCCGGATGCTGCTCGCGCGCACGATGATTGCGAGCGGGCAGGAAGACCAGGGGCTCGCGCTCGCGCTCGAGGTCGTCAAGGACAACGAGTCCGATGTCGCGACCCATCTCGAATACGCAATACTGCTGTCATCCACAGGGCACGACCAGGAGGCGCGCGCGATACTCATCCCGTACGCGAGCGGGGCCACCGTCGTGCCCGGCGCGCTGCGCGCGTTGGGATTGATCGACATGCAGGACGGCGATCTCGACGCGGCGACCGGTCGGTTCGACACGCTGCTCGCGACCGGCGCGCAGACCTACGAGTCGCTTTTTCACCTGGGCACCATCGCCGAGCAGCGCGAAGACACGGAGCGCGCGCTTCGCAACTATGCACGCGTGACCGGCGGGGACTTCGCGCTCGCCGCTCAGGTGCGCGCCGCGCGGATCAAGGCCGAGAAGTCCGGGACCGAGGCGGGACTGCTGCACCTCGAGGAGTTCGCGCGCGCCCGGCCGGAACTCGCGGTGGACGTGATCGCGCAGCGCGCTTCGCTGCTGTCCGCGCACGACGACGAACGTGGGGCGCTCGCCGAACTGGACGCCGGCATCGAGCGCTATCCCGACTCGGTCGACCTGCGCATGGCGCGGGTGTTCCTGCTCGAGCGGACGGACCGGGTCGATGCGTCGGTCAAGGAGCTGCGGCAGCTGCTCAAGGAGCGACCGGGCGATGCGGTCATTCAGAATGCGCTTGGCTACACGCTGGCAGACCGCACGCGTGAGTACGACGAGGCGCACACACTGATCGCGAGTGCGCTGACCCAGACGCCGGACAGTGCCGCCGTGCTCGACAGCATGGGCTGGGTGCTGTACCGGCAGGAGCGGCCGCGCGAGGCGCTCCCTTACCTGCGGCGCGCACGCGAACTCGCGAGCGATCCGGAGATCGATCTTCACCTGGGCGAAGTCTTGTGGGCGGTCGGCGAGGAGGCCGAGGCGCGCAAGACCTGGCAGGCTGCGCTCGAGCGCAGCCCGGACGACGAAAGGCTGCGTCAACGGCTGGAGCGCGCGGGACCGTGATGCGCGCGATGCTCGTGCTGCTGGCCGGTCTACTGGCCGGCTGCGCGGGTCTGTCGGGACGTTCGGCCCCACCGGCGAGCACCGCGGGCCTTGCGGCCCTGAGCGCCTGGGTCGCGACCGGGCGCCTGGCCGTCGCCGCGGAAGGCGAGGGTGGCAGCGGCAGCTTCGTCTGGCGCCAGGAAGGCACCGCCACGCGGCTCAGTCTCCGCGGCCCGCTCGGCGCGGGAGCGCTCGAAGTGACCAGCGATGGCGAACAACTGACGGTCGCGGATACCGCCGGGCAGGTGATCGGCGCGGATGCGCGAGCCGCGCTCAATGCGCGCCTGGGCACCGACCTGCCGTTGTCGAGCCTGCGGTTCTGGATGATCGGGCTGCCTGATCCCTCGTCCACGGCCCGTGTCACTGAGTCACAGGCCCCGCCCCTTCGAGTCATCGACCAGCACGGCTGGACGGTGGCGTACGACGCCTTCGCCCCGGCCGGGGGCTTCAGCCTGCCATCCCGCGTTACCGCGACCAGCGGCGCCGTGCGCCTGCGCCTGACCGTGAGCGACTGGCAGCTCCCGGAAATTGGCTCGGAGCCATTTTTCGGACAACCCGAGCCTCAAATAGATCCGGACCCGCCGCCTCGAAAAATGGCTCCGAGCCAATTTCCGGGGCTGACTCGGAATGACCGGCAGGCCGCAGGCCCTCGGGACTCCGCGGCCGTGGCCCGCGCCGGGCAAGCTGAATCTCTTCCTGCATATCGTGGGCCGGCGTGCGGACGGCTATCACCTGCTGCAGACCGCCTTCCAGTTCATCGACCTGTGCGACGAGATCGCGTTCTGGCGGCGACCCGACGGCGTCATCGAACGGGTCGGCGAGGTGAACGGCGTCCCGGCTGCCTCGGACCTCGCGTTGCGGGCGGCCCGCGTGCTGGCCACCCGATACGGCGTTCGCAGCGGGGTCGGTATCGAGCTCACCAAGCGCTTGCCGATCCAGGGTGGGGTCGGCGGTGGCAGCTCGGACGCCGCAACGGTACTGGTGGCGCTCAACCGGCTGTGGGGACTTGGGCAATCAAGCGACACGCTGGCGGAGCTGGGCCTCGCCCTGGGGGCGGACGTCCCTGTGTTCGTTCGTGGCCGGGCGGCCTGGGGCTCCGGGGTGGGCGATCAGCTGACCCCGGCGGACTTCCCAGAGCGCAGCTTCGTGCTGATCCAGCCCGATGCGGCCATTGCCACGGCTGAGCTCTTTCAGGCCCCTGAATTGACAAGAGATTCGCCCGTAATCAAAATGCCCGGTTTTCTGACGGCGGGTGGGCGGAACGACTTCGAACCCGTGGTCCGGCGACGGTACCCGCAGGTGGCCGAGGCGCTCGACTGGCTCGGGCAATTCGCGCCGGCGCGGCTGACCGGCTCGGGGTCCTGCGTGTTCGCGGCGATACCCGACGAGCGGTCCGCGCGAGAGGTGCTGGCGAGACTTCCGGCGCGTTGGCGCGGATATTTCGTGCAGGGTCTCAACCGGTCGCCTCTGCTCGAGCGGCTTGCGCTCGAGGAGGCCCAGGGCCCGGTCGCCCGCTGACGATTGCGCTGGGGTGTCGCCAAGCGGTAAGGCAGCGGGTTTTGATCCCGCCATTCGGAGGTTCGAATCCTTCCACCCCAGCCACACGAAAATTGGCTCGGAGCCAGTTTCGGGCAACGGCTGAGCAGGGCAATCGAGGTCGGCTCGAAAATTGGCTCCGAGCCAATTTTCGGGCCGTGACAGGAGCGAGGCGGAATGGACGCGGCGACGGTGGCGGTGTTCACGGGCAATGCGAATCCGCAGCTCGCTCACGACATCGTGCGCCATCTGCAGGTCCCGCTTGGCCGCGCGAACGTGGGCCGGTTCAGCGACGGCGAGGTGACCGTCGAGCTGATGGAGAACGTGCGCGGCCGCGACGTGTTCGTGGTGCAGTCCACGTGCCCGCCGGCGAACGACCACCTGATGGAGCTGCTGGTGATGGTCGACGCCTGCCGGCGCGCATCGGCCGGGCGCATCACAGCGGTGCTGCCGTACTTCGGCTACGCACGGCAGGATCGCCGACCGCGCGCGACGCGCGTGCCGATCACGGCGAAGCTGGTGGCCAACATGATGGCGAGCGCGGGCGTGCATCGGCTGCTGACCGTGGACCTGCACGCGGACCAGATCCAGGGGTTCTTCGACATCCCCGTGGACAACGTCTACGCCTCGCCGGTGCTGCTGGGCGAGGTGTGGAAGCAGAAGTACGACGACCTCGTGGTCGTGGCGCCCGACGTGGGCGGCGTGGTGCGCGCGCGCGCGATCGCAAAGCGGCTCGACGACGCGGATCTCGCGATCATCGACAAGCGCCGGCCGCGTGCCAACGAGTCGCAGGTGATGAACATCATCGGCGAAGTGGAAGGCAAGACCTGCGTGCTGGTCGATGACCTGGTCGACACCGCGGGCACGCTGTGCCACGCGGCGGCTGCGCTCAAGGACGTGGGCGCGAAGAGCGTCGTGGCCTACATCACCCACCCGGTGCTGTCGGGCCCGGCGGTCGAGCGCATCGAGGAGTCGGTGCTCGACCAGCTGGTCGTGACGGACACGATCCCGCTGCGCGAAGCCGCGCGGGAGTGCCGCAAGATCCGGCAGCTGTCGGTCGCGGGGCTGCTGGCGGAGACCATGCGCCGCATCCGCGACGAGGAGAGCGTGAGCTCGCTGTACATCGATTGAAGGCGGCCGGGTCGACGAGACCCGGCGGCCCGAACGTGAAGCGCCGACCCTGGTCGCGGGGCGGGGCTTCGAAACCCGAACGACTGGAGCAACGATCATGAAAACCGCATTCGAACTCAATGCCGAGTTCCGTGACGCCGAGGGCAAAGGTGCGAGCCGCCGCCTGCGTCGCGCGAACAAGGTCCCGGCCATCCTCTACGGAGGCCACCGCGAGCCGCGCGCCCTCGCGCTCGACCATACGAAGCTGCTGCTGATGCTCGACAACGAGCGCTTCTACTCGACGATCATCAACCTCAAGGTCGGCGACGTGAGCCAGGCCGCGGTGCTGAAGGATGTGCAGCGTCACCCGGCGCGCAACGCCGTGCTGCACGTCGACCTGCAGCGCGTGCTCGAGAACGAGACCATCCGCATCAGCATCCCGCTGCACTTCAAGGGTGACGGTGCGGCCCCGGGCGTCAAGGCGGGCGGCGTCGTTTCGCACCTGCGCAACGAGGTCGAGGTGAGCTGTCTGCCGAAGGACCTGCCGGAGTTCCTGGAGGTCGACGTGTCGGCGATGAACATCAACGACCTGCTGCACCTGTCCGACCTCAAGCTCCCGGCGGGCGTCGAGATCCCCGAGCTGTCGCACGGCCGCGATGCGCCGATCGTCTCGGTGCACCATGCGCGCGCCGAGGAAGTGGACCAGCCGACCGAGGAAGCTGCGGCTGCAGCTGCGGCTGCGGTGGCCACGCCGGCGCCCGGTGCGCCGGCCGCGGCGGGCGCGACGCCTGCCGATGCCAAGGGTGCGAAGCCGGCTGACCGACGCCAAGGCGGCGAAGCCGGCGGCGGAGGCCAAGGGCGGCAAGGACGCGAAGAAGTAACCGGCCCTGAGGGGCCGCTGGCATCGGGCCGCCCACCCGGGCGGCCCGGTCTTTTTCCGGAGGCGTCATGGCAGGCACGGCGCTGCAGATCATCGTGGGGCTCGGCAATCCGGGCCCCGAACACCGTCTCACGCGGCACAACGCGGGCTTCTGGTTCGTGGATGCGCTTGCGCGTGCCCACGGTGCGCAGTTCCGCGCGCATTCGCGCTACCACGGCGAGATCTGCCGCGTGACGATCGAGGGACAGGACCTCGTGCTGCTCAAGCCGCAGACCTACATGAACCGCAGCGGAATCGCGGTGCGCGCGCTGGTCGACTACCTGAAGGCGCCGGTCGCCGAGCTCCTGGTCGTGCACGACGAGCTCGACCTGCCCGCGGGTGTCGCACGCCTGAAATTCGGCGGCGGCCCGGGCGGCCACAACGGCATGCGGGACGTGGTCACGCACTGCGGCGCGGACTTCTGGCGCCTGCGGCTCGGAATCGGCCACCCCGGCGACCGCTCGATGGTGATCGACTACGTATTGCAGCGAGCGGCACCCGCGGACGAAGAAGCGATCGTGGGCACCATTCCCGACGGCGCTCGATGCACTCGCCGTCTTCCTGAGCGAGGGTTCCGAGAAAGCCATGCATCGCCTGCACAGCCGTTCGAGCGGTGGGAACGGCAACGGCGGCAACGGCGGCAATGGCCAGGGGCGCAGCCGTGGCAATGACGACACCGGCAACGGCCGCACGGGCCGCCTCGTCCGGGCCGGACGCCTGACGGACGTGCGACGGGAGACTCATGGGCATCAAGTGCGGCATCGTCGGGCTGCCGAACGTCGGCAAGTCGACGCTCTTCAACGCGCTTACGCAGGCGCAGAACGCGGCGGCGGCCAACTATCCGTTCTGCACCATCGATCCGAACATCGGCGTGGTGCCGGTTCCGGATCCGCGGCTCGCCCGACTCGCCGGCATCGCCCGGTCCGAGAAGGTGATCGCGACCACGGTCGAATTCGTGGATATCGCGGGACTCGTGGCAGGCGCGTCAAAGGGCGAAGGGCTCGGGAACAAGTTCCTCTCGCACATCCGCGAGGTCGACGCGGTGGCGCACGTCGTGCGCTGCTTCGAGAACGACGATGTCGTTCACGTATCGGGACGGATCGACCCGCTGCGCGACATCGAGGTCATCAACACCGAGCTCGCGCTTGCCGACCTGGACACCGTCGAGCGCGCGCTCGTCCGCGCCGAGAAAGCCTCGAAGGCCGGTGACAAGGACGCGATCCGACTGCGCGAGCTTCTGAAGCGGATCCGCGCGCACCTCGACCAGGGCCGGCCGGCGCGCTCGCTCCCCATCGATGCCGCGGAGCGCCCGCTCCTGCGCGAGACGCCGCTCATCACGATGAAGCCGCTGATGTACGTCGCGAACGTCGCCGAGAACGGCTTTCGCGACAATCCGCACCTGGAGACGGTGCGAAAGCTCGCGGCGACCGAAGGCGCCGAGGTCGTGGCGGTGTGCGCCGCCATCGAATCCGAGATCGCGCTCCTGGACGAAGCCGATCGCGCCGCGTTTCTGGCCGAGCTCGGACTCGAGGAACCGGGCCTCGACCGCGTGATTCGCGCGGCCTATCGGCTGCTCGGACTGCTGACCTTCTTCACCGCGGGCCCGAAGGAGGCGCGCGCGTGGACCACGCACACAGGTGCGCTCGCGCCGCAGGCAGCGGGCGAGATCCACACCGACTTCGAGAAGGGCTTCATCCGCGCGGAGGTCATCGCCTACGACGATTACGTGGCGCTCGACGGCGAGCAGGGCGCGAAGGAGGCGGGAAAGATGCGTCTCGAAGGCAAGGAGTACGCCGTCCGCGAGGGCGACGTCATTTATTTCCGGTTCAACGTGTGAGCGGCAGAGCCAGCGCAAAGAACACGCTGGCGGCCAGGGCCGCTGCGGTCCTGACGTGGTTCCAGGCCGTCCATGAGGGAAGAAAGCTCTGCCACAGGCGCGCCCCGTCGACGTCGCCCGCTGCAGCGGTCGCCAGGGCACGGTTGCGCGGGACGTTGGCCAGCATGGTCACCCCGACCGTGCCAAGCAGGTAGCACAGGCAACCCGCGACCGTCGCCCAGGCGGTGGTACCTGCCGAACGGCTGACGGCAGCGATCGCGGCGGCAATGCCGAGGACCGCCGTCCCGAAGAACACACTCAGAAACCAGCGGTTTATCACCACGACGTTGATGGACTGCATGGCAGCGATGCCATGCTCGGGCGGCAATCTTTGCAGTGCCCTCATCACGCAGATCGAAAACGCGAAGAAGAAGCCGGCCATCACGCCACAGCCGATTGTGCACAGCAATGTGAGTAGATAGATCGAGTTCATGTGTCTCTCAGAGCGCTCGACCGGAGCGCATCGACGAATGCGGAACGCGACGCCGCGAGCAATGCGTTGCCGACGTCAGGTGGCAGCACGGACGCCGACGCCACGGCACCGCCCACGATGCCGCGCCGAAGGCGCCCGCACCGTTCAGCAGCAATTTGCGCCGACCGATGCGGTCGCCCACGGTGGCTTTGCTCATGTCACCTGTTCACGATCATCTCGAATCCGCCGTAGATCAGGCGCTTGCCGTCGAACGGCATGGGATTCGCGTCCGGCTGAACCCGGCTGTCGGCCATGACCTTCTTCATCCCCTCATCGCGCGCCCGACGCGATGGCCAGGTCGACCCAGGAGAACACGACGGTCTCGTCCGGCTTGCGCTTCACCGCCATCGGAAAGGACGTCAGCTTGCCGTCCGGCACATCGTCGCCCCAGCACTCGACTATCGTGAGCGCGCCATGTTCCTTGAAGACTGCGGCGGCCGCCTCGGCGTGCTTTCTGTAGGCGTCACGGTTGGCCGTTGGCACGGCCGCGACAAATCCATCGACGTAACTCATGCTCGATCTCCTGCTTAGGTTGCGTGGCGTTGATCCACATTTGTCGAGCGACCGGCCATCGCTGACGTTGCCGCTCACTTGCTTGTCGATCGAGCAATCGCCGCTTCGACACGGTGCCCTCGGCCCGTCGACGCCGACACTCGGCTTGGCGCGTGTGAGACGGGAACCGGTAGGGCCACGGACTGCTGGATCGGGAGCGACGCCGTCAGCGGTCGGCTCGGGCACTTCCTGTTCGGCGTCCGAGGCCCTAGAATTCCGGCCCCGTGCCTGGCCCTGAGCACCGGGAGCGGGCACGACGAAGAACCGTGGTGAGGTAGCTCAGTCGGTTAGAGCGAGGGATTCATAACCCCTAGGTCGGCGGTTCGATCCCGCCCCTCACCACCAGCTTTCCGCCCACGCGCCCGACGGCTCCTCACCTCGTCGGCCGAGACGTGGAGCACGCGCCGTACCGGCCCGCCTGTGCACCGTAGGTAGCACGACGCCTCGCAATCGCAGTCAGCGGCCTTCTCTGACACTGCAGCGTTCTCGGTCGCCGAAATTTTCTTCTCGTGAACACAGCTGGCCACGGTCAAGGCGGACGTTGATCGTCAGCGCACCGCGGTCCAGCGG